>NZ_JCADBQ010000006.1:0-389274 GCF_059359355.1 Micromonospora sp. ZG13
ACGACGGTGACCTCGTGCCCGGCGGCGGCCAGGGCGACCGACAGGGCGTGCACGTGCCGGCCGAGCCCGCCGACCAGCACCGGCGGGTACTCCCAGGAGAGCATCAGCACCCGCAGTCGCCGGGCGGGGTGGATGTCGATCACGTCGGCGTCAGGTGACATTCGGGCGGCCCCCTTTGAGTTGTCCCCGGGCGCACCGCCGGGTACCGGAGACCGGTGCCCGGTGCGGTCGCGAGCGGATCGGAACCCATCCTGCTGGCGGCCGGCTATCCGGCGGAGACGCCGCCGTTGCGGTCGTGTAAAGCGCTACCGGCCGTTTCTGCGGGCGCGTAGCAGCTCGGCGACCGACCACGCCTGGAACGGGCACCCGGTGGCGGCGTGCGGCGCGAGGCCGTCGGCCGTCTCACTCACCGATCCTAGGCCATATTCGGTCAGATGGGCCTCGATGCCGACGAAAAGGTCATCGACCGACATCTTGGCCCGTCGGGCGGCGTCGGCGTACGGGCCGAGCAGCCACGGCCAGACGGTGCCCTGGTGGTAGGCGCCGTCCCGCTCGGCCGGACCGCCCCGGTGCCGCCCGACGAACTCGGGTGAGTCGGGGGAGAGGCTGCGCGGGCCCAGCGGGGTGAGCAGCCCGGCGGCGACCCGGCGCACGGTGGCCTCGTCGGGCTCCAGCGGGGCGTACGGCAGCGACCAGGCCAGCAGCTGGTTGGGGCGCAGCAGGTCGTCGTCGTGGTGCGCGGCCCCGCCCAGCGGGTACGCGGGCGCGGGTGCGTCCACCACGTCGTGCAGCCAGCCCGACGGGGCCGGGAACCGGTCCCGGAACGCGGCGCCGGCGCGCTCGTGCAGCCGCCACAGCGCGCCCGCGTCCCGCCCCGCCAGCTCGGTCAGCTCGGCCAGGCCGGCCAGCCCGTTGACCCAGAGCGCGTTGACCTCCACCGGCTTGCCCGTGCGCGGGGTGACCGGCACCCCGTACACGCGGGCGTCCATCCAGGTCAGTGCCGTGCCCGGGGTGCCGCCCTGGGTGAGCAGCCCGTCGGCCGGGTCGACGGCGATGCCGAAGCGGGTGCCGGCCAGGTGCGCGTCGACGACGCCGTGCAGCGCGGGCAGCAGCTCGTCGCCGAGATCGGTGTCGCCGGTGACCGTGACGTGCCGGCTGACCGCGTGCAGGAACCACAGCGTCGCGTCGACGGTGTTGTACTCCACCCGCCCGGTGTCGGCGGTGTTCGCGAGCATCCCCTCCGACAGCGTCGCCGCGTACGCCCGCAGCAGCTCCCGGCCCTCGCCGGCCCGGTTGGTACAGAGGAACAGCCCCTCGTAGGAGATCATCGTGTCCCGGGACCAGGCGCCGAACCACGGGTAGCCGGCCACCACGTCCGGCCCGGTGGCCGTGTCGACCACGAACGCGTCGGCGGCCAGCGTCAGCGTCGCCTCGACCGCGTCGGCCGGCTTCGCCGCGGCCACCACCCGCCGGTTGCGCTCCCGCGCCGCCGCGACCACCTCGGTCGCCGGGGGCGGCTCCTCGACCAGCTCGTCGGCCCACGCGAGCACCGACACCGTGTCGCCCGGGCGCTCCAGCGCGCCCGAGAACCGGCCCGCGTACCAGAGGTCCTCGTCGGGGTTCAGGCCCCGCGCCGCCTCCTCCCGGTGGTGCGCGCCGAGCCACCACTGGCCCTCCGGGGTCCAGTCCGGCCCGGCGATGCGGAACGCGCCCTCGACCACCGCGCCGCCCGGCACGGACTCCGCCCGGGGGGCCGGGCCGTCGGCGCGGCGCTCGCCGTGCGCGTCCCGCCAGGTGCACACCGCCGCCAGGTCGAGGCGCACCGGCCCACCGGAGACCAGCCGGTGCACCACGGCGACGCAGGGGCGCCCGTGCGTCATCGCCAGCTCCCGCTCGATCACCACGTCGCCGATCCGCCACCGCCACCGGGGCAGGCCGTCGGTCAGGTCGAAGCGTTCCAGCAGCTCGAAGCCGCGCGGATCGACATCGCCGGAGGCCCACTCGTGCGCGCCCAGGCGCACCCGGGCGCCGGAGGGGAACAGCACGGCCGGGTCCAGGCCGACCAGTCCCACCCGGCGGGACGCCGGCGTCTCGCCGGCCACCACGAGCAGGCCGTGGTACCGGCGGGTGCGCAACCCGCTCACCGTGCCGGTGGCGTAGCCGCCGAGACCGTCGGTGACCAGCCACTCCCGGGCGGCGCCGCCGGTCAGGTCGCCGCAGACCTGCGAACCGAAGCGAATGTCGATCAACTTTCCTCCACCGGCGGCGGGGTGCAACACGCCACGACGAGAATGGCTCCTGTGGTGAAGTCCCCCGGCGACGTCGAAGATGTGCGAGTGATCACCGACGTGCCGCCCCCCGACGACCACGCGCCCGACCCCGAACGGCTCCGGCTGGCTCAGGCCGACGCCGGGGAACAGGACTGGCGCGCATGGGGTCCCTATCTGTCCGAGCGGGCGTGGGGGACGGTACGGGAGGACTACAGCGAGCACGGTACGGCCTGGGACTACTTCCCGCACGACCACGCGCGGTCCAGAGCCTACCGGTGGAGCGAGGACGGCATGGGGGGCGTCTGCGACGACCGGCAGACGTTCTGCTTCGCCCTCGCCCTGTGGAACGGAAAGGACCCGATCCTCAAGGAGCGGATGTTCGGCCTCGGCGGCGACGGCGGCAACCACGGCGAGGACGCCAAGGACTACTGGTGGTACGAGGACTCCACCCCCACCCACTCGTGGATGCGCTGGCGCTACCACTACCCGCAGGCCGCCTTCCCGTACGACGAGCTGGTCGCGGTGAACGCGCTGCGCGGGCGCGACGACACCGAGTACGAGCTGGTGGACACCGGCATCTTCGACGACGACCGGTACTGGGCGGTGACCGTCGACTACGCCAAGGCGACGCCGACGGACATGTGCGTCGTCGTCACCGTCGCCAACCGGGGCGACCGGGCGGCCACCCTGCACGTGCTGCCGACGCTCTGGTTCCGCAACACCTGGGCGTGGGGGCTGCCCGGCGGTGACCGGGTGCCCCGGCTGGTCGGCGAGGGATCGCGGCTCGTCGGCGAGCACCGGGTGCTGGGCCAGCTGCTGCTGGAGGGCGACGGGGAGCCCACGCCGCTGCTCTGCGACAACGACACCAACGCCGAGCGGCTCTGGGGCCTGCCCGGCCGCTCTCCCTACCCGAAGGACGGCATCAACGACCACGTGGTCGACGGGGCCCCGACGGTCAACCCGGCCCGGGAGGGCACCAAGGGCGCGCTGCACTACGTGCTGGACGTGCCGGCGGGGGCGCAGCGGCGGATCCGGCTGCGGCTGACCCGTACCGCCCCGCCGCCCGGCGGCACCCCGCCGCCCCCGGCGGACCTGGGCGACGGCTTCGACGCCGTGGTGTGGGCCCGCCGGGCGGAGGCGAACCGGTTCTTCGCCGGGGTGGTCCCGGCCGCCGCGACCTCGGACGAGGCACTCGTCGCCCGGCAGGCGATCGCCGGACTCATGTGGGGCAAGCAGTTCTACCACTTCGACGTCAAGCGCTGGCTGGAGGGCGATCCCGGCTCGTCGCCGCCGCCGTCCGGTCGCCGGCACGGGCGCAACAGCGCCTGGTGGCACATGACGAGCTTCGACGTGATCTCCATGCCGGACCCGTGGGAGTACCCCTGGTACGCGGCCTGGGACCTGGCCTTCCACTGCGTGAGCATCGCCCGGGTCGATCCGGGCTTCGCCAAGGAGCAACTGCTGCTCCTGCTGCGGGAGTGGTACCTGCACCCCAACGGCCAGATCCCGGCGTACGAGTGGGCGTTCGGGGACGTGAACCCGCCGGTGCACGCGTGGGCGGCGCTGAAGGTCTTCGAGATCGACGGGGGCCGTGACCACGAATTCCTGGCCCGGGTGATGCACAAGCTGCTGCTGAACTTCACCTGGTGGGTCAACCGCAAGGACACCGTCGGCAACAACGTCTTCGAGGGCGGCTTCCTCGGGCTGGACAACGTCGGCCCCTTCGACCGCTCGGCGGCCCTGCCGGTCGCCGGGGTGCTGGAGCAGTCCGACGGCACGGCCTGGATGGCCATGTACGCGCTGAACCTGCTCGACATCGCCGTCGTGCTGGCCGAACACGACCGCACCTGGGTCGACACCGCCACCAAGTTCTTCGAGCACTTCGCCTACATCGCCGCCGCCGCGTACGAGCAGGGCCTGTGGGACGCCGAGGACGCGTTCTTCTACGACGTGCTGCGCCTCGCCGACGGCACGAAGGTGCCCCTGAAGGTCCGCTCGGTCGTCGGCCTGCTGCCGTTGGCCGCGACGACCCGGCTCACCGCCCGTACCCTGCACCGGCTGCCCGAACTGCACGCCCGGCTGCGCTGGTTCCTCGCCAACCGCCCCGAGTACGCCGACGTCGTCGGCGCCCGGCGGCTCGGGCCCGACGGTCGCCAGCACCGGCTGCTGTCGATGGTCGGCCCGGAGCAGATCGTCCGCCTGCTCGCCCGGATGCTCGACACCGACGAGTTCCTCTCCGAGTACGGGCTGCGTACGCTGTCGCGCGCCCACCTCGACAAGCCGTTCTCGGTGACCCTCGGCGGCCAGGAGTTCAGCGTCGGCTACGAACCGGCCGAGTCGACCAGCGGCCTGTTCGGGGGCAACTCGAACTGGCGCGGCCCGATCTGGATGCCGACCAACTTCCTGCTGATCAGCGCGCTGCGCGACTACGCCGCCTTCTTCGGCGACGACCTCCAGGTGGAGTATCCGACGCGCTCCGGGGTGAAGCGGACCCTCGACGAGATCGCCGACGACCTCTCCGCGCGGCTGATCTCGCTGTTCACCCGCGACGGCTGGGGTCGGCGGCCGATCTACGGCGCCGCCCAGCTCTTCCAGACCCACCCGGACTGGCGGGACCTGATCTGCTTCCCCGAGTACTTCCACGGCGACAACGGCGCCGGGCTGGGCGCCTGGCACCAGACCGGTTGGACGGCCCTGGTCGCCGACCTGATCCTCACCCTGCGCCGCTGACCCGAGCAGCGTCAGAGTCGCCAATCCGTCGCGTGGGCGTCACCGCCGGTGACGCTCACTAGCATCGGCGGGGTGTCGTCAGCAGATGGAGCAGACGCCGGCCCGGCCGAGTGGGAGCGCGTCGTCCTCGCCGCCCGGGAGCTGGCCGAGGCCGAGGGGTGGGCGGCGGCCACCCACCGCCGGCTGGCCGAGCGGACCGGCGTCGACATCGAGGCCCTCTACCGCCGCTTCCCGGACCCGGCCGCGCTCATGTCCGCCGTGGCGGTGCGCGGCTTCGTCGACCTGGCCGCCGCGCTCGCCGCCGCCCGCGCCGCCCCCGCCGGCCACGGCGACTGGCCGGCGGTGGTGGCGGCCTACCTGGACTTCGCGTACGCCAATCCCGAGGTCTACGACGCGATGCTCGCCCACACCTCGGACCTGACCCTGGGCCGCGACCCGGGGCCGGGCGCGCCCGGCGCCGCCTTCGCCGAGCTGCGTGCCGGCGTGGCCCCGCTGGCCGCCGGCCGGGATCCCGACACGCTCGCCGAACTCGGCTGGGCGCTGCTGCACGGCACGGTCATGCTCACCCGGGGCGGGCGGCTGCGCCCCGACAAGCAGGAGCAGCGGGAGGACATGATCATGTCGGGGCTGCTCGCCGGCCCGGAGGCCCCGGTGCCCGCCAGGGACGAGCCGACCCCGCGAAAACCCGGCTGACCGGGCCGACGGGCCCGCAGTACCGTGGCCCCGGCCAGCACGGGGGAGGAGAGTCATGGGAAACGCCACGCGCCGCCGCGACGGGCAGGTGCTCGTCTTCGACGCCGACGACACGCTCTGGGAGAACAACATCCTGTTCGAGCGGGTGATCGACGACTTCCTGGAGTGGCTGGACCATCCGACCCTCGACCGGGCCGAGATCCGGGCCATCCTGGACGACATCGAGCGGGCCAACGCGGTCGCGCACGGCTACGGCAGCAAGGTGTTCCTGCGCAGCCTCGGGGAGTGCCTGGAGCGGCTGCGGCAGCGTCCCGCCACCGAGGCGGAACGCCGCCAGCTCGACGAGCTGGCGGCGGCCCTGGTGGCGCACCAGGTGGAGCTGATGCCCGGCGTGGCCGAGGCGCTGGACGCCCTGGCCGCCCGGCACCACCTGCTGCTGCTGACCAAGGGCGAACGCGAGGAGCAGCAGCGCAAGCTCGACGCCTGCGGCCTGCTGCACCACTTCCGGGCCGCGCACATCGTGCCGGAGAAGGACGTCGACACCTACCGCTGGCTGGTCCGGGAGCACGGCGTCGACCCCGCCGTCACCTGGATGATCGGCAACTCCCCGAAGTCCGACATCCGGCCCGCCCGCGCCGCCGGCCTCAACGCCGTGTTCATCCCCAACGACAACACCTGGGTGCTGGAGCACGACGAGCTGGATCCGGCCGACCCGGGGGTGCTGCGGCTGTCCGCGTTCCCCGAACTGCTGCGCCACTTCTGAGCCGGTCTTCGGGCCGCCGGCGGTGGGCGTACGGAGCGTCGGACGCAGTGGCCGCCTCGACGGGAAACAGCGCTGGCCGGTAGGGCCGTGTTACGTCGACATGCCGCTTTTTCGCCTTGACATCAATCACCCACGGGGGGCCCGACTCGTCCTTGTCCGGCCCCCTGCGGCACGCCTAGCCTGATTCGGCGCTCACGGCTCCTCGGGGTGAGTCGGGAGCGTGCCGAAGTCCGGTAGTTGGGCACCATGGAGCTGAGTGCAGGCGGCTGGCTCGTCGCGTTGAGCCCGGCGTGGGCGGCGTGCCACGCCCACGCGCTCAGCCGGCGCGCCCGCCACCACGCCGGACGGCTGGGGGCAGGACCGGGGAGTTGCGGCCCCGGTCCTGACACCCTCGGCGGTCGGCCATCGACTCGCCGCGCGGTGGCGGCGGAATGCTGCTGCCACCGAGCCGAAGGGCAACCTGACGCCGGGGGTCGAAGGCGCTTCGTCACCACCAACGGCTACGACGAGATCTGCCAGCTCACCAGCGTCGTCAACGCCGAGGGGCCACAGGATCACCTACGAGTACGACAACGTCGGCAACGTCCGCAAGGTGATCGACCCGGTCAGGAGGCCGACGAGGTCCGCGCCGAGCCGCGGGCGCGGACCGCGCGCCTGGAGGTGCACGGCGGACGCCGGCCGACGGGTGCCGGCTGATCATCGTCGCGGGCGGCTACGGTCGCGCATCGCGGAGGTTGGCAGGGCGGGACGTTCCGCTCCGGCCGGGATCCGACGGGGCGTCACCAGCGGCGCCGGCACGGACGGCCGGGCCTGTCACGGGGCGTCGACGACCTCGCGTCCGAGGGGCCAGATCGCGGCGGGGACGAGTTTGAAGTTGGCGATCCCGAACGGAATGCCGATGACCGTGAGGCACAGCGCGACGCCGGCCAGGACGTGGGACAGGGCCAGCCACCAGCCGGCGAGCACCACCCAGAGGGCGTTGGCCAGCCCGGAGGCGATTCCGGCGCCGGGCTTGGGCACGACGGTGCGCCCGAACGGCCACAGGGAGTAGACCGCGAGCCGGAGCGACGCGACGCCGAACGGAATCGTGACCACCAGGACGAAGCAGATCAGCGCGGCGATGCCGTAGCCGGCGGCGAGGACGATGCCGCCGCCGAAGACGAGCCACAGCACGTTGAGCACAAACCGGATCATGTTTCCGAGCATGACCGATCCGTGCCACCCGCTGTCGACCGGAACCTCCGGGCTGCGGCTTGCCGGCGACGGCCCCGGCCCGTCGGGAACGCTCTCTCAGGAGGTCTCGCCGCGCACGATCGCCACCGCCACCCGGCAGAACTCGTCCATGTCCGGGTTGAATCCGGCGGCGATGTCGGGGTGCAGCCCGGAGCGCGTCTCGTCGAGCAGCCGCTGGCAGACCTGCTCCACCGGCTCGCCGGCGTAGCTGGCGCTGACCCGTTCCGTGGCGGCCTGCAACGCCGAGGTCAGCTGGTTCTCCAGCGGGCCCCGCAGCTTCTGCTGCACGGGATCGAGCCCACGGGGGTCCAGCGTGACATGTGGCTCCGACATCGGCGCTCCCTTCGTCGGCGTCCGCGGTACCCCACCGCGGCCGTCGGTCAAACCACGTTCGGTACGGCGGCGACCCGAACCTGGTACGAGAAGTCCTCCGCCGGCTGCTCCGCGTACGACAGTCGCCGGATCTGCCGGTCGTCGTCGTAGAGTGCGACGTCCACCAGGACGCCGAGGTGCGCCAGGCCGATGCTGGCGACCCGCTTCTTGTCCTGGAGCACCGCGCACACCCCGCCCAGCAGGGTGCTGGCGTCGGAGGTGCGGTGCCCCGGCGGGCAGCGCAGCACGAGGTCCACCTCGATCGGCCCGGACAGCGGGGTCCAGCCGGTGCGCTGGGCCGCCGCACAGGCCGCCTGGAGCAGGGCGCGGACCCTCGTCGCCTGCCGGTGCCCGGCCGCGAAGATGGACAGCGCCTCGGTCTTCACCGGCGGCAGGCCGCTCACCTCGAACGTCAGGGCGAGAGCGCGGGTGTCCTGCACGACGGCACCTCCTCGTTGGGGACGATCCTGCCCAACCGGCCCGGCGGTGGAGGCAGGTTCGCGCGAGAACCCACCGATCGGGGGCGGGCCGGGCGGTCGGAGGCGTGTCGACGTCGACGGCGAACGCGCTGGCTGCGGAGCCAGGAAAACGCTAGCGGACCCACCCGACGCTGGACAGTTCCCGGCTCAACCCGTGGGACGCCCGCGTGGCGGCGGGTCAGTGGCGGGCGCGCTTGACCTCGTGGAAGGCGGGCATCCGGATCAGGGGCAGCAGCGAGTCCCAGATCGTCAGGGCGTCGTCGGTGCCGGGGACCTCGGTGAGGATCGGGCCGTGGATGCCCCGCTCGGCGCCCGGCACCATGAGCACCGGCGCGCCGATGTCCGGGCCGGCCGAGGCGTACGCCAGGGCGTGCGACTCGCGAACCGCCTCGTCCCAGCGGTCGTCGTCGAGAGCCGGCGCCGCGGCACCCAGGCCCGCCGCCTCGACGGCCGCGTCCACGATCGTCGCCGACAGCGGGTTGCCCGCGTCGTGGCTGCGGGCGCCGGTCTCGGCGTAGAAGCGCGCGACGTCGTCGTGGCGGCCCTCGGCGCGCAGCGCCTCGACCAACCGCAGCGCGCGGCTGGAGGCGGCGATCGCGTCGGCGCGCTCCGGCGGCACCTGCCCGGCGTTGAGGATGGCCAGGCTGAACGCCCGCCACTCGATGTGCAGGCCCCGGGCGTCGGCTACGGCGACCAGCCAGCGGGAGGTGCGCCAGGTCCAGGGGCAGGCGGGGTCCAGGAAGAAGGTGGCGTCCATCGGCCGAGCCTACGGGCGGCCGGGGCGAGCCGCAGGGCGGTGATCCGCGCCACGTCCGGCGGTGTCGGCGCCGTCGCGTCGACGCCAGGTTTCGCACCTCCGCAGGTCGGGCAGTGTTGGGCCACGTAACGTCCGGGCGGGCGCAAGCGCTGCTCAGAAGGCCCGAACGCTCGCCGTGCGCCGGGGCACGGAGCCTCACCCCGGCCTTTGGCCGACACGAGGGGAGGGGCGATGAGCGACCCTGACAAGGCCCGACGGCGCCGGCGGCGACGCGTGCGCGCGGTGGCCGCCGGGGCGGCGTTGACGCTGGTGGCGCCGATGGCGGCCGCCTGCGGATCCGGCGGGGACGGCGGCACGCCCACGATCAACCTGTACTACCCGCCGGAGCAGAACCTGCAGAAGGTCGTGGACGACTGCAACGCGCAGGCCCAGGGGCGCTACAAGATTGTCTACCGGGTGCTGCCCCGGCAGGCCGACGACCAGCGGGTGCAGATGGTCCGCCGGCTGGCCGCGCAGGACAGCGGCATGGACGTCCTCGGCCTCGACGTGACCTGGACCCAGGAGTTCGCCAGCGCCGACTGGATCAGGGAGTGGACCGGAAAGGACCGGGCCGAGGTCGAGCAGGGCACCCTCGCCGGCCCGCTGGAGACGGCGCGCTACGAGGACAAGCTCTACGGCGCGCCCAAGAACACCAACGTCCAACTGCTCTGGTACCGCAAGGACCTCGTGCCGCAGCCCCCCAAGACGTGGGATCAGATGATCTCCACCGCCCAGGAGCTGAAGCAGCAGGGCAAGCCGTACCAGGTGCTCACCATGGGCGCCCAGTACGAGGGCCTCGTCGTCCTCTACAACACCCTCGCCGAGAGCGCCGGAGGCAAGATCCTCAGCGAGGACGGCAAGCAGGCCGTCATGGACGAGGGCACCGTACGGGCGCTGGAACAGCTCCAGCGCTTCGCCACGTCGGGCGTGACGTCGCCGTCGTTCAGCAACGCCACCGAGGACCCCGTCCGGCTGGAGTTCCAGTCCGGCGACGGCGCGTTCCAGGTCAACTGGCCGTTCGTGTATCCGGCGATGCAGGAGGCCAACCCGGAGCTGGCGAAGCAGGTCGGCTGGGCGCGCGTCCCGGGCGTCGACGAGAACACCCCGAGCAAGGTCACCATCGGCGGGATCAACATGGCGGTCAGCGCCTACTCGAAGCACCCCGAGGAGTCCTTCGAGGCGGCCCGCTGCATCCGCAACGAGAAGAACCAGAAGTTCTCCGCCGTCAACGACGGCGTGCCGCCGACCATCGAGAAGGTCTACGACGACCCGGAGATGGCCGAGGCGTACCCGATGAAGGACACCATCCTCGAAGAGCTCAAGGAGCCGGCGGTCCGACCGCTCACCCCGGCGTACCAGAGCATCTCCACCGTCATGTCGGCGATCCTGTCGCCGCCGTCGGCGATCCGGCCCCAGCAGACCGCCGACGAGCTGCGTGACGCCATCGCCGACGCCCTCGAATCGAAGGGGGTCCTGCCGTGAGCGAGCGCACCCGCCGCCTCGACGCCGACGGCCGGGAGGTGGCGGCATGAGCGTCAACGCCACCCCGGCGGGCGCCGACGTGGCCGCCGACGAGACGGCCGCCCGGCCCGGCCGGGACGCCAAGGTGCCGGCCCAGCGTGCCGGTCGGGGCCGCAAGGCCCCGCTGAGCGAGAACAAGAAGGCCGAGCGCCGGCTGGGCTGGCTGCTCTGCGCGCCCGCCGCGCTGGTCATGGTGCTGGTGACGGCATACCCGATCATCTACTCGGTCTGGCTGTCGTTGCAGCGCTACGACCTGCGCTTCCCCGCCGAGCGCGAGTTCATCGGGCTGGAGAACTACGTCACCGTGCTGACCAACGAGTTCTGGTGGACGGCGTTCGGGGTCACCGCGCTGATCACGGTGGTCACCGTCGCCGTCGAGTTGGTGCTCGGTATGGGCCTGGCGCTGATCATGCACCGCACGCTGGTCGGCCGGGGCCTGGTACGCACCTCCGCGTTGATCCCGTACGGCATCGTCACGGTCGTCGCGGCCTTCTCCTGGCGGTACGCGTGGACGCCGGGCACGGGTTACCTGGCCAACCTGTTCAGCGACGGCGCGCCGCTGACCGAGCGGGCCAGCTCGCTGGCGATCATCATGCTCGCCGAGATCTGGAAGACCACGCCGTTCATGGCGCTGCTGCTCATGGCCGGCCTGGCCCTGGTACCGGAGGATCTGCTCAAGGCCGCCTCCACCGACGGCGCCACCTCCTGGCAGCGGTTCACGAAGGTGATGCTGCCGGTGATGAAGCCGGCGATCCTGGTCGCGTTGCTGTTCCGCACCCTGGACGCGTTCCGGGTGTTCGACAACATCTTCGTGCTGACCGCGGGCGGCAACGAGACCTCGTCGGTGTCGATGCTCGCCTACAACAACCTGATCCGGGGCCTGAACCTCGGCATCGGGTCGACGATGTCGGTGCTGATCTTCCTCACCGTGGCGATCATCGCCTTCGTCTTCGTGAAGCTGTTCGGTACCGCTGCCCCCGGCAGCGACGACGGGGAGAGGCGTTGAGATGGCTGACACCACCACCCGGGCCAAGCTGCGCTGGGGCCTGCTGGACGCCATCGTGGTCGTCTTCGCGCTGGTGCCGGTGCTCTGGATCATGTCGTTGTCGTTCAAGACCCCGGCGACCCTGACCGACGGGAAGTTCATCCCGCAGGAGTGGACGCTGGACAACTACCGGTCGATCTTCTCCACCGACCAGTTCGTCCGCGCCCTGGTCAACTCGATCGGCATCGCGCTGATCGCGACCGTGATCGCCGTGGTGCTCGGCGCCATGGCGGCGTACGCGATCTCCCGGCTGGACTTCCCCGGCAAGCGGCTGCTGGTCGGGGTGTCCCTGCTGATCGCGATGTTCCCGCAGGTGTCGCTGGTGTCGCCGCTGTTCGAGATCGAGCGGCAGCTCGGCCTCTTCGACACCTGGCCGGGCCTGATCCTGCCGTACATCACCTTCGCGCTGCCGCTGGCGATCTACACGCTGTCGGCGTTCTTCAAGCAGATCCCGTGGGACCTGGAGAAGGCGGCGAAGATGGACGGCGCGACGCAGGCCCAGGCGTTCCGGCGGGTCATCGCCCCGCTGGCCGCGCCGGGACTGTTCACCACGGCGATCCTGGTCTTCATCTTCTGCTGGAACGACTTCCTCTTCGCCATCACGCTGACGTCCACCGAGCGGGCCCGCACGGTGCCGGTGGCGCTGTCGTTCTTCACCGGTGAGTCGCAGTTCGAGGACCCCACCGGGGCGATCTGCGCAGCCGCCGTGGTGATCACCGTTCCGATCATCCTGTTCGTCCTCTTCTTCCAGCGCCGCATCGTCTCCGGCCTGACCTCCGGCGCAGTCAAGGGATAGGTGGTACTCATGGCTGACATCGTGCTCGACAAGGTGAGCAAGAAGTTCCCGGACGGAACCGTCGCGGTGGCCGACGTCGACCTGGAGATCGCCGACGGCGAGTTCGTCATCCTGGTCGGCCCGTCCGGCTGCGGGAAGTCCACCACCCTGAACATGATCGCGGGCCTGGAGGACATCAGCTCCGGCGAGCTGCGCATCGGCGGCGCGCGGGTCAACGACAAGGCCCCCCGGGACCGGGACATCGCGATGGTGTTCCAGTCCTACGCCCTCTACCCGAACATGACCGTCCGGGAGAACATGGCGTTCCCGCTGCGGCTGGCCAAGATGGACAAGGAGACGGTCACCCGGAAGGTGGAGGAGGCGGCGAAGGTCCTGGAGCTGACCGCGCTGCTGGACCGCAAGCCGGCCAACCTCTCCGGCGGCCAGCGCCAGCGGGTCGCGATGGGCCGCGCGATCGTCCGGCAGCCCAAGGCGTTCCTGATGGACGAGCCGCTGTCCAACCTGGACGCGAAGCTGCGGGTGCAGATGCGCACCGTCGTGTCGCGCCTGCAGAAGAAGCTGGGCACCACCACCGTCTACGTCACCCACGACCAGACCGAGGCGATGACGCTCGGCGACCGCGTGGTGATCATGCGGGGCGGCGCGGTGCAGCAGGTCGGCCCGCCGCAGGAGCTGTACGACCACCCGCGCAACCTCTTCGTCGCCGGCTTCATCGGCTCGCCGTCGATGAACTTCCTGCACGCCGCCGTCGAGGACGGCAAGCTGCGTACGGCGCTGGGCGACGTGCCGATCGGCGAGCGGATCCGGCGCGAGCTGGAGGGGGCCGACGCCCCGCGCGAGCTGATCCTCGGCATCCGGCCGGAGCACTTCGAGGACGCCGCGCTGGTCGACGACGACACCCGCCGCCGGGGCATGGAGTTCGAGGCGCCGGTGGACATCGTCGAGTCCATGGGCTCCGACAAGTACGTCTACTTCAGCGTCGAGGGGGAACGGGCCAGCGCCGCCGAACTGGAGGAGCTGGCGGCCGACGCGGGCGCCGACTTCAGCGGCGGCGGCGCCAACCTGGTGACCCGGCTGTCGGCGGAGTCCCCGGTCGAGGAGGGGCAGAACCGGCGGGTCTGGTGCAACCTGGAGAAGATCCACCTGTTCGACCCGTCCAACGGGCGCAACCTGACCCTGCACGAGGGCCGGGCGGCCGGCGCGCTCGGCGACTGACGTACGCCACCGCGCGGCACCGGCCGCCGACCCGACGTACGACGCGACGGGCGGGTGGGTCGCACCGACCCACCCGCCCGTTGCCGTGCCAGCGGTCAGCGGCGTCGCCGGCTGGGCTCCGGGATGTCCGCGTCCACCCGCTCCCGGCGGATCTGGTCGTCGACCGGCTGCTCCTCGACGACCTCCTCCTTGGCCAGGTGGACCCGCTCGACGGGCACCGTCTCCTTACCGACGACGGGTCGCTCGGCCCGCAGGGTCATCTCCTGCTCGGCCTCGCCGATGTCGGCCCGTACGCCACGCGCGTCACGGGCGGCGATGGGCTCCCGCTCCACGTACACCTCGTCGTGCTCGACCGGCACGGTGGTGTGCACGTCCTCGGTCACCACGTACTTGCGCAGCCGTGCCGTACCGGCGGGCTGGCTCTCCGTGCCGACCCGCATCCGCTCCTCGGAACGGATCAGGTCCCCGTCGGCCGACGGCGTGCGACCCCGACCGGCGGTCGGCGGTGCCTGCGGCGCCAGGCGGTAGTGCGCGTAGAGCTGCTCGATCTCCGCCGTGTCCAGCGGCTGTTCGGTGCCGGCGTCCACCGCCGGAGCGTTCTTCACGGTGGCCTTGTCGTAGTCGACCGCCAGCCCGCTGTCGGTGATCCGGGCCTTGTCCAGCGGAGCCATCGACTCCTTGTGGCCCATCAGACCGGTCTTCACACTGACCCAGGTCGGCTCACCGGAGGCGTCGGTCCAGATCTGACCCACACTTCCGATCTTCGACCCCGAGCGGTCCTTGACGTCCTGCCCGTACAGCGAGTTGGCCTGCTGTGCGTTGAGCTTCATGGTCGTCTACCTCCCTCTCGTGTCAGGGGCCGGATACCCGAGCGGCCGGCCCGGATTCGTCATCGGCCGGTCGGATAGGAGCAGCGCCACGGGCCGGCGGCGCCGGGAGCGACCGCCGAGGTCACCAGTGGGACGGGTGGGGCGGGTGGGACCGGCGGAACTTGCGCCGCTCAGCCGGGCCAGTCGACGCGCAGCGGCAGGCCCAGGAAGCCGGCGTAACGGCTCAGGGCACCCTCCACGCGGCCCCGGCTCGGCTCGTCGAGGGGCACCAGCGGCGACACGGTGACCGTCACCCGGTTCTTGCCGACCGTGCGTTGCCAGGTGCCCACGACCCGCCCATCGCGGACGATCGTGGCCCGGAACACGCCGTTGCGGCCCGGCACGATCGCGTCGGCGTGGGCGGGGTCCAGCATCAGTGCGCGGTCCTTGAAGCCCAGCAGGTATTCGTCGAAGCCGGGCAGCACCAGCAGGTCGTCGAGCGGCGTGCGGGGCGCGTCGAGCAGGGCCGCGTCGACGTGCGTCTCCTCCCCGTCGACCCGTACCACCGCCAATGCGTCGCCGGCCGCCGCGAAGCCCCGGCGCGCGTCGGTGAGGGTGAGCCCCGTCCAGCCCGCGAACTCCCGGGCGGTGACCGGCCCGTGCCCGCGGACGTAGCGGTGGGCGAGCATCGCCAGGGCCTCGTCCCGCTCCGGCCGGCGTGCGTCGGGCGCCCACTCGTCGAGCAGGGCGAAGGTCTGCTCGGTGCCCGCGTTGGGCGCGAGGCAGGTGACGCCGCGGACGCTGGCGTACCACAGCAGGTGGTAGCCGCGCTGGTCGCCGGTGTCGATGCCGGCCGCGTTCAGCGCGGCCAGGCACCGTGCGCGGGTGAGCCGGCCGCGGCCGGCCAGCGCGGCGCCGAGCACGTCGAGCGCGCGGTGCGCGTCGGCCTCGGTGAGCCCGAGCCGCGCGCGGCGGGTGGCGGCACCGGCCAGCGAGCGTACGCCGGTCAGCTCCAGCATCCAGCGGGCGTCGCGGGGCGGGACGAGGTGCACGGTGCCCCGCATCGGCCAGGTGCGCAGCGCCTCCCGGCGTTCCAGGGCGGCGTGCACGTCGGCGTGGCCGAGCGCGGGCAGACGCACCCCGAGCGACCACATGCCGCTGGCGAGGTCCTGCGCCTGCATGGCCCCGAACCACTCCACCACGTCGGCGACCCCGCCCGCCGCCGCCGTGGGGTGCGGGCGGAGCAGCAGGCTGGTCATCCGCAGCGCGAGTGCCTCGCGCCCGCCGAGGTCCACCGTCATCGGGCTCCCTTCGCAACAGGTCGGCGTCAGCCTAGGACCGCCCACCGACCTGTCGACGGCACAGGGCGTGCATAAGGGCGGCCGCAGTGGGAAAGCGCCCGGCCGAGATACGCGCAACGGTGCGCGTGGAGGGAGCGACATGACTGCGTCCAGCGAGCCGTCCCGGCGCCGCGCCGTACCGCTAGGCCACGGCGAGGGCGGGGCCGGCACATCGGCCAAGACCAGCGCCGCCGCCGCCTTCGCACTGGTCTTCGGGGTGGCCGCGCTGATCAGCGTGCTGACGGTGATCCTGTCCTGGTTCGGCCTGATCCTGGGCATCATCGGGGTGATCCTGGGCATCGTCGGGCTGAAGATGGCCGGCAGGCCCGGGGTGACCGGCCGGGGCGTGGCGATCGGCGGCCTGGTGCTCAGCGCCCTGGCGGTGTTGATCGGGCTGGCCTTCGCCGCCGGGATCACCACCTTCCTCAACAACGAGGGCGGCGTGGACCGGATCCAACGGGAGGTCGACGACCTGCGCGACCGCCTCGACAACTGAGCCGTGGCCACTTACGCAGGCCCGCCCCGCGCTGATCGCGCTTCGCCGGCGACGCTGCCGGCCAAGCGCGATCCCCCGTTCAGGTTGGCCGGTGCCGGGCGGCTGCCGGTCCGCCGGCACCGGTGCGACCAGCATCGCCGCCCGACGGCCGGATCGGCACCGCAACGCATCGAAACTTGCGGACATCTTGAGCTGTCGGCGGCGGCCGGGATCAGAGCCGGCGGTGCATGACGAGCAGGTCGACGTAGTCCTCGGTCGGGTGCCGGAACGCCTCCGGCACCCGACCGACCACCTCGAAGCCCAGTGACCGCCAGAGCGCCACCGCGCGGGTGTTGGTCGCCACGACGGCGTTGAACTGCATGGCCCGGTAGCCCTCGGCGCGGGCGAGCCCCAGCACGTGCTCACCGAGGGCGCGGCCCACCCCGCGCCCACCGGCGGCGGGATCGACCATGAAGCTGGCGTTGGCCACGTGGTCGCCCGGTCCGAGCTGGTTGGGCACCAGCTTCGCCGAGCCGAGCACCGTGCCGTCCCGGTCGACCGCGACGACCGTGCGCCCCGGCGGCGGCACCAGCCACATCGCCCGGGCCCGCTCCTCGTCGACGTCGCGGGGCCAGGTGTACGTCTCGCCGGCCGCCACGATGGTGCGCAGGAAGGGCCAGATCAGCGGCCAGTCGTCGGGTGTGGCGGGTCTGATCTGCATGCCCCCAGCATCCCTGCCGACGGGCGGGCCCGAGGGGGCGACCTCCGGGACGACCGTTTGACGACGCAAACATCGGGTAGTCGCCGGAGCTGACCCGACATGAGGAGGGAAACATCCGATGGCTGCCCAGACCAAGGTCGCGGTGATCTACTACAGCGCCACCGGCATCACGTACCAGATGGCCCAGGCGGCGTGCGAAGCCGCCGGTGAGGCGGGTGCCGAGGTGCGGCTGCGCAAGGTGCGTGAGCTGGCGCCGGACGAGGCGATCCGCTCCAACTCGGGCTGGCACGCGCACCACATGGAGACCCAGGACGTCCCCGAGGCACAGCTCGACGACCTGTCCTGGGCCGACGTGGTGATCTTCGGGACCCCGACCCGGTACGGCGTGATGGCCGCCCAGCTCAAGCAGTTCATGGACACCACCGGGCCGCTGTGGTCGCAGGGCGTTTTGGCGAACAAGGTCTACTCCGCGTTCTGCTCGACGGCCACCTCCCACGGCGGGCAGGAGGCCACCCTGCTGTCGATGTTCAACGTCTTCTACCACTGGGGCGGGGTCGTGGTGACCCCCGGCTACACCGACCCGAGCCAGTTCGTCGCCGGCAACCCCTACGGCGCCTCGCACACCAGCAACAACGGCGAGACGGCGCCGGACGACATCGCGCTCGGCGCCTGCGCGTTGACCGCCCGGCGGGCCGTGCAGATCGGTAAGGCGCTGAAGGCGGGCCTGGCCGGCTGAGCCGCCACCGGTGCGGCGGCACCGGCGTCCGGGTCGGCCGCGCGCCGCCGACGGGCCACGCGACCGGCGGTCCGGGCGGGGGCTCTCGGCCCGCCCGGCCCGCCGGTCGCAGCACCCCTACCCCCGTTCGGGTCGACTATGCACGCTCCGGCACCCTCCCGGCGGCCGCCGTCGACGGGTTCCGTGGCGGCAGCAGCCTGCCCAGCAGGTCGGCGAGCACGGCCATGCCGTCGGGGCTGAGCACCGACTCCGGGTGGAACTGCACCCCGGCGAAGCCGCGCCCGCGCAGCGCGTGCACCGCGCCGTCGGCCGCGTCGCGGGCCAGCTCGACCGGGCCGTACGGGGTGACCAGCCGGTCGGCGTCGGCGCGCGCCGTGAAGCTGGAGTAGAAGCCGACCCGGCGGCGCGTGCCGAAGAGGTCTATCTCCCGCTGGAGGCCCTGGTAGGGCGCGTGCCGGCGGTGCGGGGTCAGCCCGAGCAGGCCGGCGAGCAACTGGTGACCCAGGCAGACGGCCAGGGTGGGCCGGCCCTCGGCGAGCAGGCCGGCGAGCAGCCCGCGCATCGCACGCATCTTCGGCTCGGTGGCGCTGCCCGGGTCGCCCGGTCCGGGGCCGACCACCACCAGGTCGTGGGCGTCCACGCGGCCGGCGGCGTGCCACGGGCGCAGCGTCACGACGAGGCCGAGCGCGCCCAGTTGGTGGGCCAGCATGCCGGTGAAGGTGTCCTCGCCGTCGACGATCAGCGCCCGCAGCCCGGCCAGCCCGGGCGGGCCGGCGGCGCCCGGCGAGCGCTGGTCCAGCCAGAACCGGGCCAGCGGCGCGTTGCGCGCGGCCAGCGCGGCTCGCACCTCGGGGTCGTCGGCCAGGCGTACGGCGGGGCCCGGGCCGGCGGCGGGTGCCTGCGGGCCGAGGCCCAGCGCGGCCAGTACGCCGGCCGCCTTGGCGTGCGTCTCGGCCACCTCGCCCTCGGCCGTCGAGTGCCGCACCAGCGTGGCGCCGACCGGCACCCGCAGCTCGCCGGCGGGGGAGATCTCGGCGGTACGGATCAGGATCGGCGCGTCCAGGGTCTGCCGGCCGGCGTCGTCGCGCCCGAGCAGCGCCAGCACCCCGGCGTAGTAGCGCCGCCCGGTGCGCTCGTGGCGGGCGATGACGCGGCAGGCGTTCTCCATCGGGCTGCCGGTGACGGTGGGCGCGAACATCGTCTCCCGCAGCACCTCCCGCACGTCCTTCGTGCCCCGGCCGGCGAGCAGGTACTCCGTGTGGGCCAGGTGGGACATCTCCTTGAGGTGGGGCCCGACGACCTGGCCGCCGTGCTCGGCGACCGTGGCCATCATCTTCAGCTCCTCGTCGAGCACCATGTACAGCTCCTCGACCTCCTTGGGGTCGGCGAGGAAGCGCAGCAGCGCGGCGCGGTCGGCCTCCGCGCCGGTGTGCCGGAAGGTGCCGCTGATCGGGTTCATCATGACCAGGCCGTCGTCGACGCTGACATGCCGCTCCGGGCTGGCGCCGACGAGGATGCGGGTGCCGGTGTGCACCAGGAACGTCCAGTACGCCCCCCGTTCGCTCGCCAACAGCCGGCGCAGCGCGGCCAGCGCGGCGGCCAGCGGTGGGCCCTGCACGGTGGCGCGCAGACAGCGGTGGATGACGAAGTTGGCGCCCTCGCCGCGCCCGATCTCCTCGGCGAGGACCCGGCCGACGGTGGCGGCGTACTCGTCGTCGGTGACGTCGAAGCCGGCGTCGGCGGTGCGTACGGGCGCGTCGGGCAGCGCGGCGAGCACCTCGGCGAGGCCGACCCGCTCGTGCCGGGCGATGTGCAGGAACTCCAGCGGGACGCCGTCGTCGACGCAGGCGAGGCCCCGCTCGGTGACCTGCCGGTACGGCACCAGCGCCAGGGTGCGGGGGCCGGGCGGCCCGTCGGGCAGCGGGAGGTCGGCGAGCCGGTCGGCCGTGCGTACCGTGCCGGTGAACAGCTCCAGATGCGTGGCGCCCTCGCGTCGCACGAGCGCGAAGGGGCCGGGGTCGCCGCCGGCGGCGGCGGTGGCGAGCAGCGCGGTCAGGTCGGTCATCGGTTCTCCTCGGGCCGGGCGGCGCCCGGCGGGGCGGCCGGGAGGGCCGGGGAGAAGCCGGCGGCCGCCTCGTCGGGCGGCCGCGTGGGAAGCTACGCGCGGGGGGTGGCCGCCGGGTCGGCGGGCCACCAGCAGGACAGGTGCGCGGGCATGCGATCACCCTACGGTCCGCCGTGAGCGACGGAAAGCCGATCGGGCGTACGGCCCACCCGCTGGGACGCCGGGACACGGCGCACCGGGTAACTTGACCCGCGATGAACATTCTCGCGCTCGACCTGGGCACCTCCTCGGTACGCGGACTCGTGCTGGACACGGACGCCCGCCCGCTGCCCGGCGCGCTGGCCCGGCGCAGGGTGAGCCTCGTCGTGCACGACGACGGCACCGGCACCCTGGACGGTCCCGGCTACCTGGCCTGCCTGGCGGAGTGTCTGGACGAGCTGGCCGCCGGCGGCCACCTGCGCGACGTGTCGCTGGTGGCGACGTCCGCGCAGTGGCACTCGGTGGTGCCGGTGGGCGCCGACGACGTGCCCCTCGGGCCGGTGCTGACCTGGCTCGACACCCGACCGGAGGTGCCGGCCGGGGCGCCCGGCCCGGCCGACCCGGCGGACTTCCACCGGCGTACGGGCACGTGGTGGCACCGCTGCTACTGGTCGGTCCGGCTGCCCTGGCTGCGGGCGCACACCGGCGGCCGGATCGCCCGCTTCGTCGGCCTGGCCGAGTACGTGCTGGGCGAGCTGCTCGGTCGGGTGCCCATGTCGGTCTCCCAGGCCTCCGGCACCGGCCTGCTGGACCTGCGGACGCTGGACTGGGACGCCGAGGCGTGCGCGCTGGCCGGCAGCGGCGCCGGCGAGCTGCCCGAGCTGGCCCCGAGCGGGTGGCGGGGTCGGCTGCGGCCGGCGTACGCGTGGCGCTGGCCGCAGCTCGCCGACGTGCCCTGGGCCGGCCCGGTGGGCGACGGCGCGGCGTCGAACGTCGGCTCGGGCTGCGTCGAGCCGGGCCGGATCGCGGTGACGGTGGGCACGTCGGCGGCGGTGCGGCTGGTGCAGCGCGTTCCTGCGGGGCAGGCCATGCCGGCGCTGCCCGAACAGCTCTGGCGCTACCGGGTCGACCACGAGCACGTGGTGACCGGCGCCGCGTACTCCTCCGGCGGCAACCTCTTCGCCTGGGCCAACCGGGAGCTGCGGTTGCCCGAGGGCGCCGAGCTGGACGCGGCCCTGGCCCGGGTGTCGCACGACCGGGGCATGCCGGTCAACGTGCGCTTCGGCGGGGACCGGCCGCCCGGGATGGCGCCGGCGGGCTCGGGCGTGCTGGGGGGCCTGAGCTTCGGCACCACGGCGGTGGAGATCCTGGCGGGGCTGATGCGCGGCCTGTGCGACCTGGTCGCCGACGACCTGGTGACGTTGGAGTCCACCGTCGACGAGCCGGTCGAGGTGGTGCTCGGCGGGGGAGCGGTGGCGGCCTCCCGCTGGTGGCGTACGACGTTCGCCGCGGCGCTGGCGCCCCGGCCGGTGTGGTACGGCCGCAACCCGGAGGTCGGGGCGAGCGGCGCGGCACTGGTGGCGATGGATCGCCTGGGTGACGCCTCTCGGCTCGCCGCCATCGTCCGGACGGACGACACCGCCTCACCCTCCTGAGTCGCACCTCAGCCCGCCCCGTTGACACCGCTCCCGGGCCTGGTTGGATGGACTCCGCTCCCCGGCTCGCGGCGGACGCGGGACAGGCAGGAGGTAGGGGTGGGGGCAGGTCCGGAACCGTCCGACGGCACGGTGTCGCAGCACCGCCGACGCCGGTTCGACGTCCGGGTCGTGCCGCACCGCCGCCGCTCCCCGTTCCGGCTGCGGGACTGGCGGATGCGCACCAAGCTCGCCACCGTGCTGGTCATTCCGTCGGTCGCGTTCCTGGTGCTGGCTGGCGTGCAGACCCACACCCTGGTGGGGCGGACGACCGCGTTGGGCGACTTCGCCCAGCAGGTGGGCATCGGTCGGGAGGTCGTCGCGCTGGTGCACCAGCTCCAGCAGGAACGCGACCGGGCCGCCGGTGAGCTGGGCGAGCTGCGCCGGGGCGGCGCGGGCGTCGACCGGGACGCGGCGATCGTCGTGCTGAAGCCGTTGCAGGGCGCCACCGACCAGGCGTTGCGTGACCTGCGTCGGGCCGCCGAGCCGCTGGCCGACGCCGACGCCTCCTGGCGGGTCGCGTACTCGGAGGTGCTGGAGGCCTACGACCAGGTCGTCTACATCCGGGCGGCGATCCCCCCGGCGGTGCTGGGCAGCGACACCATCCTGAGCAGCTACCACCGGGCCGTCGACGCGCTGCTGCGCCTGCTCGCCGAGCCGTCGCCGGGCGAGGACCGTCCGGCGCTCAGCGACGCGGTGCTGCGCTACGTGCAGCTGGCCCGGGTCAAGGAACTCTCCTCGCGGGTCCGCGCCCAGCTCTACGAGGCCGCCCGCGCCGGCCGGTACGGCGTCGAGGACCGGGTGGTGCTGAGCGACCTGCGCGCCCAGCAGCTGACGGCGCTCGGGGCGTTCCGGGTCGTCGCCACCGCCGCACAGGTCCGCCGCTACGACGAGACCTCGGTGGACCCGGCGTTCCTGGCGGCCACCCGGCTGGAGGAGCAGAGCCTGCCGACCGGCGCCGCGCCGGCCGTGCTGCCGGCTCCACAGTGGTGGGCGGCCAGCGAGCAGCGTCAGGAGCTGCTGCGCCGGATCGAGGCGTCGGTGCTCGACGACGCCGTACGGCAGGCCGACGAGGTGAGCGCGTCGCAGCTGCGTACGACGCTGCTGGTCGTCGGCAGCATCGTCTCGGTGCTGCTGGTGGCCCTGCTCATCTCCGTGCTCGTCGGCCGGTCCATCGCCCGGTCGATGCGGCTGCTGCGTGGCCAGGCGCTGCGGATCGCCCAGCTGGAGCTGCCGGAGGCCCTCGACCGGCTGCGGACCGTGACGGGGGGCGTGCCCGCGATCGAGGTACCGCCGGCGGTGGTCCGTTCGCTCGACGAGATCGGCGAGCTGGCGGAGGCGTTCGTGGCGGTGCACCGCAGCGCGGTCAACGTCGCCGTCGAGCAGGCGACGACCCGGCGCAACGTCAACGCGATGTTCGTCAACCTCGCCCGGCGCAGCCAGGTGCTCGTGGAGCGCCAGCTGGAGCTGCTCGACGACCTGGAACGCGAGGAGAGCGACCCGGACCAGCTGGAGAACCTCTTCAAGCTCGACCACCTGGCCGCCCGCATGCGGCGCAACGACGACAGCCTGCTGGTGCTCGCCGGGACCGAGTCGACGCGCCGGTGGAACCGGCCGGTGGGGCTCGGGGCGATGCTGCTCGCCGCGAGCGCCGAGATCGAGCAGTACCAGCGGGTGCGGCACGGGGCGGTGGCCGACCTGCACGTCGTCGGCCACGCCGTCGGCGAGCTGGTCCACGTGCTCGCCGAGCTGCTGGAGAACGCCACCTCCTTCTCCCGCCCGGACACGGTCGTCGGGGTCACCGCCCGGGCCGAGGGCGCCGGTGCGGTCATCGAGATCAGCGACCAGGGGCTGGGCATGAGCGCGGCCGCCCTGGCCGAGGCGAACGCCGTCCTCGCCACCCCGCCGGCCGCCGACGTGGCGACGGTCGAACGGATGGGCCTGTTCGTGGTCAGTCACCTGGCCTCCCGGCTGGGCGTCGAGGTGCGCCTCGACGGCGGCGAGGGCGGCCTCGTGGCCCGGGTACGGCTGCCCGGCGGTCTGCTGGCGGCGGCGCCCGATCGGGAGGCGCCCGCCCCGGCGCGGATGCTGACGGCCACGGCGGCGGGCGCGGCGTGGGGCGGCGTGCCGCCGGCGGACGAGCTGCCGGTGGCGGGTCGTCCGCCGGCGTGGGGCGGCGCGCGGCCGGCGGGGGAGCTGCCGGTGGCCGGGCGCCGGGCGGAGACCGCGCCCCGGCAGGCCCGGTCGGTGCCGGTCCGGGCCGAGGACGTGCTCGCCTCGCCGGGACGCCCGCCCGCGTCGGCCGGGGGCGGCTGGTGGTCCCGGCAGGGGCCGTCGCCGGCTTCCGCGCCGCAGGGCTCGCCGACGCCGCCGGCCGTTCCGGTCACCGGTGGGACGAATGAGCGCGGCCTGCCCGTGCGGGTGCCGATGGCGCAGCTCTCCGCCGTCACCCGGCCACAGCAGCCGGTGGCGCGCCACGACCCGGACCCGGAGGCGGTCGGGGGGATGCTGTCGCGGCTCTACAGCGGGGTACGGCGGGCCGAGGCCGAGGACACCACGGAGATTTCCATGCCGCCGGGCGGCGTACGCACCGAAGGGGGACAGCGATGACGACGTTGAGCCGGGAGGCCCGCGACCTGAGCTGGCTGGTCAGCGGATTCGCGGAGCGGGTGCCGGGGGTGGTGCACGCCATCGTGGTCTCCTCCGACGGCCTGCTGGTCGCGATCTCCGACCACCTGCCCCGCGACCACGCCGACAAGCTCGCCGCGGTGACCTCGGGGCTGATGAGCATCACGGCGGGCGCGGCGCAGATGTTCGACGGCGACATCGTCAAGCAGACGGTCGTCGAGATGGGGCGCGGCTACTTCCTGGTCATGCAGGTGCGCGACGGTTCCATCCTGGCCACGCTGGCCGGTGCGGAGGCCGACATCGGCGTGGTCGGCTACGAGATGGCGCGACTGGCGAAGCAGGCGGGGGAGATGCTCACCCCGGCGCTGCGGGCGGAGCTTCAGCAGGCCCTGCCCCGCTGACCGGGGCGGCGCGCCCGCCCGGTGCCCACCCCGGCGCCGTCGACCGGTGCCGGGGTGGCGGGAGCCGGGTGGTCAGAGACCGTTGGCGGCGATGACCTGGCGGTACCAGTGCGCGCTGCGCTTGAGCACGCGCCGCTGGGTCTGGTAGTCCACGTAGACCAGTCCCCAGCGCTCGTCGTATCCCGCGTCCCACTCGAAGTTGTCGAGCAGGGACCACACGTGGTAGCTCTCCAGCGGTACGCCGGCGGCCACGGCCCGGTGGGCGGCGGCGAAGTGGTCGCGCAGGAAGGCCACCCGGCCGGCGTCGTCGACGGTGCCGGCGTCGTCGAGGGTGTCCGGGGTGGGCAGCCCGTTCTCGGTGACGGTGAGCGGGATCGGGCCGTAGTCGCGGGTCACCCGGGTCAGGATGTCGTACATGCCGTCAGGGTGGATCTGCTGCCAGGGGGCCTGTGAGGTGGGCCAGCGCGGGATCGTCGTGCCGTCGCCGTCGAGGTAGTACGGGGTGTAGTACTGCACGGCGAGCAGGTCCACCGGCGCCGAGATGGTCGCCAGGTCGCCGTCGCGGATGCCGCGGACCAGCCGGCTGTCGGGGCCGAGGTCGTCGAGCACGTCCTGCGGGTAGCGGCCGGTGAGGATCGGGTCGAGGTAGAGGCGGTTCTCGTAGCCGTCGTGCAGCCGGGCGGCCCGGGCCGCCTCAGGCGAGTCGTCGGCCGGGTAGCAGGGGTGCAGGTTGAGTGCCGGGCCGATCCGGCCGGCGCCGGTGGCGCGGTGCGCCGCGACGGCGAGCCCGTGGGCCAGGTGGAGGTGGTGGGCGACCAGGTACGCGGCGTCCGGGTCCTGCCGGCCCGGGGCGTGGTGGCCCACGAGGTAGCCGTTCTGCACCACGGTCTTCGGCTCGTTGACGGTCAGCCAGACCGGGACCTGGTCGCCGAGCGCGCGGAAGACGATCTCGGCGTAGTCGGCGAAGCGGTGGGCGACGTCGCGCGACTCCCAGCCGCCGGCGTCCTGGAGGGCCTGCGGCAGGTCCCAGTGGAACAGCGTCGCCATGGGTGCGATGCCCCGCTCGTGCAGCCCGTCGACGAGGCGGCGGTAGAAGTCCAGCCCGCGCTGGTTGGGCGCGCCGGTGCCGTCGGCCTGCACGCGTGGCCAGGAGATGGAGAAGCGGTAGCTGTGCAGCCCGAGGTCGCGCATCAGGTCGAGGTCCTCGGCGTAGCGGTGGTAGTGGTCGGCGGCGACGTCGCCGGTGTCGCCGTTGCGCGTGCGGCCGGGCGTACGGCTGAAGGTGTCCCAGATGGATTCGCCGCGGCCGTCCTCCTTGGCGGCGCCCTCGATCTGGTAGGCGGAGGTGGCCGCGCCCCAGCCGAAGCCCGGGGGGAAGCGCAGGGCGGCCGCCGGCGTCGCGTCGGGGCCGGCGGGCCGGTCCGCGTCGCCCGCCACGGCGGTGGCGTGCGTGCCGGCGCCGGCCGGGTCGGCGGGGGCGGTGGCGGAGAGCGCGGCGCCGTGGGGCGGGCGCGGGGTGGGCATCGACATCGGTTCTCCTCATGGTCTGCGTGGCCACCGCCGGGCCGGGAGCGCTCCCAGCATAGGGCAGGAGGCCCCGGGCGGTCGCCTCCGCCCGACGCTGGCGGGTGGGGCGACCGAAGGTGGAAGAGGGGTGCGTCGTACGCCCGTGACGGCGGTGCGGGAGCGGGGGCGCGGGTGGCGCGCCGGCGCTCGGGGCGACCGGCCGCGGGACGCCGGGGCGCCGGGGGCGCGGGGCGTCGACCGGGCGGTACGGGCGGACAGCGTGCGAGGCCGGTCGGAACGGCGACACGGCCAGTCCCGTCGGCCTCTTTTCCCATCGTGCAAGGGGGTTTAGTGTGGGGACGGGGGAGGGCAACCCCCGTCCCCACCATTGCTGCACACGCACGGGCGGAATTGGCGTCCTGTCGTGCGTGTCGCGCGGGAGCCGGGCCACGCGAGTGGCTAGAGGATCCACCTCCCTCCGTGTTGGCGGGATGGCTGACGGCGGTGTCCGGGCTGGCCCGCCGTCAGCCTCGGGCTGACTCCCCGGGTTCCGTCGTCCGACGGACCCCGGGTGATCTTCTAGTTGCAACTCCGTCGATGGAAGCGCTCCCATCGACCGATGCTGCGACTGTAACGCCCGTCACGGCTTTGTGAAAGCCCCAAAACGAGATCGAAACATGTTGCTGCCCCAACGCGCGACCGGCCATTGTGGGAGCGCTTCCATGCATGGCACACTGACGCCACCGCGACGCGGAGCCAGATCGCGCATGCGTGGGTCGCCGAGGGCAGCCGGTGTCTCCGGTACGGCATCCGACGCACCGGTGGAGTCGCCGCCCCGCACGGGGCGCCGCCCGCCGCACCCCGGCCTCGGGCCGGGGCGACCACCATCCCGGGCGCCCGGACCACCTTCGCGGGCAGGGCGCCCCGCCGGGGCCGCACCGTCCCCGGCCAGGTCCGAGGAGACACCGCGCACATGAGAAATCTGGCAAGACGTCGCCGCCTGGCGATGGTCGCCGCCGCCGCGCTCGCCGTGGGCGGGGTGACCCTGCCGGCCGGCGCCGCGCAGGCCGCCCCCGCCTGCGACGTGGTCTACGCGACGAGCGACTGGAGCAACGGCTTCACCGCCAACGTCACCATCAAGAACCTCGGCGACCCGATCAACGGCTGGACGTTGAAGTTCGCCTTCCCCGGCGACCAGAAGGTCACCCAGGGCTGGTCGGCCAAGTGGAGCCAGAGCGGCAACCAGGTCACGGCCACCAACGAGGCGTGGAACGGCAGCATCGGCACCGGCGCCTCCACCAGCATCGGCTTCAACGGCACGCACAGCGGCGCCAACCCGAAGCCGACCTCCTTCTCGGTCAACGGCGTCACCTGCGGGGGCACCCAGCAGCAGCCGCCGACGGTCGCGCTCAACGTGCCGGCCGGCCCGTTCGAGGCCCCCGCCGACGTGCCGCTGAGCGCCACCGCCAGCGACCCGGACGGCACGATCAGCAAGGTCGAGTTCTACCGCAACGGCCTGCTGGTCAACACCGACACCACCGCCCCGTACGGCTACACCCTCGAAGACCTGCCCGCCGGCGCGTACACCGTGCAGGCCAAGGCGTACGACAACGCCAACCTGACCGCCACCGCCGAGAAGTCCTTCACCGTCACGGCGGCGTCCGGGCCGGTGCTGGTCGCCACCCCGTCGGCGGTGAGCGTGACCGAGGGCGGCAGCTCGACGGTCAACCTCAAGCTCAGCGCGGCGCCCACGGCCAACGTGCCGGTCTCGCTGGCCCGCACCGGCGACACCGACATCACCGTCTCGCCGGCCTCGGTGACGCTGACCCCGAGCAACTGGAACACCGGGGTGAACGTGACCGTCGCGGCGGCCGAGGACGCCGACACGCTCGGCGGCACCGCCACCGTCACCGCCTCGGCCACCGGCTACGCCCCGCTGGCCATCACCGCCACCGAGATCGACAACGACACCGGCGGCGGGGACAACACCTACGTCAAGCGGTTCCTCGACCAGTACGGCAAGATCAAGAACTCGGGCTACTTCAGCCCCGAGGGCGTGCCGTACCACTCCATCGAGACGCTCATCGTCGAGGCGCCCGACCACGGCCACGAGACGACCTCCGAGGCGTTCAGCTTCTGGCTGTGGCTGGAGGCCCAGTACGGCCGGGTGACCCAGAACTGGGCGCCGTTCAACAACTCCTGGACGGTGATGGAGAAGTACATCATCCCGTCGCACGCCGACCAGCCCACCGCGGGCGCGGCCGGCACCGCGCAGTACGCCGCCGAGCACGACCTGCCCAGCCAGTACCCGTCGCAGCTCGAGCCGTCCGTGCCGGTCGGCCAGGACCCGCTGCGCGCGGAACTGCAGAACACGTACGGCACCGGCGACATCTACGGCATGCACTGGCTGCTCGACGTGGACAACACCTACGGCTACGGCCGCTGCGGCGACGGCACCACCCGGCCGGCGTACATCAACACCTTCCAGCGGGGCACCCAGGAGTCGGTGTGGGAGACCGTGCCGCAGCCGTCCTGCGACACCTTCGCCCACGGCGGCCCCAACGGCTACCTCGACCTGTTCGTCAAGGAGGCGAACGCGCCGGCGAAGCAGTGGAAGTACACCAACGCCCCCGACGCCGACGCCCGCGCCGTGCAGGCCGCGTACTGGGCCCTGACCTGGGCCAAGGAGCAGGGCAAGGAGGCCGACGTGGCGGCCACCGTGGCCAAGGCCGCCAAGATGGGTGACTACCTGCGCTACGCCATGTTCGACAAGTACTTCAAGAAGATCGGCAACTGCGTCGGGGCGTCCACCTGCCCGGCCGGCACCGGCAAGGACTCGGCGCACTACCTGATGTCCTGGTACTACGCCTGGGGCGGCGCGTACGAGCCGAACCAGAACTGGTCGTGGCGCATCGGCTCCAGCCACAACCACTTCGGCTACCAGAACCCGTTCGCGGCCTGGGCGCTGACCAACGTCAACGAGCTGAAGCCGAAGTCGCCGACGGCCGTCACCGACTGGACCAAGAGCCTGGAGCGGCAGCTGGAGTTCTACACCTGGCTCCAGTCCGCCGAGGGCGGCATCGCCGGCGGCGCGACCAACAGCTGGGGCGGGCACTACGGTCAGCCCCCGGCCGGCACGTCGACCTTCTACGGCATGTACTACGACGTCGACCCGGTCTACAACGACCCGCCGTCGAACCAGTGGTTCGGCATGCAGGCCTGGTCGATGCAGCGCATCGCCGAGCTGTACCTGGAGACCGGCAACGCCAAGGCCAAGGCCCTGCTCGACAAGTGGGTGCCGTGGGCGATCGCCAACACCACGCTGGGCACCAACTGGTCGATCCCGTCGGACATGAAGTGGACCGGCCAGCCGACCACCTGGAACCCGGCCAACCCGCAGCCCAACACCAACCTGCACGTCGAGGTCACGGTGAAGGGCCAGGACGTCGGCATCGCCGCCGCCTACGCCCGCACCCTCATCGCGTACGCGGCGAAGTCGGGCAACGCGGCGGCGAAGACCACCGCCAAGGGGCTGCTGGACGCGCTGCACGCGGCCAGCGACGCGCAGGGCGTCTCCACCGTGGAGAAGCGCGGCGACTACCGCCGCTTCGACGACGTCTACGACGCCAGCACCGGCCAGGGCCTGTACGTGCCGCCGGGCTGGACGGGGACCATGCCCAACGGCGACGCCATCGCCGCGGGCAAGAGCTTCCTCGACATCCGCTCCTTCTACAAGAACGACCCGGCCTGGCCGAAGGTCCAGGCGTACCTCGACGGCGGTCCCGAGCCGGAGTTCAAGTACCACCGGTTCTGGGCGCAGGCGGACGTCGCCATGGCGTACGCCGACTACGGCAAGCTGTTCCCCAACGGCTGAACCGACTCCTCCGGGTGGGCGGCGCGGCCCGCCCACCCGGGGGCCGACCGGGCCCTGGGGGAGCGGAGACACCCGGTCGGCGGACGGCCTGACTCCCACGGTCAGGCCGGGGTGGGCCGGCCAACCGGCCGACGCAGCGGGGCAGCCGGCCCACCCCACCACACCCGGATACGCACCGGGCGCGAAAACGCCCGAAAAACCGGCCACCACGGGATCACGTGCGAGGCCGTAACGGAGTAACGTACGTCACCGGAGAGGCCGCTCCCCCCGTGGCGGCCTCTCCCTTACTTTCCCGCCGGCTCCACCGGTGCAGTGGCCGGCACGACCGGGTGACGCAGCCCCGGATGGCCGGCCGGCAGCGACCGGCGCACCACCACCCAGCTCACCGCGAGCACCGCCGCCACCAGCGGCCAGGACAACGCGACCCGGGCCACCGTCAGCGCGACCACCTGACCGCCGAGCCACAGCGGCAGGAACACCGCCACCCGCAGCACGTAGGACAGCGCCCACACCCAGCTGCCCCGGCCGTACGCCCGCAGCAGCGCCGGATCCCGGCGCCACCGGGTCTTCTGGCCGAGCGCGGCGCCCACCACCACCCCGAGCAGCGGCCAGCGCACCACGATGCTGACCACCCAGGCGAGCGTGCTCGCCGCGTTGGACAACAACTGGACCAGGAAGAAGTCCTCGGCGCGACCGGTGCGCAACGCGACCAGCGCCGCCACGCAGACGGCCAGCAGCCCGATCAGCACCGAACGCGGCCGGCCGCCCCGGTGCAGCCGCCAGCCGGCCAGCGCCGCGCCGGTGAGCACCGCCGCGCCCACCCCGCCCCACAGCGAGTGCCCGCCGAGCAGCCAGCCGAGTGCGAACGCCACCGGCGGCAGGCTGGCGTCGATCGCGCCCCGGCGACCGCCGAGCAGGTCAGCGAGCGTCTCCGGCCGGTCCGCCGGGGCCGCCGCACGCTCCGGTGTACGCCTCACCGCACCCTCCTCACGTCCGCCACCAACCTAGCCGTCCCCGACCGGCAGGCCACCCGCCGACCGGGGGGCGCCTGCCGCTACGGTGTGCGGGTGCGAGCGACGCCGAGGGGTTGGACCGCGGTCTGGTTGGTCGTCCTGGCGATCGTCCAGGCGGCGGCCTTCATCGCGGTGTGGCGGGTCGCCGTGCACGTCGAGATCGGCCAGTGGGTCGACACCGTCGCCCTGACCGGCAACCGGATCGGGCAGGATCGCATCGACGGTCCGGTGGACCGGATCCTCAACGCCATGTCGGTCGTCTCGCTGCTGGCGGCCACCGCGGTGATCGGCTTCATCGCCCTGATCCGCGGCCGGGTCGCGCTGGCCGTCACGGCGACCCTGCTGATCGCCGGTGCCAACGCCACCACCCAGCTGCTCAAGTACGGCCTGACCCGGCCCGACTTCGGTATCGACCCCGAACGGATCTACGCCGGCAACAGCCTGCCCAGCGGGCACGCCACCGTCGCGGCGTCCGTCGCGGTGGCCCTGGTGCTCGTCCTGCCCCGCACGGTACGGGTCTTCGGCGCGTTCCTCGGCGCCGGCTACGCCGCGATCGCCGGGGTCGCCACCCTCTCCGCCGGCTGGCACCGGCCCAGCGACGCCGTGGCCGCGTTCCTGATCGTCGGGGTCTGGGCGGCGCTGGCCGGGCTGGTACTGCTGATCACCCAGCGGGAGCAGGCGCAGGTGGAGTCGGCCGACGCGCACCGCGTCGCCGCGACGGTGCTCGGCGTCGGCGGCGCCCTGGCGGTGGTGGCCTGCGGGTTCGCCCTCGCCTGGCTGGTCGACCTGCGCGGCGACCCGCCCGTGCTGCCCGCCGAGCTGGCCCGCCGGCCGCTGCTCGTCGGCTACTCGGGCAGCGCCGCCGGGATCGTCGGCACGATGGGCGTGGTGATGGCACTGGTGCTCGCCGCCGTGCACCGGCTGGTGCCCCGGGTCAAGGGCTGACGCCTCAACGGGAGTAGGTGCCCACCATCGTGCCGCTCGCGACGTCCCGCTGCACGAGCAGCCGGTGCACCTCGTCGGCCTGCGGCGCCCCGGGCAGCTCCAACGGTCGGTCCAGGGCGTAGAGCCGGAAGAAGTACCGGTGCGGATCGTCGCCCCGCGGCGGGTGCGGACCGCCCCACCCGGTCGTGCCGAAGCCGTTGGGCCACTCGCGGCCGCCCAGGGGCACGCCCCCCTCCGGCGAGCCGGCGGCGCTCGGCGCGATCCCGGTGACCAGCCAGTGCAGGAACGGCGTCTTCCCCGCGTCCGGGTCCTCGACGAGCAGGACCAGCTCGGCCACCGACTCCGGCACCTGCGCCCACTCCAGCGGCGGCGACACGTTGCCGCCCTCCTTCGAGAAGCGGCTCGGCAGCATGTCGTGGTCGTTGAACGCGGTGCTGCGCAGCATGATCCCGGCCATCCTGGCGCTCCTCTCGTCGGCCCGCCGCGCGTACCCGCCGGGCGGGCCCCGAAACGGCCCGCGCCGGGTGTGAGAGGGTCGGACGGGCGTACGGGACGGGGAGGGGACCGTGGAGGGCGTACGGGCGGCGTTCCGGGACGAGTGCGAGCGCCTCGGCGAGGTGCTGCGCGGTGTCGACGAGGCGGATCTCGACCGCCCGACCGACTGCCGGCCGTGGACCGCACGCGAACTGCTGGCCCACGTACGCACCGGTGCGGGCCGGCTGGTCGACATGCTCGCCGCGCCGGCCCCGGGTGAGGCGCGGATCGACGCCGCCGCCTACTTCGGCGCCGCCAAGTTCACCCCGCCCGTGGACGCCGCCCGCGTCGACGCCGGCCGGCGGGAGGCCCGGGAACTCGACGGCGCGGCCCTGGTGGCCGACTTCGGCCGGGCCTGGCGCGCCGCCCTCGACGCCGTCGACGCCGCACCGCCGGACCGGGTGGTACGCACCCGGCACGGCGACGCGATGGCGCTCGGCGAGTTCCTGGGTACCCGCGTCGTGGAGGTCGGCGTGCACGGCCTGGACCTGGCGGCGGCGCTCGGGCGGCGGCCGTGGCTGACGCCCACCGCGGCGCAGGTCGTCGCCGACCTGCTCACCGGCGGGCGGCCGGTCCCGGCCGCGCTCGGCTGGGACCGGCTCACGCTGATCCGCAAGGCGACCGGCCGGGCCGCCCTCACGGCCCGCGAGCGGGCCGTCGTCGACGCCGCCGGCTTCCGCTGGCTCTCCTTCGGCGGCTGATCCGGGCAGGGCCCCGATCCCGGCCCCGGGTACGCCGCCCCGCCAGGCCCGGACCGGCACGGCCCGGCGCGGGTCAGGCGTCGGCGGCGAGCGGGTCAGGCGCCGGACGCGGGGCGGGCACGTGCGGCACGGCCTTGCGCAGGTGGTCCAGCACGACCGGGTCGATGCGGCCGGGCACCAGGCGCTCCTCCAGGTTCTCCAGGCCCGCCCAGGAGAAGAGCGCCTCCTCCGGGCCCGCCGGATCGACCGGATGCCCGAGCGCGCTCAGCAGCGCGCCGACCTCGGCGGCGACCGCGCCCGTCAGGTCGAGCAGGGTGGCCGGGTCGGGCCGGGTGAACAGCAGGGTGTGCACCGCGAGCAGCCGCCCCAGCTCGGCGACCGGGTCGGGATGGTCGTCGACCCGCAGGTCGACCAGGACGTCGCCGGTGCCGTCGTAGCCGCCGCCGCGCTCGACCACGACCAGCCCGGCGCTCTGCCGGCCGCGCCGGTCGCCGCCGGCCTGGTCCCCGGCGCGCAGCGCGGCCAGCAGCCGGTCGGCGAACGGCAGCGCGGCCCCGCCCAGCCAGGCGTCGCGGACCGCGTCGATGACCTGCGGACCGACCAGGATGTTGCCCTGCGCGGCCCAGCCGTCCCCGGACTGGCCGCCGGCCCAGGGGTGGCAGGCGGGGCCGGTCCAGGTGGCGCCGGTGCCGGTGGCGGCGACCACACCGAGCTGGCGATGGTCGCGGTCCGGGTCGGCGGCGACCAGCCCGGCCACCACGTCGGCGGCAGCGACGCCGGTGCGCAGCAGCGCCAGCCCCTGCGGCCGGTAGGCGAGGTTGACGTGGGCCTGGGTGGCGAGCGCGCCGACCTCGGCCTCGGCGGCCGGGACCAGCGCGCCGGCGGCCAGGAACCTGCTGGCCACGACGACGCCGTGGCGGCGGCCGTCGGCCGAGCGGGCGACGAGCGAGAAGGTCACGCTGTGGAGCCTAGTTCCAGCGGAACAGCAACCCGGCGACGCCCGCACCGACGACTGCGGTGATCGCCAGGCCCGCCAGGTTCGACGCGTCGACCGAAGCCCCCGCCCAGGCGCTGGAGAGTGCCTCGACGGTGGCGCCGAACGGCAGCCACGAGGCGACCCGGGCCACCGGTTCCGGCAGGGAGGAGGTGCCGCCGAACAACCCGCCGAGGGCCCCGAGGGCGAAGAAGGCGACCAGGCCGATGGCGACCGCCGAGTTCGGGGTGGGCGCCACCGAGGCGACGATCATGCCCAGCCCGTACATCGCGGCCACCGAGAGCCCGGCCACGGCGAGCGCCATGCCGACGTCGGCCGGCGGACGGGCGCCGAAGCCGACGACGGCGACGGCGTACGCCAGCCCGATCCCCACCATCACCTGCACCAGGCTCACCACCATCTGGGCGACGAGCACCATCGCCGGCGACGCCGGGGTGACCGCGAGCCGCCGCAGCAGCCCGCTGCGGCGGTAGTAGGCCAGGAAGCTCGGCATGTTCACGATGCCGATCGTGGCGAGGACGATGGTGAAGACCAGCGGAAGGACGAAGAGGTCCAGCGCGGAGCGCCCGTCGGCGACCTCCTGGTCCCCGGCGGCAGCGGCGTTCATGACCAGGATCAACAGCGGCAGCCCTATCGGTACGACCAGCCCGGCCGTGTCCCGGACGACCATCTTCGCCTCGCACCCGATCAGGGTCAGCCACGAGCCCACCCCGGGCCGCCGTGCGGTCATTTCGCTCATGCGTACTCCTCCGTGACGAGTTCCTTGCCGGTGAGGCGGACGAACGCCTCCTCCAGGTTCGCGACGCCGGCCCGGGCGACCAGCCCGGCCGGTGTGTCCAGGGCGACGATCCGGCCGGCGTCGAGCAGCACGACCCGGTCGCAGAGCCGTTGGACCTCGTCCATCGCGTGGCTGACCAGCAGCACGGTCTCGTCGCGCAGCCCCTCCACACCCGCCCACATGCGTCTGCGGGCGCGGGGATCCAGCCCGGTGGTGAGTTCGTCGAGGATCACCACCCGCGGGCGGCCGACCAGGGCGAGAGCGATGGAGAGGCGCTGCTGCTGGCCGCCGGAGAGCTTCTCGAACCGCGTCCTGGTCTGCCCCCGCAGCTCGACCAGGTCGAGCAGTTCGTCGGCGGGCCGCGGGTCGGGGTAGAAGCTGCGGTAGAGGCCGATCAGCTCACCGACGGTCAGGGCCGCGTGCAGCTCGGCCTTCTGCAACTGCACGCCGAGCAGTTGGCGTACGGCGGGGCGGTCGCGGCGCGGGTCCAGGCCGAGCACCCGGACGCTGCCCCGGTCGGGGACCCGCAGGCCGGCGATCAGCTCGATCATCGTCGTCTTGCCGGCGCCGTTGACGCCCAGGACACCCAGCACCTCACCGGGGGCCACCGTCAGGCTGACGTCGTCGACGGCGACGACGTCGCCGTACCTTTTGTGGAGGTTCTCGACCTCGATGGCGGGTTGCGTCATGCTTCCCATGCTGGTCGGTGCCACCCGTCCGCCGCCCGTGCCGGAGGTCAGCCTCTCCGGCCATGACTTTCGGCACCCGAGGCCCGCCGGCCGCGGCGGCTAGGGTGGCCGCATGCGTCGGCTCGGCCTCGATGAGTGGTCCGGCCTGGTGATGCTCGTCGTGTGCGTGGGCGTCGGGTCGCCGGTGATGCTCGGCCTGGTCGACCCCGACATCCCGGCACCGGTGTGGGTGGGGCTGTTCGTGCTCACCCTGGGCGCGGCGCTCGTCGCCGTGGCCGAGGTGGGCCGTCCGGTCCTGAGGTGGGCGGCCTACGGCACGGCGGTGGTCGCCGGCTGGGGCGTGGTCGCGACGGCCCCCCGCGCCGGCATGCTGCCGATCCTGCTGGTGGTGATCGTCGCGCTCGGGCCGGAGGCCGTCCGGCTGCCGGTCAACCTGGTGGTGGTCGCGCTCAACACGGTCGTGATCGCCCTGACCGTCAGCCGGGTCCACGACGGCCCGGTCGAGCCGCTCGCGTCCGGGGTGTTCTACGGGCTGATCCAGATCGCGACGGCGTTCAGCGTCACGGCGGTCCGACGGGAGCAGCAGCACCGTCGGGAGCTCACCCGGGCGCACGTGGATCTGCGGGCGGCCAGCGTGCTGCTGGCCGGGTCCGCCCGCACGGCGGAACGACTGCGCATCTCGCGCGAGCTGCACGATCTGCTCGGCCACCAGCTCACCGTCCTCAGCCTGGAGCTGGAGGCGGCCCGGCACCGGGAGGGCGACCCCGCGCGGGAGCATGTCGAACGGGCCGGCAGGGTGGCCCGGGAGGTGCTCGCCGACGTCCGCGACACCGTCAGCGCGCTGCGCGCCGGGGGCGCCGCCGACCTGGCCGAGGCGCTGCGCGACGTCGGCCGCGACATCCCTGGACTCGCCGTGACGGTCGACGTGGGGGAGGACGTCGAGGCGAACGAGGAACAGGTCGCGGCACTCGTCCGGGCCGTACAGGAGATCATCACCAACACCCTGCGCCACGCCCGTGCGCGCGGGCTGGCGGTCACGGTCGTCCGCCACGGTGACGCGATCCGACTGACCGCCGTCGACGACGGGCAGGGCGCTCGGGACGTGATCCCCGGCAACGGGCTGCGGGGCCTAGCCGAGCGGTTCGCGGCACTGGGCGGGGAGGTCGCGTACGACGGCGGCGCGGGTTTCCGGGTGACCGCCCGGATGCCGGCCCGGTGACCGGCATGGTCCGGCCGGACGCCCCGGGCAGCCGGAACGACCGGAGTACCGGGGTGACCAGGGTCGTCGTGGTCGACGACCAGACGCTGGTCCGGCAGGGCATCCGCACCCTGCTCGAGATGGCCGGCATCGAGGTGGTCGGCGAGGCGGACGACGGCGAGGCGGCCCTGGACGTCATCGACGCGACCCGCCCCGACGTCGTCCTGCTCGACCTGCGCATGCCGCGTCGGGACGGCATCTGGGTCCTTCGACGGCTACGCGAGCGCGAGGCGGACGTACCGGTGCTGGTGCTCACCACCTTCGACGACGAGGCCCTCGTCCTCGACGCCCTCCGGGCGGGAGCGCGGGGCTACCTGCTCAAGGACGTCACGCTGGAGCAGCTGACCCGGGCGGTCGAGACGCTCGCCGCGGGCGGGACGCTCATCGCGGTGTCGATCACCGATCGGCTCCTGCGCGCCATCCGCTCGGCGCCGTCCCCGGTCGGGGTGAGCGCTCCGCCGTCGCAGGAACTCACCGAGCGGGAGCTGGACGTGTTGCGACTGGTCGCCGAGGGCTACACGAACCGGGAGATCGCCGGCCTGCTCTTCCTCGCCGAGGGGACGGTCAAGAACCACGTGTCGGCGATCCTGCTCAAGCTCGGCGCCCGGGACCGCACCAACGCGGTGCTGCGGGCGCTGCACGAGGGCGTCCTGAGGTAGCGCCGACCGAGTCTCGTCCGTCGTCGCGTCCGGGCCGACGGTCGCCCCACCGCGTTAGTCGGCTGGCTTCGATGGATGTGGGATCCTCAACGGGATCTTGCTCTGCGGCCCGGCGAGCGGGCACCATCGACCGATGACGACGCGATGGGGCATGACCGTGCCGCTGGACGGCATCCCGCTCGCCGAGCACGCCGCGATCTACGCGGCCCTCGACGGGGCCGGCTTCACCGACGTGTGGTCCTCGGAGGTCAACGGGGCCGACGCGTTCACCCCGCTGGCGCTCGCCGCCGCCTGGCAGCCCCGGCTGCGCCTGGGCACCGCGATCACGCCGGTCTTCACCCGGGGTCCGGGTCTGCTGGCGATGAGCGCGGCGGCGCTGGCCGACGCCGCCCCCGGCCGGTTCGCGCTCGGCATCGGCGCGTCCTCGCCGGTCGTGGTCGGCAACTGGAACGCCGTGCCCTTCGACCAGCCGTTCCGGCGCACCCGCGACGTGCTGCGGTTCCTGCGCGCGGCGCTGGCCGGGGAGACCGTGGACGAGGAGTACGACACCTTCGCCGTGCGCCGCTTCACCCTGGACCGCAGGCCCGCCGTGCCGCCGCCGCTGCTGCTCGCCGCGCTGCGCCCCGGCATGCTGCGGCTGGCCGGCGCCGAGGCCGACGGCGTCATCCTCAACTGGCTCGCCGCCACCGACGTGCCCCGGGCGCTCGCCGAGGTGGGCCAGCGGCGCCCCGGCTTCGAGGTGGTCGCGCGGATCTTCGTCTGTCCGACCGAGGACGCCGCGCACGCCCGCGCCCTGGGCCGCCGGCTGATCACCAGCTACCTCACCGTCCCGGCGTACGCCGAGTTCCACCGCTGGCTGGGCCGGGAGGGGGTGCTCGGGCCGATGTGGCAGGCCTGGGCCGCCGGGGACCGGCGCGGCGCGGGTGCGGCGGTGCCCGACGAGGTCGTCGACGCGCTGGTGCTGCACGGCTCGCCGGAGCACTGCCGAGAGCAGGTCCGCCGCTACGCCGACGCCGGCGTGGACGTACCGGTGCTGGCCCTGCTGCCCACCCCCGAGCTCGCCGCCGGTGGCGCGGCGGCGCTGGGGGACCTGATCACGCGCCTGGGTGGGGGTGGGTCGCGGTGAACCTGACCGACCGGGTGGTGGTGATCACCGGCGGGGCCGGGGGGATCGGCTCGGCCCTGGCCCGCCGCTTCGCCGCCGAGGGTGCCGCCGCCGTGGTGGTGGCCGACCTCGACGCCGACGCGGCCCGCGCGGTGGCCGACGGCCTCGGCCCGGTCGCCCACGCCGTCGGGCTGGACGTCACCGACGAGGAGCGGGTCCGCGCGCTGGTCGCCGACACCGAGCAGCGGTACGGGCGCATCGACCTGTTCTGCGCCAACGCGGGCGTCACCTCCGGCGGGGGGATGGAGGTCGACGACGCGGGCTGGGACCGTGCCTGGCGGGTCAACGTGCTCTCCCACGTCTACGCGGCCCGCGCGGTGCTGCCGGCGATGCTCGCCCGGGGCGGCGGCTACCTGCTGCACACCTGCTCGGCGGCGGGCGTGCTGACCTCGGTCGGCGACGCCCCGTACGCGACGACCAAGCACGCCGCCGTGGGCTTCGCCGAATGGCTCTCGGTCACCTACCGCGACCAGGGCGTCCGGATCAGCGCGCTGTGCCCGCAGGGCGTGGACACGCCGATGCTCGCCGACGGGCTGGCCGCCGGTCACCTGGGCGCCCGCGTCGTGGCCGCCTCCGGCGCGGTGCTCACCGGCGACCAGGTCGCCGACGCGGTGGTCGCCGGCCTCGCCGAGGAACGCTTCCTGATCCTTCCGCACCCCGAGGTGGCCGACTACGCCCGCCGCAAGGCCGAGGACCCGGACGGCTGGCAGTCCGGTCTGCGCAAACTCGTCCGCCGCCTGCGTTCCTGAACCCGGCCGCGCGGATCGCCGCCGCACCGCGTGCGGGGCGCTGTCGCGTGGCGCTAGAAGCTGCTGACGAGCTTGACGAACGCGTCGTCGATCTTCGCCGGGTCGCGGGCGTCGAACGCCTTGCCCGCGGACGCCTTGGCGATCCGGTCCAGCGTCCCGAAATCGGACTTCTCATCGAAGGCGATGCAGAAGATCTTGATCGGTCGTTCCGGATCCAACGCGACATCCTCCAGCAGCCGGGCGAGGTTGTTGTCCTTGGTGTACTCGTTCGTGCCGTCGGTCAGCACGACCACCGCGTTGATCCGGGACTGGTCGTAGTGATCGAGCATGTGCCGGTGTGCCGCCCGTACGGTGGCGTACAGCGCGGTGCCGCCCTCGACGTGGAGATTGTCGATCTCTCTGGTGAGTGACTTCTGGTCGAAGGGTGACAGCCGGACCTCCTCGCTGTACGGCGACTTCGGCCGCTGCTGGGTCTCGGACGAGAACGACCAGAGCGCGACCTTGTCCTCGGAGTTCAGGAGGCCGAAGCCCTTGGTGGCGGCCCTGGTCGCCACCTGGAACCTGGTCCGGTCACCGATCTTCGCGTTCATCGACCCGGACGTGTCGACGGCCACGAGGATGTTGGCCTTCTTCCGGAGCGTGCCCCAGCCGGTGAGGATCGCCTTGACCACGGTGGGATCCGGCGGGTCGAAGTAGGTGAGGTTCTCGGCCCCCCGCCCGCCGACGGCGGCGATCAGCGGGCCGGCCGCGTTCCGCTCGTGGTCGCGGAACCCGTGCCGGCTGAAGCTCTGCTGCTGCGGCGGCTCCTGGAGGAACTTCAGGAAGTCGGCGGCGGCGTCGCGTTGCTCCGGGCTGGCCGAGGGAAGCACCACGTACGGGTGGTCGAGGTTGAACGTGCCTTCCTTCGGATAGATCGCGACCAGCGGGACCCTCGGCTTCTCGCCCGGGGTCGGGCTCAGCTTCCCCTCGTTGTACTGGTAGACCAGTTCTTCCTGTGTCACCACGGCGCTCATGTCCGTCGGTGCCGCCGTGTCGGCGCTGGACAGGTCCGCCTCGGCGCGGTCCTTCAACAGGTCCACGATGTCGTCGCTGTAGTGGGACACGTTGGCCTCGATGCGGCGGACGAACTGGGTCACCGCCGGATTCGCGACGTCGCTCTCGGTTAGGTCGCTGGCCCGGTTGATGGCCGCGTAGTAGCTCGCGATCGTGGCCGCCAGTCCGGAGGTGGACAGGTTCGGGTTGACCTTGCCGAAGCTGAACCGTCCCCAGTCGGGGCGACCGAAGGTGGCCCAGCCCGTGCGCCCGGACGAGCCCAGGACCTCACCCCAGCCGAGTGGACCCTGTTGCTGGAGGTGCTTCCCCTTCGGCTGCGGCATCGCGATCACCAGCGGGCTGTTCGCGATCGACGGGTACCGGCCGGGGGTCTGCGCCGGGCGTCCGGCGGCCTCGTCCAGCAACTTCAACTGCCCGGTCCACAGGCTCGACGTCGGCAACCACACCTGCGGCCGTGGCAGGTTGGGCTGCTTGACCGCCCAGTCGCCGGCCAGCGCGTCCGTCGACGCACCGGAGGCGAGTCCGTGCACGGTCACCATGGCGCACCGGCCGCCGGCTCGCCGATCGCTCTTGTTGTAGCGTTCTGCCAGCTCGCCGAGTAGCACGTCCTTCTCGATCGACGAGCTGACCTCCAGCGGCGTGCACCCGACGTCCGCCGCCGGCCGGGCGATCAGGTAGGCCGCCGCGATGACCGCGGATCCGGCCACGATGGCCGCGGCGTACGGCAGCCACGGCCGGGCAGTCGGTCGACCTGAAACCATCTGGTCCCTCCAGGGGTGCGGTGGTGGCGTCGGCGATGGCCTGCCGGGGCGGCCGCTATCCGGCAGGCGTGTCCGTCCCTGCCCCGGTGGACGACGCCTCGGCCGCCCACGCCCGGCCGCCCGATGGGCTGGCAGGGCCCCGCCGTGCGCGGATCACACGGACCCAGCGGCGTGGTGCCCGGCATCGCTGCCCCTGTCAGCCCAGCCATCGTGACTCCACCGAAGCCTTGACGAGCCGCGCCGAGGCGACGGACGACAGAGGTATGGTGTCACGGCTCGGCGGCACGAAAGCCACTCGCCTTCGGCGTGTCGTGTCGTCTCGCAGTACGACCGGAAGTAACGACGGCGGTGGATTCGTCGCGCAAGAGGGCGTGAGTGGCTCGTCCGCCAGCAGCCGGTCGCGGGGCTGACGCCGCAGCGCCGCTCACAGTCGGACGATCTGACCCACGCGTGCCGGCGTACGGCTGGCGGGAACCTCCAGCCAGGCGCGCTCCAGGGCGTCGGGCCCGGATCCGGTGCGGACGGGCCTGCTACGGCCGTCGGTGGGGGTGCGGTTTTCCGCACCCCGGCGGTTGCGGTCTAACCGCTGAGGCCGGCGGTCGACCTCATGGTCCGGGCCGTAACGAGTTCATAGCGTCATCAGCATGATCCGTTTGTGGCACGTGTCGATGCACGCTGGCCGGTTGGCCGAGGAGTCTGATCCGTCGCAGGGCGGTCTGGTCGGGTTGGTGACCGAGCTGACGGAGCGGCTCGGCGCCCCCGGTGTCGGCCTGGCGGTCGCGTTGGAGAACCTGTTCCCGCCGATCCCGAGCGAGGTGATCCTGCCGTTGGCGGGGTTCACCGCCGCGCAGGGCAGGATGAACCTGTTCGCCGCGATCCTCTGGAGCACGATCGGTTCGGTGGCGGGCGCGGTGGCGCTGTACTACGTCGGCGTGGCGCTCGGGCGGGACCGGGTCCACGCCATCGCGGCACGGCTGCCGTTGGTCAAGGTCAGCGACATCGACCGGACGGAGACGTGGTTCGCCCGGCACGGGGTGAAGACCGTCTTCCTCGGGCGCATGATCCCGATCTTCCGCAGCCTCATCTCCATCCCGGCCGGTGTGGAGCGGATGCCGCTCGCCACGTTCCTGCTCTACACCACGTTGGGCAGTCTGATCTGGAACACCCTGTTCGTGATGGCCGGCTACCTGCTCGGGGAGAACTGGCACGCCGTCGAGCCGTACGTCGGGACGTTCCAGAACGTCGTCATCGTGGCCTGCGCGCTCGCCGTCGGGTACTTCGTCGTCTCCCGGCTGGTCAGGACGCGCCGTCCGCGACCGGCGGCGGGGAACGAGGTGGAGGCGGACAGGTGCGGACCGTACGGGCCGGTCGCACCTGTGGAGCCGTACGGTCACTCCGGCGTCCCGGCGCGAACCGTACGCGGCACGGTGTACGGAACCCCGCGCCGGTCGGAGGACGGCCGATGACGGGCGTGGGCAACCCCGCACCGGCGGGTCGCCGCCGACGGCATGCCGTCCGCGTGCCGTTCACCACGCGGGTCGGTCGGTGGAGCGCCAACCATCCCTGGCTCGCGATCACGGCCTGGCTGTGTTTCGTGGTGGCCAGCGTGGTCGGTGGCAGCCTGGTCGGCACGGTGAAGGCCACCACGCAGGACAGCCTGCACGGGGAACTGGCCCGCGCGGACCGCATCGAACAGGCCGGCGCGTTCCCCGCCGCCCCGGCAGTGGAGAGTGTCCTGATCACGGCGCGGACCGGCGAGCTCGATCTCGAAGGTGCCCGGGCGGTGGCGGCCGGCCTGTCGACGCAGCTGCGCACGATGCCCGAGGTGGCGAGGGTCGCTGACCCGGTCACCTCCCCCAACCGCGACGCGGTGCTGGTCGAGGTCGAGATGACCGGTGTGGCGAAGGACGCCGACGCGCGGGTCGGACCGCTGCTGGAGGCCATCGGGCGGGCGCAGCAGCGGCATCCCGACCTGTGGGTGGAACAGGTGGGGTCGGCGTCGCTGTCGAAGGCGCTGACCGAGACGCTGGCGGCGGACTTCGTCAAGGCGGAGCTGATCAGCGTGCCGGTGGCGCTGGTGATCCTGCTGTTCAGCTTCGGCGCGTTGATCGCCGCCGGAGTGCCCGTCGTGCTGGCGTTGTCGGCCGTGGCCGGCGCCATGGGACTCGCGCAGTTCGCCTCGCACATCTTCCCGGCCGGGGAACTGGTCAGCAGCATCATCCTGCTGATCGGCCTGGCGGTCGGCGTCGACTACTCCCTGTTCTACCTGCGCCGCGAGCGGGAGGAACGAGCACGTGGGCGTGACCATCGCAGCGCGGTCGAGATCGCAGCCGCCACCTCGGGGCACGCGGTCCTCGTCTCCGGCGTCGCCGTCATGGTCGCCATGGCCAGCCTGTTCCTGGTCGGCGACAACGCGTTCAGCTCGATGGCGACCGGCTCGATCCTGGTCGTCGGGGTGGCGGTGATCGGATCCCTCACCGTCCTACCGGCCATCCTCGTCATCCTCGGGCGATGGGTGGACCGGCCACGGGTGCCCTTCCTGGGGCGGCGGATCCAGAGGGCGGAACGCAGCCGCTTCTGGGCGGTGGTCCTGCGTCCGGCGCTGCGCGCGCCGCTGCCGACGTTCGTAACCTCCGTCGGCGTGCTGGTCGTCGTCGCCATCCCCGCACTGGAGATGAACCTCAAGCGGCCGACCTCCACCGACCTGCCCCGCTCGATCCCGATCCTGCGCACCTACGACCGCCTGGCGCAGGCGTTCCCGGGCAACGACCTGGGCACCAGCCACGTCGTCGCGATCCGTACCGACGCCGCGGGCGGGCCGGCTGTCGAGCGGGAGATCGCCGAGCTCGCCGCGCGGATCGAGGGGGACAGCCGGTTCGCCCAGGACCGCCCCCCGACGGTGCGCAGGTCCGCCGACGGCAGGGTCTTCCTGGCCACCGTGCGCGTTGCGGGCGCCAGCGACAGCAGCGACGCGACGCTGTCGCTGCGACGGCTGCGCGACGAACTGGTGCCGCAGACGGTCGGCACCGTCGCGGGCACGGAGTGGGCGGTGGCCGGGCGTACGGCGAGCGATGCCGACTTCCGCGACCGCATGGCGGCGGCGCTGCCGCCGGTCGTCGCGTTCGTGTTCGGCATGGCGTTCCTGGTCATGCTCGTCACGTTCCGGTCGGTGGTGGTGGCGTTGACCTCGATCCTGCTCAACACGATCTCGGTGGCCGCCTCGTACGGGCTGCTGGTGCTGGTCTTCCAGCACACCTGGGCGGAGGACCTGCTCGGGTTCACCTCCAACGGCGCGGTCGTGTCCTGGCTGCCGCTGATGCTGTTCGTGATCCTCTTCGGGCTCTCGATGGACTACCACGTGTTCGTGGTGAGCCGCATCCGCGAGGCGGTCCAGCGCGGCGTACCGACCCGGCAGGCGATCGAGCAGGGCATCGTCTCGTCGGCGTCCACGGTCAGCAGTGCCGCGATCATCATGGTCGCCGTCTTCTGCATCTTCGCGACCCTGTCGATCGTCGAGTTCAAGCAACTCGGCGTGGGGCTCGCCGCCGCGATCCTGATCGACGCCACCATCATCCGCGCGGTCGTCCTGCCGTCACTCATGCGACTGCTCGGCGAGGCGAACTGGTGGGCCCCGCGATTCCTCACCCGCCGCCGCAGGAGCGATGTCACATCGCGCGACAGCGACGCCGACACGCAGGTCATCATGGTCGCCGGTGACCGGTAGCCAGGGTGGGCGGGCGGACCCGCGGGTGCACGCGACCGCCCGCCACCGAACGGGACGACACGAGCTACGGAGGGAGGCAACGTGCCAGAGCGCGAGGCGTACGGTCGGTGGTCGTGGATCGAGGCCGTGGCCCGCAGGGGCCGGCCGGTGGCGGGCGTGGCGGTCGGTGTCCTGACCGCCGGGGCCGAGTTGCTGTTCCTGCTCCTCGCCGGGCTCGCCATGGTCGCGGTCTCGCCGGCGTCGGCGGCGCGCCACCGCGTCGGCGCCACCACCCTCCGGTACGCCCGAGGCTTCGCCGGGTGGGAGCGGCGCCGCCTGGCCGCCATCGCCCTGGAACCAACCCCGCCACCGGTCCGGGCGAGCGGACCGCGGGTTCTCGGCTATCTCGCCGCCCGGCTCCTGCCGGCGGCGCTCGGCGCGCTCACCGTCGGCCTGCTCGTGGTCGGTGCCGTGCTCGCCGCCATCGTGGTGCGGTCCTTCGTGGCGGGCACCATGACCCTGGCCGGTTTCCTGTCGCAGGGGCTCATCGGGGCAGCCCTGCTGGTCGTGAACCTCCAGGCGATGGCCAGCGTGGCCACACTGGACCGGTGGCTGGCCCGCAGCCTGCTCGAATCCCACACGCGCCAGGCGTTGCAGCGGCGGATCAGCGAACTGGCGGTCAGCCGGGCCGGCGTCATCGCCGCGGTCGACGCCGAGCGCCAGCGCATCGAACGCGACCTGCACGACGGGCTGCAACAACGCCTCGTCGCCCTCGGCATGCTGCTCGGGCGGGCACGCCGCAGCCGCGACCCCGACAAGGCGCGCGCACTTCTCGCCCAGGCGCACGAGGACGCCCAACGCGCCATCGACGAGCTGCGGGACGTGGCCTGGCGCGTCTACCCCGCCGCACTCGACCACACCACCCTGGACGAGGTGCTGAGCATGGTGGCGCAACGATCGGCGACCCCCGTCAAGATCAGCTATGACGTGCCCGTCCGGCCCGCCCGACCGATCGAGACCGTGCTGTACTTCGTCGCCTGCGAAGCGATCACCAACGCCACCAAACACGCCCGGGCTACCCTGATCGCCATCGACATCGAGGCGCGGGAGACGACGATCGAGATGCGCCTACACGATGACGGCATCGGCGGCGCCGACCCGCACGGCAGCGGCCTGCAGGGCCTCGCCCGCCGGGTCACCGCGCTCGACGGCCGGTTCGACCTGCACAGCCCACCCGGTGGCCCCACGACGATCCGAGCGGAACTGCCGTGCGCATAGTCCTCGCCGAAGACTCCACCCTGCTGCGCGAAGGGCTGGTCCGCCTCCTCGCCGACGAGGGACACCAGGTGCTGGCCGCCGCCGCGGACGCCGACCAGCTCGTCACCGCCGTCGAACAGCACCGTCCCGACGTCGTCGTCACCGACGTCCGCATGCCGCCCACCAACACCGACGACGGACTGCGGGCCGCGTTGGAGATCCGCCGCCGCTGGCCTGACATCGCCGTGCTCGTCCTGTCCCAGTACGTCGAGAAGCGCTACGCCGCGAAGCTCCTCGCCGACCGGTCCGAAGGCGTCGGCTACGTCCTGAAGGACCGTGTCGCCCAGGTCGAGGACTTCCTCGACGCACTCGACCGCGTCGCCGCCGGTGCCACGGCGCTCGACCCCGAGGTCGTCCGGCAGCTCATGTCCGCCACGAGCCACAGCGACCCGCTCAACCGCCTCACCCCGCGGGAGCGCGACGTGCTGCACCACATGGCTCAGGGGCACACCAACGCCGCCATCGCCGAACGCCTGCACGTGTCGCAGAGCGCGGTCGAGAAGCACATCAACACCATCTTCGACAAGCTCGACCTCTCCCACGTGACCGGCTACAGCCGCCGGGTTCTCGCGATCCTGCACTACCTCGGCAGCTAGTCGTGCAGGTTCGCCGGCCCGTAGCGCGACGGCTGCGTGCGGGCTCGCGCCGCGGCGTCGTTCACAGTCGGACGATCTGACCCACGCGCGGTGGCGTCCGGCCGGCGAGGACCTCCAGCCAGGCGCGCTCCAGGGCGTCGGGCCCGGATCCGGTGCGGACGTCGAGCCACCCGCTCACGACTCCCGTGAACCGTTGCCAGGCGTCGGTGAACCGCTGGTCGAGCCCGTCGCGACCCCAGTCCTGGCGGCGCTTGCGCATCTGCACCGGGGCGAAGAACACCTCCTCGGCGGCGTCGGCGTTCGGGGTCTGGGTGGTGAGCCCGACCGCGATGTCGCGGACGAGCCGGTCGCCGAGGCGCCGCCGCAGGGCCGCGCGGGTGGCGGGCGCCCCCGACAGGTCGAGGTAGACGGTCGGTACGGCGTCGAGGGCGTCGATGTCGTCGTAGGAGACGACGTCGTCGTAGCAGCCGAGGGACCGCGTGAACGCCAGGTTGCCGGGGGAGGTGAGCCCGACCAGGCGCGGGCCGCGACCGTGCAGCTCGAACGCGGCGGCGTACGCGGTCTTGCTGGACGCCGACGACAGCACCAGCGACTGCGCCCCGTAGAAGTCGTTGTCGACGACCTGGTCGGCCAGCATGAAGGAGGTGAAGAACAGCGGCCGGAACAGGACCAGCAGGTCCTCCTGGCCTTCCCGGTATGCCGGGTCGCCGGTGGTCGCCCGGTACGCGTTGTACGGCGAGGGCAGGTCGGCCCGGTGCCCGCTCGCGTCGCGGAACCCGGAGGCGTCCACCCGGTCCGGCCGGACCACCAGGTGGCCCGCCGGCGGGAGGTAGCCGTAGACGCGCTGCCCGGCCGTGACCCCGTCGACCGTCGACTCGACCACCTCGGCGAAGCCCCACAGTGGCGGCAGTCCCCACTGCGGTCCGAGTCCACGGGGGCCGGGCGGGAAGAACTGCCAGTACCGCATCGAGTCGCCGAGCACCGCGTAGGTGACGTTGTTGGCGGTGAGGCCGACGCGGTCGACCCGCAGCAGTGCCTCGCCGTCGGTGAGGGCGGGCGTCGCGCCCTCGACGAGGGTGGTCCGGCTGAGGTCGTCACGAGCGACGGCGAAGGTCCAGGAAGCAGGCATGGGCCGACGCTAAGCAGACCGCAGCGCCGAGACAAGTGCACTGTGAGTGCAAAATCCCACTCGCCGGCCGGGTTGACGGAGCACCGGTTCAGCGGGACCAGCGCAGGGGACCGGGGCGCACCGACCAGAGGAGCCGGCGCCACCAGGGCCGGGCGGCGCGCAGCGCGGCGACGTAGTCGCCGGCCGTCGTGGCGGCCCGCGCGGCCTGCTCCGCCGTGGCGGTGCCCGGGGCGAACGCCGTCCGGTTGAGCAGCCCCGCCAGCTCCTCGACGTCCGCCCCGACGGGGAGCACGGCGCGGGCGCGGGCGGCGACCTCGGAGGCGGAGAGGTCCCCGCCGACCGGGTGACCGGCCAGGCGCAGCGCGTCGGTGACCTCCCGCCAGGCGCCGGCGATTCGCTGGCCGGGGTCGCCCCGCTCCAGCCGCCCCCGGGTCAGCGACCGGCGCATCAGCAGCAGCGCGAGCAGCGCGGCCACGACCAGCAGCAGCATGCCGCCCGTACCGCCGCCGACCAGCAGCGCCGTCGACGGCCCGGCGTCGGCCGGCCCGCCCGGCGCGGCCACCGGCTCGGGCGACGCCGTCGGCTCGACCGTCGGCTCCGGCACCTCCGACGGGGGCGGGTCCTCCGGCGCGGGGCGGAAGTCCTCCTCCACCGGGCGCGGCTCCTCGTCGGGCCGGGGCAGCGGGTCGAACGGCACCCAGCCGAGCCCCTCGAAGAGCACCTCCGGCCACGCGTACGCGTCGCCGGCCCGGACGGGACCGTCGCCGGCGGCGCGGAAGCCCACCACCACCCGGGTCGGCAGCCCGGTCAGGCGGCCCAGTACGGCGAACGCCGCCGCGAACTGCTCGGAGGTGCCCCGTTGCCCGCCGGCGTTGCGGGGTCCGAAGAGGAAGAAGGTCAGGTTCGGGTACGCGTGCCCGCTGGGCGCGTCGGCGACGAGGCGGTAGTGCTCGGCGAGGAACTGCTCCACGGCGGCGGCCCGCGCGTACGGGGCGCCGTTGGACTCGGCGAGCTGGGCGGCGAGGCGGCGCAGCGGATCGGGCGCCCCGTCGGCGACCCGCAGCACCCGGGCCACCTCCTCGCCGGCCGGTACGTCCGCCGTGGCGAGCAGGTTGGCGTCCGGCGTCTCCAGCGCCGACGTCACGCTGTAGCGCAGCCCGGGGGTCAGGCCCTCCGGGCGGATCAGCGTCCCGGTCGTGGGGTCGTACGCGACCCGTGCGCCGGTGACCTGGCGTGGGGTGGCGACGGCGGGCAGCAGCCGGCCGCTGAGCCCGGCGACGGTGATCTCCTGCCGTACCGTCTCCACGGTGCTGTCGGGCGCCGGCGCCGTCACGGGCAGGATCCGCCCCGCGTTGCGGTACGTCGCGCCGACGCGCCAGGTCACCCCGTCGTAGTCGCTGAGCACCGCCAGCCGGATCGGCACCGGGCGTCCGGCGGCGCCCGGCCCGCCGTCCGGGGCGGGCGCGGAACCCGGCGGGCCCGGGCGCTGCGTGCGTACGTCGAGCAGCTGCTGCCCGGGGTTCAGCGCCCAGCCGGAGATGCGGATGAGCGGGTTCTCGTCGAGGGTCTCCACCTGCGGCGGCTCGACGTAGCGCCGGGGATCCACCGGCCGGCCGTCGACCTGGCCGGCGACCAGCGGAGCGAGCAGCGCGACCAGCCCGAGCACCACCGCGAGGCCGGCGGCGGAGGCGGCGGCGAGCCGGGCGCGGACGGCCGCGCGGACCGCCGGGGCCAGCCCGGCGGCCGTGTCGGCACCGGCCGCGCCGCGCGCCGGCACCGCCAGCCCGAGCACCGCCACGGCCACGAGGGCCAGCGTCGGCCCGATCGCCGGATCGGCGTTCGGGCCGACGACGTAGAGCGCGGCGGCGTAGAGCAGCACCGGCGGCAGGTAGCCGAGCAGCACCCGGCCCGCCCGCATCGCCACCTCCGCTCCGGCGAGGCCGGCCAGCCACGCGGCGACCAGCGGCACCAGCACCGTGTCGGGGGTCGGCTCCACCGGGATCATCGCCGTCAGCAGCCGGGGGATGCCGTTCGCGGCGGCGTCCGCGGTCACCTCGGCCAGGCCCCCGGGCAGCTCGGCCCGGGTCGCGGTGAGCCGCAGCGACCAGGCCGTCCAGCCCACCATCGCGAGCACCGAGACGGGCGCGACCAGCCACGAGGGCAGCCGGCGGGCCGCCACGCTGACGAGCACCGAGCCGACCGCCGCGCCGAGCACCAGCCAGGTCAGCAGCGGCCCGGCGTACACCCGGCCGAGCACCGCGCCGGCCAGGCCGATCATCGCGACCAGCGCCAGCGGCACCGGGACCGCCCGCAGCGCCCTCCCCACCGCCCGCGCCGCCCCGGCGGCCCCACCGCCACCTGCCGCCCCGGCGGCCCCACCGCCACCTGCCGGCCCGGCGGCCCCACCGCCACCGCCACCTGCCGGCCCGGCGGTGTCCGTCGCGACGCCGCCGGTGCTCCGCCCTGCCGGACCGTCGGGAACGCCCCCGGCCACCGTCACCACCTGCGCACCCCGTCCCACTCGGCGGCGAACGCCGCCCCGTCGGCGGCGTCGATCACCACCAGGCCGGCCGCGCCCGACGGTGCCGGCTCCGTCGCCCCGAAGACCCCCACGACCACCGACGGGTACGCGGCCCGCAGCGCCCCCACCGCGCCCAGGTCGTCGCGGCCGCCCGGCCCGGTGAGGAAGACCAGCGTGTCGCCGAGCCGCTCCCGGCGCAGCCGGGCGGTGGTGGGTTGAAGGTCGCCCGCGTCGGCGAGTTCCGCCGCCGCGAGCCGGTCCAGCGGCCCCTGCGCCGCCGCGTCGCCACCCGCCGACGTGTCGTCCGACTCCCGGGCGACCAGCAGCAGCACCACCGGCAGGGCCTCGCGGTACGCGGCGACCAGCACCGACGCGGCGGCCTCGCACGCCGACTCGAACGACTCGGCGACCCCGTCGACGCGCTGCGGGTGGGCCGCCGCCCGGTTGTCCAGCAGCACCACGATCCGGGGCAGGCTGGTGTCCACGTTCTCCCGCACCATCAGCTCGCCCACCCGGGCGCTGGTCCGCCAGTGCACCCGGCGCAGCTCGTCGCCGACCACGTACTCACGCAGCGAGTCGAAGGTGATCGACCCGTGCGGCACCTTGTCCACCCGGCCGTCCAGGCTGCGCCCCGCGCCCGTGGGCACCGCGTTCAGCGGGTGCACGCGTGGGTGCACCCAGACCGGCACCGTGCCGCCGTACGGGCGGGACAGCGCCACCAGGCCCAGCGGGTCGCGCCGGGTCACCCGCAGCGGCCCCACCGGCACCACGCCACGTCGGGAGGTCGGCACCTCGTAGCGGACGGTGCTGTCGCGGCCCGGCCGCAGCCGCAGCAGCGGCACCGGAACCGACCGGCCCCCGCAGCGGTCCTCGGCCACCAGGCTCGCCGCCCGCAGCCGCCCCGCGTTGCGCACCGTCAGGGTCATCATCGCCGGTTCGCCGCGCGCCACCCGGTCCGGATCCGCGCTGCGGGTCACCTCCAGGCGGGGTCGCCAGGCCGCGGTCAGCGCGGCGTAGCCGACGGCGATGCCGGCCGCCGCACCGAGCAGCGTCAGCTCCGGGTACGCGAAGCGGAAGCCGACGCCGAGCAGTACGACGGCGGCGACGAGCAGCCCGAAGCATCGGGCGGTGAGCGCGGACACCGGCGTCGCCGGTCAGCCCTGGGCCGGGGCCGGCTGGCCCGAGGGGAGCGGCACGGGCACCGAGGCGACGGCCTGGCGCAGCACCTCGGCGGCGCTCACCCCGCGTACCTGCGCGTCGGGGGTGAGCAGCAGCCGGTGCGCGAAGACCGGCTCGGTCAGCGTCTTCAGATCCTCCGGCATGATCCAGCCGCGCCCGTCGATCAGCGCGTACGCGCACGCCGCCCGCGTCAGCGCGATCACGCCCCGGGGGCTGACGCCGACGCGCACCTGCGGGTGGTTGCGGGTGGCCGCGGCCAGCCGCACCGCGTACGCGTAGAGCGGCTCGGCGATGTGCACCCGGCGGGCCATGCGCACCATCTCCCCGACGGTGGCCGTGTCGGTGACCGCCGTCAGCGCCTCGGGGGAGCGGACCGTCGCGCCGCGCAGGACCTCCACCTCGACGGCCTCGTCGGGGTAGCCGACGGAGAGCTTCACGAGGAACCGGTCGAGCTGGGCCTCGGGCAGCCGGTAGGTGCCGTCCATCTCCACCGGGTTCTGGGTGGCCACCACCAGGAACGGCTGCGGCACCGGGTGCCGGACGCCGTCGACGGTGACGGTGCGCTCCTCCATCACCTCCAGCAGCGCCGACTGGGTCTTCGGCGACGCCCGGTTGATCTCGTCGGCGATGACGATGTTGGCGAAGACCGGCCCCGGGTGGAACTCGAAGCCCCGGGTGGCCTGGTTGAAGATCGTCACCCCGGACACGTCGGAGGGCAGCAGGTCGGGGGTGAACTGGATGCGCCGCCACTGCCCCTTCACCGTCGCCGCGACGGCCCGGGCCAGGGTGGTCTTGCCGACCCCCGGTACGTCCTCCAGCAGTACGTGCCCCTGGGCGAAGAGCGCGGTCAGCGCGAGCCGGACCACCTGGGGCTTGCCCAGCACCACCGCGTTGACGTTCTCGGCCAGCCGGGCGGCGAGAGCGGCGAAGCCCTGCACCTCCGGCTGGGTGAGCGGTTCTGGGGTGTTCACGGCGGTGGTGCTCCTTGCCTGGGTGGGTCAGCAGGTGGGCAGATCCTTGATGTCGTCGCCGCCCTCCAGGTTCAGCCAGGCCCAGGGGATGTAGTTGCGTCCCTTGTAGTCGACCTGCACCCACCAGGTGCTCTGCTTCTGGTCGTTGTAGATCCAGGAGTCGACGTTCTCGCCCGACTTCTTGCAGTACGCCTTGAGCCGGGTGCCGGGCTTGGCCCAGCCGACCTGCCGGTCGTTGTCCTGGCGGGGCACCGAGAATATCTCGTTGCCGTTGCGGCCGTCGACGTCCTTGTCGCAGTACGTCCGTTGGTCGCCGTCAGGCCCGTTGCGGCAGGTCGCGATGCCGTAGAGGGCGCCGGTGGCCTGGGCGCGGGTGGCGGTGCCCTCGCCTGCGGCGTTGCTCGCCGTCACGGTGAACGTGTACTTCGTGCCCGGCGTCAGGCCCGTCATCGTGATGCTGGAGCAGCTCCCGGTCTTCGCCGGCTCGCCGCCGGTGCTCAGTGAGCAGGTCGCCTTGCCGCCCCCGGCGTCCACGGTGAACGTCACCGTCGCCGAGGTGGCGGTGGCCGAGGAGCCCGTCACGGTGACGCGGGGCTCGGCCACCGTACGGGCCGTGGTGGTGGCCTCCGGGCCGGGGCCGGCCTCGTTGACCGCCCGCACCTTCACGGTGACGTTCTGGCCGTTGCCCAGCCCGTCCACCGTGGCCTGCGTGTCGGTCACCTCGCTGCTGCGCCCGCCCACGTCCACCACGTACTTCGTCACGGGGCGACCGTTCGCCGCCGCCGGGGACCACCGCACCGCCACGGCGCCCGGCCGGTCGGCCACGGTGCTCGCCCGCAGCTCGCCCGGGCGCTCCGGCGCCGCGTACGGCACGACGGTGTTGCTCACCGGCGAGGCCGCCGAGCCGGCGCCCCGGTCGTTGACCGCAACCACCGTGAACGCGTACTGCGTGCCGTACTCCAGCTCGCCCGCCGGCACCACCAGCTCGGTCCGCCGGGACTCGCCGGCGGGGGCGTTGGTGCCCGCCGACGTGGCCGTGACCACGTACTTCGCGATCCTGTTGCCCTGCCCGTTCGCGGCCGGCCACTTCACCAGCACCGTGCCGTCGGGGCGCTCCTGGGCGGTGACGGCGGCCGGCGGGTCCGGCACGGCGGCCGTGGGCGTCACCGGGTTGCTGGTGCGCGCGGGACCGTCGCCCTTCGCGTTGACCGCGTGCACCGAGAACCGGTACGTCTCGCCGTTGGTCAGGCCCTTGATCTCCACGGCCCGCTGGTTGGCGCCCACCTGCACGCGCTGGCCCGCGCCCTGCACCACGTACCGGACGATCTCCGCCCCGTTGGCCGGGGCCGGGCGCCAGCTCACCCGGGCCTGCGAGTTGCCGGCGGCGGCGGTGACGCCGCGCGGCGCGCCTGGCTTGCCCACCTCGGGCTTCTTCGGCGGGGGCGGCGGCGGGGGAGCCGGCGGCGGGTCGCCGCCGAGCACGTCGTTGGCGTACTTGTCGACCTCGCGGACCTGGTGCCTGTCGTTCACCACCTGTGCGGTCGCCGAGTCGGGGGCGTTGATGAACAGGTGGTTCTCCCGCACCTCCAGCTCCAGCGGCCCGGTCCCCCGTCCCCGGATGGTGTCGACGAGTTGCCCGCCGGAGTCGAACGCGTAGACCGTGCCGGACGCCTCGTCGGCGCAGTAGTAGCGGCCGGCCCACGCCACGGCCGGGCTGATCTTGTCGCCCGCGCCCGGCACGGTGAACGCGCGTACCGCGCCGTCGTCGTCGACCACGTGCACCCGCCGCTCGCCGGGCACCGTCACGGGCACGTCCGGCCCGCTGGTGCGCGCCGGCAGGGCGCCCGGCGCGGTCATCGTCAGCGGTGTGGTGCGTACCTTGCCGCGCTGCACGGTCACCAGCGTCCCGGCCGTACGGTCGAGCACCGCGACGCCGTCGTCCAGGGTGGAGACCACCAGCTCGTGGCTGGCGTCCGCGACGTCGTACGTCTCGACCTTCTTCGGGCTGAGGCCGGCCCCGGCGGGCGCGGCCGACGCGGGCGCGGACGGCAGCGGCGCGGCGGTGATCGCCGAGACGGTGCCCTCGCTCGGCACCGCGATCCACAGCCGCCCCTCGCCGTCGAAGGACCCGCCGGTGATGCCCGGCGGGTAGCGCACCGGCTCGCCGACCGGCGTCAGCGACCGCGGGTCGAGCTGCCGGACGACGCCCTGCACGGCATCGACGACGAACGCCGCGTCCTCGTGCAGGGCGACGTTGACGCCCAGCCCAGGGGTGGTCCGGGCGGTCGCGGTGATCTGGAGGGTGGCCAGGTCCAGGGAGCTGACCTGCCCGGTGTTCAGGTCCCGCAGGACCAGCAGCCGGTCGGTCTGGGTGACCTGCATCGGGTGCCGGCGGGCACCCGGGACCCCGACCCGGGTGTCGACCCGGGCGGTGATCCCGTTGACGCGGGCCAGCTCGCTGCGCGCCGCGCTCCACAGCCAGGAACTCGCGTCGTGGCTCGCCACCGCGTTGTCCGCCGCGCCGAGCCCGTGCACGGTGAGCCCCATGGCGGCCAGCAGCGCGGCGACCGTCGCGATGGTGACGACCCCGCCGCGCATCCGGCGGGGCCGGGGACGCGGGGGACCGGTGCCGGCGTGCCCGGCGTCGTCGATGGTGGCCACTACCGGCTGCCTCCCGTGTCGTCCCTGGCAGGTGGCGCGCCATGTCCGGCGACCCTCCCCTGAGCCGGCTGCCATCATATGGCCCGGTCGGGGGCGGGGGAACCCGCACCGTCCCCCTGTGGACACCCAGCGTGTGCGCCACGCCGCGACGACGGGTCAGCTCGACGGCGTGTCGCCCTCCCGTTCCGTGCAGACCTGCCCCGACGTGGCGAACGAGTCCGTCGAGTAGACCGCCAGCACCGTGAAGCAGTAGTCCACCCGCGAGTTCAGCCCGTTGACCGTGTAGCTGGTCCGGCCCGGGTCCACCGTGGCCATCACGCCCAGCGCCTGCCCGACCCGGCCGCCGGCCACCATGAACGGCACCCCGCCACCCGCCGGGTCCGTCCACTTCAGGGTGACCGTCGCCGAGTCGTCCGTCAGCGTCAGCCCGCCCGGCGGCGGGCCGGCGGCCGACGTCGCGGCAGCCGCCACGGGCGTCGCGGGGCCCGCCGGCGGCGCCGCGTCGCGGGTGAGCACCAGCACGCCCACACCGACGAGCGCCACCACAGCCAGGACCGCGACGACCACCGCGACGATGATCGCCGTCCGGTTGCGGCCGCCCTCCTCGGGCTCCGGCATCATCGGGTACGCCGGTGGCGGCGGGAAGGCCGGCGCCTGCTGCTGTACGGGGTGCTCGGCCGTCGGCCGGGCCCGTACGGGCTGCGCCTTCATCGGGAACGTCTCGTCGATGTCGAGGTACGCCGGCGGCAGGTCGTCGACCCGCTCCCGCTCCGGCTCCGCCTGCTCCACCTCGTCGCGCTGCCGTTGCGACTCGGCCCGCTCCAGCTCCTCCTCGACGTCCGGCTGCTCGGCGTCGCTGTCGGCGTCGGTCGTCGGGCCCGTGAGCGCCTGCGGGGGAGCCGTGCTGCTCCACGGCGGCGCGGACATGCTCCACGGCGGCGCGCTCACCGGCGACTGCACCCCGGGCGGGGCGCTCACCGGCGGTTGGACGCCGGGGGGTGTGCTGAACTGCTGCGGAAGAGCGGGCGGTGCGCTGACCGGCGGTGGCACCACCGGCGGGGGCGGGATCGGGGGCAGCGGGGGCACCGGCGGCGTACTGACGCCCCGCGGCGGCGCGCTGACGGGCGCGCTGCTCGTCCCGCGCGCGGGTGGCGCGCTGACCGGCGGCGCGGGCGGCGCGCTGCTGGGCGGGCCGCTCGTGGGGTGGGCAGGGGGTGCGCTGACCGGCGACCTGCTCGTGGGGTGGGCGGGCGGTGCGCTGATGGGTGGGCTGCTCGTCGGTGGCGCGGGCGGTGCACTGACCGAGGGCGTCGGCGGTGCGCTGATCGGCGGCGCGCTGACCGGCGGTGCGCTGACCGGCGTGGCGTGCGCCGCCGCCGGTGGGGTGCCGGGCGGCGACGCCTCGGACGACCGGGCGGGGCTGAGCGGAACGTCCGGTTCGGCGGGAGTGCCGGCAGCGCGAGCGATCTCCTCGGCGAGCAGCGGTTCGATCTGCTTGACCTGGATGGTCGGCTTGGCCCACCCGGGGGCCGGCCCCGCCGGGCGCTCCGGCACCTCCGGCGGTGCCGCCGCCTCCGACGTCGGGACCGCCGCCTGCGACGTCGAGGCGGCCGCCTCCGGCGCGGATGCGCGCGGGGCCTCTACGGTCGGCCTTGCTGCCGTCGATGACTGGACGTCGGCTGCGGCAGGTTCGGGAGCGGCGGCCACCTGGCGTGGAGGCGGCGGAGCGGGCGGGGCCGCGGGCGGCGTCACGGCAGGCGGGGACGACACCGGGGCCGCCGTCGTCGGCGCTGGCCTCGGAGCGGGAACGACCGAGGCCACCCCGGCCGCCGCCGGCGGGGCGGCACGTGGCGGTGACGGCGTGGCGGGACCCGGCACCGCCGGCGGTTGGGTCGGCCCCGAGGAAGGTGCCCAGGGAGACTGCGGCGACGCCGGTGCGGGGCGCTGCGCCGGGACGACCGGGGGCGGCGGCACGGGCACCGGCGGCACCTGAGGGGCGGCCGTAGGCACCGGCGGCACGACCGGGGGCGGCGGGATGGGCACCGGCGGGCCGTACGGCGGCTGCGCCGGGACGGCCGTCGAGGGCGGCACGGCCGGAGGCGGGGGTACGGCGGCGCGGGCCGAACCCGGCGGAGCGGGCACGACCGGCGGCGGCGGGATGGTCGGCGGCTGGGGGATCCGCTGCGGCGGAGTGGCGTACGGGGTGGCCTGTCCCCGCCCTGGGGCATGCGGTGCCTGCGGTGGGGCCGGAACCTGGGGCGGCATCGGCGGGGCCCACGCCTGCCGGGGCGGAACGGGCACCATCGGCGGTGGCGGCACGTGGGCGCCCTGCGGGGGCGGCGGAATCTGAGCGCCCTGCGGTGGGAGCGGAACCTGTGCGGCCTGGGGTGGGGGCGGAACCTGGGCGGCCTGCGGTGGGCCCGGGTACGGCTGCGGTGGTGCGGGCGGCACCTGTGGCGTGTGGCCGGCAGGGCGAGGTGGCTGCGGTGACACCGCAGGGTGCGGCGTCGGGGCGACGGGGGCGGCCCGTCCCACGCCGCGTACGCCCGGAACGGGTGGCGGCGGGATCGGCGGAGTGTGCGGGGGTGCCGGTGTGGCCGGCGGGCCGCTCGCGATGGGCGGCGTCGGGCGCGCGGCCGGCGGCTGCGGGGGGCCGACGGCGGCCGGCTCGTGCGGCCGCCAGGTGGTGGAGAGGACCGCCAGCGACATCGTTGGCTCGGAGAGCGCAGACATGTCGGGCCGCGCGACGGGTGCGGGCTGAGGGGCGGGAGCGGCGTCGCCGAGGTACTGCCGTGCCGTGCGTACCGCCGGGTGGTCGACGCCGAGCACGGCGGGCCCCAGGGTGGCGACGCGGGTGTAGTTGCGGCGGGCCTCGTGCCGGTTGCCCAGCTCGTCCGCCACCGCGGCCAGCTCGAAGGAGAGCGCCAGCATCAGCGGGTCGGACGGCGGCCAGAGCCGCTCGCCTGCGGCGAACGCCTCCTCCAGCACGCGCCGCGCGGCACCCGGGTCGTCCGCCTCCCGGTGCAGGCGGGCCAGCAGGTGCGCGGTGCTCAGCACATCCGGGTGGTCCTTGCCGTACGGCGGTCGGGCGGAGCCGACGGCGTCGTTGAGCAGTCGACGGGCGGAATGGAGATCGCCCGCGGCGCGCAGGGCGAGGGCCCGGTGCTGCACGGCGGCCAGGGGGGAGGGATGGGACACGTGGCCATGCTGCCGCGTGAGGCCCGTCGGACGCTACCCAGCCCCTCCGGTTTGCCACGGTTCGCCCGGGGCGAGACGCCTTCCGACCTGCGTCGGTCCAACCGCCGGAAGCCGATGTGCATGATCCACCCCGGGCGTGTACAGTAACTCCCCGTGCGGCCCACCAGGGCGGCCGACGGGCGGAAGACCGCCTCGGTCGACACGGTAGGCTGGACGAGCAGGTCCGGGTGGCGGAATGGCAGACGCGCTAGCTTGAGGTGCTAGTGCCCGTATAGGGCGTGGGGGTTCAAGTCCCCCCTCGGACACCAAACAAAGAACTCACGTAGATGGCCGTTGACCTGGCATAACTCAGGTCAGCGGCCTTGATCGTTTCTAGGGCGCTCACCGCCGTGGGATCACCGTGGGATCACGGGCCCGGACGAGCGTCGTCGAGCACAGCCGGCGGCGCGATCTTGCCCGGCTCGGCCCAGACGGCTACGGTCCCACTGTTGCGCATATAGGCGCGGCCGGCGGCAGAGCCCGCGAAGCCGGGTCGAGGCCGCCTGTTCACGTGGAGGAACAGTGGCGCAGATCGAGAAGAGGACCACGAAGGACGGCAAGACAACCCGCTGGCGGGTGAAGTGGCGTGCCGGCGGCCGCCGCGACGGCGAGTGGGACGGCGAGACGCTCGACTACCAGGCCGACGCGAAGCGCTTCAAGGCGCTCGTCGACGCCGCCGGCAACCACCGGCCCACGCCGGACCAGCTCGCCCAGCACGGCTTCACCGCGCTGCTGCCGGCCGGCGCCGCGCCGACGTCGGCACCGGAGCCCGCCGAGGAGAAGCTGACGTTCCGCGCGTACGCCGAGGACTGGCTGGCCACTCTCGTCAAGCCGCACCCGGAGACGGTGCGGAAGTACCGGGAGCGCCTGGAGAAGCACGTCTTCCCCCGGCTCGGAGACCGGCCGATAGCCGAGATCACCCGGCGCGAGATGCGCGAGTGGCAGCAGGGCCTGCGCGACGCCGGCCTCTCAGCGAAGACGATCGCCAACATCAGGGGCGAGTCGGTCGTGCCGATCTTCAAGGCGGCGTGCCGGCCCGGCGAGGACGAAGAGCCGGCCGTGCGGACGTACAACCCGATGGACGGCCTGGCGCTGCCCGAGGGGCCGCGCGCCGAGCGGGACATCCTGGAGAGCCCCGACGAGGCCCGCACGTTCCTCCAGGCGGCGTACGAGGTCGACCCGGAGGCGGCCGACCTGCTGCTGTGCAAGCTGGCGACCGGGCTGCGCTGGGGCGAGGTGAGCGCCCTGCCGCCCCGGGCGGTCCACGTCGCCCGAGGCACCGTGTCGATCGTGCAGGTCCTGCGGAAGGTCAACCGGCGGTGGGTCGTCGAGCCCAAGCCGAAGACGAAGCAGGGCTACCGGGAGGTGCCTCTGCCGGCGTCGGTCATGCGGATGGTCGCCGAGCGGGTGGCGCAGCGGGGCCGGGAGTTCGTGTTCATCGCGCCGCGCGGCAACCACTGGCGGTACGAGGACTTCTACACGGACCGGTGGGTGAAGATCCGCGACCTGGCCCGCGAGAAGGGCCTGCCGAGGAAGATGACGATGCACGGGCTGCGGCACTCGCTGCTGACCCTGCTGGCCACCGAGGGCGTCGACCTGGCGGCGCTGCGGACGATGGCCGGACACGCCAGCGTCACCACGACGATGAACGTCTACGTGCATGCGACGCGGCGGCACCACGAGCCGGTCCGCCGCATCGTCGGCAGCTTCCTGCCGGACAGCCTCTGAGCGGGCGAGGCGCAGCACGCCGCTGGCACCAGTCGGTATAACGAGTTCCGGGGCCGGATTAACCGCTCGACGGGGGAGGTGGGCTGCGAGACGCGGCCGGTGGACGCGAGGCCGTTGACCAGTTCCGGGGGATCGACCGGGTCGACGCGGTTACGTGGCCGGCGGACGGGCGGCGGGGAGCCGCCCGCCGCACGTTCCGTTGCGCCCGCCTCTGCCTTTGCTTCGTAAGACCGGGTTGACGGAGAGCACTACCGACCATGGTTGCGGCAGTGCGGCATCATGCCATGCGTGGATCCGTACCCTGAGGACACCGACCGAAGACAAGGACTCACGAAGGCCGCCGAGATGGGCATTTCGTTTGTGCCCGTCGCGGGCAGTGCCCTTCAGGTCGCCTTCAATGATCTCGCTGGGCGGCGCCTTGCGGATCGGCGCACCCGATGGCTGAACGACCTTGCTGCGAAGGTGCACCAGCTCGAAGAGCAGGTCGGCGACTTCGCGCAGCTCACCAGCGAGGACGCGTTCATGGACGCGCTGACCACGGCCGCGCAGATCGCCGACCGCACCTCACGCGCCGAGAAGCTCGAGGTGCTGCGCAATGCGGTCGTCAACTCCGTGATGCCCGACGCGCCGGACGTCGACACGCAGCAGCTTTTCTTCGACATGATCGACCGGTTCACCCCGACCCACGTACGAATGCTGCAGCTGCTCTCCGATCCGCCTGGCTGGTTCGACCGCCACGGAATGCCTCGGCCGGGCATCTCCATGGGCCCGAAGACCGCCATCATCGAGGCCGGTATGCCCGAGCTTGCCGGCCGCCGCGACCTGATTGACCGGTACGCCGGGCCGCTTACCACCGCTGGCCTGATCAACCAGTCGCTCAGCGGGATCATGTCGGCTGGCGGATTGTGGGTGCCGGCGACGACTCCGCTCGGCATCGAGTTCCTAGCGTTCATCGCCGACCCCGAGAGCAAGGTCGACTAATCCTTGGGCCGCCGCGGGCCGTTGACGGGTTCGTCGCGCGCGGCTTTGGCCACTGCCGCTGAAGGATCGTGATCGGGCACGCCGCGCCGGGCCCGTGCAGGCGAGAGCATGGAGGAGACACAGGTGACGAGTACAGCCTTGGACGGAGGAGCGGCGGAGGAGTCGATCGACCCATCGTGGTGGGCCCCCGCGGTGGTAGATGAGAACGGCCTCTCACGCGGGAACGAATGCCCCGAGGTGCTTTCGCTCGACCTCGCCCGCCTGAAGGCTGAAGCGCAGGTAGATGCAGGAGAGGACAGCCTCAGGACGCGCGTGCTGGACGTGCTAGCGAAAGCGGCGTCCCCCATGTTGGTTCCCGACAATTGGACGAAGCCGTACGCGCCCGCCATGCAGATCGGGAACCGCCGATCGTTCGTCCCGGAAGACTTCAGCGAGCCGGAGCTCGAGTTGCTGGCGCGCCTCGTGCCCCTCATTGAGGAGCCGGCCCTGAGGGCCAGGGCCGCTGACATCGCGTGGTCCTACGGCAACCGGCGCAACATGGACCTGCTGTCCGCTGCGGTGGATGCTTACCGTTCGGTGCCGCTGGAGCGCGACGCCTGGCTTGAGGCGGGTCGTGACGGCTGGCGACGGGCGCTTGAGCTGTCGCTGCGCCGGGGCAAGGCTGGCCGCCAGACCGTCATGGAGATGACAACGGAGCTGGCCGAGTTTCTGCTTGCCAAGGATGGCTCTGCAGGTTTCATGCTGACCCAGATTTCGGACCTGCTGCGCAAAGTCAGGTCCGTTGATCAGGCACCTCGGGATCTGGCCGACCACTTCGTGTCGCTTGCCGCTACTGTCGCCGCGAACCATCGGCTCAGGCGCGCGTACGAGCGCCACGCCTGTACCTGGTTCTCGCGGGCGGGCGAAACAGACCTTGCCAATGAGTGCATCGAGCGCGTCGCGCAGGCGTACATCGACGAGGCGGACGAGCGACTAGCGCAGGACAAGGGCGCGCTCGTTGCCGGCATGTTTATCGAGAAGGCCATCGCGACGATACGTGGTCTTCCCCGGAAGTACCGCTCCGCGCGCGGTCTCGACGGGCAACTCCAGCAGCTGCGGGACCGGCTCGCTGACATGCGAGAGCTCTCGCTAGAGGAGATGATGCTCATCCAGTCGGACCCGATCGACATCACTCCCTATGTTGAGGATGCGCGCAAGGTGGTGTCTGGGAAGGAGCGACTCGAAGCACTCGTGAGTCTCGCAGGAATCGTGCCGCTGATCGACGCCACGAAGGAGATGGCCGACGAGCGAGAGCGTATGCAGGGGAGCGTGTCGCATCTGTTCGGAAGTTCGACGTTCAGCACGGATGCACGGAAGGTCGCCACACGGGCAGGGCTTGGCGTGGGCGAGCCGTCTGACGAGGCAGTCTTCGCCGAGGTGGTCCGGGCATTCAGGTGGAGGATCGACCTCTACGTCAAGGCACTCATCTACCCTGCCCTCGAGGTGCTGATGCTCGAACACCGCTTCGACACCGGATTCCTCACAGACATCTGCGACGAATCGCCAGCCGTCCCCCCGGGGCACGCCGGCCTGTGGGCGCGTGGGCTGTGGCACGGGCTTTCCCGTGACTTCCCGTCGGCAATTTCGATGCTCGTACCCCAGGTCGAGCAGATGGTGCGCGTTTACCTGAAGGCCCACGGGATCTTCACACTCTTCGTGGACGAGAACGGCGTCGAGACGGAGAAGGGGCTCAACACCCTGCTTGAGATGCCGGAGTCCCTGCAGCTGCTGGGACCTGATCTCACCCTAGAACTGCGTGCCCTGCTGTGCGAACAGCTCGGCCCAAACCTGCGCAACGACCTGGCGCACGGGTTGCTCAACGACCCCCAGTCGTGGAGTGCTGCAGCGGTCTACGCGTGGTGGTTGTGCCTGCGACTGGTGGTCCTGCCCTACTACGGCATGCTCATGAAGGCGCAGGCAGAGGCCGGTTCTGCGGGTGAGACAACGGACGTGGAGCGATCGAGCTGAGGGCCGCTGCGGGAGCGATCAGGTCAGGGGGCCGCATGGACCGCAGCAGCACCACCTAGTAGCGCGGGCGGCGTGCCAGGTGGAGTGCTGGACGCCCACTTTGAAACCGATCCTCCTAGGACGGTCTAGGGATGGTGCGGGGGACCTCCGGGTGCCGGCATCGGGCCGGCGCGAGAACCGATGAGTGCGACGTAGCGATCGCTGCTCCGGAGGCCCCCACGATCAGCGGTGCCCGGCCAGTGCGGGGAACGCCTTGTAGGCGCCGGCCAGGTCCTCCTCCGTGAAGCGGACGTTGCGGCCGAGGCGGTGGCAGGAGATGCGGTTCTTCGACACCCAGCGCCGCAGGGTGCTCTCCGCGATGCGCAGCTTCGCTGCGGCCTCCGCGTAGGTGTAGTCCTGTGCCACCTGCCAGACCTCCCGTTCTCAACGCTTGGTGGGGGATCACCATAGACCATTGCGGCCCTACTGGTCCACGGTGGGCCACGCCGAGCCACGCAGCGATCAGAGCCGTTCGGCCCCTCTCGCCCACCGGCCGATGTACGGCTACCATCGCACTGCGCGTGCTTGCCGCGCGCGATGCGCTGGAAGTGCTGTTGGTGGCACGCCGCCCTACCAGGGTGGAGGCCCAGGTTCGAGACCTGGCCGGCGCTCGACGCCCGGCCACAGGGGAAGGTGGTGAGAGGCGCGTGTTCCACGGCAGCATCCCGGCCGACCTGCGCTCGATCATCTACGAGCACGCCGAGTCCTGGCCGGACACCGACCTCTACGTCGGCTGCTCGGGCAACTTCACGATCGAGCGGACGCTGCACAGCCGCCCCGGCGAGCGCCGCACCATCCACAGCAACGACGTCCAGGCGTACTCGAGCGCCCTCGGCTGGTGGCTCGCCGGCCGGGACCTGGACTACCGGCTCAAGGACGAGCACCGCGACGAACTGGCCTGGCTGGAGCCGTACCTCACGACGTCGACGGACACCCTCGCGTCGCTGATGCTCGGCACCCGGTTCCTCCAGTACGTCGGCCGGCAGGGCGTCTACTACGAGCGGATGGTCCGGGCGACCGTCGGCCAGTTCCCGACGATGCACGCCAAGACCGTCGCCAAGCTCAACGCCCTGACCCTGCGCCTCGGCTCCTACTACTGCGGCGACGTGCGGGACTACCTGCGCGACGTGGTGCCCGCCGAAGCGCCGGTGGCGATGTTCCCGCCGTTCTACGCCGGGGACTACGAGGCGCAGTTCGCCGGCATCGACGAGTTCTTCGACTGGCCGGCCCCGACGTACGACACGCTCGACGAGGACGGCAAGGAAGAGATCATCGGCGCGGTCCTCGACCGGCCCCACTGGATCCTCGGCCTGCACATCGCCCGCGAGGAACTGCGCCCCTGGCTGCGCGGCGTCGTCCAGACCTCCAACCGCGGCATGCCAATCTACGTCTACGCGTCGTCCGGCGCGCGCCGCGTCGTCGCGCCCGCCCAGCAGATCGCCCCGATCCTCATGCCGAAGATCGGGCCCGCCGACGACCTCGGCAACCGCATGGCCATCCACGTGCTCAACGGTGGCCAGTTCGCCGCCGTCCGCTCGCAGTTCATGAGCAAGACGATCCTGCCCGGGTCGCCGCTGCTCGCCTGCGGCGTCAGCGTCGACGGCAAGCTCGTCGGCGCGTTCGCCTACCTGCCGCCGAAATTCGACCCGGCCTGCGCCTACCTGATGAGCGACTTCCCCGTGTCGTGGACCCGGTACCGGCGGCTGGCGAAGCTGATCGTCATGGCGGCCGCCAGCCGCGAGGCGCAGTTGCTGCTCCAGCGGTCCCTGTCGAAGCGGCTGACCGCCTGGTCGACGACCGCCTTCACCGACCGGCCGAACAGCGCCAAGTACGGCCGGGGCATCCCCGGCGTGAAGCTCCAAAAGCGCAGCGAGCCGGCCGCCGACGGCATCCACCGGTACCAGCTCCAGTACGGCGGCCCCCTGGGCGACTGGACGTTGGCCGAGGCGCTGGCCGAGTGGAAGCGCCGCCACGGGAAGGACAAGCGATGAGCGACGCCGACAAGCCGCTGACCCTGCGCCGGGAGACGGTTGACCCGGCCGACCTGACGCTGCTGGAAGTCAACGCGCGGTACATGCGCAAGGAGACGTTCGACCGCCTGGTGGCCAACGTGCGCCGAGACGGCGCACTGACCAGCACGCCGCTCGTCTGGCACGACGCGGCCACCGAGCGGATGGTGGTGCTCTCCGGCAATCACCGCATCATGGCCGCCCGTGAGGTCGGCCTGACCGCCGTCGACGTCATCGTGGTCGACCAGGAGCTGTCGCGCGCCCGACAGGTCGCGCTCCAGCTGTCGCACAACGCCATCGAGGGCGAGGACGACCCGGCCACGTTGAAGCACCTCTACGAGGAGCTGGACGACGTGGACTGGCGGGCCTACTCCGGCCTAGACGACAAGCAGCTCGACCTGCTCGCGCAGGTCGACCTGGAGGGCCTGTCCGAGGCGAACCTCGACTTCGCCACCGTGCAGCTGGTGTTCCTGCCGCACGAGCTGGACGCCGCCTGCGCCTCCTTCGACGAGGCCCGCAAGCTCGTCCAGGCCGACGCCCGCTGGCTCGCCGGCTACGGCGACTACGAGACCACCCTGGACGCGCTCGCGACGACCCACGGCGCCCACAACGTCGGCAACGTAGCCACCGCGCTCGGCCTGATCCTCCAGGTGTTCGAGCGGCACCTCGGCGAGCTGCGCGACGGCGTGTGGTTCGACCCCGAGTCCGGGGAGCCCATCGGCAACGTCAACCGGCTCGTGCCGGTCGAGACGGTGATCGAGACGCGCTCGATGCCAGCCGATGCGGCCGCTGTGCTCGCCCGCGCCGTCAACAAGCTGGTCCAGTCCGGCGACGTGCCCACCGACCAACGGTGGCGGGCGCTGGAACTCCTGGCCGCCGACTACCTGGGCGGCTGAGGTGCCGGACGACTACGCGTCGCCCGGCACCACCCGCCAGATATCAGTGAGCGGCGTCCGGCGGTGCCTCGGCACCGTCGAACTCCAGCTCCGGGCGCTGGCCCGGGTTTACGACGACCCGCCATCTCAGCCGGGCCTGTCGGCTGAGGGCCACCCAAGACATCTGGTTGTTCCAGTCGAACTTGAGGATGGTGACCTCGTCGTGGTGGTGCACGTCGGACTTGTACATGTAGCCGTCGAAGCTAACCAGCGCGTCGACCTCGACAGTGCCGACCGTTGTCTCGCCTTCCAGGCGGTCGGCCGGGTACCAGCGGAGGGTGTCGACGTCAGGCTCGACGACGTCGATCGTCGTGCCCTCCAGGTACCCGTCCGGCACACCGATTTGCGTGAAGTCCAGTTCGCTTCCCCAGGGAAACTCGTCTTCCAGGTTACGGATCTCCTCGCCAGCCATGCCCTCGCAGACCGACGCTACTTCCTCGCCGAGCCGGGTGATGAGCGGCTTCTCGCCCTTCTGGTGTTCCCGGACTCGGTTCAGGGCCTCCACGTAGGAGATGCCCTCTTCCTGCGCGATGCGGCGCGCAGCACGACTCTTACTCACGGCTATGTCCTCTTCCACTGGCGGATCCCACGCGACCACCAGGTACTCAGACATGACCAGGGATCGACAGCTGCGCGAGCTTTTCGCCCTTGTCCCTCGGTGTCGCGTCGTGCGTGGGCCGACAGGCGACAGGAGAGCGGGTGGCGCAGCGCCACCGGAACCCAAGTATACCTCGCCGTCGCGACCGCGTCCGCCAGCCGCTTTGCGGGCAGCCGACTGTGAGTGAGCCGGAGATTCTGCCCTGGGACAGGCAGCGCCGAGAGCCCGAGAAGGCGTACGGGTACTTCCTGCTGTACCGCGACCTGGGCCGCACCCGCACCGTCGCCAAGGTCGCCACCGAGGTCCACAAGAGCCGGGATTACCTCCACAAGCTGGCGAGCGCCTGGAAGTGGGTGCAACGGGCGCAGACGTGGGACCGCGAAGAGGACCGGCTGTACGTCGAGGGCTTGGCCGAGCAGCGGCGCGACATGGCGCGGCGGCACGCCCGGATCGCGAGCGCGCTGCAGGCGAAGCTCGTGACCCGGTTGCAGAACCTCGACGCGTCGAAGCTCAGCCCCGGCGACATCGCCCGGTGGCTGGAGGTCGCGACCCGCGTCGAACGCCTCGCCCTAGGCCTGCCCGACTCGACCACCGCGCACACCGGCCCGGACGGCGGCCCGATCCGCGCCGAGGTCGAGCAGATGACCGAGCAGCAGCGCGCCGACTTCTTCCGGGCGCTGATGGCCGAGGCAGCGAACCGCGCCGGCCAGGCCGCACCGCACAGCGACCCGGACCCGGCCGGCGACCACGACGAAGACGACGAGGAGGGGACCGGTGGGCCGGCGGCGGAAGCCTGACGCGGAGGCGTGGATCGTACTAGAGGTGCGGGCACCCCGCTGGGCGGTGTGGTCCATCGGCGGCGGCGTGGTGCTGCTGGCCGCCGCCAACGCCGCCGCCGTGGTGGTGCTCCTGGCGGTCACCCGGTGAGCCGAGGCATTCGTTCGGCGCGGCTGCTCGTCGGGCACCGCGCGCCGGCCGCCGCCCCACCGCCGGCGCGCGGGCCGCTCGACGTGCAGCCCCACCGGCGGCACCTCGGCCGGGCCTGCGTCGGCCTGACCCTGGCGCAGCGGCGCGCGTTGCGGCGCCGCGCCTGGGTGTGGCGGCTGCTGCTGTTGGGCTGGCTGCTGCTGACCGCGCTGGTGCTGTGGGTCGCGGTGCAGTGGATCGGCCCGGCCGGGGCCGGCTGCCCACTGCTGATGGCGACGGTCCTGCTCGCCCTCGCCTGGTGCGGCTCCGTGGACCTGCGGGACCAGGAGCGCGAGATGCGGAACGGACGCTGACCGATGCTGCTGGCGTACCCGGACCCGGCGCTGATGACCGACGCCGAGCTGGCCACGTACCTGCGCGAGGTGTCGGAGGTGCAGGGCCTCGTCCGGTACGACTGGCCCCGGCACGCCCGGTCTGAGCAGCTGGAGCCGAACAGGGCGTACCGGATCTGGATGCTGCTCGCCGGCCGTGGCTTCGGGAAGACGCGCACTGGTGCCGAGACGGTCCGGAAGTGGGCGACGGCGAAGCCGGGCGGGCACTACGCGGTGATCGCGAAGACGCACCGCGAGGTGTACAACGTCTGCTTCACCGCCCGGCGTGCCGGCCTGCTGGCCGTGGTGCCGCCGAAGGACGTGAAGACGTTCAACAAGAGCGAGCCGTACCTGGAGCTGAAGAACGGCGCGATCATCCGCGGCTTCGGCGCGCAGGACCCCGACGTGCTGCGCGGCTACGACTTCGACGGCGTGTGGTGCGACGAGTACGCCGCCTGGCCCGTGCAGACGGCGCAGGGCGTGTTCGACATGCTGTGGTTCTGCATGCGTGAGGCCGAGAGCCCGCACATGGTCATCAGCACGACCCCGAAGCCGTTGCCGCACGTGAAGAAGCTGCTGACCCGGGCGGCGAAGCAGAAGGCGCGTAGCCGCTGGCCCCGGGTGGTCATCACCCGAGGCCGGACGCTGGACAACGCGGCGAACCTCAGCCAGGAGGCGCTGGAGGAGCTGCTGAAGCAGTACGGCGGCACCCGGCTCGGCCGGCAGGAGCTGGACGCCGAGCTGCTGACCGACGTTGAGGGCGCGCTGTGGAAGTCGGCGTGGATCGAGGCTGGCCGCGTCGACAAGGACGACGTGCCGAAACTGGTCCGGACCGTCGTCAGCGTCGACCCGGCGGACACCGTGTCGGAGACGAGCGATGAGACTGGCATTGTGGCCGTCGGCCGTGGCGAGGACGGCGAGCACTACGTGCTGGCCGACCGGAGCATGAAGATCGCCGGCATGGCTGCCGCCCGGCGGATCTGGCAGTGCTACCTGGACGTCGACGCGGACGTGGTGATCTACGAGGGCTCGTCGGCGTGGCTGCGGGACATCCTGGTCGACGCCTGGGGGGCCATGCAGAAGGAGGGCCTGCTGCCGGGCGGTGATCCGCCGCTGGACGTGGTGCAGGCCCGCGTGTCGAAGCGGGTGCGGGCGGAGCCGGTCGCGGCCCGGTACGAGGTGGACCCGCCGCGCGTGCATCACGTCGGCGCGTTCCCGGCGCTGGAGGACCAGATGACGACCTGGACGCCGGAGTCGGGGGACTCCCCGGACCGGCTCGACGCCCTGGTCCACGGGGTGACGTACCTCCGGTCGAAGGAGACGCGCCGGGCCACGGTGGCGTCGCCGCTGAGGCGCAAAACCGCAGGTCAGGGCGGTTCCTGATTGGACGGTAGATGATCTTGACTGACACAATGTCTATGTACGGCACGAGTCGTACGCCTGTTCACGTGGAGTAGGAAGGACCAGGCATGGCACCAGCCACCAAGGCGCGGAGCCCGAAGAAGAAGGCCCCGTACCTCGCCCAGATCGACCCGCGCGACCTGCTCGCGCACCCGAAGAACCTGCGGACCCAGCTCGGCGACCTGACCGAGCTGCGCGCCTCCATCGCCGCCCACGGCGTGTGGCAGGCGCTGACCGTCGTCCCCGAGGACGACGGCCACCGCATCGTCGCCGGCCACCGCCGGGCCGCCGCCGCGAAGGAGGCCCTGGAAGCCGGCGAGTGGCCCGAGGGCCTGTCGCAGACCGTGCCGTGCCTGGTGCGGCCGGACATGGTGGGCCTTGCCCCCGACCAGATCGTCGCGATGCTCGTCGAGAACGACCAGCGTGTCGACCTCACCGAGTCGGAGCGGGCCGCCGGGTACGCGCAGCTGGAGCTGTTCGGCCTCGACGTCGCCGAGATCGCCCGGCGCACCGGCCGGCCGACGCAGCACGTCCAGTCCGCGCTCAAGCTGACGAAGCTCGGCCCGGCCGCCACCGCGGCGGCCGACGCCGGACGCCTGAGCCTCGACGACGTTGCCGAGCTGGCCGACTTCGAGGACGACCCCAAGACGATGGAGAAGATCCTCAAGAACGTCAACAGCGGCTGGGGGATCAAGCACCAGGCCCAGGAGGAGCGCCGCAAGCGGCAGGTCAAGGAGGCCGTCAAGGCGGCCACCGCCGAGCTGGAAGCAGCCGGCGTGAAGATCGTGAAGCGGCCGAAGGAGTGGCCGTACAACTGCCAGATGGCGCGCGTCGACCAGCTGGAGACGGCCGACGGCCAGAAGATCGACCCGGAGGCCGTGAAGGCGCTCGACGGGTACGCCGCGCTCATCGAGGAGCGGTGGGACTCGGCCGGCGCGATCATCGTCTGCCTCGACCCCGAGGCCCACGGCTACCAGCGCACCGGGCACAGCTACTACAAGAGCCCGGCCGAGATCGCCGCGAAGGAAGCGGCCGACAAGGCCAAGGAGGAACTGCGGGCCCGCCTCAGGGAGTCGGCGGCGGTGCGGCGCCGGTTCCTCGTCGAGAAGTACGGCAGCGCCAAGGGCGCGAGGACGCTGCTGGTCGACGCGATGCGCTTCGCCGTGGTGTGGCCCGACTTCCTCCAGCACCGCGTCGACGGCGAGCTCATCAAGGAGCTGGCCGGCGGCGCCTTGGCCGACGGGCTGACCGCCGGGCAGGACCGGCTCAACCGGCTGCTCGTCGCCCGGCTGATCGGCGCGCAGGAGCACAACGTCGAGCAGGTCGCCGACGGCCGGTGGATCGCGCACAAGGACCTGATCGTGCTGTGGCTGAACCGGCTGGAGGAGGACGGCTACGAGCTGTCGGGGGCCGAGGCGGACATGCGCGCGGCGCTCATCGCCGAGGAGGAGGAGCGGAAGCGCGTCGCGGCCGAGGAGGAGGCGGAGGAACTGGCGTACGAGGCGGAGCTGGCCGCCGAAGAAGCCGACGACGAGGACGACGAGCAGGAGGTCGTCGACGTGCAGCTGCCGGAGGAGGACGTCGACCCGGACCCGTGCGCCGAGGCCGACCTGACGCCGGAGGACGCCGAGCAGCCCGAGGACCAGGGAGACGAGTGAACCCGACGCTGACGCGTCGGACCGCTGAGGGGGCGCGCACCTGGTTCGACCAGGTGCGCGCCGCCGGCGAATCCGACCAACCCGTGCCGGACGGCACGGCGGCCGCCATGTGGCGGCGGATGACGCCCGAGGCGCGAGCGATGACCACCGCGGTGGTTGAGGACCTGCTGGAGAGACTGACGATGGACGACAGGCCGCTGCGCGGCACCTGCCCCGACTGCCACGCCGGCATCGGTGAAGAGCACGCCGACGTGCGCGACGTCGCCGAGTGCCTGGCGTGCGGCTTGAAGCGCCGGCACTGCCCGGCCTCGGCCGGCACAGCCGGCCACGACCCGGGCCGCTCAGTGTGGACCGGTGACTGGCCGGGCCACCGGGAGGCCCGCGAGTTCGGCTGGCACGTGCGCTGGGACGCCGAAGCCCAGCGGTGGGAGCGGTGCTCCCCGGACGTGGAGGGCTCGGGCCCGGACCTGAACCGGCTGTACGAGCACGCGCGGTGGGACGCGAACGGGCGCCGCTGGCGGCGGTGCCGGGCAGTGCTGTTCGCCCGGGCCGTGCGCGGCGGCCGGGCCACGGTCGAGGAGCTGACGAAGGTCGCCGACCGCTGGTGCGCCGAGCAGGGCTACGAGGTGGTCGGCTCGCACGTCGGCACCCGCGGCTGGCGGGAAGCCGTCGCCGACGTCGACGAGGGCTCGGCGGACCTGGTGGTGGTGCCGTCGGTGGAGCGCCTAGGGCTCGGCAAGCAGGTGTTCGAGCGGATCACGGCGGTGCGCGCGGCGGGCGGCGACATCGCCGGTCCCGGCGTGCGGATCGACCGCGACGGTCGGCTGGTCGCCGCGTCGGCGAGCGAGAAGTGAGGAAGATTCACGATGGAGCGAGAGAAGCGGGTCATCCTGGCGTGCCCGCCGACGAACATCAACGAGCTGCTGGCCGGCATGGGTGTCCCCGAGTCCGTGCCGACCGTCGACCACAGCCTGATGCAGTGCGTGGACTGCGGCACGGACATGTGGATCGGCCCGAACCAGCGGGCAGCGGCCGGACGGGCGCCGGGCGCGACGCTGCTGCTGTGCATGACCTGCGCGGTGGTGGAGACGAACCGGCGCGGAATGCCGGCGGCGGTCGGGCACTTCGGCGACGGCCGAGGAAGGCCACGGCTGGCGAGCTAGTCCGCTGAGCGGACCAGCGAGCTAGTCCGCTTAGCGGACCAGGCGGCCCCCGCACCGACGACGGTGCGGGGGCCGCTCTGCATCAGCGGCGGACCTGCCGGGTCACCTGGTCCATCACCAGGTACGCGACCAGGCCCAAGCCCACCGCGCTGCCGATCTCGTCCGGAGCGAAATACGCGCAGACGCCGATACCGGAAGCGATTGCGAGCTTGGTAATGATGTTGATGGGAAGAGTCCGTCCGGGCGTTGGTTCCGCCGTTGTAATTACAGTCGTAACGAACGGGACTGATTGTGGGACTGATTGAGGAACTGGATTTCCGACCCCATGATGCGGTTCTGTGGTGCAGGGACGTACGCTGTTCATGCGATGAAGCCTTTCGACTGGACCCGAATCGGTTTCTCGTGCCTGACGGGCACCCGGTTGCAGCCGGGTGCCCGTCGCTCGTTGCGTGCCGCGAGGCACGTCGCCCGGCGTGCCGAGTGGGCTCACGCGACGGCGTTCACCCTCGGCAGCACCGGACGATGAAACTGTAGATGCGCAAGGCGACATATTCCAAGCCAGGTGCGCTATCGGGCCCCGACGGGCTGCATTAGTCGACAATCAGTCGTCCGGCAGGCCCGATAGTGGCCCGCGAGGAATGCTGCCTGACACGATGGGTGGCGTCCAGGATTTCACGGTTTCGCCGCCCGGCCAGGCGGGTTATGTGACCCGGCGCGGGGCGAGCCGCGAGTCCTACCTCGGGCGGGCGTCGCAGTCGCTGTCGATCACCGGCTCCACGCGGACGTCGCCGCAACGGCAGTGGATGACCAGGTGCCCGCCGCACGAGCAGGCCCACCAGTCGCGCGCCTCCCGGGTCGCCGAGCCGCCCGCGTAGAGGTGCCCGGCCCCGCAGCGGTCCGGCTCGTCGCCGACCAGCTCGCGGACCTGGCAGAACGGGAAGGCGACCACGTGCGGGTCGGCGCGGGCCCGGCCGACCAGGTGCCGCAGCTCGGCGGGGGAGTCCGCGACGCGCTCGATGACGGTCACGCCGGCGGGCGAGTTCTCGGCCCGGTCCCAGCGGATCGTGATGCGCCAGTGCGTACGCCACTCCACGACCGGCACGTTACTCGCACAGGTGTTCGATGGTGTCGGACCTGGGGGTCATGCTGGCGGGATGTCCAGTGAGATCAATGTGACGTACCGGGTGGCCCGGGCCTTGCCCGCCGCCCAGCAGGCCACCTGCCGCTCGGTGGCGGACGAGATGGCCGGCGAGGTGCCGGAGCCGGAGAATGTCGAGGTCATCGTCACCGACGAGTTCGACAAGGTGGTCGCGGAGTATCTGGCGACCGAGGTGGACCTCGCGTTCGACCCGGCTCTGGCCAGCCAGTACCGGGCGGACCGAGCTGACGGTGCCCGCGCCGCCGCCAGAACATCGCCGCAGCCGGACGGCGTTGTAGTGATCGTCGGCAGCGACATCTTCGCCCGCGGGCTGCGGTCCGTGCGGCACTGCCTGCTACACGAGGCCCAGCATGTCCGCCTGCACCAGCGGGGCGATGTTGCCCGCGCTGTGCACCGCCAGGTGCCGTTCGCGCTGCCCGAGGACGAGTTCATCTGGGAGTTCCTGTGGCGAGCCGAGAGCGCGATCGACGAGTTCCGGTGTGAGCGAACCGTGCACGAGCGAGGGTGGACGGATCCGATTAACACCCACGGGCCGAGCGACCTCGACGGCGTGCTCGGCACCTTCTGGGCGGTCCGGGCCGAGTTCGATCGCACGGGAGACCGGATGCGCGCGTACGAGGGGGCGTTCGCCGCGCTCGAGCGCCTGTCGACGGTGCTCGGCTACGGGGCGGCTGCTCTTGTCGCGGGCGTGACTCCGCCGGCGACCTGGGCGCAGTCGCCGGCGATGGGCCGTCTCCTCGACGTCCTGGAGGATCTGCCCGGCGCGCACGTGGCGGTGCCGCTTGAGAGGGTGCTTGCTACTGCTGCGGAAGTCGCCAGGAGGCTGCGGCGGATCTTCCAGGAGCTCGGCTTCGACTGCTACTTCGAGGGCGACGATGGCGATAGGTGGTTCGTGGTGAGTAGCTGAGCTCGGCTCGCCGGGATCTGGCCGGCGAGCTGCCTGACTGTCTCCTGTCCTCCGACAGGCCGAGGTCGTGCCGCATCTGCCCGACGCGCCACGTGCAGGGGCGGTCCAGGCCGCTGCGCGCCGCATGAGGGGTCGCCGAACTGGCTCGGCGTCGATGGCTGCTGCGGTGCCGTAGTGATGGCAGGGTGTGGGAAGTCCGAGCCGAGCGGACCCTGCTTGATCCTGGTACATCACCATATAGCTCAGTCCGCCCGGCTCTCGCCGCAGCAGTCTGACTTTCGCTAGCGCGGCGGTGCGGCGTGGAATTGGCTAGGCCAGTTCAGCACCCAGCACCGTAGAGTCCACTTCGCGGACGGCGGAGGAGTGAACGGTGGCACATGTAGCGGTGGACTTCGAACAGCGCCTTGTCGACTTCGGTTCCGCGAGGTTCACTCGGCTCCGGCCGGGCCAGGGTCAGGTCCTGGCTACGTACGCCGAGCAGCACCTCGACACCGCGGACTTGGCCATTGAGATGCCGACCGGCGAGGGTAAGACGTTGCTGGCTTTGCTGATCGCCGACTACGCCCTTGACCGCAGATGGTCGGTGGCGTACCTGACCGGCACGCGCCAACTCGCCGAACGTGTCCAGGAGGAAGCTGAAGCGCTAGGACTGGACGTCGTCCGCTTCGCCTCGCGCGACTATGGCGGGGCCAAGCTCGACGACTATCACCAGGCCATCGCCGTCGGGGTGATGAACTACTGGGTCTACTTCAACAGCAGGCCGGTCCCGCAGCCTGCTGACTTGGTCATCTTCGACGACGCCCACCTCGCGGAGCAGCCCCTCAGCGGACTGCAGACCCTGCGCATTCCCGACAAGCGCGGCGCCACTCGCGAGCTCTACCAAACGATCTGCGAGCTCGTAGTGGCGCACACCGACGCCTACCCGGGCTTGCGCGCGATGCTCGACAGCACGGCTCGCCCAGGCACTCCGCCGGAGCTACTGTCCTTTAGCGACTGGGCTGCGATTGCAGACCCAGTCCGTGACGCGATAGAGGCATCGCCCCTGATCACTGACGATGGGAGCAAGGACGAGATCAAGTACGTCTGGCCCACGGTCCGCGACCACCTCCGCCAGTGCGGCGTGCTCATCGGCCCCTCCGGCATCGAGATCCGCCCCTACCACCCACCGACCGCGCTCAACTCCCAGTACAGCCGAGCGAAGCAACGGATCTACCTGTCCGCCACCCTCGGCTCGATGGACGACCTACAACGGCGCATCGGTGGCCGCCCAGTCACCCGCCTGACCATGGCTGAACCGCTGCCGCCGGGCGCGACGGGCGAGCGACTTCTGGTGCTCAACCCCAGCACGGAGCAACCCTTCGATCAGAGCGTCCTGGGCTGGGCGCTTAGCCAGGCCCAGGCTGCAGGCGGACGAGCTGCCTGGTTGTGCGCCAGCCACGCCGAGGCCGACGACCTTCAGCAGATGTTGACCGCAGACGGTCAGCAGGTCTACCGCCTTCGCCCTGGCGACGACGCGATAGTCGACACCTGGAGCCGAGCCGCGAACGGGCACCTGATCACCGCTGGCCGCTACGACGGACTCGACTTCGCCGGGGACGTCTGCAAGCTGGTCATCATTACCACCGTCCCCCAGGCCAGCAGCGAATTCGAGCGGTTCGTCGTCGCTTACCTCGGCGACGCCAGCTTCATGCGTCACCGCGTCGGCCAGCGGATCACCCAGGCCCTCGGCCGCGCCAACCGCGACGCCACCGACCGATCCCTCTACCTCGGCTTGGATCCAACCTTCGCCCAGATGCTCGCCGACCCGGCGGTCCGCCAGTCGATCCCCGCTGGCGCCGAACCCACCATTCGCACCGCGCTGGAAACCTATGACCAGGGCTGGGACGGCACCCTGCGGGCGTGCGTCGACTTTTGGCAACCAGCCAGGCACGTCCCAACCCAGGCCGGGCCCGCCGACCTCGGTCCTCGACGCAAGGCGCGACCGGGCCGCAGAACTGGTGGGAGCAGCGACGTGTCCAGCGCCGACGCCGAGGTCTCAGCGGCGACGGACCTCTGGCTGGGAGACCATGCGGGAGCGGCAAGAAATGCCCGCAAAGCCGCAACCCAGCTCGCCGCTGCCGGAGAAACCGAACACGCCGCGTTCTGGCGCTACGTCGAGGCACACGCCCACTTCGACCGAGGCCGTCCGCAAGACCTGGCCGCCGCCCGCGTAGCACTGGAAGACGCCACGTCTAACGGCCCCCACACCACCTGGTTCCGCCGGCTGGCCCGCACCGTGGCCGACCTCGAAGGCTACGAACAGACAGCTGACGACACCGACCGGTTCTTCCTCGCCTGGGACGAATGGCGCCGCGAAGCCGGTGCCCGGCTCGACCGTGTCCTGTCCACAGGTCGCACCCTGCTCACCGGCAGCCACGACCAACAATGCGAAGGGCTGAGGATGCTCGCCCGGCTCGTGGGCGCCAGTGGAGAACGCCCACCCAAGACCGAACAGAGTGCCACGGACTGTCGCTGGACCTGGTCCACTGTCAAGCGCGCCGAACGTCGGGTCTGGGAGGTCAAGACCGTCCCCCGCGGTGAACCCAAACCGCTCATCCGCGACGATGTGAACCAACTGCTCGGGCAAATCGAGGTCGAGACCAGGCGCTCGGCGAAGACCCGCGTCTACGGCTGCCTGCTCACCCCGGCGACGACCACGATGAACGACGCCGCAGAGGCGGCCCACGACAAGATCGTGCTGGTCAACCACGGCGCGGCCGTCCGGCTCTACGACATACTTGCCGACCGGCTCCGCCAATACGACGCGCTGTGCGGCAACGGAAACGCTGAAGCGCGCGGCGAAGCCCGCACCAAGATCGAGGCGCTCCTACCTCGAGAAGACGGCTGGCTCGGCAAGCTACTCAGGCCGTCACATGGAAAGCTCATCACCGCCGACAACGTAGCTGCCATCTTCCCATCGACTTAACCGGGCAGGAATCGCCCACAGCACTGCGAGTGGGACCAAACGTCTGAGTGGGTGTTCGACGACGTGCGGAAGTTGGCAGAAGTGGATGTTGCCGCATCCGCACGTGGACCAGGGGTTCTAGGGCCTGGGTGCGACCTCCTGATGTAGGCAGTGTCCGCAACGCAAGGCATGGGTGCGGGCCACGTCCACAGTCCCATGCATTCGTCATGCCTGATGAGCCGTTTTCATCCTGAGTAGCGGCTGGTTTCGACGCGGTGCAGGACGAGGATGGCCTGCACGATCGCGGTGGCGCGGCGGGGACAGCGTCGCAGCTTGACCAGGACCTTCCAGGTCTTCAGCGTGGCGATCGCTCGCTCGCCGCGAGCTCGGAGCCGGGCATGACCACGGTTGACGGCCCGCTGACGGCGGGACAGTTTCGGTCGGTGTCGGTGGCGCTTGAACGGCGTGCGCACGCTCCCGCCGCCTGCCTGATAGCCCTTGTCCGCGAAGGTCAGCACGTTCGCGCTGGTCAGCGCGTCGATTAGGCCGTGGGTGCGGGCGGCGGTGAGATCGTGGACCGCGCCGGGCAGTGCAGGCGACGCCCAGACCAATCGCCCGGCGGCATCGGCCAGGACCTGCACGTTCACCCCGTGGCGCTTGTGTTTGCCCGAGTAGTACGGGCGTTGGTCGGCGACCCGGTCGATCGGAATCAGCGTGCGGTCGAGGATGGCGTACGCAAGCCGGACGGCCCGGCGCATCGCGGCGGCGACGTCGTCGGCGCAGGCGGCGAGCAGGTCGACGGCCTCGCGTAGGTACCGCCACACGGTGCTGACCGACACCTCGAAGCCGGCCGCGAGGCGGATGAGGGTATCGCCGTTGCGCAGATGGGCCAAGGCCATCAGCGCCTGCTGCTGCGCCGGCAACCTGCGCCAGCGGCCGCCGAGCGCGCGGCGCCGGTCGCGGATCAGCTCAGTCAGGCGGGTCAGACTGCGCGTGGACAGCGGGATGCTGGCAGGATAGGTCAGCAACGAAGCTCCCGTGCTGGGCGGTCGTTCTTGGTCGACTGCTGTCCTACCGGGAGCTTCGTCCTATCTGGAGCAATGACACGCCGCTGGGTACCTGCTCAGGCCCCCTTCATCACGATGAAAATGGCTCGATCTTCGTCCGGGGCCGCTCCCGCTGGCTGACGATGTGGGGACCGTACGCGCCGAAACCTGCCTAGAATCACGGCGCTGAGTATGTGCCCACGCTTCCAGCGGTTCTGGCGGTCGCCGTCGGGGCCTCCGGCTCCAGGATGCCCCGAAGATCATCGGCGGTCGCCGAGTCCATGGGTGGTTGCGGAGAGATCCATCCCGCCTGCCCGGGCAAGACGAGTAGACCACCGCCCGACCCGCCAGCGTCCGCGCTCGTCACGGTAAGCCGGTCGTGGCCGGTGGGGCGGCCCGCTCCCGCGGAGGGCGGGTCGTCGGCATGTGAGGTCACCGGGATCGCGACATATGTGACGAGTAAGGGTCGTCCGATGGACGACGAGGACCGGCTTTTTAGGCAGCCAACCATCGTCTAGCATCGTAAGACTTGCTCCCCCTCACCCGACGGAGATTGCCGCCCCATGACGAACGCCGAGGTTGCCTGGATCGCACACTTCATCTGGGGCATCGCCGACGACGTCCTGCGGGACTTGTACGTTCGGGGGAAGTACCGCGACGTCATCCTTCCCATGATCGTGCTTCGCCGCCTCGATGCGGTCCTCGAGCCGACCAAGGCTGAAGTGCTGGCGATGAAGGAGAACCTGGACGCGAAGAGGATCGTGAACCAGGAGGCGGCGCTGAAGGTGGCGGCCAAGCAGCCCTTCTACAACACGTCCAGGTTTTCCCTGCGAGACCTCCGCAACCGGGCGGACCAGCGGCAGCTGAAGGCCGACTTCGAGGACTACCTCGACGGATTCTCCAGCAACGTCCAGGACATCCTCACGAGCTTTGAGTTCCGTAATCAGGTGCCCCGGCTGTCCAAGTCGGACGCCCTCGGCACGCTGATTGAAAAGTTTCTGGACCCGAACCTGAAGCTGAGCTCCCTCGACAACCACGCCATGGGGTCGGTATTTGAGGAGCTGGTGCGCCGGTTCAACGAGGAGAACAACGAGGAGGCCGGCGAGCACTGGACCCCCCGAGACGCTGTGAAGCTCATGGCCAATCTCATCTTTCGTCCGATCGCCGACCAGATCACCGACGGCACGTACCTGCTTTACGATGCAGCGGCCGGGACCGGTGGGATGCTCACCGTCGCCGAGGCCACCTTGACGGAGTTGGCCGAGAAGCGCGGCAAGCGAGTCTCGACCCACCTGTACGGCCAGGAGATCAACGCCGAGACGTACGCCATTTGCAAGGCGGACCTACTCCTGTCCGGTGAAGGCGAAAACGCCGACAACATCGTGGGCGGGCCTGAGCACTCTACGCTCTCGAACGACGCATTCAAGGGCCGGAAGTTCGACTTCATGCTTTCAAATCCGCCCTACGGCAAGTCTTGGAAGACGGACCTTGAGCGAATGGGCGGCAAGGGCGGGATCACGGACCGGCGGTTCAGCGTCGACCATGCGGGCGACCCAGAGTTCTCGCTGGTCACCCGCTCCAATGACGGTCAGATGCTCTTCCTCGCCAACATGATCTCGAAGATGAAGCACGACTCCGCGCTCGGGAGCCGCATCGCCGAGGTCCATTCCGGGTCGTCGCTGTTTACAGGAGATGCAGGTCAAGGTGAGTCGAACGTCCGGCGCTGGGTCCTTGAGAATGACTGGCTCGAGGCGATCATCCAGCTGCCGCTGAACATGTTCTATAACACCGGCATCGCTACCTACATCTGGGTGCTGTCCAACCGGAAGCCCGAGCACCGCAAGGGCAAGGTGCAACTCATCGACGCCAGCGGTTGGTTCTCACCGCTGCGACGGAACCTCGGCCAGAAAAACTGCGAGCTCTCGGACGCTGACATCGAGCGCATCGTTCAGACCTTTCTCATGTTCGAGGAGACAGAGCAGTCGAAGATTTTTGACAACGCCTACTTCGGCTACCGCAAGGTGAGGGTCGAGCGCCCACTGCGGCTGCGTAGCCAATGCTCCCCGGAGCTCGTCGAGCAGCTGCGCTTCGCCTCGGGTGACCAGGCGCTGCGCGCCGAGCTGTACGACCAGTTCGGCGACCAGCTCTTCGACGACTTCGCAAAGGCCAAGACGGCGGTCGAAGAGTACCTGGACGGGGGCAGCGACGACGAGGACGAGGACGCCGAGCCGCGAGTAAAGCCAGCGGTGCGCAAGCGGCTGCTCGACGAGAAGCGCTGGGCCCGCGACAAGCGCCTCCACGCCCTCGGCGAGCGACTCGCCGAGGAGCTCGGGACCGAGGTGTTCGACGACCATAACGAGTTTGCCTCGCGCGTGAATGCCGCCCTGACCGCCTGGGGCGAGAAGCTTGGCGCGGCAGACAGGAAGGCCCTCCTCCGCGGCCTTTCTTGGCGAGACGAGCAGGCGCCGCCGGTCGTCAAGAAGGTGTCGAAGGGAGTCAGGGCGGTTCCAGACCCGCTGCACGGCAAGTTCGAGGTGGAGGTCGACGGGAAGCCGGCGGTGATGGAGTACGAGGCAGACCCGGAGCTGTCGGACTTCGAACAGGTGCCCCTGCTCGAACCAGGCGGTGTCGCTGCCTTCATCGCTCGGGAGGTCACGCCGTACGCGCCGGACGCGTGGGTCGAAGAGAAGTCCGAGAGCAAGATCGGCTACGAGATCTCCTTCACCCGCCACTTCTACAAGCCCAGCAGGCTTCGGCCTCTCGGCGAGATCGAGGCCGACATTCGCAAGCTCCTTGTCGAGAGCGACGGGCTCGTCGAGCGAGCGCTGGATGCCTGAGATGGCGGCGATCAAGGACAGTCACGAAATCCTGTGGCCGACCATGCCACTGCGTCGGGTAGCGGAGGTCCGCAACAGCAACGTAGACAAGCTCGCACACCCCGCCGAGGTTCCAGTCAGGCTGTGCAACTACGTCGACGTCTATCGCAATGACCTCATCACCGGACGTATCGAGTTCATGCGCGCGACTGCTACGGCCGAGGAAGTTGCAAAGTTCAAGCTGCGCCGCGGCGACGTGCTAATCACGAAGGACAGCGAGCTCTGGACTGACATCGGGGTCCCGGCAATCGTCGCGGTCGAAGCGGACGACCTTGTCTGCGGCTACCACCTGACGATGCTGCGCGCCCGACAGCAGATCATGTGGCCCGGATTTCTTGCCCGCGCACTGCGTGTTCCAGAGGTGGCAGTGCAGCTGCATCTGGCAGCGAAGGGCGTCACTAGGTTCGGTCTGACCCAGCAAGGCATCAAGTCCGCGCTTGTGCCGGTCCCGCCGCTGGACGCCCAGCAGGCGATCGCTCGGTACCTGGACCACCTTGACCTTCGTGTCGGACGAGCAGTCAACAAGAAGCACCAGCTCGTTCAGCTTTTGGACGAGCGACGGCGGGTCGTAAGCCAGGAACTGGTTACCCGGGGGCTTCAACATCCCGCAGAAAGCCGCGCTTCCGGAGTTGACTGGCTGGGCGATGTGCCGGCGCACTGGGATGTGCGGCCAGCGAAGTGGTTCTACCGGGAGGTGAATGAGCGCTCGCAACGGGGTGAGGAGCAGCTCATGTCCGTCTCCCACCTCACCGGCGTGACACCGCGCGCCTCCAAGAACGTCACCATGTTTATGGCCGCGTCATACGCGGGCCACAAGCTCTGTCGGCCAGGCGATCTCGTGATCAACACCATGTGGGCCTGGATGGGCGCTCTCGGTGTGGCGGTCGATACTGGAATTATCAGTCCGGCTTACGGCGTTTACCGGCCCCTGCCTGGCAGTTCTCTCCACCCGGCCTACGCCGACCTCCTGCTCCGCACCCGCCCCTATATTGACGAGTACACGTGCCGCTCCACGGGCATCCGCTCGTCACGCCTGCGGCTCTACCCGGACCGCTTCCTCACCGTCCCAATCGTCTGTCCGCCGAGAGGGGAGCAGCAGGAGATTGTCGCGCGCGTCGCTGATGCTACGCGCGATCTCAACGCTGCAATCGACGCGACAATGCGCGAGATCGAGCTTCTCCAAGAATATCGGGCGCGCCTCATGGCTGACGTCGTCACCGGCCGCCGGGACGTGCAAGGCGAAGCGGCGTCGCTACCTGATGTCGACCCCGAGGAGTTGGACGCTGTCCTCGCGGCAGCATCCACTGATGACGATGATATAGACGACGACGGGGAGTAGCGGGATGCCGGCAGACACGTCCGAAAAGGGGCTAGAGACCATACTCGTCGAGGGCCTCTGCGCCCACGGGTGGACGCACGGAAAGTCTGCCGACTACTCGCCTGCGTTCGGCCTGGATCTGGTTCAACTTCGCAGCTTCCTCAACGACACCCAGCCTGCGCTGGCGGCTGTGCTGGACCTCGATCCGTCCAGCCCCGCCGGGCTAAAGACGCTATCGCGTATCCAGGGGGCTATCACCAAGCGCGGGGTCATCGACGTTCTGCGCAACGGCGTCCAGCACGGTCCGCACGACATAAACCTCTTCTACGGCACGCCATCGAAGGGGAACGCCAAGAGTGCTGAGCTGTTCGCAAAGAACCGGTTCACCGTCACCCGGCAGTTGCACTACTCCGAGGACGAGACCAAGCTCGCCCTCGACGTCGGCCTGTTCATCAACGGCTTACCCGTCAGCACGTTTGAGCTGAAGAACAGCCTGACCAAGCAGACCGTCGCCGACGCCGTCGAGCAGTACAAGCGCGACCGCGATCCGAAGGAGCTTATCTTCGGGTTCAAGCGAACCCTCGCTCATTTCGCCGTCGACGATGCTGAGGTCGAGTTCTGCACGAATCTCGCCGCCAAGCCGCCCTGGTTCCTGCCGTTTAACCGCGGGTTCAACGACGGCGCCGGCAACCCGCCGAATCCAAACGGTTTGAAAACCGCCTACCTGTGGGAGGAGATCCTTACCCCGGCGAGCCTTACCAAGATCATTGAGGCGTACGCGCAGGTGATCGAGGAGGTTGACGAGACGACCGGGAAGAAGTCGATCAAGCAGCTCTTCCCTCGCTTCCATCAGCTCGACGTCGTCCGCAAGCTGCTAGCCGACGCTGGGAAGAATGGTGCTGGACGCCGCTACCTGATTCAGCACTCAACAGGCAGCGGCAAGTCGAACTCAATTGCCTGGCTCGCCCATCAGCTGATCCGCGTCGAGGACCCAAAGGTTGAGATCAAGCCGGTGTTCGACTCAATCATCGTGGTCACCGACCGGCGGGTCCTCGACCGGCAGATCCGTGACACGATCAAGCAGTTCGCTCAGGTCGGCGCCACTGTCGGCCACGCCGAGCACTCCTCGGACCTGCGGGACATGATCGAGGCTGGTAAGAAGATCATTATCACGACGGTCCAGAAGTTCCCGTTTATTCTCGCCGAGATCGGCGACAAGCACCGGGAGCGAAACTTCGCCATCATCATCGATGAGGCCCACTCCAGCCAGGGTGGCAGAACCGCGTCGGCGGTGTCGAAGGCTCTGGCAGCCAAGAAGGCGCTGGCGGCCAAGGTGGACGACGACGGGTCCGGCGAAGGCGACGACGACCCCGTCCAGGACCTCATCAACGAGGCGATGGAGGCACGAAAGATGCTGCCGAACGCCTCCTACTTCGCCTTCACCGCTACGCCCAAGAACAAAACGCTCGAGATGTTCGGCGATGCCTACGTCGAGGACGGCAAGACGAAGCACAAGCCCTTCCACGCCTACACGATGAAGCAGGCCATCGAGGAGCGGTTCATCCTCGATGTTCTCAAGTGCTACACGCCCCTCCAGAGCTATTACCGGCTCGTAAAGACAGTGGCGGGCGACCCGGAGTTCGACACGAAGCGTGCCACGAAAAAGCTGCGGGCCTACGTCGAGGGTAACCAGACGGCCATCGCGAAGAAGGCCCAGATCATGGTCGACCACTTCCTTGAGCAGGTCATCGCGCTGCAGAAGGTCGGCGGCGAGGCTCGCGCAATGGTCGTCACCGGCAACATCATGCGTGCGATCGAGTACTTCAATGCGATAGGGGAGTACCTGGAGAAGCTTGGCAGCCAGTACAAGGCGATCGTGGCGTTCTCCGGAGAACACGAGTACGCCGGCGAGATGGTGAACGAGGCGAAGCTCAACCGGTTTCCGTCTGGGGAGATCGCCGAGCGAATCCGTAGGGAGCCGTACCGCTTCCTCGTCTGTGCCGACAAGTTCCAGACGGGTTATGACGAGCCGCTACTACACAGCATGTACGTCGACAAGAAGCTGTCGGGCGTCAAGGCAGTCCAGACGTTGTCGCGCCTGAACCGGGCGCACCCGAAGAAGCACGACGTATTCGTGCTCGACTTCCAGAACGATGTCGAGACGATACGCAAGTCGTTCGAGTCCTTCTATCGGACCACCGTCCTTTCGGACGAGACCGACGCCAACAAGCTCCACGACCTGAAGGCCGCCCTCGACGGACATCAGGTCTACGACCAGGACGAGGTCGATGCCCTCGTCACGAAGTATCTCACCGGAGCGCCTCGTGACGAGCTCGATCCGATCCTCGATGTCTGTGTCGCCCGGTATAACGCGGACCTAGACGAGGACGCGCAGGTCGAGTTCAAGGGCGACGCGAAGAGTTTCGCTCGCACCTACGACTTTCTCGCTTCGATTCTGCCGTACTCCAACGCCGCTTGGGAGAAGCTGTCGATCTTCCTCAACTTCCTCGTCCCGAAGCTCCCCGCGCCGAAGGAGGACGACCTCTCCAAGGGGGTCCTCGAGGCAATCGACATGGACAGCTACCGTGTCGAGAAGCAGGCCGCGGTGCGCCTTCTGCTCCCGGACGCTGACGCCGAGATCGACCCTGTTCCGGCCGGTGGTGCGGGGCGCAAGCCCGAGCCCGAACTCGACAAGCTGTCGAACATACTCAAGACCTTCAACGATTTGTTCGGCAACATCGCCTGGACCGACGAGGACCGAATCCAGAAGTTGATCACCAAAGACATCCCCGAAAAGGTCAACTCGGACCCTGCCTATCAGGCTGCCAAGAACAACTCCGACAAGCAGAATGCCCGCATCGAGCACGACAAGGCGCTCGAGAAGGTCATCCTCAACCTCATTGCGGACGACACCGAGCTCTTCAAGCAGTTCATGGATAATCCGGAGTTCAAAAAGTGGCTGGCCGAGACCACCTTCGGCATTACGTATTCATAGCGGCTCCTGACGCCCTGATCCCCGGAGCGGCCGCCTTTCATCGCCAAGGAATGACTTCAGCCGACGTTCAGCCCATGCGTCGCGGCTCGCCCGTCGGCCAATTGCGTGACCGCGAGGCGCTCCGAGAATACGGGATGTAACGTGATCGACGTTGACGAACTTGCTCGGTGGATTTTGGTCGCCCTGGGTGAGCTTGGCGGCACCGCCCAAAGAGCCGACATTCTCCGTGTCATGGAACGGCTACTCGGAAGCCGGCTAAGGGCCGACGACCTTGCTCCACGTCCGAGCGGTCGGGACCTTGTCTGGAAAAACAATGCCTCTTTTGCTCGGAACCGGCTGGTTGAGCAGGATTTGCTCCATTCGACAGAGGTTTCTGGCCACGGTAGGTGGTCCTTGACGCCTAGCGGAGCACGGGAATCGGCCTTGCTGCGGTCGCTTCGGACCCCGCCGCTGTGCCCGACCTTTCGGTCGATTGCCACTGACGTGATATGGCGCACCCAGGTGGGACGCTCGGTGGGGCTGGTACCCGGCGAGACGACTTTCACGGATAATGCCCTGCTTCATCTAGCGGTCAGCCATCCCGCGCACATTTCGATCCAGCGATTCGCTTCCAAGCGGGAGGCCGAGACCGGCGCGGACTGGGAGTGGTGGATCCGCGACCTGCGTGGCTACGTGGGATTCCGCACCCAGGCGAAGCGTGCCGATCCGAGGACAGGTCGCATTGGACTCGACCAGCGTGCGGCGCCGTCCGTATCCTCCGGCTATCAGATCGAGGTCTTCGTCGAGCGGTGTCTCGCTGACCGCATCGCTGGCCTCTACTGCATCTACAGCGATGGCCGACCAACGTGGCGATCCGACCTACCCGAAGCCGGCCCGTGCCCGCACGGGCCGGTTGATATCGGCCAGTGGGGATGTACGGTCGTGCTGGCTGATACGGCCCTACGGTTAGCGTTGGAGAAGGATTTCCATCGCGAGACCGTTCTGGCAGCCGGAATGCCCTGGTACCACCTCGTCTGCCATCACCCTGTCACCGGCCTAACCACCGGCATACACCATCTCTTCTCAAGGCTGAGAGCAGCCGAAATGATGGTTACAGTTCGGGTCGACAACCCCTTCGACCGGCAGTATCCCAGTCCGCCACCCGCCACCCAGCCGCCAAGCGAGGTGGAGGCGTACTTCCTTGGCGAACATCGCACCATCGAGCCATGGTCGGATCTAGCGGGCGTTGTGATGGTTGACGCGACGGAGGACGATACCAACCGCTGATCACGCGGTCTTGGTGCTCGTAGTAGCCGCCCACGAACCTCCCTATGTATGATGCGCGGATTCGGAAGGTCCGATCTGTCGGCTAGGAACGCTTGTCTCCGCAGGAGTTGCGGCGTGAATCCGGGCCGCCGGCAGCGTTGAGCTGAGAACCGGCACGCCTATCGTGGCGAGCCGGAGGTCGCCGACGCTGACGTGGCTGTCCTGGCCGTCGCGGCCTGGGTAGAGCAGTGCTGCTCGATGCACGCGGAGTCGGTGTGCGTAGGTGCTCAGCTGGTAGAGTTCGTCGGCCTTGGGCCTGGCCTGCCAGTGCCGGTACTTGGCGTCGTACACCGCGACGGGCTTGTGCTGATCGTCGAGGATGACGAAGTCCGCGTACGCCGTCATCGGCTGAGAGTCGTCAGTGAGAACGACCGGATGCTGTGCTGATATCCGATGTCCGGCTGGTAGTTGGTTCGCGAGCCAATGGCCCACGTAGGTCTCCCAAACCTTGGTCATGTTGAACAGCACCGTGACGCCGGAGGCGCCGGAGGCGGTGGGAAGCACGGTTTGGCCAGCGAGTACGAGCGATGCCAGCGCATAGGCTTCACGGTATCGCGGCGGTACCAAGGTTGGGCGGCGCTGAATCAGCCGTTGAGGGTCCGTGACTCGCGAGATCGACGTGAAGCATGGGCCGAGCGCTCGTAGCCGTGCCGACAGCGCGGGGTCTGAGTAGTGCTGCTGTACGAGCACCCGGTGCGCGGCGGCGATGGTCTGATTGAGCAGGATGTCCTGGGTCAGGCGCTTGGCCTTGGTCACCAGGCGGTCGGGGCGCCCGAGATACTTGGCGAGGTGCACAGTCACATCCGGGGTGCCGGGGTAGGGCGGCCGGGTAAAGCTTCGTGACTGGTACTCCTTGGCCAAGCCAAATCCGACGAGACGTTCAGTCTCCCGAGCGAAGGCTGTGGCGATCAGATCGACCAGGCCACGGCTGCCGGTGCCTGCGGCTTCGGTGTCGCGTAGCAGCGCGGGCTGGCGTGCGGCCAGCCGCAGCAGCTCCCGGAAGTCTGTGAACGGAAAGCGGCTGGCGATGTCGACCGTGCATCCGGATCCGAGCGTGAGTCGTCCAACGTACGGCCCGGGCTGAACGTCAAAGAGCCCTGCCTGTCCAGACGGCAGAACCTGCTGGATGACCCGCGGCTCGTCGCGTCGGCCTGCCGAGCCGCGGGTCAGCCCTGCCAATTCACCGGCTTCCCGGTCGCTCAGCCGGACCCGGCTAATCTCGTACTCGCGCAGGTGCAGCATTCAGCTTCGCTCCGCGATAAGCGCGCGGATGTCCACGTCCAGCCGGTCCAGGTCTTCTGGCCGCTCGAACCAGTGCTCTGCCAAATACGGGTACAGCTGGTAGGACCAGATGGCCTCGGCTGTTGCGGCGTCGATCTGCTCGACCATCCAGTACGAGTGGCCAGGGCTGACGGGTGATTGGCGACCGACCCGGTCGCGGATCAGTCGGAACATGCCGAGCAGCAGGTCACCGTCTACATCGGAGCGTGTGCTGGACCACCTGGCCAGCACGTCGTCGCTGGGGTGCAGGTGAAAAGCGTTGAACCGGCGGCGCAGGGCGAAGTCGACGAGTGCGAGGCTGCGGTCTGCCGTGTTCATCGTCCCGAGAATGATGACGTTGGGGGGCACCGAGAACTGCCGTTGTGAGTACGGCAGGACTGCTGGTTTGACACCCCGATACTCGAGCAGGAAAAGCAACTCACCGAAGACGGCAGCAAGGTCAGCTCGGTTCATCTCGTCAACGACGAGGACGAACACGTCATCGGAGGGGGCCTTGCGTGCCCGCTCGCACAACTTGAAGAACACCCCATCCCGTGGGGTGTAGCGAAGGGCGCCGCCGTCGGCCAAGTCGGGCCGCAGGCCTTCGACAAAGTCCTCGTAGGAGTATGCGGGGTGAAACTGGACGAGTTCGACGTGGTCCGGCGAGGTCGCGAGGTGGTGGGCGAGCTTCAAGGCGACCCACGTCTTGCCTGTCCCGGGCGGCCCAAAGAACACCGCTTGGCGCATGGGTCCGTGTAGTGCTGTGACCCATTTGTCTATCTGCTCCACCGGCAGGTAGCACTGATCTGCCACCTGTTCGGCTGTGAGTCGCCCGCTAGGCGGAACGTCGATAGCTGTGGCTGGTTCGGCGACGGAGCCGGCGACGCTTGGCGTGGTGGCGGCCCGCATGATGTTCGTGAGCACAGCGTCCGCTTCCTGCGGAGCGACACCGTACTGTTCACGCCACGTCCGCAGGACCTGACAGAAGCGCTCGTAGCCGACCTGACCGTCCGCGCGGAAGGTCCTCCCGGATACCCGAGCGAGGCCCTTCATCGTGGCATTGATGCACACCGCGAACCGCTCCGGATCGCGTAGATATAGCAGCATGCTTGGCAGTGACGAACCCGCACCGGGCAGCACAGAACGGTCGCCGTACATACGGCCGAGCAGCGCCAACGCCTCGTCGACCGGGGAGGTCCACAGCTCCGCGACGACCCGGTTGAACCGGTCGATGTCTTCGGTCAGCTTGTGCATGACCGCCCCGGCAAAGCCGGGCGAAAACCGGTCCATACGCACCTGGCCAGTCTTTTCATGCCTGTTGAACAGCCGGCCCAGTTGCAATGCCTCGTCGGCGCTCATGGAGCCGGCGCGTTTGTCGAGCAGGTCGCGCGCATCCGTCTCCGCCTCGACACGTCCCGCCACGAACCGCTCACCGAAGAGCTCCCGTGCCTCGGTTAGCGATTGGCGCGTCGGGTCAACTGGGGACTGCGTTTCGTAGCCCATCGCTCTCCCTACGACCGCGGCGGCCAAGACTGGCCGCGTCTGCCATGGCCACACGCTAGGGCAGTCACGCGCGTCGCGCTCCCTATCCGGCCGCAATGTCATTGCGTATTGTCATAGCCGTGACGGGGCTGTTTGAGATCGTGGTGGTGCTCTTCGTCGTTGCGCGGGTGACCCGGCTGATTGTTGCCGACGAGATCACCCGGCGACCCCGAGAGGCAATCGTGAGGCGGCTGCCCGAGGGCAGCGCCTTCACGTACCTGCTGTTCTGCCGCTGGTGCCTGTCGGTGTGGATCGCCATGCCGGCCGCTGCCGGCTGGTGGCACCTGTCCGACGTGCCCCGCTGGTCGGACTACTGGTGGGTCGACGCGCCGACTGTCGCTATGGCCCTCTCCCACGCGACCGGCCTGCTGGTGCGCGCCGAGCCAGGGGAGTAGCCCATGGCCTGGTGGGGCACCAAGCCCAACGTCGAGAGCGACGTCGGCAAGGCGACTGCCGTCGTCGCGTCGGCGGCGAAGATGCGCTATGACTCGTCCGGCAGCCTGCGGAAGGTCACCAAGCAGGAGTGGCAGGAAGAGGCGTGGCAGCACTACGAGGAGTGCGGCGAGCTGGCCTACCTCGTCGACCTCATCGCGAAGGCGATGGGCCGCGCCCGGCTGTACATAACGCAGGTCGACGACGAAGGACGGCCCGTCGAAGCGCCCGACCAGGCGCCGGCCGGCGTCAACGAGACGTTCCTCGGCGGGCCCGGCCAGCAGGCCGAGCTGCTGCACGACGCCGGGATCCAGCTCGGCGTGCCCGGCGAGTGTTACCTGATCGGTGAGCCGGATCGCGATGAAGCCGGCACCGCCACCGACCGGGAGCGGTGGTTCATCGCGTCCGTCGACGAGCTGCAGGAGCGCACCGGGAAGTACGTCCTCGACCAAGGCGACGGGCCGCGCGAGCTGGAAGCCGATGAGACGGTCATCGTCCGGATCTGGGCCCCGAGCCCTCGCAAGCACGCCCTGCCCAAGTCGCAGGTGCAGGCCAACCAGCGGGTGCTGCGGCTAATCGAGCGGCTGACGCAGTACGTCCAGTCACAGATCGACTCCCGGCTCGCTGGCGCCGGCATCCTGCTGCTCCCGAACGAGCTGTCGTTTGCCGCCGCCGAGCAGGAGGAGGACGCCGAGGATGGGGTGTCGTCGTTCCTGGCGACACTGACCGAGGCGATGACCACCGCGGTGAAAGACCGCGACTCCGTGGCCGCTCTCGTGCCGATCGTCGTGCAGGGCCCCGCCGAGCACCTGGAGAAGGCCCGGCTGCTGTCGTTCGCCACCGAGCTGTCCGGCACGGTGCCGTCGATGCTGGACGGCGCGATCCGGCGGCTCGCCCTCGGCCTGGACGCCCCGCCGGAGATGCTGCTCGGCATGACCCAGGCGAACCACTGGGGCGCCTGGATGACCGACGAGGCGACGATCAAGTACCACGTCGAGTCGAAGCTGGAGCTGTTCTGCGCGGCCCTGACCCAGCAGATGTTGTGGCCGGCGCTGGAAGGCGCGCCCGGCGTCGCCGACGCGAAGCGGTGGATCGTCTGGTACGACACCAGCGAGCTGACGCAGACCCCCGACAAGGGCGCCGACGCGAAGGACCTGTACGGCCTTGGCGAGCTGTCCGGTGACGCGCTTCGCCGGGAGACCGGGTTCGGTGAGCACGACAAGCCGACCGATGACGAGCGGGAGCTGCGCCGCTTGCTGGAGATCATCCGTACGGTGCCGGCCGCCGGCCCGCTGCTTGTGCAGCGGCTCCTGGAGGTCGCCGGGGTGTCCGTGCAGATCGACCCGGAGGCGTTGAAGCCGGCCCCGCAGCCGGCTGAGCTGCCCGGCGGCGAGCCGCCCGCCGAGGACGAGGAGCCGACGACCGACGATCCGCCGGACGGCGACACCGAGGACCGCGGCCCGCCCGAGCAGAACGCGACCGCGGCGTCGGCCGCCGATCCGCTGTCCGGGCCGTTCGTCGCCGCCTGCGAGGTCCTCGCGCTGCGGGCGCTGGAGATCGCCGGGAAGCGGGTCCTCGGCCGCGACCGGTACCGGCACGCCGACTTGAAGGCGTGGGAGTACCACACGGCGCGGCAGTCGACGCCGACGTCGGTGCCTCGCCTGCTTCAGGGCGCGTGGACGGCCGTGCCGGCGATCGCCACTCGGCTCGGCGTCGACGCGGTGAAGCTGGAGGCCGCCCTGACCGCGTACGTCGGCGGCCTGCTCGTCACCGGCACCCGGCACGACCCGGCGGAGCTGCGCGAGCACCTGACCCGCACGGTGCGCGGAGAGCTGGTGCCAGCGTGACCGCCCCGACCGCCCTCGTCCCCGACCTGGTGCAGGCGCACGGCCATGCCTGCCGCCGCTCCGGGCGCGGCAAGGGCTGCGAGCTCCTTACCTGGTCGCTGTGCCAGACGTGCGGCTGGTGGGGCGAGCTGTGGGACGGCGACCAGCCGCCCCTGACCGATGCCACGGACGTCTGCGACCCCACGGACGTGGAGCGGCATCAGCACACGAGGAGGAACGATGGCTGACCCGGAGCGGCTTACCCTGACCATGATCCAGGACGCGTTTGCGCTGCTGGGCGTCACTCTCGACAAGGACTTCGTGCGGCTGGAGCTGTCCGAGGACAAGCTGACGATCTACCGGGTCGAGCGCACGCCCGCCGGCATGCCGGCCGGCCGCTCGGACGGTGGCGTGCGGAGCATCGCGTCGACGATCGCCGTGGTGGCGGTTCTGCCGCTGGCGCCGGCGGTGGCGGCCGAAGAACCGTGACCGACGGGCCGGACCGCTGGCTGCCGCTGCGCCTCGACCACGAGGCGCGGGTGCTCGCTGCCGAGAAGCGCGTCGAGCAGGCCGCCCGGGCGGCGCTGCGGGCCTGGCTGCGGTCCGCCCGGACCGCGACCCTGCCGGTCACCGCGGCGGCGCTGCCGCCGGACCCGTCGGCGCTCGCGGGCGCCGGGCAGGCGTGGTTTGAGGCGATGACGGTCCACCTGCTCCCTGCGGTCGACGCGACGTTCCTCGCCGGGGTCGCGGACGCGGGCGGCGACGTCGAGCTGCTGCGCGTCGCGCAGATGAAGAACGAGTACCTGGCGGCGCTGCCGAACAGGTTGCAGGGCGTGCCCGACAGCGCGTGGACGCAGGTCACGGCGGCCATCGCCGAGCTCACCGCCGAAGGCGCGAGCATCCCGAGGATCCGCGACGCCATCGAGGCGATCCTCGGCGAACAGGCGTGGGAGGACCGGGCGGTGACGATCGCCCGGACCGAGACGATCGGCGCGTACAACGCGGGCACGCTGACCGCCTGGCTGACCGCCCAGGCGGCGCTCGACGAGAAGCTGGACAAGGTGTGGGTGGCGACCCACGACGAGCGGACCCGGCCGGACCACCGCGACGCGGACGGGCAGCGCGTCGCCCTGGACGGCGTGTTCATGGTCGGCGGCGTGCCGATGCGGTACCCGGGCGACCCGGCGGCACCGCCCGGACAGACGGTGCAGTGCCGCTGCACGATGATCGAGGTGGAGGCCGGCGAGCCCCTGCCTGCGGTCCCTGAGCACCCCTGGCCCCGACGGGACCGGGCCAGCGGGTTGGACATCACGGTGACAGCGGCGGGAGCCGCGAAGGGTGGCAAGCAGATGGCGACGTGGAAGGGGACGCTGGCGCCGCTGGGTGCCAGGTCGGGCGACCGGCGGATCTTCGCGGCGGACGGCCAGTGGTCGTTCCGCGACCTGCCGCTGCCCCTGCGGTGGGCCCGGCAGGACGCGCCGGGGCACGAGGGCGCGGTGACGATCGGCCGGATCACCGCCGGGGAGGTGAAGAAGTCGGAGCTGTCCGGCGCGGGCGACTTCATCGACGCCGTGCCGGAGGTGACGGAGGCCCTGGAGCTGTGGCGGGCGGGCGTGCTGTTCCCGTCGGTGGACCTCGACGAGTTCGAGTTCGTGTACGCGAACGCGGACGGCAAGCCGATCGAGGACATGACCGACGAGGAGTGGGAGGCGTTCGTCGAGGCCGGCGAGGAGCCGCACCTGCTGGTGACGAAGGGCCGCGTGATGGCGGTGACGATGCTCGGCACGCAGGCGTTCATGGAGGCGCACCTGGAGCTGGTCGACGAGGATCCCGCCGACGACGAGACGCCCTCCGACGAGGTGGAGAAAGAGGAAGAGCCGGTCACTGCGGCCGGCGCGGCGGCGACGAGGAAGCAGGTCACGCCGGTGTACCCGCCGAGGGCGTGGTTCGACGACCCGGGCCTGGAGGAGCTGACGCCGATCACCGTGACGGCCGACGGCCGGGTGTTCGGGCACCTCGCCGACCGGGACTGCCACCTGTCGTTCCTCCAGGGCGGGCAGTGCGTGATGCCGCCGGAGGAGGGCGGCTTCGACTGGTTCCACCGGCCGGAGATCCAGACGGCCGAGGGGGAGCTGGTCGCGGTCGGGCACATCACCGCGGCGACCGGGCACGCCGACCTGGCGGCCAGCGCGGCGAGCGCGGTCGCGCACTACGACGACACCGGCACGCAGGTCGCGGTGGTCCGGGCCGGCCGGGACGCGCACGGCACGTGGGTCGCCGGGTCGCTGGTGCCGGAGGCCACCGAGGAGCAGGTGCAGCTGCTGCGCCGGTCGCCGCTGTCCGGAGACTGGCGGTGGATCGGCGGGGCCCGGCAGCTCGTCGCGGCGCTGTGCGTCAACGTCGGCGGGTTCCCGGTCGTGCGGGGCCGCACGTCCGGTGGCCGGGCATACGCGATGGTCGCCTCCGGCTGGTCCGGGTGGCAGCCGTCGGCGCCGACCCGCGGCCGCCGGCGGGAGCCCGCCCTGACGTCGCCGGCCGCCCTCGACGCGGCAGTGCGGCGCGCGGTGGCCGCCGGGTTCGCCGCCGAGCGGCAGCGCGCCGCCGCGGCGGCGACGGCCGAGCGGATCGCGGCGTCGATCGGCCGGGACCGGAAGACCCTCGTGGCGGCGCTGGCCGCCCAGGTGCATGGCGAGTAGGGAGGAGAGCAGGCGTGGGCTGCAACTGCGGCAGCAAGGCCAGGGGCACGACGGTGTGGGTGCTGTCCTACGGGGACGGGCGTCGCGGCGGCGAGTACGGGTCGAAGACGCTGGCGGAGGTCGCCGACGTGCAGAAGGGCGGCGGCGGCGTCATCCGCCAGGTGCAGAGGTAGAGAGCGGGGGTGCGGCGCCCATCGGCACCGCACCCCCAAGAGCACCGTCTGGGCAGCGGGCTGCCCGTTCGGTGGCTACAGGGTCGGCGTGCTGGCCTACTTGGGTCGAAGCTTGGGGCGGCGCTTGATCGACGACATCTTGGCATGTTCGTCTGCCGGCATGAGCAGTATCCGCTTTTGCCAGAGCTTGTCGTCATGCCAGGGCTTAACCTCAATCGGAACATTCAGCTTAATGTGATCGACATTCGTAGCAACGAAGAGACGCTCTTTCGCTGCCTCGCGTTTGACGCTTCGCTGGTATTCCCTGGCATAGGCGGTGAGGGTCCTCTGTAGCCGGTACGCACGGACCGTGCGGACGGCCTGAGTGGCTGCCCTGGGCGTAGCTCGACCGGCGGCCCCCAGGGCGAACCGCAAGGCGGTCAGGAGCTTGAGCAGTTTGCCGGGCCGGTCGTCGAGGACTGCCGCCCATTCCTCGGCGTATCCTGCGGCCATCTCGGGGTCTGTCGTCCAGCGGTAGGCCGACCATCGGGCCAGCTTCCGCGCGGCCCAGGGCGAGATGTCGGTGACCTCGTTGACGAGGAGCCCGAACACGATGCCGAGGATGATTTCCCAGTGGTTCACGCCTGGCACCAGCCGAAGGCCAGGCGGGTCCGAATCGCCGGCGCGGTCTTGGCCTGCCGTTGGGCGATCAGCTCGCGGGCGCTGGCTACGCCGTGTCCGGTGAGCTGGTAGTAGCGGCGGCGAGGCTTGCCGGGTTCGGTGTTCGTGTCCCAGCGGGAGGTCACCCACCGCGATTCGGCGAGCCTCTCCAGGATCTTGTAGATGGTCGGTCCGGACTTCCCCGTGGCCTTCATGATCGCCCAGCCGTGCAGCTCGTAGTCGTCGGCTTCGAGCAGGGCGTTCAGGACGGCCAGGAGCGGTCCCGTTACGCGCACAGGTCCGTCAGGCATGCGCTTAACGATAGTAGGTGAAATAAGGAGCGTCCACTCGCGACCTGCCGACGCGCAGGAGCGCGCCCCTCGGCCGGTGATGACCCGTGCTCACGATCGCGTGGGCTACGCTGTGCCCTGAACTACCGATGCTGGCTGCGGGCCGGTCGGGGATGAGATCCCTACCGTGCTTGAGGAGCCGACGGTGGAATTCGAGATCCCTGGGAGCCTGGACGGGCTCGACCTTGACGCGCTGGGTCAGCTGGAGACGCAGGCCGTGGTGGCGTTCGACGCTCTCCGCGACGACCCGGCCCTGGACGCTGCCGGTCTGACCCGGCTGCGGGAGCTGGCGACGTTCGTGCAATCGGTGCGGACCCAGCAGACGCAGATCGAGCAGGCGGCGCTGCAGGTGGCGTCGGAGCTGGACGATCTGGACGCGGCGGTCCACGGCGCGCAGGAGGGCGGCGACGGCGACGGCGAGGGCGGCGAGGGCGCCGGCGAGGGCGGCGAGGGCGAGGAGGCTCCGCCGGAGGACGCCCCGGTTGAGGAGCAGCCGGCCCCGCAGCCGACGCCGGTCGTGGCGTCGCTCGCGCGGCGGGCGGCCCGCCGGCAGCCAAAGCCGAAGGTCGGCAAGGGCAGCCAGTCAGCGGTTATCAAGGCGGCGGCGGACGTGCCGAACGTGCCGCACGGGCACGTGTTCTCGTCGGTGGCCGAGGTCGCGGCGGCGTTCGACGACAAGTTCGCAGGCTTCCCGCGCGGGGGTGGGGTCGCGACCCGCATCAAGCAGAACGTGGCCCGGGTAGAGCTGCCCGTCGACCAGGCGCTCGTCGCGGGGGGCAGGGGCCTGACCGACATGGAGCTGGTGGAGCTGGCCGCGTCGGAGTCGCGGCTGTCGGGCGGCAACCTCGTGGCGGCCGGTGGCTGGGGCGCCCCATCGGAGACGCTGTGGGAGCTGTGCGAGGGCCTGGAGACGACCGAGGGTCTGCTCGACCTCCCGGGCATTACGATCCCCCGCGGTGGCGGTATCAAGGTGCCAGCCAACCTCGACTTCCGCGATATGTATTCGGGGATCGGGTTCGTGCAGACCGAGGCCGATAGCACCGCGGGAGTTGACAAGTCCTCGTACCGGGTGCCGACGGTGAACTGGGCCGAGACGCGCCTCGAGGTAGACGGGGTGCAGATCGAGCAGGACATCGTGCAGAACGCGGTGTGGCCGGAGCTGACCCGCGACGTGGTGCGCCGGGCGCTCGTCGCGCACCAACACAAGATGAACGCGCGGACGATCGCGCGGATGGCCACCACCCCGGGCCAGTCGACGACGTTCAGCCTGACCCTCGGCGGCGACATCGACGGCGACGAGACGACCACCGCGCTGCTCGGCGCGGCGTCCCTCGCGTCGACCGACTACCGCTACCGGTACCGGATGGGCCGTCGGGCGCTGCTGGAGTGCGCGGCGCCGATGTGGCTGCTGGAGTGGATCCGGGCAGACATGAGCCGGCGGGCCGGGATGAACTACTTCGACATTACCGACGAGCAGATCATCGCGTGGTTCACCCGGCGAAGGTTGCGCCCGCAGTTCGTGTACGACTGGCAGGACGGCTACGTCGACGCGGGCGGCACCGGGTTCGGCGGCACGACCGCGCCGGGCCAGTGGCCGGCGACGGTCGACATGCTGATCTACGCGCCGGGCACGTGGGTGAAGGGCACCAAGCCGATCATCGACCTGTCGGCGGTCTACGACTCGACGAAGCTGAAGGACAACGAGTACATCGCCCTGTTCACCGAGCAGGCGTCGTTGCTGGTGAAGCGGTGCTACATGTCCTACAAGGTGTCGGTGCCGCTGTGCCCGACCGGCGTGACCGGGCAGACGGTCGCGTTCGATTGCACGGCGGTCTGAGCTACCCGTTCGACGGGGCCACGCCCGGCTGGCGCGGCCCCATCTCCGGAGGAGGTGACGGGTGACTCAGCCCTTCGTGTACGTGGAAGCCCCGGCGACGACGCCGTACCGGTACGGGCTGTTCTCGGCGGCTGCCGTGGTCGACCCGGCGGACCAGCGCGAGTTCCAGGCCGGCGTGGAGTGGGAGCCGCAGTGCGTCGACGCGCCCGCGCCGACGAACGTGGCGGCGGCCTCGGACCCGAACCGGGCGCCGATGGCGCTGCCGGACCGGGTGCCGCTCGTGCAGGCCGGGGTGATCCGGCTGTACACGGGCCTGTCCGGCCGGTCGCCGGCCCGCCCGGACCTGCTGGAGCGGGCCCGGCGGGCGATGGGCATGGTCGAGCAGCAGTCGCTAGAGCACTACGCCTGGACCGGCGAGGCCGGGAACGCGGACTACCTGGCGGCGGCCGACACGGAGGTTCTGGCGGGCTCCGACGCGGCGGCGGTGCCGCTGGAGACGGGCGTGGGTCTGCTGGAGGCGCACATCGGCGACCGGTCGGGCGTGCTGGGCGTGCTGTGGGCTCCCCGGTGGACGGCCGGGTGGTTCGCGGAGAAGGGCCAGTCGCGGATCGAGGGTCCGCGGCTGGTGGGCCCGCTGGGCAACCCGATCGTGTTCGCGCAGACGACCGGCGTCGGCCCGGGTGGTGCGGCGCCGGCCGCCGGTGAGGCGTGGCTGTACGCCACGGGTCCGGTGATGGTGCGGCGGTCGGCGGTGTTCCTGCCGAAGCTGCCGGAGGCCCTGGACCGCAAGGACAACGAGGTGTTCGCGGTCGCCGAGCGGTTCTACACGGTGGGGTGGAGCTGCACGGTGGCGGCGGTGAAGGTGAAGCTGCCGGGCGTGCCGGCGTAGGAGGAGAGATGGCCCCGCTGATCTACCCGAACAGCCGCGAGGACGCCAGAGTGCTCGCGCGGCAGCTGCTCGACGCCGCCGGCCCGGACCGGCACGACGAGGTGCGGACGACGAGCGACGGCCCGCTGGGGCTGGCGTTCGACGTGCCCGACGACCTGGCCCAGGAGGCGGCCGGCGGGTACGAGGTGGTCGACCTCAAGGAGGACGAGGGCGACGGCGAGACGTCGACGCCAGAGCCGGACCGCGAGCCCGAGCCGAAGCCGGAGCCGAAGCCGGCCGGCGAGCCGGAGCCGGAGCCGGTGAATGCCGGCGAGAAGAGCACGTCGGCTGACGCCGGGGCCGACGTGTCCGAGGTGGACGCCAAGACGGACGGGGCCTCCCAGCCGCCGTCGAAGGCGTCGCGGTCGCGGTCCCCCCGGAGCCGCTGACCGTCGACCCCACGCCTCGGACTCGCGCCGCCCTGCCTGGTTCTTCCCCGTGCCAGGTGGGGCGGCGTTTTGTGTGACCCGCTCCACGGCCCAGGGCGTACATAAAATTTGTACGCGGGACTGAAAGTTGCATACAATGAATGTGTACGCAACGCGCTACCCCTACAGGAGGGCTGAGAGATGGAGAAGCGGGTCAACGAGCTGCTCGCCGAGTTCAAGGTGGAGGCCGAGGGTGCGGACCGGTGCGGCCTGGTCGCCAAGCTGGCGTTCCGGGTGGTGGAGGCGGAGCGGTCGCTGGAGCGGCTGGCCGGCGAGCTCACCGCGGCGACCGAGGTCGCGGTGTGCAACGCGAAGGCGGGCGACCTGCGGGCGTCGGTGCGCGGCGACCTGCTGGCGGCTGTGAGCGGCAAGGCGGCGGCGGTCGACGCGGCGCTGATGAAGGTGGCCGAGCGGCGGGAGGCCCTGGCGATCGTTGCCGAGAGCGTGCGGGGGACGGCGGCGATCTGAGCGGCGGGCCCCGACGCCCCTCGCGCCCCATGCGGGCGCGGGGGGCGTCTCCGTTTGTGTGGCCCGCTCCACAGCCCGAGCGTACATAAAACCTGTACGTCAGGCCCTCCGTCTGGATACAATGAATATGTATAGCAAGCTACCCCGACTGTGTGAGGAGAGCCCGATGAGCGGCCTGAACTTCGACGTGACCACCGACACCGGCCGGAAGGTCATGAGCTGGGCGGACACCGTGCGCGTCAACAAGCTGAACGCGATGGCGGACGCCTTGCAGGAGGCGCTGCGGGCGCCCGTTCGTCGCCCCACGGAGGAGGAGGACCAGGCGGTGCTGGCCTACAACCGGCGGGTGCGGGAGCACAACGCGCGGGTGCTGGCCGAGCGCGAGCGCCAGGAGGCCGCGCGCCAGCGGCGCGAGAACGAGCGCGAGGCCGCGAAGGTGCGCAAGTCGATGTGCGGGGAGTGCTTCACGGTGCTGCCCGCCTCGGGTGTGTGCGGCAACTGCTGCTGACCGACCCCGAGCGCCCCCGTAGCCGACGTGGCTGCGGGGGCGCTGCCTTTCCCGCCGGCGGGAGGCCGGCGGTTCACGTGGAGGAAGAGCATGACGACAACGACGATGGCGCGGCGCGCGAACGCCGTGCCGGAGGACCCGCGGCAGCACGCGCGGGACATCGCGGAGGCGGTCGACCTGGCGTGGCACAGCCGGTACGGCGGCTCGCGGATCGAGGTGCCGATGAGCGTGGTGGCCGCCCTGGCGCTGGTGGCCCGGGAGGCGGAGGACGTCGACCAGCTCGCGGCGCTGGGCGAGACGATCGAGCGCCTCGACCACGAGGGGTTCGGGCTGCTGATTCAGCGGCTGTGGTGCGAGTTCGCGATGCTGCGGCCCGACCTGAACCCGCGGACGAAGCACCTGTGGTCGTGGACCGACGAGGACCAGGACGAGACGGTGCTGCGCGCGGTGCAGGCCGTCGGCCAGGCGGCGCTGCGCAAGGGCGTGTTCGGGCGGTGCGGGCCCGACGGGTGGGGCGAGACGGACCTGCTCGGGATGCTGCTCCAGACGATGAAGAGCCACGGCGGGCGCAAGGGCATCGGGCAGTTCCTGACGCCGGAGAGCGTGACGCTGCTGCTCGGCAGGATGGTGGCGCCGGCCGAGGGCGCGAGGATCCTGGAGCCGTGCGCCGGCACCGGCACGATGCTGCTCGGCGCCGCGCAGGCGATGCGGGAGGACGGCCTCGACCCGACGACGTGCGAGTGGTGGGCGAACGACATCGACCCGCTGGCGGCGGCGCTCTGCGCGGTGAACCTGCACCTGTGGGGGCTGGGCTTGCGGGTGGTCGTCGGCTGCGGCGACGGGTTGCTGGACGTGTGGATGCGTGAGGCGCTGGAGCACCGGCAGATCGCGATCGACGAGATGCAGCGGGCATGGCGGCAGGCGTGGCAGATCGCGGCGGTGCGGCAGCTCTTGGAGCTGCCGACGCCGGAGGGCGCTCTGGAGCGGCACATGCGCAAGGCGAAGCCGAAGCCGCCGCCCCCGCCGCCGCCCGCGCCGCCGGCCTCGTCGACGTTCGACGCCGAGGCGGTGTTCCGGCAGGGCCGGCTGTTCTGACTGGCCGGTTGTGTGACGCGCTACACGGCCCCTCGCGTACATAAAACGTGTACGCGAGGGAGCCGGTCGCATGCAATGAATATGTACGACATGCCCTGTTCACGTGGAGGTCGAGATGGGCAAGAGCACGATTCAGGCAGGCAAGCGGGCGGCGGTCGACGAATGCGGGCCGCGCAGCTGCATGGACGAGGACGGCTGCTGCGTCCACTGTGGGGCGGCCCGCGACGAGCCGCACCAGCCGGACTGCAAGCCGGACTGCAAGAACGCCGATGAGCTGGACGACGAGCCGGACGACGAGTGCGACGCGCGGCCGGCGGAGGAGGAGTCGTCGGTGGAGTTCCTGGTGACGAGCTGGGGTGGCGGGGCGGTGCGAGTCGTCGGCAACCGCGAGGGCGTGTGGGCGTACTGCCAGATGCGGGTCGCGCGGCGCTACCGCGAGCAGGTGGCCGAGAAGATGCTGGCCTGGCTGGCGGAGGGTGCGCCGTCGCCGCACACGGTCGTGGCGCGGCACGGCGAGACGGAATCCTGGTCGGTCGACGCGATCGCCTAGTGGCTGCGTAGGCGGGGCCGGGCGGCGTGCCCGGCCCCGGTGCGGAGTCCCTAGACGGGCTCTAGCTGTCCGGTCGTTATTGACGATTGCGACCGGACAGCGGCAAGGTATCTGTTCGAGCAAGACCCGGTTCACGTGGAGGTAAACCATGGGTCTACGCGCGCTGATCGGCACCGAACGTGCCGACGGTTCGTACGAGGCGCGGCACGTGCACTACGACGCCGTGCCGACGGTGATCGTGCCCGCCCTGTCGGCGCTGGTGCACGACGAGCTGCACCACGACCTGCCGGCCGCCGTCGAGCGGCTGATGCAGACCAACTGGCGGCGGATCTACGCGCTGCCCGGCTGCCCGCAGATGATCGGCATCCCGTTGGACGAGCCCGGTGAGCGGCTCACCGGCCGGGTCGACGCCACGGCGGCGGACGACCGGGAGTGGGCGTACCTGTTCGGCGGCCACCGGCTGCACGTCTACCTCGGCGTGCCGACCGCGCCGTTCGTGCGCAAGTGGGAGCCGTGGGCGTGCTGGTCGGTCGACGAGCTGCCCCTGGTGCCGCTCACGGAGCTGCTGGACGTGCAGCGGTCCGGCAACCGGCGGCAGTGGCTGGCTGGCGACCGGCTCAAGTTCGAGACGGCCGCCGGCTGCTGCGACCTGGAGGAGGTGCGGTGAGGGCGCTCGTCGGGCAGTTCGCCCCGGGCAGCCGGTGGTACCGGGCCCGGACGGTCGAGCTGGAAGGCCAGCCGAGCTGGACCCTCGCCCAGCTGCGGACGATCTGGGCGCGCACCTTCCAGCGGGACACCGCGGCGATGGTGGAGGCGCTGCTGCACCGGGACTGGTCGGTGCTGGCGTGCACGCCGTGGCCGGCGCAGGCCGTCGCCGAGCGGCGGCCCGAGTGGGCGTACGTGTGCGGCATGGGCCGCGCGGTGCGCACCGGGCAGTCCGGCCGGGCGCTCGTCGGCCAGATGGGCGTCGACGCGCCCGTCGACGGCGACCGCTGGGCCTACCTGTGGGAGGCCGGGCACGGGGCGCTGCACGTCTACGCGGCGCACAGCGGCCGGTGGCACCACCTGGCGACGCTGCCCGCCGACGTGTGGGCGGCGCTGACCGAGCAGCTGGTGGTCGATGTGGAGGCCAGGTTGTGCTGGCTGGAGCGAGAGGAGGCGGCGGCGTGACCGCTGTGACGATGGGACAAGGCAGCCAGCCGATCCGGACGGACGAGCTGCACCGCCGCGACGAGGTGCTGCTGTTCGGGCAGCTCGTGGAGATCGCCGACGTGCAGCCGGTGCGGGACTTCCCGACCTGCGTCAACCTGGTGATCCTGCCGCGCGGCGGGCAGCCGAGGGAGACGCTGGTACCCCGAGACATGCTGCTGCTGGGCATGAGGCTGCCCCGGCTGCTGCCGCTGCCCTGCGGGGGCTGCAAGACGCCGGTGCGCACGCCGGTGGACCTGGCGCAGAGCGTGCCGTCGGAGACGGTGTGCAGCGGGTGCCGCGGCAGGATCGTCGAGGGGACGGCGCGGCTGACGTCGCCGGCCCCGGCGGGGCGGTACTGATGAACGACGTGCTGGCGGCCCTGATGGCCGACAACGACGCCGACCGGGAGAAGTTCCTGAACCGGGAGGTGCTGCGGCACGCGGTGATGCGGCAGATCACCTGCGAGCGGACGGGGCAGGTCCTCGACGTGCGCTCGGCGGTGATGGTGACGTGGATCCGCGGCGACAACCGCAGCGCCGTGGTGGTGACCGGCAACGCGTGGGACGAGGTGGCCGAGCAGATCCGCGCGAAGGTCGCGGAGCTGGGCGCGGAGCTGGAGGTGATCGACGGCCGCCAGTTGTGACGGGACCGCTGACGCTGCGTCAGCCGTGAGAGTATCGGGGCCGCACCCAGGGGGTGCGGCCCCGTTCACTGCGGAGGGAACACAATGGAGCCGTTGGCGCGATTTGAGAGTCACGTCGCCGGACGGAACGCGCAGGTCGCGATCTGGCCTGACCGGATCGAGTGGAGCCGGCCCGGCCGCACGACCGTCGCGAACGTGCTGCTGGTGATCCTGGCCGTCTACACGGTGGCGCTGTCCCTGCTGATCCCTGCGTGCCGGCCGCGCTTCAAGCAGCAGGGCCGCCAGATGCTCGCCATGAAGGCGGTCCAGTCGGTGGCCAGCCAGCGCGACGGGCTGCACACCGCCGTGGCGGTGGTGGCCGGCGCGACGACAATCTCGTTCCGGGTGCCGCACGGCGACGCCGAGCGGATCGAGGCGCTGATCCGCGACCTGGTGCTCGGCACGCACCCGGCGGCGCGCGGGTAGCGGCTGCGCGACGACGCCGAGAGGGCGCTGTGTCCCCCATGGGGCCAGCGCCCTCTCGGCTACGCTGACGGGGTATTCGCCGCTGGCTGCGGGCCGGGCATGGAGCTCTCCTGTTGAGGATGTGCCGATGTCCGCGGTGTGCGACACCCCCGTCAAGGGGAAGATGCTCCGGGCCACGAAGCTCGGGGTGTGCGGCGACCCGATCCTGGGCGCCGGGAACTGGCCGGTCCACGTCACGTCGAAGGGCTTCGTGACGGTCGAGTACGCGCCCGAGGTCGACGAGGGCGAGGAGATCGACCAGAAGGACGCCAACGGCGACAACCTGGTCTACGAGCCGGCCCGGCGGCGGATCAAGATGTACAACGTGACCGTGACGGCCGGGCGGGTCGACCCGGAGCTGTTCACGCTGTTCACCGGGATGCCGGTCGTGCTCGACGAGAACGGCGACGCGACCGGGATGCGCTTCACCAGCAAGCTGAACCTCGACTCGGCGGTGGCCCTGGAGCTGTGGTCGGGCACGTCGCAGAAGAAGTGCGTGGCCGGCGCGGTGCAGCGGCCCCGGTTCGGCTACTTCCTGCTCCCGCAGCTCATCGACGGGATGATCGGCGACTTCACGATCGAGAACGCGGCGGCGAGCTTCACGCTGACCGGCAAGGCGATCGAGAACCCGGCGTGGGGCGTCGGCCCGTACGACGTCTACCTGCGGTCGACCGGCGTCGAGCCGCTGCTGGACCCGATGGGCGACTTCGACCTGCTCCACATGGACTGGACGATGCTGCCGCCTCCGGCACCGACGTGCGGCCTGACCGCGCGGCCGCCGGACGGCACGGTGGTGAAGCTGGCGACCGACGCGACGAACATGACCGCCGAGTTCACGGCGACGTACGTGCCGCCCGGCCCGCCGGTCCACCCGTACACGGTGGATTGGGGCGACGGTGCGCAGACGCCGGGCCCGGCCGAGGAGGCGGCGGTCAGCCATCAGTACGCGGCCCCCGGGACGTACCTCATCACGGTCACCGACACGACGACGGGCGCGCAGCGCTTCAAGTCGTTCGTCGCGCCCTCGCTGTAGGGACCGCCGTGACGCAGCCGGTGCGGACCGGCCCGTGCTCCTGGCCGCTGAACACGGCCTACCTCAAGGGCTGGACGGAGCTGGACGAGGCGGTCCGGACGACGGCCACGGACCTCGCCACAGAGGTGCTGTGGGCGCTGTCCGGGCGGCGCTTCGGCCTGTGCTCGTCGACGGTGCGGCCGTGCCGGCGCGACGACCGGGACCAGTGGTGGCGGGAGGGGTGGCTGCCGCTGACGTACGCCGGCGCGCTGCCGTACGGGAGCCTGCTCATCAGCCTGTGCGGCTGCGCCGACTGGTCCTGCGGGTGCCTGCCGCCCGGGACGGAGGTGAGCCTGCCGGGCCCGGTCCACGCCGTCACCCAGGTGCTCATCGACGGGCAGGTCCTGCCGGCGGCGGCGTACGTGGTCCACAACCGGCGGTGGCTGGTCCGCGTCGACGGGGAGAAGTGGCCGGCCTCGCAGGACCTGAGGGCCGCCGACGACCAGCCGGGCGCGTGGGCGGTCACCTACCAGCGGGGCGTCGAGGTGCCGGCCGGCGGCCGGATCGCCGCCGGGCAGTACGCGGCCGAGGTGGCGAAGGCGCTGACCGCCGACAACTCGTGCCGGCTGCCTCGCCGGGTGCAGTCGCTAGTGCGGCAGGGCGTGCAGCAGACGTTCGTCGACCCGGCGCAGCTCGCCAAGGACGGCATGACCGGGCTGCCCGAGGTCGACCAGTGGTTGCGGGTGGTGAACCCGCACCGGCTGCCCCGCGACACGGTGGTGTGGTCGCCGGACCTGAACCGCGGCCGACGGAGGACGTCGTGACGGAGCCGGTGCCGGCACCCGCCGACGACGTGGCCTGGCCGGTCGCGGTGCGGCTGCGCGAGCTCATCGGGGAGGCCCTGGCCGACGCGCTCGGCGGCGCCCCGGCGGTGTGCGCGGTGGTGCCCGGCCGGGACGTGGCGATCGACTCGTGCTGCGAGGGCCAGGCGTGGGTGCGGATCGTGCGGACGTACCCGGTGCTGGCGGGTGAGTTCCCGAACGGGCGGGGCACGCCCCTCGACGACGGCGCGGACCCGGGCGCGTTCTGGGCGGTGGAGTTGGGGGCGGGCACCGCCCGGTGCGCGCCGACCCCGGACGACCAGGGGTTCCCGCCGACGGCGGCCGAGCTGGAGCAGTCGGCGGCGGAGCTGGCCGACGACGCCGGCCGGATCCGGCGGGCGGTGCTGTGCGAGCTGCGGAAGGTGCCGGCGGTCGACGAGGTGTGGATCGGCGAGCAGTCCAGCGTCGGGCCGTCCGGCGGCTGCGTCGGCCAGGAGGTCCTGGTCGCGGTGCAAACGAACGTGTGCGTGTGCGAGAAGGAGTGAAGGCGATGCGCGAGGGTCAGCAGGTCACGGTGCGGGCGTTGACGGCGATGCCCGGCGTCGCCGACGGCGAGGTGCGGCACGTCCCGTGGGATGCGCGGCTGGCGACGCTCGTCGACGCCGGCCGGTACGAGGTCCTGGACGACGGCGACCGGCAGCCGGCCGCCGTGGTGGTCGACGGCGGCGAGCCGGCTGGCGACGTCGACGAGCCGCCGGCCACCGCGGCAGCCGGCGACGTCGACGGCGAGCCGACCGCGAGACGGGCGCGGCGGCGCTGATGGCGGTGCGCGTCAACGCGCGGGTCGAGCTGTTCGCGGGGGAGATGCGGCAGCTGCTCACCGGCCCGGTCGGGCCGGTGCTGCGGTTCGTCCGGAGCGTGGCCCGCCGGGTCCGAACCCGGGCAGTGCTCAAGTGCCCGGTCGACACCGGCCGGCTGCGGTCGGCGCACCGCGAAGAGGTCGGTGTGCGGCGCGGCCAGGTCTACGGGTTCGTCACCAACGACGTGGAGTACGCGGCGGCTGTGCACGGCGGCACCCAGCCGCACCAGATCCGGCCCCGGCGGCCGGGCGGCGTGCTCCGGTTCGAGACGGGCGGCCAGGTCGTGTTCACCACGCTGGTGAACCACCCGGGCACCAGGGCGCAGCCGTGGCTGCGGGAAGCGATGGAAGAGGTGGCGGTGCCGGCGGGGTTCCGGCTCGTCCGCTCCTAGGGAGGGAAACGATGAGGGAGTTCACGACCAGCGCGAAGGTCGCGCAGCAGGCCGGCGACGGCAAGAAGCTGCACGACGTCGACTTCAAGCTGGACAAGGTGAAGATGACGTGCCGGGCGCCGAAGGATGCCCAGCTGGCGTACCTGGTGGCGGCGGCGTCGACGAGCCGCACGCAGGAGGACCAGGTGGCGGCGGTGCTCGACTTCTTCGAGCAGACGCTGGATCCGATGAGCCTGCGGGTGTTCCGCAAGCGGCTGCTCGACACCGACGACGAGTTCGACTTCTCCGACGCCATGGGGATCTTCACGCACGTCGTCGAGGAGTGGTCGGCCCGCCCTACTGGGTCGGGCAGCGACTCCTGACCCTGGCGGTCAAGCGCTGGCCCGAGTTCCACGGCACGATGCTGCTGCGTACCGGCCGGGAACCGCTGGACCTGCCGCTGCCGTCGCTGCTGGACGTGATCTACGCCTGGTGGGTGGAGGGCGGCACCGAGAAGGACGTGGCGAAGTTCCGGCAGGCGTTGGAGGCCCCGCCGCCGTCGGCGGAGCTGGACGGCCGCGAGGAGTGGTCGGACGAGGAGACGGACGAGTCGTTCGCTCGGGCGCTGGGCGGGATGCAGCGCGCGGCCGGCAGATAGCGAAGGAGGGCGCCCCCGGGTGGGGGCGCCCTCCTCGCGTCGGCGGGTCAGCGGAAGTCGTTGTCGCGGAACGTGGTGCGGGTCGGCAGCGGTGCCGGCGGGACCGGCGGGGCCGCCGGCTCGTCGCCGACCGGGGCGGCGGCGAGGAACGGCAGGAACCGCTCCAGGAAGTCCTCGACGCCGGGCAGCGCGAGCACACGCGTGATTGCGGCGGCGACGGCGACGACCTGGGCGACGGCGGGGAAGGTGTCGATGCCGCCGGCGACGGCGATCGTCGGCAGCAGCGTCAGCGCGGCGACGGTTGCCGCGAAGATCGTGCGGGCGGTCGCCCGCCACGGGTGGCGGGTCTGGGTGGGTGCGGTCACAGGTGGCCTCCGAGAGAGACGATCTTGGCTTTGAGCTGGGTGTTCTCGACCTGCAAGCGGTCGCGTTCAGCGATGACGACCTCGCGGGCCCGTAGCTCGGCCCGGAGGTGGGCGACCTCGCCCCCGGTGATGGCCAGCTCCTCGCGGAGCTGTGCGATGGTCAGGTTCGCGGCCGCCATCTGCGTCTCGGCGAGCTGGAGCTTCGTCTCCGCCCCGGCGAGCTGGGCGTCCATGCGGCCCAGCAGCCGCTCGGCGATCTGTGTCCCGTAGTCGGCGAGGGCGACCTTCTCCTTGCGCCGACCGACGAGCCACGTGAAGATGCGGTCGATGACGACGCCCGCGATCGACCCGCCGCCGAGCAACGCGACGATCCACTCGGGCTTCATTGCGGCCGGCCCTAGCTGACCGGGTTGCGGTAGGCGGCGTTCCAGGTGTTGACGCCGAGGAGGCCGTCTTCGCGGAGGCCCTGGTCGTCCTGGAAGGCCAGGATCAGCGCGCGGTACTCCGGGCCGTAGATGCCGTCGTTGCCGGCCCCGCCGAGCCAGCGGCGGCCCTTGCCGACCGACCAGCCCCGGCGGCCGAGCTGGGTGGCCCAGTCCTTGAGCCAGGCCCGGTCAGTGCGGCCCCGGAAGTAGCGCTCGTGCTTGCCGGACACCGAGTAGTCCGGACCGGACGCCGGCCCGAAGTACCAGCCGGCGGGCAACGGGAACGCGACCGGCGTGCCGGGCGCGGGCTTCGTGCCGGCCGGGGGCTTCGGCGACGGCTGCGGCGTCGGGCTCCCGACGATGGGCAGGCCCGCCTTGAGCCAGGAGTAGATCTCGTCGCCGGGGCATTCGGTGGACCCGCGGTCGCGGTGGCCGAGGAGCGTGAGCCGCTTGCCCTTGCGGTCGTTGGCTTCCTCGTAGAGCCACTTGAAGGCGCGGCGGGCGGCGTCGGAGACGTCCTGGCGGCCCTTCTGGTCCTTGCCGATGATGCAGACGCCGATGGCCTCGGTGTTGTGGCCGGCGCAGTGCGCGCCCACCGTCGTCCACCCGCGGCCCTCGTAGATGAGGCCGCTGACGGAGTTGATGAGGAAGTTGTAGCCGATGTCGCTCCAGTTCCGGGCCCGCATGTGGAAGTCCTGGATCTGGCGGGGCGTCTGCGTCGCGCTCGCGGCCGAGTAGTGGCCCATGAAGACGGTCCGCTTGGACCAGGGCACGGTGGAGCGGGACTCAGGTGGCCGGGCGCCCCATTCGGCGCGGCTGATGATGTCCACGGGTGACCCTCCAACAGCTCGAACTAGCTGTCGGGGGACAGGTCTTACGGTAGCGGGCCGTCGTGCGGCGCGCGGTCCGGGCTGGGGTGGGGCGGGCGGGTCGCTGGTGCTTTGTGAGCACGACCCGCCCGCCCCGCGAGCGGCACGTCCAACGACGGAAAGGCGTGCCTGCTCGGGCCTGGGGGAGCGGGCCCGCTGCGGCTGCGTCGTGTTCTGCGCAGCGGGCCCGCTCGGACCGCGCGACCGAGGACACGGGGGGGGGGGGGGGGGGGGGGGGGGGGGACTCGGTAGCGCGGGCTGAGGCCCGCCGGCCGCCGCATCGCGGGAAGCAGCGGCCGGCGGGTGTTCATGGTGAGACGGTCAGCGGGCGTGCGCGGGGATGTCGAACTCGCCCGCCTTCGCGCCGGCGATGAAGGCGTCCCACTCGCCCGCGTCGAAGACGCGCGTCGGGCCCTGCGGGTCGCGGCTGCTGCGCAGCTCGACGTTGCCGCCGCCGATGAACTTGATCTCGACGCAGTTGTCGCAGTTCGGGCCGGACTTGGTGCTCTTGAACCACGAGTTGAGGTGTCGCTGGGCCATGACGTGCTCCTCTTTCTGTCGCCGGCCGCTCGGGTTGCAGCCGGGCGGGATCAGGTGCGCCACACGAACGCGAGGTCGTCGGGCGCGTCGCTGACGACGATCACCTTGACCAGCAGCAGCTCCAGGACGGACTGCCGGCAGGGCGGGGCGATCGCGTCGAGGGTGGCCCGGCGCTCGGCGGCGGTCCAGGTCACCGACTCGATGGCGTCGGCGGGCAGCGCGATCCGGCGGCAGCCGAGGCCGCACTTGTAGGTGCGCTGCCCCCACGCGGGGTTGGGGTGCATCGGCACGTCGCACGGGCCGCACCAGATCAGGTTCCGCAGCAGGTACGGGTCGTCAGTGGTGGCGAGGCCCGCCCGGGCCGGCGCGGGGATCATCGTTCGGCCCCATGGTGTCCAGTCGCCGGGGGGTGGGGCTGTGCTGCCCACCCCCCGGCCAGTGCCGGCCGGGCTGCGTCGGAACCTGACGCGATGCCCGTCGGATTCGCCGGCTCCTGCACCGACCCGGCACCCCCTGCGGGGTCGGCGGACGGGACGGGCCGCTCGTGCCACAGCTGGGGCGCTGCGTCGGCGGCCGTGACCGAGGCGGGGTTGACCCCTGCCGCCTCGATCACCACGGAAGCGTTGTAGCGGGACCGGCAGCCGACCTGCCCGCAGAGGCAGGTCCCCATCGGGCCCGGCTGGTGTCGCAGGTAGACCTCGACGCAGTGCCGGTACATGACGCCGCGTGAGAGGTTCGGGATGACGTCGGGCAGGCGCACGGTCATGGCCGCACTCCCTGGCCGCGCCGCCGTTGCCCGAGGGTGAAGAGTCCGGCCATCGGCCAGTCGATGGCGGTCGGGCTGTTCCACCGTGGTGGCGCGGGCGGTGCCGGAGGGCCCGGCGGTGCCGGTTCCCCCGGGCCCTCCGGCACCGTCCGCGCCCACCGGGCGGCGGTACACACCCACGAGTCGTCGCACCAGGTGCAGCGCCGCTGCACCTGGAGGCGGGGCAGCCAGCCTCGCCGCAGGTCCAGGTGTCGCCGGCCGGGCCGGTGGACGGCCAGCACGTAGTCGGCGAAGGCCCGGCGGTGGCCGTCGCCGCCGAACACGATGTAGCCCTCGTGGGGGACGAACTCGCCGGGCGGCGGCGGTGGAACGTCGCCGTCGACGAGCAGGGTGGTGCGCGCTGCTGCTTGTAGACCGTGTCCTACCTGGACCATGAGATGCCCCCAAGGGTGCGGTTCTCCATCTTGGTCTTGCTTGGCACCGTGCTGGTTTAGCACTGTGCCGGCTGGCACGGTGCCAGCATGGCACGGAGCCGGTCGATGTCACAAGGGGCGCGCGGGAACTGACTCGGCGTGTCTGGTGCGGACGCGCCGAGGGGCCGGCACCGTGCGGTGCCGACCCCTCGGGTGTGGACTGCTGGACGTCAGGCCAGGTCGAACGCTCCGGCCTTCGCGCCGGCGATGAACGCGGCCCAGCCCTCGCCAGCGAAGGAGAGCACAGGGCCGGTCTTGTCCTTGCTGTCGCGGACGCGCATCACGCTGCCGTCAACAGCGTCGGACACCTCGACGCAGTTCTGGCCGCCGTCGGACCGGGTGGACTTCCGCCAGTGGCGGAAGGTGGGATCGCTCATGGAGGACTCCTGCTCAGGCTTCGGCGGCCAACTTGTCGACCGCCTTCTGGATGAGGTCTGCGCTGTCCTCCTCGGACAGCGCGGCATCGCGCAGCTGGTCGAACAGCCGCGCGTACCGGTCCGCCTCCCGAGGATCGGTGACCAGCAGATCGGCCGTCACGGTGTCGACGGCGACGAGCGTCAGGTCCTCCGGGTCCGGGTAGGCGTAAAGGGAGAACGGCGAGCGCGGTACGTACCCGCGACCGAGCCGGGCGTCAACCGGCAGGACGCGGACCCGCACGTTCTCCCTCGTCGTGGCCAGGGTGAGCAGGTGTTGCAACTGCTCCCGCATGACCGTCGGCGGCACGGGCAGCCGCTCGATGGCCTGCGGTTCCAGCACGACGTCATACTCCGACCGGTCCGGGCCGGAAATCTGCTGCTGCCGGCGCATCCGGCCGGCGACGGTGCCGCTGAGGTCGAAATCCGCGCCGTCGTCGAGCGCGACCTGGCCCCGGTGGCGGGAGTACGCCTCGGTCTGCACGAGGCCGGGAAGCAGCGAGTTCTGGTACTCGCGGATGGTGCGGGCGCCGCTCTCGATGTCGGCGGTCTTGGCCTGCCGGTCGCCCATTCCGGCGTACTCGAGGTTCGTCCACCATCCCTTGGCGAGGCCGTCGCGGGCGACGCGCTGGAGTCCGCGGTACCGCTCGTCGCTCTCGGGCAGGAGGACGTCGAGGAGCTTGAGGATCGTGTCGAGCGGCCGGCGCTCGCCGTTCTCGACCTTGCTCACCGCGGTCCGGTCCAGCCCGGCCGCGCGGCCGAGTTCGGTGCCGGTGAGCCCGGCTTGGTCCCGCAGCTCGCGGATGGCGGTGCCGAGTCGAAGACGGCGGGCGAGGGGGCTGATCACCGGGTTGCACCTCCGAGCATTGGCACTGTGCCAGGCTGGCACGCGCCTGTCGTGAGGGTACGCGGACGGGGCGGTGGGCGGTACGCGCGAGGGCTTCCGGCGCTCACGGCGTCGTCGCTACGCTGTGCGGAGATCCGGCGCGGGACGGGTCCGGCTCTGGATGAGCGAATGGCGTGGGGCTCCGGTTGCGTCACCGGAGCCCTTCGTCGTAGGGGCAGGTCAACGGCGCAGGCCTATACGGTCGCAGTGATGGATTGCGGCCGTCGAAACTGATCTACGCTAAGTGCGTGGCGCTAGGGCGTGCGTACATCGAGATCATCGGCGACGTGAGCAAGTTCGGTCCGGACTTGCGCAAGGGGCTGGCGAAGGCTTTCAAGATCGGCGCGATCGGCGCGATCGCTGCCACCGCGTCGAGCAGCCTCGTCGGCCTGGCGGGGTCGCTCGCGTCAGTCGGCGGGGCGGCCCTGGCCATCCCCGGCGCGATCGCGGTCGGCGCGGCGGCGATCGGCGCGTTGAAGATCGCCACCGCCGGCCTCAGCGACGCCTTCAAGGCGGCGGCCGGCGACGACGCCGCCGCCTTCCAGAAGGCGATCGAGGGCCTGTCCCCGCAGGCGCAGCGCCTCGCCCAGGACTTCCGCGCCGTCAAGCCGGCGCTCGACGAGATCCGCACCGCGTCGCAGGACGCCTTCGCCGGGCCGCTCGTCGGGCAGATCGGGCAGACCGCCGCCGTGCTGTCCGGGCCGCTGCGGTCCGGCCTGGCGGCGGTGGCCGCCGAGTATGGCTTGGCGGCGCGGCGGGCGCTGGAGTTCCTGCGGGAGTCCGCCACGGTGTCGGTGCTCAGTCAGATCCTCGACACGGCCAAGGTGTCGGTCGGGAACCTGACGGTGGCGACCGGGCCGCTGCTCACCGGGCTGCGGGACATCGCCGCGGTGGCGCTGCCGTCGCTGACGCAGCTGTCCGGGCTCACCGGCAACCTGGCGGCCGACTTCGGGCACTGGCTGTCCGCGATGGCCGCCAGCGGCGCCGCCGTCTCGGCGATCGAACGCGCGTCCGGGGTGCTCGCCCAGCTCGGACAGGTCGCGGCCAACGTCAAGGGCATCCTCGGGTCGGTCTTCCAGGCGGCCACCGAGGCGGCCGGGCCCGGTGGGCTGCTCGGCAGCCTGGTCGCCGCCACGGCGACGCTGCGGGAGTTCTTCGCCTCGGCGCAGGGCGGCGCGGCGCTGCAAGGCGTGTTCACCGCCCTCGGCACCGTAGCGGCCGGGCTGTCGCCGGTACTGATGACGCTGCTCGGGATCATCGGCAACTCGCTGGTGCCGGCGCTCCTGCCGATCGCGCAGGCCGTCGTGCCGGCGTTGCAGGCCCTCGCGTCCGCCCTCGCGCCGGCGCTCGCCGCGCTCGGCGGCGCCCTCGGGCCGGTGTTCGCAGCCCTGTCGACGGGCATCCAGGCGCTCGCCCCGGCGCTCGGGCCGATCGGCCAGCTCATCGCGCAGATCGCGCTGGCCATCGCGCCGGTCCTGCCCGTCATCGGCCAGCTGGTGACGATGCTCGTCGGGCCCCTCGCGCAGGCCCTGACGGCGCTCGGCCCGCTGATCGGGCCGCTGGTGACGGCGCTCGGCCCGGTCCTGCTCCAGATCGGACAGACGCTCTCCGCGGTCCTCGCCCCGGTCGCCGGCCTGCTTGCCGAGTTGTTCACGCAGCTCGGTCCGCCGCTCGGCGAGATCGTCGCCGCCCTCGGCACCGCCCTCGCCCCGGTCCTCACCGCGCTGGGTCCGCTGATCGTGCAGGTCGTCCAGGCCCTCATGCCGCTGGTCCCGACGATCGTGTCGCTGCTGCCGCCGCTGGTGGAGATCGTGGTGGCGTTGACGCCGCTGATCGCGCTGGTCGCGCAGCTCGCCGCCGTGGCGGTCGCGGTCGTGGCGCCGCTCATCAAGGTCGCGGCGCTGCTGTTGCAGTTCCTCGCGGCGCAGGCCGTCGCGCCGCTGGTGTCGGCGATCGCGTCGGCGCTGGCGTGGCTGCTGTCGCCGCTGTCCAGCGTCGCCGGCTGGCTGGCCCAGGTCGCTGGCTGGCTGAACGGAATCGATTGGGCCGGCGTCGGCTCGGCGATCGGCGGCGCGTTCTCGTCGGCGTGGACTGCGGTGGTCGGGTTCTTCCAGTCGATCGGCACGTGGTTCGCGGAGCTGCCCAGGAAGATCGGCGCGTTCCTGGCCAGCCTCCCGCAGATGCTGTGGTCCCTGTTCACGTCGGCGGCGCAGATGGCGTTGCAGGCCCTGGGCATCGGCATCGGCCTGATCCTCTACGCGGTCACCATCCTGCCGGGCCAGATCCTCGGCTTCCTGGCGTCGCTGCCAGGCCGGCTGCGTGACCTGTTCAACCAGGCGGTGACCCTGGCAAGGACCGCCCTCACGACGGGCTTCAACGCGGCGGTGTCGTTCGTGACGGCGCTGCCGGGCCGGATCGCCTCCGGCCTGGCGAGCCTCGGAAGCCGTCTGCGGTCGATCTTCACGAACGCGGTCAGCTCGGCCAAGTCGGCGGCGGTGAGCGGCTTCAACTCGATCGTGTCGTTCATCGGCTCCGTGCCGGGCAAGATCACGAGCCTGGCCGGGAAGTTCCTGTCGGCTGGGTCGGCGCTGGTGAAGAAGCTCGTCGACGGGCTCAAGAGGGTGCCGTCGCTGGGCGCGATCGCCGACGCGATCTCGGGCACGATCCGGTCGCAGCTCAACCGGATCATCAGCGCGATCAACTCCGGCATCGCCAAGGTCGACGGGATGCTCCCCGGCTCGCTGCCCAGGATCCCGATGCTGGCGAACGGCGCGATCCTGCGGCAGCCGACGCTGTTCGTCGGCGGTGAGGCCGGCGACGAGGTGGTGGTGCCGCTGACGCGGCCCCGCCGGGCGCGCGAGCTTGCCGAGCAGTCCGGGCTGATGCGGCTGCTCGGCGCGGACGGCGGCGGCGGGGGGTCGATCGTGTTCGCCCGCGACTCGATCCGCGTGACCTTCGAGGGTGCGGTCCCGACCCGGGAGGAGGCGCTGGACACCGGCCGGGCGGTCGGCGAGGGCGTGTTGCAGACGTTGGCCCGGCGGGACGTGGCCACGACAGTGAGGACGATCTGAGTGGGCGAGTACAACCCGGACCGGCCCTACGTGATGGGCATGCAGTGGGCGCCGCTCGTGGGGGACGCGGTGGTGCTCGACACGGCCAGCGAGGTGGGCTACACCTTCCGGGCCCGTGATTCGCACGCGGGCGACGGCGGCTTGCAGCGTGTCCGGCTGGCAGTGGCAGGGCCGCCGCCGGGCCTGCCGACCCGCAAGGAACTGCTGGTCAACCTGTACCCGGCGGACGCGGTGGCAGGCACGGGGCCGGTCCGCAAGCTGGTCATCCCGTGCCGGCAGGGCGAGCTGCTGCCCGGCGCGGCTCTTGCCGGCGGGGCGTCGATGCCGCCCGACGCGGTGCACAACCCGTCCGACCCGCGACACGTCACCCTGACCGGTCCCAACGCGGCGGCCCGCTTCTGGTTCGACACCGGGTCGTCGAGGACGCACGCGGCGCTGGACTACCGGCGGATCCTCGACGTGTCGGTGCTGTACGTGATGTCCGGCCCGTTCGCCGACCTGGCCCCGGCGGTGACGCTCGGGCTGGAGCGGCCGTCGATGGGCGTGAACTGGCTGATGGACGAGACATTGAGCGGCCCGGCGGTCCACCATGGCGTGACGGCCATCGGCCGGTCCCGCCTGGGGGAGCTGAACCCGTGGTGGGACACCACCGCGGCGCCGACGACGCAGCGCGGCCGCCGGCCGTGGCGCCCACAGCTGGTCGCCAGCAGCGGGCCTCCGCCACCGTCGGGGCTGCACTCGCTGCACAGCTCCGGCGGAACGAACATCAACGTGCGGCTCCAGACCAGCGCGGTCGCGCCGGCGAGCGCGGTGTTCCAACTGCACTACCTGGCCTTGGAAGTGACCTACGGGGTGGAGAACCGGATCGGGGCCGGCGGCGTCGACATCTCGCTGGGCGCGTCCTACATCAGCGGCTACTACTACGAGATCCCGATGGCCGAAGTGCGGTTGCTGATTGGGGGCGTGGATCTGGTCCCCGGGCAGGAGTACGCGCTCACGGTCGGCCAGGCGTACGCCGGGCAGTTGTCGGTGGCGTCGCCGGTGCCGGTGAAGGCGGACCGGGCGGGACCGGTCACGCCGTTCCCGACCCACCGGGGTGTGCTGCTGCGCAAGACGCTCCGCGCCGGGTCCGTGCCGAGCGTGGCGACGGTCAACGAGATGCCGTCGATCGTGGCGCTGAACGGGACGTCGGAGCCGGAGCTTGGCTGCCACGGATACCTGACGCAGGTCGTGGCCACGGTGTCGGAGTCGACCCCGCCCGGCTTCACCACGCAGCAGCTCGTCGAGGACGTTGCTGGCTGGTGGGTGTGGGCTCGCTTCTACGCCCGTCGGCTGCCCGAGACGCGCGGTCCGCTGGAGCTGGCGCAGGTCAACCCGGCGAACACGAACCTGCGGCTGGGGCCGCAGGCACGGATCACGGTCGAGGAGTTCGACGCGCTGCCGGAGATCGCCGACGGATGGCGGGAGGTCACCGTCAAGCTCGACCCGCCGTACCAGTCGGCCGGAATTGGAGGGAGGACCTGGTGGGCATGGTCCAGCCCGGCCGACAGTCAAGCGCCGTGGCAGGTCCTCGGCGCCGACGCGAACCCGGCCAACTCAGGCCCGGCCGCGTCGTGGGATGAGGCCGGGTACGGCGGCAAGGCGGCGTTCGCCACCTACGACGGGCAGGCCGACGAGAACGCGGACCTGACGCTGATGGTGGCGCAGGAGATGGACGCGGTGACGGGCCTGACCGTGGTGCCGGCGGTGCAGCCGCTGACCGTCGTCGACCTTGGCTGCCCCCGGCCGGCGGCGCGTATCCCGACCGGCATCCGCTACCACCAGCTGTCCTGGGCGGCGACGAACTCGGCGGTGGTCGGCGGGTGGGCGTACTACGAGGTGCAGCGCCAGGACGACGCGATGGCCGCCGACGAGTGGGAGACCATCGCGAAGGTCGTCGAGCCGGCCGTCACCGCGGTGGACGACTACGAGGCGCGGGTGGGCGTCGAGTCTCGGTACCGCATTCGGATGATGCATCGAACCGGCCTCGCCGGCCCGTGGTCGCCTCCGGTTGCGGCCACGATCGTCGCGCCGGGCGTGACGGGCACGAGGATGGACGCCGGGGTGCTGATCCTGACCAGCAACCACAACCCGGCCGGCAACCTGGCCTACTGCATGGATTGGGACGGGCGGCCCTCCGAGGACTTCACGTTCCCCGAGGCGAGCCAGGTCGAGCTGCAGGAGATGTTCGACCGGGACTACCGGACGGCGTTCCGGCCGCTGGAGCGCGGCGGCGTCGAGTTCACGCGGACGCTGCTGGTCAACGCGGCGGCGGTGCCGCCAGCCACGATGGACAAGGGGTTCCAGGGCCTGCGCGACCTGGCGTGGGACACGGTGCCCTACGTGTGTGTCCGCGACGAGCTGCACAACCGGTGGCTGTCGACGCTGCTGGTGCCGGGCGCTTCGGTGAAGCGCCGCCCCCGCGGCCACCTGCACCTGGCGCAGCTGACCGTGGTGGAGGTGACGGCTACGCCAGCGCCGCTCGACGGCGGGCCCGCCCCCTGCGAGGGCCTGCGGCCCGAGGGCCTCGTCTCGTCGGTCACGGCCAGCACGCCGGCGCCGGCCGACGTCCTCGCCCCCCGGGTGTTCGCCGACCTGTTCGACCGGACCGTGGCGGCCGGGCTCGGGCCGGGCTGGTCGATCCTCAACGGCGCGCCAGCGGACTACTCGGTGGCCGCCGAGAAGGCGACGATCCGGCTGGCGCGACCGCTGAACGCGAACCCGGACTTCGAGGTCAACGCGGCGAACTGGACGGCGTTCGGTGGGACGCTCACGCGGGACACGACGAAGGCGTACCAGGGGTCGGCGTCCGGGCTGCTGAGCCCGGACGGGGTGGCCGCGCTTGTGCGAGCGGAGACGGAGCAGGTCATCGGGATCATCCCCAACGGCACGAGCTACCGGGTCCACGCGAGGGTGTCCTGCCCGGTCGCCAGGGCCGCGCGGATCGGCTTCAACTGGTTCGACGCGGCGGGCACCTACCTGTCGTCGACGTTGGGGCCCGTCGTCAACCTGGCGGCGAACACGTGGACGCGGCTCGACTTCATCGCGTCGGCGCCGGCCGGCGGTGTTCGGGCGGCGCTGAACGTCCAGATGGACGGCACGCCCCCGGTGAGCCACAAGCTGTCCATCGACCGCGCGTTCATCAGCCTGTGGGACCGGCGCTGGGCCGTGGTCGACGCGCCCCGCAGGGACGTCGACGTGCGGGCCCGGTTCCGCTTCAACGAGACTGCGGCGGGCCAGCCGATCAGCGCGTACCTGGTGGCCCGGCACGTCGACGCGGCGAACAACCTTCGGGCTCTGCTGGCGGCGCAGACCGACGGCACGCTGGGCGTGAAGCTCGAATTCACCGCGGGCGGCACGCTGTACTCGCTGGGGAACCTCACGACGGTGCGCACCCCAACGGATGGCTTCCTGGCGTACACGCCCGGGGCCTGGTACTGGCTGCGGTTGCAGGTGCGGGACGAGGCGGTCCGGGCGGCGGTGTGGCCGGACGGGCAGGACCAGTGGCGGTGGGAGACGTACGCGTCGCAAGGGGTGCTGCTGGATCCCGGCCAGGTGGGCGTGCGGGCGCAGCTCACGACCGGCAGCACGAACGAGGACCCGACGGTGGAGTTCGCGGAGCTGCTGGTCGACGAGCCGGTCACCAACGACCTGGACGTGCGGATGGAGCTGCGGCCGACCGGCGATCAGTGGTCCGCCGAGCTGTCGTACCTCTCCGACGGGGTGGGCGGCGAGCCGTCGTCGGGGTGGAGGATGACCGCCGATGCCGTGTCGACCTGCCTCGACATCTTCGGTGGCAACGGGTTCTACGACTGCCACAGCACTGCGGACATGGTGGTGCGCAACCAGCGGCTCTGGTTGCGGCTCACGTATGGCAACGACGCGATGGACGGCGAGGGCTACGGCCAGTGGTGGGCGTCGGAGGACGGGCAGACCTGGACGGCGTTCTGGGCCTACCAGGGGTGGCCCGAGCCGCCGACGGTTGATCCGGGGCGGCTGGCGGTGACGCTGACCGGCGCGGTGACGGTGGCCCGGGCCGAGGTGCGCCGGGGCATCGACGGGCCGCTGCTGGCCAGCCCCGACTTCGAGGCGCAGCCGGCGGCCACGACGCAGTTCACCGACGCGCAGGGCAACGTGTGGGAGGTGGATGGCCTTGGGATCTGCGCACGCGCGTGACCTGCCGGATCTGCCGGCGCACCTCGGGCAGCGGTCGGCGTCGTACCGGTTCGACCTGATCGACGGCCGGACCGGTGTGCGCCGGGGCGCGCTGACGCCGCTGCGGGGCTCGTCGCCGAGCCTGAGCCACGACGGCACGTCGACGATCGCGCGGCGGGTATCCGGGCTGACCCTGGGCGTGGACGACGCCGCGCGGGTGAACCCGGTGACCGACCGGATCGCGGTGTGGATGGTGCTCGGTGATGCGGGCCGGACGGAGTATCCGCTGGGCCGCTACATGATCGGGGACGCGGCGGACCTGGTGACCAGCGCCGGGTCGACGTCCCCGCTGACGCTGTTCGACGAGATGTTCCTCGTCGACCAGGAGATGGAGACCGGCTTCGACGCGGGCGGCCAGCTCGTCGACCAGGCGGTGGCCCGGCTGCTCGACGGGCTGCCCATCGGTGAGGTGATGGTCGACGCGACCGAGTTCACGTCGGTGAGCTCATGGTCGCCCGGCACGTCGCGGGCCAGCGCGCTGCGGGACCTGGCGGCGTCCGGCGGGTACTTCATGCCGTGGTTCGGGCATCAGGGGTTGCTGCGGCTGCGGCGGGCGTTCGACCCGGCCAGCGAGGCGGTGACCATCGACCTGGACGCCTCCGGCCGGGTGATCCGGGGGTCGATCTCGCGGGTGTCGGGCCTGCTGGACGCACCGAACCGGTTCGTGGCGGTCAGCAACGACCCAGGGTCGGACGCGGAACCGGTGGTCGGGGTGTACGACGTGCCGGCGTCGGCGCCGCACTCGATCGCGCGGCGCGGGTTCGTGCTGCCGAAGACGGTCGACGTGCAGGTGCGGTCGCAGGCACAGGCGACGGTGTACGCCCGGACGCTGGGCATCCAGCAGACGGTGTACGAGACGGTGGAGCTGAGCACCCCGGCCGACCCGCGGCACGACGCCTACGACGTGGTGCGGTGGAACGGGCGGCGGTGGCTGGAGGTCGGCTGGACGCTGCCGCTGGTGCCGGGCGGGGCGATGCGGCACACCCTGCGGCGGGCGTACGCGGACACGAACGGCGGCGAAGCATGAGCGGGGGTAGCCCTGTGGCGGGGGTGCCGGTGAAGGCGATCGCAGAAGCCGTCCTCGAGCGCATGGCGCGGCTGGGGCTGACCTGGCGGCTGCGGCCGGCGCGGGTGGTCAGCGTCGCTGGCGACGGTACGGTCCGGGCGCTGCACGACGGCGACACTGTGCCGATCCGGGTGGTGTCGATGGTGGGTCCGGTCGCTGTGGGCGCGCGGGTGATGGTGGTGAAGTCACCGCCGGCGGGGAACCACATCGTGGGGTGGGCGGGCCCGCCGGCGCCGGGCAGCGGGCCGGACGGGCTGGCGTGGTCGGACGCCAACTCCGATCCGGTCACCGCGGTCACGACGATCATGACGGTGCCGATGAGGCTGAGGGCACGGACGGCGTATCGCGTGGAGCTGGGTGGCGGCTTCACCACGTCGACGGCGGGGGCGCTCGTGCAGTTCCGGCTGCGGAGGGGCGGGCAGGCGCTGGGCGAGTTCTACCGGCACCGGGGGGAGGGCGCGTCGGTGATGAGCTGCGACGGGACGCGGTACATCAGGCGGGACGCGGACACCGACCTGGACGCGACGATCGAGGTGACGCTGGAGGCGAGCGCGGGAACGGCGACGCACATCGGCGCGCCGGGACGCCCTCGGTACGTCGAGATCAGGGCCTGTGGGGAGGCGGCGAAGTACCCGCACGCCCCAGCGGTGACGTAGCCCGAGCGAGCCCGAGAAACAGTGCAGCCCCGGACCGCGAAATCCGGGGCTGCTCTGCGTTCACGTGGAGTGGCCAGCATAGCCGCCGGGGCGAGCGGCGGGCAATGCGACCCGCCGGCCGTACATACAATATTGACAGCATGGCCCCCGTCGCATACAATGTCTTTGTACATGTCCCCGCTCTCGACAGGAGGAATGGTGAGCAGGTCACGGCTGAGCATGGCGCGCGACCTGGTGTGTCGCGTGCCGTACTGCGCCGCCAGGGTGGCGGCCTAAGCGTCCCCGGAGGGTGCCGTACATTGACCTTGTATGGCATCCGGCCGTGGGGGGAGAGGAACAGTGAGGGTGAACCAGGTCAAGCTCAAGGCGGTCACGCGGAAGATCGCGGCCGATCTGATGACGCCGGGCCCGCTGGAGCTGCCAGTGATGATCGGGCTCAAGGAGCTGGTCCGCATGTTCGGCGTGAAGGACAACACGCCGTACCAGTGGCGGTCCAAGGGTCAGCTGCCCAAGGAGGACGGCGAGGTCAGCAACAACCCGCAGTGGAAGCTCACGACGATCTACGCCTGGGCCGATGAGACGAAGCGGACGATCGTGTGGGACCCGTGGGACGTCCTCGAAGCCGACGACGAGGCGGCGTAGGTATGAGCACGCCGGAACCCATTGCGGCCGTATATGGCGGGTGTAGGGTGCCGGAAACGCGTCGACCCCGCCAGGCGGTCATCTGGCGGGGCCGGAGTGGAGCCCGCAACGGAGAAACGGGTCGCACGCGCATCGTACGCCAGTTCGGGCGACGGTGCGCTGGCGGCGCTGCACAGAGAGGCCGCCTGCATGGTGGACCGTTGGACGGTCGAGCGCGCGGTGAGGCACGAGCTCTGCACGCTCGACCCTCCCGGCCGGCAGCTCATCCTGACGCTGCTCACGTGGTCCGACGCGGCCACGGCGACGATCCCCGAGCAGTTCACGCCGAGCCTGACCGACTTGCAGAAGGCGACCGGGCTCTCCCGGTCGTCGGTGGCGAAGTATCTGAACCTGCTGGAGGGCAAGGTCGGCGAGGGCGACGAGGAGCGCCCGGAGAACAAGTGGGTGTGGCGCGATCGGCCGACGGTCGCGGACGCCCGGCGCAAGAAGGCCCGCACGGTGTACCGCATGGGAGTGCCGCCGGATCTGTTGCGGAGGCTCACCGAGCGGGGCGTAGTTGGTCCGCGTGCCGGACCAGCCGCGCCCGAATCGCCCAGGTCTGGTAGTCCGGTGGACGGACTAGTGAAGGGCGGTTCTAGTCCGGGTCGCGGACTAGAACTAGTCCGCCAGGCGGACCGAGTTGGTCCGCCACGCGGACGCAAGACATACAGGGAACAAGAAACGGTTGGCCGCCGCGCCGCGAGCGGTGTCGACCACCGGTACGTCGAGGGGCCGAATGGCTCCTGTGCTCATCCCGGGTGCAGGAAGTCGGCTCCGCTGCACGGGCCCGCGCTGCGGGCCGTGCCCGAGGAGGCAAGGAGAGTGATCGGGGAGTGAGGGTCCACCTCGCGCCGGTCGACGTCGCGCAGTGCGTGACGTGCAGCGGCGAACTCGTCCCCGCCGGGGACGACTGGCGACACTCCGAGCAGGGCGGATGCACTGAGCTGGGCGCGCCGGTGATCTGCTGGCGTCCCGACTGCGCCATGCCGGCCGCCGTCGGGAGTGAAGCCTGCGCGGGTCACGCCGCCGTTTTTGTTGCCCTCAGGGTGTAGGGCTACGGTCGTCTATTGCGACCGTATAGAATCTATGTAGGTTCGTTCACGTGGAAAGGAACGAAGGATGAGTTCACGGTTCATGCCAGCCACCCGGAAGAAGGCGAAGGCGCGCATCGCCCTCGCCGGGCCGAGCGGCGCGGGCAAGACGCTGACCGGCCTCAAGCTGCTGTACACGCTGACCGGCGCAATGACGATCGCGGAGGGCATCGAGCGGATCGCTTTCGTCGACACCGAGCGGGACTCGGCCGACAAGTACGCGGTCAACCCGGAGCTGCCCGGCGTCGGCGACATGACGCCCGAGGAGGCCGGCGGCTACGGCTTCTCGAAGATCAGCCCGGTCAGGTACGACCCCCGGCAGCTCGTCGAGCTGATCGACGAGGCGGCGGTGGCGGGCTTCACGGGCTTCATGCTCGACTCGGCCTCGCACTACTGGTTCGGGCCGGGCGGCATCTTGGAGCTGGTCGACCTGTTCGCCCGTAACCACGGCGGCCGGTCGATGGACGGCTGGAAGGACGTGCGCCCGATCGAGCGGGCGTACATCGAGGCGCTGATGAGCTTCCCCGGACACGTCGTGGTGTGCCTGCGGTCCAAGCAGAAGTACGAGATCACCGAAGGCGCGGACGGCCGCAAGCAGGTGTCCAAGCTGGGGATGCAGCCTGACCAGCGCGACGGGCTGGAGTACGAGTTCGACCTGGTGGGCGACCTCGACCAGGGCCACTACCTGCGGGTAACGAAGAGCCGGTGCGACGCCCTGGCCGACCAGGTGATCCACAAGCCGGGCGCGGAGCTGGGCCACCAGCTGCTCGACTGGCTGGACAACGGCGAGCCGCCGAAGGACCTCGACTGGCCGAAGGCCCTCGCGGCGTGCTCGTCGCGCGAGGACCTGGCGGTGCTGTGGCAGCGGGCGCAGCGGCTCGGCAAGACGCAGAGGCTGCGCGACGCCTTCAACCAGCGGGGCGCGGAGATCACGGCCGCCCGGCGCGCGGCGGAGGCCCCGGGCACCCAGCTCGACAGCGCGCTGACCGAGGCGGCCGGCACGCCGGCCGCCAACGGCCGGCAGCCCGAGACGGCGGGAGCGGGCCGGTGAAGGGGCCGCAGGAGCGAGCGATGCGGGCGGCGGTGCTCAAGGCGCTGCTCGACGAGGTGAAGAAGGTCTACGACCTGGCCCGGGCCGAGGCCGACGCCGGCATGGTCGGCTTGAACCAGTCGTTCGGCGTCAAGACGATCGAGGTCCGGCTGCCGGGCCACGACGCGCCCGTGGCGCAGGTGACGCTCTCCGAGCCGAAGACGGGCTACGTGGTCGACGAGGCCGGGTTCCTGGCCTGGTGCAAGCAGGAACACCCCTCGGAGGTCCAGGTGACGACCCCGGCGCCGGTGGAGTCGGTGCGGCCGGCGTGGCGCAAGGCGCTGCTCGGCCGGATGAAGGTCGAGCCGGACGGCACGGTGGTCGACGGCGAGACGGGCCGCGTCCTCGACTTCGTGGAGGTCGCGGAGCCGCCGCCGCCGTCGACGACGCTGACCTTCAAGAAGGGCGGCCGTGAGGAGGTGGCGCGGGCCTACCGGGATGGTCGGCTGGCGCTGCCGGACCTGCTGGCCTTGCCGGCGAGTCCGCAGGAGTAGGGCGGTGCGGGGCCGGGCGAGGGGCGACCTTCGTCCGGCCCCGCTCCACATCGGAGGCCAGGAGGTAGCGGTGGCGATCGACGCGAGGCTGGTGCGTGACGGCCTGGTCGACGTGGAGGCGTTCACCGCGGCCGCCGCGGCCGCCGAGGCCGGCGCGGTGGGCGTGTGCGACGGCTGCGCGGGCCTGCTCGACGGATCGGCGCAGGAGGGCGGCGGCCTGGTGTGGCTGACGACCAACTGCCGGGCGTGCGGCGCCGAACGGACCGCGCCGGGCGGCCGGGCGCTGGCCCGGCCGGCGGGCCTGCGGCCGGGCCCGCCGGCGTGGCTGCTGGAGGCGGCGACCGAGCTGGACGCCCGGCGGCTGGGGGAGCGGTCGGCGCAGTGACCGTCCGCCCCGCCCGGCCACAGCCCGCCTAAGCCGGGTCGCGCCTCCCTCCTCACTCCACTACCCGACCGTGGCCGTTCGGCGGCCTCCGTGGACGGGGGTGGCGCGGCCTGTGTGACCTGCTACACGGCCCGAGGCGTACATAAAAACTGTACGGGAAGAGTGTCGGACGCATACAATGAATATGTATGCACTGCCCCTCATCCTGCGTGAAGGAGTCAGTCCGATGCTGAGCTACGAGGAGATCCTGGAGCGCGCCCTGCGGGTCGCCGTCGAGGACCTCGACCTGGAGACGGCCGCCGAGTCGATCGGCGACGAGCCGCTTGTCGACAACGACGACGAGCCGGTCGAGGTCCGCGAGGTCCAGACGCTGGCCGACGCGGGCTTCATGACGCGGGACAACGGCGTCGTGCTGCGGCTGACCGACGGCCGCGAGTACACGGTGACCCTCAACCGCTACCGCTGACCGAGCCGGCGGGCGCGCCTCGAGCGCGCCCGCCCTTTCCCTGCCCGACCCCGAGCCCGACCTGACCTGAGGAGCCGAAGATGACCGCCCAGACCTGCACCCGCCGCATCGTGATCCCGACCTTCAACGCCGAGTTCGTCCCCGAGGAGGACGGCGGCCGGTGCACCGCGGTGGCCGTCGCCCGCCTGGTGACCGAGCACGACGGCGAGAAGTGCGGGGACGGCGGGCTGTGCCTGCTCGACCCGGAGGAGGGCCTGGAGCTGGACCCATGGAAGCAGACCGAGCTGCTGTGCGTCGACCACCTGTTCGAGCACGAGCGGGCGGTGGCCGAGCGCGGGCCGCTGGTGGGGGAGACGCTCACCCGCCTGTAGTGACCGACGAGGGCCGCCCGGGGCAACCCGGGCGGCCCCGACCTGTTGGAGGAGAACCGATGGAGTGGAACGAGGTGCCGGCAGCTCTGCCGGCACGACTGGCCTTGGCTGCCGGGTAGGTGCAGGAGTGGTTCACGTGGAGAAGACCAACCTGCCGGAGCGGCCAAGCAAGGGCGCGTGGGTGGTCGCCTGGTCGGCATTCGTTGCCGGCATCGGCGCGTCCCTCGCGGCGAACATCGCGCACGCCGGTGCCGGCGTCGGGCAGAAGTTCGTTGCCGGCTGGCCGCCGCTGGCGCTGCTGCTGTGCTCCGAAGTGATGATGCGGGTGCCGGCACCGCGGCACCCGCTGGCGAGGGGCACGCAGATCGTCGGGACGGTGATCGTTGCCGGCGTCGCCGCAGTCGCCAGCTACCGGCACATGAAGGCCCTGGCCCTGGCCTATGGCGAGGACAGCCTTACGGCGAGCACCCTGCCGCTGTCCGTCGACGGCCTGGCGCTGGTGGCGTCGATCGGGCTGATGGTGCTCGCGCACCAGCGGCGCACGGCGGTCGCAGCCGAGCGCGCCCTCGCCCTGGCGGCTGCCGGCGCGTCGGTGCCGCCGGCCCCGGTGCCGTCGCCTGCCGCTGTCGCCTCGGTGCCGGTGCCGGCGGCCGACGCCGACCCGGTGCCGTTGCCGGCGGCCGACGCCGACCCGGTGCCGGTGCCGTTGCCGGCCGCCGACCCGGTGCCGCTGCCGGCTGCCGAGCCCGAGCCGGTGCCGTTGCCGGCTGCCGAGCCCGAGCCGGTGCCGGCGGCCGAGCCCGTGCCGCTGCCGGACCCGGTGCCGCTGCCGGACCCGGTGCCGGTGCCGGCGGCCGAGCCGGTGCCGGATCCGGACCCCGCGCTGGAGCCCGAGCCGGTGTCGCTGCCGGAAGGGCTGCCGGTACCGCTGCCGGCGGCGGCCCGGGTGCCGATGCCGCGCATGGACGCGGTGGTGCCGCCCGAGCCGTGGCCGAACCGGCAGCAGCAGGAGCTGCCGCTGCCGCCGCCCGACCCGGTGCCGGTGTCCCCGGACGCGGCGGCCGAGGAGCTGTGGGCTGCCGCCCGCAAGGAGTGGCGGGACTCAGTGGCCGCCGGGCGCCCGCTGACCGGCCAGGCCCTCGGCCAGAAGTTCCGCCGGAGCGAGCGGTGGGGTCGGAACCGCATCAAGGAGGCGCGGGCCGAGATCCAGGCGATGAAGACAGCCGGCGACGTCGCCGGCGAAACCGACGAGCAGGAAGCCCTGGTGCCGGCCGGCGCCGGGGTCGCGTAGAGGAGGAGAGACAGATGGTGTCGATGGCGATGATCCAGGCCGAGCGGGCGGCCCAGTTCCCCGAGCACCCGTACGCCTGGGTGATTACCCGGGACCGGGATCACGAGCTGCACGGCACGTGGGAGTCGGAGGTCGGCACGGCGGGCCCGCGCCAGGCGACGGAGGCGGTGATCGAGCGCGCCCGTACGGAGGGTCGCCGCTGGCGGATGCTCGACGGCGGCGACATCGACGCGAGCGCGATCGCGGACGGGAAGGACGTCGATCCGGCGGAGCGCGGCGTGGTGTACGAGGGCCTGATCTGGACGCAGGGCGAGCCGGGCAGCGACGAGGACTTCGGACCGCTGGACGACTTCGGCGAGCCGAACTACGGCTGCGTGGAGATCCAGTACCGCGAGGGCGACCAGTGGGTGTCTCTGTAGCCGTTACCCGTATGGGCGCAATCAGGTAATGTGACCGTACTGATCGCGTCCCGGTCGGTCGCTGGGCGGGTCGGCCAGGCCGCAGTCGGGGGACTTAACCCCTGGCCGATCCGCCCAACGGGGTAGCGCGGGGCGGAAGCGTCACGAAGGGCTCGGAATCCCAGCTAATCGGGGATTCCGAGCCCTTCTGGCGTTCCGGGGCGATCCCCCCTGGGTATGAGGTCGGCCGGCAGTATTACGGTCAACTGTGAACGGAACATATACGTAGGCGTACGTAGCACGGTGCGTTGCGGCACTGCTACCGTAGGGGCCAGCCTCTCCCCGGCTGGTGCTCCTGTCGACCGATCGCAGCGGTGATTCCCCCCCGCCGAGGCGACGGGTCTGCTGGTCCCTCCCCGCCAGTTCGGCAGCGTTCGCCGGTCGAGCAGTAGGCGACACATCCGTGCGGCGACTGCCTCCCAGCTCGGCAGGCGGTCGCCCAGGCAGGCCCGGGGGTCGGGGACGTTGCGTTGCTATGGGTACGACGAGACAGGCCGAGAGGTCATTGAGCCTGAGGCGGTAGTGATCCGCGACATCGCCAAGCGGGTGCTGGGCGGCGAGAGTATGCGGTCAGTGGTTGCGGATTTGCGGGCGCGGGATGTCAGGACGTCGGCCGGTCGGCCGTGGACCCAGCAGTCGCTGTCGCGGCTCATGCGGAACCCGCGGCTCGCCGGGCTCAAGACCTACCACGGGGAGGTGGTGGGTGCAGGGCAGTGGGCGGCGATCCTCGACGAGAAGACGCACCATGAGCTGGTCAAGCTCCTGGACGACCCGGCCCGCAAGCAGCCGTTCGCCACCAACGTGCGTAAGTACCTCCTGTCTGGCGGGTTCCTCCAATGTGGGTACCCGCTACAGGGCGCCGACGATAACGGTCCGCACATGTGTGGGAAGTCTCTCTATACGCAGCCGAGCAACAGCGGTAAGCGCGGGTACGTGTGTCGGGCTGGAAGCCCGAGCTACGGGTGTGGTCGCATCCGTATCGCCGCCGAGGCCCTGGAGGAAGAGGTCACGGCGCGGGCGTTGGCCCGGCTGGCGTCGCCGAAGGTGCGTGCCCGCCTGGAGGCGGCGGTCCGTTCCGCCGTGCGCGGCGACGTGCAGGTGGCGGAGGCGCTGGACGCCCTCGACGAGCGCCTGGCCGAGGCCGGCCAGGCGTACGCCAAGCGAGAGATCAGCCTGGTCACGTTGAAAGCGATCGAGGCCGAGGTCAAGGCGGAGCAGAAGGCCATCCGCGAGAACCTGGCCCAGGCGGCGCGGCTGGAGTCCTTGCCGGCCGCCACGCCGGAGGCGCTGGCCGAGTGGTGGGTCGACGCGCCGCTGGAGCGGCGCCGGGAACTGCTCGCGCTGGTGCTCGACCGAGTGATCGTCAAGCCGGCCACCCGGGCGGGGTCGTCGCAGCTTGACCTGGACCGTCTGGAGTTCGTCTGGAAGTGAGCGCGGCATGGTACCAGCCTCGGCGTTTCATTGCTGAAGGGAACTTTGCACTGTCGGTTACAGGCTGAAAGCTTCCTTCGACCTCGCCGACCAAGGCTGTTGCGGTCCGTGTGGTGCGGTTTACGATCTCGTCATCATTCGATTAGGAGCGCCTTAAGTCCGACCGTAGGTAGTGCGGTCACGGTGGGAACGCTGGCGCATCGAAGCGGAATGGCGGGGATCAGGTTTTGCCACGCAAGCGCACGATCGAGGTGCTGACGCTGGCGCAGCGGATAGAGGCTGAGCTGGAGTCGGGCCGAGTGGACGACGTTGAGATGGGCGATGACCGGCTTGAGCGGATCGCGGCGCTGCTGCGACCTGCGCCGCACCTGGCCGGTCAGACCCGCGGAGGCTCGTCGGTCAGGGACCGGGCCGGGAAAGTCGTGTCCGGGGTGACAGTCGCCTTGCTGCCACTCGTGGCCGACGTCAGTGTGGTCGCCCCACATGCTGTGGCGATCTAGGCCGGTCACAGCCCCGAGTTCATACATAAAGTATTGACGGCAAGATCGTTTTCTGACTACAATGAATGTGTACGACACGCGTACATCGTTCACTGTGGAGGAACACGATGGTTGCGACCGCGACGGCGAAGAAGCCGACCCTGCGGACCATTCCGGTCGCCAAGATCGAGGCGGACCCCGACCAGCCTCGCAAGCTGTTCAGCGAGGAGGAGCTGACCGAGCTGGCGGCCTCGATGAAGAAGCTGGGCCAGCTCCAGCCGGTCGCCGTCCGCAAGACGGCCAAGGCGGGCACCTACCGCCTTGTCGTCGGCGAGCGGCGGTGGCGGGCCGCCCAGCAGGGCGGCATCGAGGACCTGGCCGCGATGGTCTGGGAGATGGACGACGAGGCGGCGTTCATCGCGCAGGTCGCCGAGAACGTCAACCGGCAGGACATGACGCCGATGGAGGAGGCCGCGGCCTACGCGCGCCTCGCCCAGGCCGGCTGGGAGACGGGGGCGATCGCCGAGCTGTTCGGTAAGAGCGTGCCGTACGTCGGGTGGCGGATCGACCTGCTCGGGCTGATCGACGACGCGAAGCAGCTGGTGGCCAAGGGGCAGCTCCAGGTGGGCGTCGCCTGGTACGTGTGCCGGCTGTCCGCCGACCAGCAGCGGCGGTTCCTGGTGAAGTGGGCGCGCGGCGAGTTCTCGTCGGCGCGGGACGCGGAGGCGTTCGCCAAGGCGTGCAAGGCGGCCGAGGAGCAGGCCGAGTTCTTCCAGCTCGACAAGGAGGAGCACGGCGAGGAAGCGCAGGAGAAGATCGTCGAGAAGCGAAAGAAGGTCGTCAGCAAGATCGACCGCCTGGCGGCGGCCGGCGAGATCCTGGCCGAGCTGGCGCAGCTGGACGAAATGGAGCTGGCGAAGCTGCTCGCCGGCGCCGACGGCGGCGTGGCCGCGTACCGGCAGCGCGTCGACCACCTGCGGACGGCGGCGGGGAAGGTGTCGGCGAAGCTGCGCAAGGCGCAGGCGATCGCGGCGGCGGTCAAGGTGGAGCTGGACCCGGAGGCCGTGGTGGCGATCCCGGCCGAGGTCGTCGACGTGACGCCGGTGCCGGGCGACCTGCCGAGGGTCGACCCGAACTGCACGTGGGAGGGCCACGACGACGCGGTGCAGGAGCACGGCTGGTGCTCGGTGTGCCAGCACTGACGTAGGCAGAGCGGCGAGCGCCCCGCGCGATCAGCGCGGGGCGCTCCTGCGCGTCCGGGCCGGCGTGCTGAACCCCTGATAGGGGCCGTGACCTGTACGGTCACAATTTGACCGAGGGGGTGTACTGGTGTACAATGTTTATGTATAACCCCCGTCTGTTGGAGGTCATCGGTGCGTGCGGAGTGGTCACGGTCCTGTGGGCCTGGCCGCTGCCGGACTCGCCGGCCGAACTCCAGCAGGCGATGCGAGGAGCGCAGGCCGAGCTGTACAGGCAGGCGCGGATGCTGAACGCGGTCCCGCTCGGGCCGGCGGCCTTCCGGGTCGCCCTCCACGCAGTGTTCGACACCCACGCCGGTCCGGCGCTCGTCGCGGAAGTCAGGGCAGCCCAGCTGCCGGAGCAACCCAACGGAGAGGGGGCCACTGTGCCCGCAAGCTGTACGGCCGCAATGCTTGACTGCGGCCACCCAGGAGCGCGAGGTGACGTCGCGTGAGCCGGAACGTAAAGATCGAAGAGGAGGCCCGCCAGGTCAAGGCGGCCCTGCCCGGCTACATCGCGGTCCGCGAGCTGGCCACCACGGCGCTGACCACGATGGCGGAAGACCTCGCCCTGGACCTGCGCGAGCGGGACGCCCGCGACCTGGCCACCGCCGTGGTCGACGCGATCCACAAGGCAGCCGAGCTGCGCGGCATCGCGTTCGCGTGCGACGTCGCCGACATGGAGGTGGCCGCCAACGAGCGGTGGCTGCTCCCGTCGGCGAGGCAGAAGGCCGAGACCGACCCCGACTACCGGGGGGTGGTCGCCCACCTGGAGCAGTTCGCCGAGGGCGCCGAGAAGGTGCGCAACGAGCTGGTCGAACGGCTGGCGCGCGTCGGCCGGGAGTGGCTGGCAGAGCAGCCGACGGCGGTCGTCGCGCTGCCCACGCCGGCCGAAGCCAACGCCGAGGCGAGGGTGGCGGCGTGACCGCGCCCGCCGTCGTCCGCGCGCCGCAGTTCGACCCGGAGCAGGTCGCCCGCATCCGGGCAGCCCTGGAGCGGCTGGGCCGGCAGGTCGCCGAGGTGTGGCGGCAGTTCGCCGAAGTCCTCGCCCGGCGAGTCGAGGCGGCCCGGGTCGCGTACCGCGGGCTGGTCGCCGTGCTCCGCCGGATCGTTGCCGCCGTGCGCCGGCTCGCCGCCCCGCTAGTCCGCCTGGCGGACCAGCGCCGGGTTCGGCTGCGGGTGATGCACGTCGAGTACCGGCGGTAGCTGCGGCACCGACGGCGGCGGGCCCGGTAGTGGCCGGCACGCAACCGGAGACGGCGCGGGACCGGGCACTGGCCCGGGCCCGCGCCACCCGGCGCGAGACGGGAGCCGAGCTGCCGCCGCGCCGGAGCCGGCCCGCGGCCACCCGGCCGCCCGCCGACGCCGCTCCGGTCGACGACGCCGTGGCGAAGCTGGCCACCCGCTACCTGGTCGACGGCTACCAGCCCGACGAGGTGGCGGAGCGGCTCGGCGTCGACCGCGGATGGTGCCGGGCGACCGCCGCCCGGCTGCGAGGGAGGAGGTAGCCGATGCCTGACCAGGTGGCGGCCAGCCCGGACGAAGAGCCGGTGGAGTGCGAGGACTGCGGGCGACTGCTGCGCACGAAGCGGGCCCGCGCTGAGCGGGTCGGACCGAAGTGCCGGCGGCGGCGACTGGTGATGGGAGCAGGGGCATGAGCGTCGTGTTCAGGATCAACGACGGGCTCTACATCCCGCAGGTGACGGCGAAGGCGGTCATGCCGCTGCCGCCGCTGCCCGGAGACGGGGGAGCGGTCGACGTCGCCGAGGGCGACGAGATCACCGAGCTGGAGCTGCTGACCATCACCGGCCCGCCGGCGGTCGTCGCGTCCGCCGTGGATGCGCTCGCCGCGCACCTGGAGGAGCTGGTCCCGAAGATCGTGCATCTCTACAACGACCACGAGTCACCTCAACATGGAGGATGAGTTGAAGCTGTTCACGAGCCGCTACCAGCGGTTCAGGCCGGATCAGGGCGCCCCGGTCCGCACGACCGTCGGCGCTCCGCGCTTCCCGCTGCCGTACGACCTGGCCGGGTACGCGCGGGTCCTCGCCCCGAGCTACGCGATGTTGAAGCTCGACGAGGCGCCGTACCGGTACATCTACGTCGAGCGGCTGGAAGCGGCCGGCGTTGACGTCATCGCCGACGACCTGGCGGCCATCGCCGACGTCGCCGGCGATGAGCGCCTGGTCCTGCTCTGCTTCTGCGACCTGTCGGTGCCGCCGCCGAACGCGTGGTGCCACCGGCGCATGTTCGCGGCCTGGTGGCAGGAGCAGACCGGCCAGGAAGTCCCCGAACTGGCGGAGCTGCCCGAGCCGCCCGCCCCGACCCTGTTCGACTGACCGAAGGAGTTCACGTGGAACTGACTCTTGAGGCCCCTCGCGTGACCGAGGCAGCCCCGCCGCTCGACCTCGACCGCGCCCTGCAACCCGGCGAGTCCGGGTACTTCGCGGGGGAGTGGCTGGAGTACCCGTACGACGGCGGCCGCCGCTTCGAGTCGGCGTACGCCGGCACGCTGATCGGCCGCTGGAGCGGCTGGGCGGTGTGGGAATGCACCCGCGACGTCGCCGCCGCGGTGGTGACCGACCAGGAGCACGCCCGCCGGCACTGGCGAGCCGTCTACGCGACGTCCGGCCTGACGGAGCCGAGGCTGAGCCGGGCGCTCGACGCCGATGTCTGCCCGATGTGGTGGGACGGTGACGTGATCGTCGTCGACCGGCGCGCCCTCGGCGAGGACGAGCCGTACCTGCGGATCGCGCCGAACGAGCGCGGCCGGTACGTGGTGATGGGCAGCATCTGGTGCTGGGAGGAAGTCCCGGTCGACGCGGCCGACACGGTTCACGGAGCCGTGGAACTGTAGCCGTACAGCAGCGGGGCCGGCGCGGTGCGCCGGCCCCGTTCGCGTGGGCAAGATCAACGGTGATCCCGGCGGGATCACGGGCGGGAACAGAGGGCTACAAGCGGCTACAAGCGGCCACGAGTAGACACATGCTGAGCAGGGTCGATAGGATCGCCGCAGGTCAGAACGCTGTCTACGCGGGGTTCAAGTCCCCCCTCGGACACGAACCGAATCCCAACGGTGCGCGGCAAGGTCAACACTTGCCCGCACCGTTCGTGTTTCCGGGTCGTACGACAGGTGCAGCCCGAGGCTGCGGTAGACCTTCAGCTTGTGTTCCGGCTCGGCGTCTCGCAGGGCGTGCACGAGGTCGCCTGCGCATGGAGAGCGGTCGCCGTGCCCGCGAGGTCGGCACCGGGTCCGTGGCGGTTCCGGAAGCGACGGCGTCCTGGCGGGTCTCCAGCAGGGTTCTGCCGCGAGCGAACCCGCTTGTCTTGTTGCGGCGCGCTGCGGAGGATCGGTGGATGGATCTCCGCACCGCGGAACGGCAACTCCAAGCCGCCCAGCGCGCTGCCGACGTCGAGTCCCTCGACGTGCTACTGCACCCGCAGGTGGTGGGTGCCGGACCGGACGGCACGGTCTTTACGAAGGAAGACGACTTGGAGAGCTATCGCTCCGGTGCACTGCGAATCACCAGGCTGGTGGAGGAGTCGCTCGGCGTCCAGGATGACGGTCAGACTGGGGTGACTCGCATGGTCGCTGCGGTGGATGCCGTTCAGGGCGGTGTCGCTATGTCCGCGCGGTTGCGCTACACCCGACTTTGGGTGCGTGAGGACGGCAACTGGCGGGTGTTGGCCGCCACCTTCGTCCCGGTCTAGGGAGCCTTTTCAACTGCGGTGTACCGCGTTCTCGAGGTGATGAAGGACGAGGATGGAGTGCACGATCGGTGGCGCGGCGTGGGTAGCAGCGCAGCTTTGTCAGGACTTTCAGGTTTTGGAGGTGGCGTTGGCGCGTTCACCGATGGCGCGGATGCGGGCGTGAGCGGCGGTTGACCTTCTTCTGCCAGGGCGCTGCGGGCCGACTTTCACCCGGAATTTGTCACCCCTCGCCAACTCCCTGGACACCATGCTCGCCGAAGCCCGCTGTGCCGGCTGTCCCTCGTGCTGTCCCACCAGGACCTTGCCCAGTTCCCAAAGATCTCCTCGCCGCCGCCTCGGCCAACGCCCGCAACAAGATCTACTTCTCCTGCGCCCCGGAGGACGCACGCGTTCTTACCCGCCACACCCTGCCGGAACTCGACGAGCACGGTTCTTTCGGCTGCCGAACGTTGTCTGCGCTGGTATTTACCGAGCAGTGAGGGGCGCCGACCTCGCGCCTTGTCTGCGGCAGACCCGCGCACGAGGCCGGTCACTCGATGTCGTGCCGGGGTGGTGCGCGCCCCGGACGTCCGGCGTGCGCGTCTATTGGGAACGTTCAGGTGGGTCGGCGAGGGCATACGGTCACCTTGCTTAGATATTCATGTTGCTTGTATATTCGGCACCATGCGATCGACTTCGCGTCCCGCGCTGCGGGAACCGTCGTACTTCGTCCTTGCTGCCCTACTCGGTGGCCCTCTCCACGGGTATGCCGTGATCAAGCAGGTGACTGAGCTGTCTGATGGGCGGGTGACACTCGCTGCCGGCTCGCTGTACTCGGTGATCGATCGGCTGCTCGGCGAGGGGCTCATCACCGCTGACGGTGAAGAGATCGTCAATGGGCGTGCCCGCCGCTACTACCGGCTCACCGACGAGGGCCACCGCGTACTCGCCGAGGAAGCCGACCGGCTCGCCCGGGCCGCCCGGGTGGTCATGGATCGCCTGCCGCACCGGAGCTTCCCGCAGGGAAGCACCCATCAACCTTCTATCGCGAGGATCAGACCAGCATGAGTTCTGATGTTCTGGAGAAGCGTTACCGCATGCTGCTGCGGGCCTATCCGGCCGGTTATCGCCGCGAACGTGCCGACGAACTGATCGACACGTTGATCGGCGAGGAACCGACCACCCGCCGCTGGCCCAGCGTCCGGGAGACGGCCTCGCTGATCCGGGGCGCCCTACAGGTGCACGGTGGCAGCACCGCGGCCCGGCCCACCGCCGTACTGCTCTGGCAGGGCATCCACCTGGGTGCCATGGCGGTGCTGGCGCTGGGTGCGCTCATCGGCCTGGACGACCTCGTCGAGGCGTTCCAGTTCGGCGGATTCTTGGACCCCCTGGCCGTCCTGCGGGATCAGGGCATCTACGTGGTCATGGTGATCGCGGCGCTGGTGGCGCTCGTTGCGGGCCGCACCCGCACCGCCGCCGTCCTGGTGGTAGCTGCGGTGGTGGTGCCGACCGCAATCTCCCCGTACCTGTTCCTCAACGGCCTGCCGCAGTGGTGGGCACCGGTTGTCGCCACGCCTTTGATCATGGTGGGTCTGCGGCGTCCGGCGGACGTGCCGCCGACGCCCCGGGCCAACGCCGTTCTGGTCACCGCCGGCATACTCGCCCTGCATCTGATCCCTGCGGAAGGCTTCCGCAGGGTCGACATGAGCTCGCAGATCGTTGCCGCCACCATGGTGATAGTCGGGGTAGTCGCCTTCCTGTGGGTGGCGACGGCCGACCAGCGACTGCTGATTGCCGTCGTTCCCACCCTCCTGCTGGGCACGCTCTACCAACTGGGCAAAGCCGGGTCGACGGGGGAACTGCTGCACCGGCCCGACGCCCTGCCGTCCCTGGTCGTCGCGGTCCTCATGGCAGTCGGCGCGGTCATTTCGACCCGGCTGCGTCAGCGCACCCGCGCCTGACCAACCGACGGGCGGTCCGGCCACGGCCGGACCGCCCGGGCAAGAATCGGTGGAACAGCCGTACGCCATAACGACATAATCGATGAGCGGCGGCAGCGGCTGGTGGCAGCGTTGGACGGCTGTGTTCCAGGCCGCGATCGACGGTACCGACTTTGCGCGTATCGACTATGGCTACTCGCGACACCTTTCCCGCCGCAGGGGCGGCAGTTCGGACGTAATAGAGCGACACGGAGCTGCACTCGGCTGCTCTTCAATGGTCGTTGGCTGCGTCGCTGATCTCTCACACACCCGGGCCGGCACTCCGCGCCTCCCGCAAATGCCGTGCCAGCAGCTGCTGTGCACCGCCACAGCGGCCGTTGCCGCGAGCTCGTGGATATGGTGCTCGCCGGCCAACCGGGCGGACGTGTTCCGCACCGCCTGGGACAACGGCTGGCTCTGACGGTGCCGCTCAGATGAGCACGCTGCACGTCACCTAGGTCCCACTGCCGGACTCCGGAGGGAGTCTTGTCCCCCATGCGAGCTACCTGCAAGTGTCCACCGCACGGGGACGATTGTGGCGGCCGAACTCCATAGGTTTCTTTGTGTCCGCGGCGCTCCGGTCGCGGTCTGCGAAGGAGTCATCATGCGCTTCGTCAAACAGCTTCTCGCCGTCGCCGTCGTCGCTCTCGTCGGCGGGCAGAGCATAGCCGCCGTCGAGGGCAGTTTCTTCCTCACCTTGGTGATCGGCGCTGTGACGGCGGTGCTGGGCGTGGTCGTCTATCGGTTGGTCGTGCGGCGCACCGAGCGCCGTGAGCCGACCGAGCTCGGCCAGGACGGTTGGGGCGGGAAGCTGGGCCGCGGGACGCTCATCGGCTTCGCCATGTTCGCGGCCGTCATCGCCAACATCGCGTTCCTCGGCGGCTACCACGTCGAGGGCTGGGGTTCGCCGACGCGAGCGCTGGGTCTGCTCGGGCTCATGGCGGCCATCGCGGTCGCCGAGGAGCTGCTGTTCCGGGGGGTGCTGTTCCGGATCATCGAGGAGCGTACGGGCACCTGGGTAGCTCTCGCCCTGACCGGCGTGGTGTTCGGCGCGATGCACCTGGTGAACCCGGACGCCAGCCTGTGGGGGGCGACCGCCATCGCGATCGAGGCCGGGTTCATGCTGGCCGCCTGTTACGCCGCCACCCGGAACCTGTGGGTCCCGATCGGCCTGCACTTCGGCTGGAATTTCGCCGCCGGCGGCATCTTCAGCGTCGCCGTGTCGGGTAACGGCGAGTCGAAGGGGCTGCTTGAGGCCTCGACGTCGGGGCCGGTCGCGCTCAGTGGCGGCGCTTTCGGGCCGGAGGGCAGCCTGTACGCGGTGCTGGCCGGCGTGGTGCTGACCGTGGTGTTCCTGTGGCTGGCCAAGCGCCGCGGGCGCATCGTCCCGCGCCACGGTCGCAAGGCTCAGGCCCCGGCAACCGCTACGGTGTCCCAGTGAGCAAGTTCCGGAGGCTCCCGGATCTGTGGCGGCAGTGGCCGATCACGGTCCGGGACCTCCCGTTCGCGCTGGCCTTGGCCGTCGCGGCGGTGGTCCCGGCCCTGGAGCGGCAGGGTACGCAGCTCGGTGACCTCCCGGACCGCCCGTACGACGCGCTGACCGTCGGCGTCGTCGCCCTGGAGTGCCTGCCGCTGGCCGTACGCCGTCGGTGGCCGGCCGTCTGCCTCGGGCTGGTGTCGCTCGGCTTCGCGATCGACCAGCTCCGCGGCTACCACACCATCGCGGGTACGGGACTGGCCATCGCGCTCATCAGCGCCGGCGCCCACCTGGAGCGGCACCGCTGGGTCGTCGCGGGTCTCGCCTCGGCGGCGTACGTGCCCCTGGCGATCTCCCTCGACCGGCTCGGATCCGGTGAGGGCGTCGCCGGGTTCACCACCTTCTACCTGTTGCTGGCGCTCGCGTGGGGCATCGGGGCGTGGCTGCGCCAGAACCGGGCCGCCGAGGCGGAACGCCGCCGCCATGTCGAGCAGGCCACCCGCACTGCGGAGCGCACGCGCATCGCCCGGGAGCTGCACGACGTCGTCACCCACCACGTGACGGCGATGGTCGTGCAGGCCGAGGCGGCGCGCTACCTGACGGGCGCCCCGGACAAGCTGGACCAGGCCTTGACCGCGATCACCGGCACCGGCCGCCGGGCCGTCGGCGACCTGCGGCAGCTGCTCGACCTGCTCAACCCGGATCACAACGCAGGCGACCCTCGTACGCCGTCCGTCGGCGACCTGGACACCCTCGTCGACCATTCCCGGCAGGCCGGGCAGCCGGTCGAGTTCGTCCGGGAGGGCACGCCGACGACGGCCACCGGCAGCGCCGAGGAGGCGGCGTACCGGGTGGTGCAGGAGGCGCTGACGAACGCGCTGAAGCACGCGCACGGCAGCCGGACCAAAGTTCGCCTTCACCACGGGGAAAGGGAGACGACCGTGGAGATCAGCACCGACGGCTCCGGATCCGCCAGCGCGTCCCCTGGCGGCAGCGGGCGCGGCCTCTCCGGGCTCCGCGAGCGGGTCACCGCCCTCGGTGGCGACTTCAGCGCTGGCGCGCAGACCGGCGGCGGCTTCCTCGTGCGGGCCCGGATCCCGGCCGGGTACCCGTCGTGACCGCGCCGATCCGGGTGCTGGTCTGCGACGACCAGGAGCTGATCCGCGCCGGATTCGCGACGATCATCGACGCCCAGCCCGACATGGAAATCGTCGGCGAGTGCGGCGACGGGCGCGCGGGGGTCGACCTGGCCGCTCGTCTGCGGCCGGACGTGGTGGTGATGGACGTCCGGATGCCGGTGCTCGACGGCATCGAGGCGACCCGCCTGCTGGCCGGCGCCGGGGTCCCCGAGCCGGTGAAGGTCCTCGTGGTGACGACGTTCAACCTCGACGAGTACGTCTACGAGGCACTGCGTGCGGGTGCCAGCGGCTTCCTGCTCAAGGACGCCCCACCGGCGCAACTGCTCCACGGCATCCGCACAGTCGCGACGGGCGCCGCGCTGCTGGCCCCAGAGGTGACCCGGCAGCTGGTGGGCCGCTACGCGGCCCGCATCCGACCGGCCGAAGGCGACCCGAACAGCGGCGCGCTGACCCCGCGCGAGACGGAGGTGCTCCGCCTCATCGCGGAGGGCCTGTCCAACAGCGAGATCGCCGCGGCCCTGGTGATCAGCCAGGAGACGGTCAAGACGTACGTGTCCCGCATCCTCACCAAGCTCGACCTGCGCGACCGGGTGCAAGCCGTGGTGTATGCGTACCGTCGGGGCCTGGTGACCTGAGGTGGCCGCTACTCCTGTCGGCGCTGGCGGTGCCGCTGTCGCGGCATTCCCCGATCCGGGCGCTGCTGCGGATACCGTATGCCGCGCCTCTGGGCGTGGATGATTTCGCGCTGCGGCGACGCAGCCGCTACGCGCCCGTGCTGATCGATGCTCAAACACGGCGGCTGGTGGACGTGCTGCCCGACCGTAACGCTGACACGCGACGCGCCGATTTGCGCCACATCTGCATGAAGACCTTGTCACTGATCGACGGAATCGTTGCCCGAACACGTCCGCGCCATACACCTCAGCCGGGGTGGGCCTGAATCTCACCGGTCGCCAAACCCTTGGCCGACAACGAAATCATGCGCGCTCAGCTTCCGCCAGGGGAGGCCCGCCACGAATCGGCTCATGATGCCGATGTATGACTGCACCTGGGCCGGCTCGTCGGAGCAGAGGACGTGCACGTACTCGCCCTCCTCACGTTCAGACAGAACGATTCTTACGTTCTGAGGATACGCCCAACATCATTTCGTGAGGATTGCTAAGCCCATCTCGTCCCGACCGGCGCAAAGGCCGCTGGCACTCGGTCCGGCCGCGACCTCTGAGGAAAGGCGCCGGTAGCAACACTTCGAGAGCCGTTAGCGTGATACCGACTGCTGCCTGGTCGAGCCGCCGCCCTTCAGGTACGGGCAGCGATCCGGACACAGATGGGCGGTCGGCGATGAAGTCAGGGGTGTCCTTGAGGTTGCTGCTGGCTTCGCGTCCGCCACGTCCCGATGCCGAGACGGGACGTCGGTTAATGAGCTGTACCGAACTCACGGTGTAGTGAGGGCGCCGCAGGAGACTGCGGGAGAGTGGGTCAGCTGACGATGCCGAATCCGCCGTTCCAGGAGACCTTCTCGGTCGAGGCCATGCTGATTTGCAGGAAGCCGAGGGCCTCCATCTCTCGGGCGCGCTTGACCGACAAGCAGTCCGCCACCCGGGTGCGCTTAGTACTCCAACCGGGGATCGTGATCAAGGATCGGCGGCATGAGCAGGACGCCAGTACCATGCGGGGATGGGTAGATTCCTTGCACTCTTCAACGGCGCGGCTGATGAGGTCAGCAGGGCCGAACTCACCGAACAGCAGCAAACCGAGTTCATCCACGCCTGGGCGTCATGGGCGCAGGCCAACGAGAAAGCTCTCATCGATCCCGGCGCTCCGTTGAACGCGAAGAGGCTGGTCACGGCGCAGGGGGTCGAGGATTTTACCGACGCCATGACTGGCTACACCATCGTGGAGGCGGACTCGCACGATGAGGCAGTTCAGATCTTCTCCGGACATCCGCACCTGCGGCTGTCCGCCGGAAACTCGATCGCAGTCCTCGAGTGTCCGCCTCCGCCCGGCTGATACTGGCGCCTGCAAGTTGATCCTGGCTGAGCTCTTCGTTATTGCCGCGGGTGTGTTCATGACCGCCGTCGTCCTCGCCGGCATGCTGGTCGCCAACCTCGCGGCTGGGGTCGAGTGGGCTTCGAGGGTGTCCTGCTGCCGGGCAACTACCTCGCGATCGTCGCTGTCCTGGCCACCTGAGTCCGAATCCGACCGCCTGCGCAGCCGTCGGTTCGGCTCGCGCCAGGGCGTGCTTGCCGCACGTGGGACGCGAAGCCCGAGGCGACGGCCAGGCCGGTAGCGCACACCCACACCATGCGGCGTGGCGCCGGAAGCCCGGCACCACGCCGCGAGGGAACTACTTGCCGCCGGCGAGGGCGACCAGGGCGTTGGCGGTGCGGAAGTACGGGTTGCGGCCGAGGTCGCCGACGGTGGTGATGTTGAAGGCGTCCTTGAGCAGCTTGGCGTCGCCGTCGCTGACCCCGGCGAGGGCGGACACCGGGGCGTCGACGATCTCGGTGAGGGTCTTGTCCTGGTAGGCCTTGTCGACCAGCTTGGTGAGGTCGGCGGTGACGGGCATGCACACTCCTTCGAAGTGCCGGTCGGGCAATCCGACTGGCTATGGACAAACCTGCTGAATTAGATCATGGAGCGGGTGCGTGTATCCACTGTGGACACGGGCGGTTCACGCCTCCTCGTCGTCGCCCTCGTCGTCGCCGAAGGAGTCGAAGACCTCGTCGGCGACCATGCCGCCGGCGAAGCCGAGCGCGGCGCCGCCGACCACGCCTGCGGCGACGGCACCCATGCCGGGGCCACCGTGCCGCTCGTGGTGTTCCTCCTTGTAGTGGCCGCCTGGGTGGCCGTATGCGGCGTGCCCGTAGCCGGGCGGCGGAGGCGGGTAGCCCGGCGCGCCGTAGCCCTGGGCGGGCGGGGCGTAGCCGTGGCCGCCGTGCAGGCTCTGGTAGCCGTCGAGGGCCTGCCGGACCCAGCCGTCGACCTGCGCGGCCCAGTCGACGCGGTCGGCGTCGGCGTGCGCGGCGTGGTAGCGGCCGAACGAGTCGTGGCCGCCGGTGAACAATCCGCCGCGCTTGTCGAACTCGAGCACGACGTCCACGGCGTGCTCGTTTGCGACGAAGGTCAGCTCGACCTCGTTGACGGCGTGGGCGTACTGCGGGGCGGCGTAGTACTCAATCTCCTGGTAGAACGGCAGACCCTGGTACAGGCCCGAGATGTGCCCGCGCTCCAGGTCGGCGCCCTTGAACCCGAAGCCGAGCCGGCCGAAGGCCTCCAGGATGCGTTCCTGCACCGGCAGTGGGTGCACGGACACCGGGTCGAGGTCGCCCTTGTCGACGGCGCCACGGATGGCCACCTCGGTGCGCAGGCCCATGGTCATGCCGTGCAGGTGCTGCCCGTGCAGGTCGGTCACCGGGGTCTCCCACGGCATCGCCACCTGGAACGGCAAGGACAGCCGCTGCCCCTCGCGCAGGTGCAGGCCACCCGCCACCTGAACGCGATGGAACTCGACGAGGGCGTCGTACTCCTCCTCCACGCCCTCCATCTCCACCCGGGTGACCAGGCCGACAGTGATGTGGTCGATCTCCACATCGTGGCTGCCGCCGGTCAGGTTCACCTGCCCGCCCAGCATCAGGCCAGGGCGGGTGCTCGGATTGGACAGGACCGTATCGACGCTGGGGCCGCCCACCCCGAACGCGCCCAGCATCTTCTTGAACACCACGAACCTCTCCCTCGACGACCACCGAACGCGCGACAACCGCAGATCCGGTGGAACTTCCACATAGAACCCTTGTGCCGCAACGAGATCAGCGACGTCCATAATGGAAATTACAGCGCCGGGAAAATACCAACGCCACCTGAGAAGTAGCTGAGTGCATCCGCACCGTTACTCCTGGGTGGTGCCGTGTTCACCAACACCAACACGAACACCAGCGTGACCTGCACGCCATAGCCACCACGGCCTGTTTGACGCCTCCCTCTACCGGCCCCCCCCCGGAGCACCACCGGATCGGCGGTCGGGTGCCGTCTACACCAACGATCTGGCGCAACGGGCAGCCGACGCCTGCTCGCCTTCAGGCGAAGCGCGACCTCTCACCGCGCGGTGTTCCCCAGCTCCGGCGTGGCGGTGAGCACACAGAAACGTCTCAGAATGCCTGCCTAACCTGGCCGGCATGTCCCGCGACGGTGAGCCTCCCAGTCCTAACCAATCCGAGGTCCGGAAGGTGGCGTGCTGGTGACCGAGTGGCTGTTGCTGGCCGTCGCGGTCCTGCTGATCGCGGCGAATGCGCTGTTCGTGGCCGCGGAGTTCGCCTTCGTCACGGTCGACCGGGCGACGGTCGAGCGCCGGGCGCAGGACGGCGACCGCCGCGCCGCCGGACTACTGGCGGGGTTGCGAACGTTGTCCACCCAGTTGTCCGGGGCGCAACTGGGCATCACGGTGACCAGTCTGGTCGTCGGGTTCCTGGCCGAGCCGTCCCTGGCCACGCTGCTGCGCGGCCCGCTCGGGCTCACCGGCCTGTCCGACTCCGCGGTGACCGCGGTGTCGGTGACGCTGGCGCTGGCTCTGGCGACGGGCTTCCAGATGGTCTTCGGTGAACTCGTACCGAAGAACTGGGCGATCTCCGAACCGCTGCGCGTCGGCCGCGCCGTCGCCGGGGCGCAGCGCGGCTTCACCACCGGCGCCGGCCCGCTGATCCGTTTCCTCAACGGCACCGCCAACCGGATCCTGCGCCTGATGGGCGTCGAACCGACCGAGGAGCTGGCCTCGGCGCGGTCCCCGCAGGAACTCGCCTCGCTGGTCAGCCGATCGGGCCGCGAGGGCACCCTCGACGCGCGGACCGCCGAACTGGTCGCGCGTTCGATCGACTTCGGCGAGCGTACGGCGGCCGACGTCATGACCCCGCGTACCCGCGTGCGGTTCGTCTCCGCCGACGCGCCCGCAGCGGAGGTCCTGGCCCTCGCCGCCGGCACCGGGCACGCCCGATTCCCGGCCACCGGCACCGGCGTCGACGACGTCGTCGGCGCGGTGCACTTCAAGCACGCCCTCGCAGTGCCCACGGCACAGCGGTCCACGCAGCCGGTCCGGACGATCATGTCTGGCCTGCCCGAGGTGCCCGAGACCATGCCGCTGGACCCGCTGCTGGCTGTCCTGCGCGAGCAGGGACTACAGATGGCGGCCGTCGTCGACGAGTACGGCGGCACGGCCGGCATCGTCACGCTGGAGGACCTCGTCGAGGAGATCGTCGGTGAAATCGCCGACGAGCAGGACGCCCCCCACCGTCGCCACCACCGCGCCGCCGACGGGACATGGACCCTGTCCGGCCTGCTGCGCCCCGACGAGGCGTCCCGGCTGATCGGCCTCGACCTGCCGGAAGCGCGGGACACCGACACCCTCGGCGGCCTCGTGACCGAGCACCTCGGCCGCTTCCCGCAGGTCGGCGACACCATCACCGTGCCCGTCGCCGACCGGAACCATTCCGACCCGGACGGTCTGCCGACCCCGACCCACGCCGAACTCACCGTCACCCGGCTCGACGGCCGCCGGGTCGACCGGCTCACCCTGCGTCGTACCGACAACCACCCGAGCGAGGAAGCCCGGTCATGAGCGACCTCACCGCGATCCTGCTGGCCGTGGCGCTGCTGGCCGGTAACGCCTTCTTCGTCGGGGCGGAGTTCGCCCTGATCTCCGCCCGCCGTACGCAGATCGAACCGCGCGTCGCGGCCGGTTCGTCCATCGCCCGGATCACCCTGCGGGCGATGGAGAACGTCTCCCTGATGATGGCCGGCGCGCAACTCGGCATCACCGTCTGCTCCCTCGGCCTCGGCGCGATCGGCGAACCCGCCGTGGCGCACCTGCTGGAGAAGCCCTTCGCCGCCGCTGGCGTACCCGAGGCGCTGCTGCATCCCATCGCGTTCACCATTGCCCTGGCGATCGTGGTGTTCCTGCACATGGTGCTCGGCGAGATGGTGCCCAAGAACATCGCGCTCGCTGGTCCCGAACGCTCCGCCCTGGTCCTCGGGCCTGTGCTCTACGGCATCGTCACCGTCCTGCGTCCGCTGATCTGGCTGCTCAACCAGATCGCCAACGCCGTCCTGCGGCTTCTCCGCGTCACTCCGAAGGACGAGGTGACCTCCACCTTCACCAACGAGGAAATCGCCGGCTTCATCGCCCAGTCCCGTCAGGAAGGACTGATCGACCAGCAGGAGCACGACCTGCTCACCGGCGCGCTGTCCTTCAACGACCAGACCGCCGCCACCGTTGCGCTCCCACTGGCCTCACTCATCACCCTGCCCCAGGACACCACCGCCGCGGAGCTCGAACGCCAGTGCGCGGCAACCGGATACTCCCGTTTCCCGCTCACCGACCCGCAGGGTGGGCTCACCGGGTACGTCCACGTCAAGGACATCCTCGGACTGCCAACGGAACAGCACGACGAGCCTCTCGACCCCGGGCTGATCCGCCCGCTCGCGACCCTCGACGCCACCAAGCCCCTGCGCGACGCGCTCACCGTCATGCAACATCGCGGCGCCCACCTCGCCACCGTCGTCGACCCGACCGGCCAGATCCTCGGCCTGGCCGCGCTCGAGGACATCGTGGAGGAGCTCGTCGGCGAGGTCCGCGACGCCACCCAACACACCACCGACCGCGCCATGGTTCCCTCATGACCCGATGCCCGCCCCCATGAGCCGACTCGTCGCTGCCTGGGACCGGGGTTGACCACGCCGTTACGCACTTCGCGGGCGGATCCAGTGCCCCATTCGCTGTATCGCCCGCAGGCAATGCCCATCGTTCGCCGCAGCGAGCACGGATCGATCACCCTCCTCGGCGACCTGGCCCCGGGTCATCCCCGGTGGGGAGGCCGATATGGGTCCATAGACCGACGTTTCCGGTTGGCGCCCCGTGGCACCATCAGCAGCAGTTACGTCACACGGGAGGCGACATGCACCTGTCACGCCGCAGTTTCCTGCTGGCCACCACCGGTACGGCACTCGCGACGCCCCTGCTGGCCGGTGCCGGCCCGGCACTCGCGGCCGGCCGTCCGCCCGCCGGGTCGCTGCCGGACGCGGCGCTCACCGCCGACCTTCGCGCGATCACCGAGGCCGGCATGCCCGGTGTGTTCGCCGAGGCGCGCGACGGACGGGACCGGTGGCGGGGCGCCAGCGGGGTGGCCGACGTGACGACCGGTCGACCGGTGCTGCCCGGGTTCCAGCACCGGGTCGGCAGCATCACCAAGACCTTCGTGGCCGCCACGCTGCTGCAACTCGTCGGTGAGCGCCGGATCGCGCTGGACGCCCCGATCGGCCGGTACCTTCCGGAGTTCGCGGTCGCCGGGGTGACCGTCCGGATGTTGCTCGATCACACCAGCGGGATCAGCGACTACGACCACGTCATCTTCGCCACCCCGGAGGACATCGAGCGGCACCGGTCCACCACGTTCACGCCGCGCCAACTCGTCCGGGCCGGCCTCGGTCAGCCGTCGACCGGGGCACCGGGCGCGGCCTTCTCCTACTCGAACACCAACTACATCCTGGCTGGGCTGATCATCGAGCGGGTCACCCGCCGGTCTGCCACCGACGAGGTGCACCGGCGGATCCTCCGGCCGCTCGGGCTGCGGCAGACGTACTTCCCCGGCGTGCGTCCCCGGATCGCCGGCCCGCACAGCAGGGGCTACGTCCCGTGGTACGAGGGCGAGCTGCGCGATTTCAGCGTCAGCAACATGTCCTGGGCCTGGACGGCCGGGGCGCTCGTCTCGACCATGGCCGACCTGAACACCTTCTTCCGGGCGCTGCTCGGTGGCCGGCTGCTCCGCCCGGCTCAACTGGCCGCGATGAAGACCACCGTGCCGTTCGATCCGGCCCAGCCGGAGGCCGCCGGCTACGGGCTCGGCCTCTACCGGATGACCTGGCCCACCGGCGACGTCTGGGGGCACGACGGCCTGGTCTTCGGACACAGCACCATCTCGCTGCACACCCCGGACGGTCGGCGGCAGGTGAGCCTCGCCCAGAACGTGACGCACTACGCGCTGCCCGGCGCGCCGGACCCGATCGGCGAGGCGGTCGGGAGGTTCCTGAACACGGCACTGGTCGGTGAGAGCGCCGTCGCGGCGCGGACCGCCACCGCCGCCAGGGTACCGGCGGTCGTCCCGGCGCCGGGCGCACCGACCCTGGTCAGGCCACTGCCGCAGCGCTGACGCTGTCGCCCGGCAGCCGCGACCGGCACCGTACTCCGGTCGTGGCTGCCGGACGGCCGGGCCGTGGCGTTCCGGCCAGGCCGGATCGCCTGGGTGCCGCGTTCCGATTGCGTTTCGGACCCCCGAACCGACGGACGACGCAGACCGGTAGCCGTCAGCCTCGTCAGCCAGAACATCGTGCACGACGAGCATCTCGCCCGCCGGTAGCGGCGGAAGTTCAAACACCTCCGCGACCAACCGACGTTCGCACAGCGTGCGTCGACCCGCGGGCGTGGGCACCCCAGCGGACCCGGACACGTTGCACGACGAGCACGGCGACCAGGATGCTGGACAACGCGGGGTAGCGCCACCACGCTTCGGCGGTTCCACGCTGACCAGAGGCAGGACGGGGTCGGGGGTTAGCCCGTCCGGTCGCCGAGAAACGTGGACCGCCACAGCCTCCGCCTCCGCCATCAGCATTGGCGAGAGTTGGATTGCGACGGTGGGTTCTCGCTGCTTCGGATCTCGGGTGCGTATGCGGCGGTGACTTGCGTAGTGTCTCGCGGCATCAGCGTGTAGCTCAGTGAGGAGAGCACCGGGCTTGCATCCCGGAGGGCGCGGGGGCGGGGCCCGCCACGCTGGCGTGAGCGACAACGACATCCGCGTCGGCGTGGGCTTCCCCCTGGGCCAGCTGGCGCGTGCCCTGACGACCGCCGGGACGCATGAGGACGAGGCCACCCGTCAGCGGGCGGAGCTGCGGGTACGCCGCTGGCAGCAGGTCGTGGACGGGATGGCCGGGGGAGGGCTGGACATCGGTTCGCGTACCCCGGTGAGAGGTCTGCCGGCATGGGTGACGCCGCAGGTGGTCCACGGTGGGTTCGCGACCGGGGAGCCGGCGGCGGGCGGTCCGCTGCGCCCGGACGAGACCGACCGGGCGCAGCGGCTGGGCCTGCCCGCCGACCGCCGGGCGTTGTTTTGGTTCTGGTTGACCGACGCGGGATTGGAAGAGCTGGGCGAGCTGCTCGACAGCGGCCGCTACCGGGTGGAGTACGCGGAGGAGACGGCGCTGCCGGTGGTGGCGTGGTTGCTGCGAGCTGGCGGGCGCGACGCCGCCTTGGGCGTTCTGGAGGAGATCGCACCGTTCGCCGAACGGCTGCGGTTCACCCCGGCTCCGAGCGATCAGCGCGCCGACGACCCGGACGTCGTGTATCGGCAGACGGCGGGCGACGTGCGCTGGATCCTGGAGCAGCGGCAGCCGAATGCGCAGATCGAGACGATGCGCGAGGCGCTGACGGTGTGGAATCCGTTCGCCGACGAGTTGCTGACGTTGTGGTGCGAGACCCGTGACGGCGGCCGGATCGGCGCGGTGACGCTGGACGGCTGGCTGCCGCGAGCCGTGCAGCTGCTGGCCCGCTACCAGCAGCTCACCGCCGAGCACACCCTCTGCAGCAAGCATCGCAACCCGAAGGGCAGCATCGGCGTACTGCGAACTGCGCTGGAGCGACGCGTGGCCGGAGCGGAGCTGACGCCACGGGAGCGTGGCCTGGTCCAAAGCGCGGTGGATGCGATGCTGCGCAAGCGCGGCCAGCCGGGCAGCCCCGAGCACACCGCGCTACGCGAGCAGCAGGCCCGCGAGGCGGCGCGGCCCCGCCACCATCAGCTGGCGCAGTTGGTCGCCGCCCGGCTGGCCGGCCTACCTCAGGACATCGGGATCGGCGACGTCGACCACGTGCTACGCCCAGTCGACGCTGACGAGGCCCACCCGGAGGGTGTGGTGGCGGGCTGGCCGACACCACGCCCCGTCGCCCGCGTCGTCACCCGCGCCGCCGCCGGAACCCTGGAGCAGCTGATCGACCGCGGCGTCATCGCCTCGGCGGAGGAGCTGGCACGGCTCACCCCGCGGTTGGCGGCGGCGACTGCGGCTTCGGCGTACCCGGACCCGGCCCTGCGCATTCTGATGGACGCCACGTACCGTGCCTTCCGGAATCGCCGGTCCCTGTTGCTGCTGAACCTGCAGCACCAGGTGCGCGTGGCCGAGCTGCCCTGGGTCCAGGCGGTCGCGTCCGCCCGGACCGACACCAGCGACACCCGCAACCAGGCGCGTCGCACCCTGGTCCGGCTGGCCTCCGCCGCGGTCTGCGGGTTCCCGGCCACGGTCTTGCCCAACCCGCTCGTCGGGGAACTGTCGACGCTGTCGAAGCAGGCGAGCCTGCAGCTGCCGTGGGTCGAGGAGCTCGCGGCCGACATCTTCATGGGCACGTTCTCAGCGAAGTTCCTCCAGGCGGCCAAACTCGCTGGCCGGCGGCTCGCGGACAGCCTGTACGCGCGGTACTACGACATCGACTACCCGGCCATCGCCGCGATCGACGACACCAGCAGGCGGCTGATCCGGCGTACTCGGACCTCGGACGCCTTCGATCACCTGTGCCGCGACCGGGCCGGCGCCTCCGGTAAGCGGTCGTGGTTGAACGTCGCGGCCAACGGGATCATCATCGAGCAGGCGCAGATTATGACCACGCACAACCTGGCCACGATCGCCGAGCTCGGCATCGACCTGCCCTCGACGCACCTAGCGAAGCGGTGCATGGATACGGTGCTGCGGCTGACGGCGCGTATCCACCACAACCCTCGGCCGCTGGGCACCGTCAAGAACACCGCGTACGCGTGGCGGCAAATGCTGTTCTTCCTGTCGCTGTCCTCCTGGGAGGGGCAGAAGGCCTTCGCGGCCTACGCCGAGAAGCGGTTGGCCACCCAGCCAGACCACGTGCGAACCCGGCTAGCGCCGGCCGTGACCGGACTCGCGCACGTGATCAGCGGTGGAAAGTTCGACGCGGACGGCAGGGCGGGCACCGGCCGACGGCTGCTCGGCTGGACCACGACGGAGCACTGGATGCTCGACCCGGGACCGCGGGACTGAGGTTCAGCGAGGCAGGGGCTCCGTGTGGTGGCTACACGCTCCTGCTGGCGAGTGCCGACGTGGACGCCCGCGACGGGCGAGGGCGGCCGGCGGTGATGTACGCAGATTCGATCCTTGGCGCCCGCCAGCACGCTGCTTACCACCATGGCGACTACCTGCGGCTGAACGGCTACAGGTCGGTCGTGCCACCCATCCGATCGGTGCAGACCCGCCAGAGCGGCGGGGCCCCGGCTGCCGACCGGGACACGCGATGGGCGTACCGGTTGGCGGACCTGCTCACCACCAGCAGAGGCGGCCGCTGTACCCGAGCCGGTGGTTGTTGCAGGCGAGCGCACCGTACCTGTGGTATGTGGGGGGCGTGCGGGTCGGTTTTCAAGCCCGCCCCCATCGCCGACTGGTGGTCCGAGCTGCTGGTCGATGATGGTGCCGGTGAGCCGCTCGGCACGCCAGCCCTGTCGCACGAACGCGAGCGGGTGGGGGCACGACGCCGCGCAGCTCACCGCCCAACCACGCGAACTCGCACGGCTGCTCGGCCAGGGACGTACGGCTGCGGTGGTCGCTCTGGGGCCGGGGTCGAACCTCCGCGCACAAGAAGAAGGCCCGCACCGAGCCGGTGCGGGCCTTCTTCTTGCTGTCATCCGGTCAGAGCTTGCCCCAGATCTGGTTGGCGGTGCCGGCGCAGTCCCACAGTTGCAGCGCGGCGCCGTTGCTACCGACCCAGTCCTTGATGTCCACGCATCGGCCGGAGGAGACGTTCACCAGGGTCCGGGCGGAGGTGAGGGTGAATCGCTGCACCGGGTTGGTGTTGCAGGCGGTCAGCTGGATCGGCGTGCCGTTGGCGAGGGCGCCACCGGCCGGGTCCATGCACTTGCCCATCGCCCGCAGCGTGCCGTCACCGTGGAACGCCCAGCTCTGCGCGGCGCTACCGTTGCAGTCGAACATCTGGAGGCGGGCTCCGTCGACCGGGTTGCCGCCCGGGATGTCGATGCAGCGACCGCTGAAGTTGGACTGCAGCATCGTCGCGCCGACCGGCGGGGTCGTCGGCGGGTTGGTGCCTGGGGGTACGCCGGGGTCGCAGTCGTTGGTGGTGACGACGCTGTCGACGTGCACGGTGCCTCCGGACCGGTACCCGTTGATCGCCGCAGCCGCCTGCGTCGGGCTCAGCACCTGCTTCTTGGCGTGGTACACGTAGTCGACCGACTGGATCCAGGTGCTGGTGCCGACCCCCGTGTGCCCCGTCAGGTCGATGAACCACTGGTTGAAGTCGATCGACATGTTCTGCCGCGGGTAGAACTTGCCTGAGTGGTCACCGACCAGCGCGCCGTCGATGTAGTACTTCACGTGACCACCGGAGACCGTCGCCATGACGTCGTGCCAGCCGTTGATGCTGCCGGCCTGCTTGCTGTGCTGGTTGTCGGCGTACCACGGATCGGCCACGTAGGTGTACCAGCTGGTCTGGTAGTTGATCGGGCCCGGCTCACCCCAGCCGCCGTTGGGCAGGTACTCGGAGAAGTCCAGCTCGGAGTACATCGGGTCGCGCGGAGCGGCAAGCGGGGAGATGGCGTAGAAGGTCTGGTTCACGTGATCGCCGTCCGGGCCGCTGACCGGGGCGTCGGCGAACTTTATCCGGGCGAGGTAGGTGCCCTCGAAGAAGCGGCGGTTGCTCTGCGAGAACTCGGCGTGCGACGTACCGCCCGCGGTGCCGTCGGTGACCGCTCTCAACTGGGCGACCTTCTGCCCGTCGACGGTCGGGAACGACACGTTGTCAGCGAGCCAGCGCGCACCACTCACGCCCGGGCCGCCGGGACTGCTCCGGATGCGCCAGCCCCGCTGGCCAAGGGCCGCGTCCGTACGGGATGAGTAGTTGAAGTCATCGAAGAGCACGCCGCAGCCGACCGCGGCGCTGCTGCTCGGCGCGGCGACGATACCGATGCCGGTGAGGGCTGCGACGGTTGCGGCGAGGGTCGCACCAATGGCGACCTTGCGGATTGGCGTTGGCGTAAGCCCCATGGGGGGTGGGCTCCTTCGCATGAGAGGCGCCGGCCGGCCTGGGGCCTGCCAGGACTGAGGCGGACGACGACCTCAGCACCGAACTGACCAGTGGTGTGGCAATCGGCCGTCTGGATACCCTCACCCATACCAATGATCTACGTCAATACCCGCACGTGTGGGCTTCCGACCCTCCAGCGCGGGCCGTCGCGCCTGGGGGTGGGCAACCGGCCCACCCGGGCCATCGAGGACCTCGCTCACGCTGTCCTGTTGTCCGCCACCCGCTGCACCGACGGCTGCCTGGTGCCGACCGGACAGCAGGCTCTCGACATGCCAGCCGGACGGCCCGGTCCAGAGCCACACCGTATCCGGAACCGCGTCGCCGATGGCCGACGCAGGCGCCGGGGTCGCCGGTGATCGCGCCGGCAGCCGGGCCCACGTACAGGGCGTGGGTGCAGTCAGTCGGCCCGGCTGACCTCGTCGTTCTTCGTCGAACATGGGCCGCGTCGTGTGTGGAGCGTCGGCTTGACGCTGATCGAGTCGTCTGCGCTGTTCAGCAGGGGAAGTTTGAAGTACCGCATGTGCACGGTTGTGTCGAGTTCCGCTGCGGCCTGGCGTAGGGCGGAGCGCTCGTCGCGGCTCCGGAGGCCGAAGTCGATTACGACGTTGGTGCCGGCGTCGAGGGCGCGCAGCCCGATCTGGATGAGCCGTCCTTCGATCACGTCCTGAGCCGATGGTGCATTCTCGTGCCCGGAGAGAGCCAACACCCATTCGTCCTTGGTTCACTGATACCGCCGGCCGGCCGACGTAGCGCTCGGCGCGGCATCGGCCTGTCGTCGCGGCGATTCGCCTCGGGCCAGGTCGGGGAGCGGCCGTTTGGCTCACTATCGGCGATGACGCCAGGCCATCGCTCACGCTTCAACCGGTCGTCCCGACCGGGCGAGACGGCCCTGGCGCGGGTACCTCTCCGGTCGACCGGAGCTGGCATCATGGCCGCATGCCAAGCGGTCTCTGGGTGTCGATGGCTTCGGGTGGTGGCGTGGTCCTCGCCTTGCCCGACGCGGCCAGGGCGCCGGTCGGTTGAGCGACGACAGGTGGCACGGTGGTCCGGCCCGGGTCCCCCCGGACAGGAAACGCGACCGTCGCCGGAATGTGGCCCTGCTGCTGGTGACGGTGTCGAGTCTGCTCTCGGTCGTGCTGGCCGTCGTGGTCAACGTCGCGACCGGCGGTGAACTGCCCGAACCGGTCGCGGCGTACGGCTGGCTGGCCTGGCCCACGGTCGCCGCGCTGGCCCTCGCCGGGGTCGGCCTCGCTCTGTGGCAGCACCGGCTGGGACAGGTCGACCACCCTTCCACGTCACCCGCTCTCCCGCCGGCGCAAGCCCCGTCACCGCCGAGCGAGCTTCCGGTCGCGCCGCGCCTCACCGGCCGGGAGACGGAGCTGGCCACCGTCGAGGAACTGGTCGCGGACGGCGCACAGGTCGTCAGCATTTCCGCGGCGGCGGGCACGGGAAAGTCGGCGCTGGCCGTGTTCTACGCCCATCGGGTCCGCGAGCGGTTCCCGGACGGCCAGTTGTACGTCGCCCTGGGCGGCGCCGGCCCCGATCCCGTGCCGGCGCAGGAAGCGTTGATCCGGATGCTCAGGGCGCTCGGCCGCGACGTGGAGGAACGGCGGGGCACGCTGGAGGAGCTGTCGTCACGCTTCCGGTCCGTGGTCGCGGACCGCCGGCTACTCGTCGTACTCGACGATGCGTGCGACACGGCGCAGGTACGGCCGCTGATCGCGGCGGGTTCGGGCTGTCTCACCCTGGTCACGAGTCGCCGGTTGATCGCCGACCTGCCGGGGGGCGCCGTCCTGACCCTCGGCGCGCTGCCGTCCGGGCAGGCGCTCGAACTGCTGACCGCGACGGTCGGCGCGGACCGGGTCGCCGCGGACCCCTCGGGCGCCCGACGGCTGGTCGAGTTCTGCGCGGGGCTGCCGCTCGCGCTGCGCATCGTCGGATCCCGGCTCCGGGCCCGACCCGGCTGGACCCCGTCGGCCCTGGCCGACCGGCTGGCGGACGAGAGCCGCCGGCTCGACGAGCTACGGCTGGGCGACCGGACGATCAGGTCGGCCTTCCAGTCCACGTACGAGGAGTTGAACGACGTGGACCGGCTGGTGTTCCGACGAGCCGGGTCGCATCCGGGTGTGCTGTTCGGGCTCCAGTCGGCGGCGCGTCGGTGCGGGCTCGATTCGTCCGTGGTGCGGGACGCCCTGGACCGGCTGGTGGACGCCTTCCTGATCGAGGCGCCGACACCGTCGAGCTACCGGCTGCACGACCTCCTGCGGCTGTTCGCCGGAGAGATGATGGAGCGGCAGGAGACGGCCGGTGACCGTGCCGCCTGCCTGATCCGGCAGCTGGACTGGTTAAGGGACCGGGCCGGGTCCGCCGGGGGTGTCGCGGATGAACGCGACAACATCCTGGCCGTGCTGCGGACCGCGGTCGCGGAGGGGCTCACCAACCAGGCGTGGGCACTGGTGGAGGCGGTGCACCCGCTGCTGACCGCGGCCGACGACCACAGCTACCGATTGCAGCTGTGGCGATCCGCGGAGCAGGTGGCGGCGTCGGCGGGCGACGACCGGCGACGGGTGCGCGCGTTGCGGTGGGTCTCGCACTCCTTCGGGCTGGCCGGCGAGGTGGAGTCCGAGCTGGCTGCGGCGCGGGAGGCCGTCGCTCTCGCCGAGCGACTCGGCGACGCGGAGGAGTTGGCACAGACCGTTCGCCGACTGGGCGAGGCGCTGCGGTCGTACGGACGTCCGGATGAGGCGGAGGAGTCTCTGCTGCGGGCTCTGCGCCTGTTCCAGCGGTCGCACGCGGTCGAGGAGGAGATCGAGGTCCGCTCCGCCCTGGGGGTCCTCTACAACACCCTCGGTCGTCCCGAGCGCAGCATTCCCACGCTGGAGCGGGCGGCGGCACTCCTTCCGGCGAAGGAGACGGCACTGCACGGCTACGTGTTCCTGGGGCTGGCTGCCGGCCACAAGATCGCCGGCCACCCGACGGAGGCCGCTGCTCTGACGAGGCGCGCCGTCGACATTGCCGACCGGCTGGACGACGAGTTCCTCCGCGGATACTGCTTCCACGAACGGGGCTGGCTCGCCGTCGAGGAAGAGCGGCACCGCGACGCCGAACAGGACTTCCGCGCCATGCTGGAGATCTTCACGCGGATCCGGCACGGCGCCGGGGTGGGCGGGGCACACCACGCGCTCGGCGCCGTCGCGGCCGCTCAGGGTCGTCCGGACCAGGCGGCCAGGGCGTACCGGGCGGCGATCGGAGTGTACGAACGGCTGGGCAACGTGGAGTTCGCGAACAGGGTCCGGAGCTCCCTGTCGGCGCTCAACTCGACCCGACCGAGCGCCGATGGCGACCGTATGAGCCACGACGACACCGACCCGAGAAAGTCGAGTCGGCCCTGAGTACCGACGGGTGAATATCCGTGGCTCTTGCTGGCCTGCCGGACTGCATCCGCAACTGACGATGGGCGGAGGAGGCGGAGCCAGCTGATGCAGGCCGATAAATCGACGGAAGCGCGGATCTTCAGCCGCTAGAGTCGGAGCTGTTGCGGAACGGTCTGCCCGGGAATCGAGGAGCACTGATGTCTAGGTCATCGGCTGGAGCCTCCACTCGCCCCTCGGCGACCGCAGTTGCAGGCTCGTAGCGCCGCTCGTGTAGCGAACCCAGCCCACATCCCGGTCGACGGGGCGAGGTGACACCTGTCACCGGCCCTTGGCGCTTTTCGGCGTCTCCGTTCGCCCCTCCGGGAGCTCTGCTGTGTCCGCTCGGCATTCCTCGAACCACCGGCTCCTTCTCGTACTCCAACGCCTGATCACTTCCTCGTTCGCCAGGAGAGCTCGACGGCTCAGGTCGGCTCCGGCTGCTTCGAAGCATGCTGACGAGACCGTCAGCCGCAACGTCCGCCTGCTGGGCTGGTTCAACTTCCTCGGCGACTTCCGCATGTACGGGCCGATCATGGTCATCTACTTTGCTCAGGTCACCGGCTCGTACACAGCCGCCGCAAGCCTGCTGGCGCTGAAGAAGCTGTCCTGCGCGGCGTTCGAAGTCCCCACCGGCGTGCTCTCCGACCGGCTCGGGCGTCGTGGCACGATGATCGCCGGTGCCGTCGTCATGGTGGCCGCCCACCTCGGATACGCCGGAGCTTCCGGCTATGGTCTCCTCCTGGCAGCCGTTGTGCTGGAGGGATTGGCGGCCTCACTGTGGAGCGGCAACAACGCCGCGCTTCTGTACGACACTCTGCTCGCAGCCGACCGGGAAGCGGAGTTCCCCCGGCACTCGGGCCGTGTGAACTCGATGTTCCAGCTCGCGCTCGCGCTGGCGGCAGCCGTAGGTGGCGTGGTCGCCGGCGTGTGGTCGCTGCGTGCGGTGGTCGTGCTGTCGGTCGTGCCGCAGGTGCTGTGCGTGCTCGTCGCCCTGCAGGTCCGGGAACCGCGGGTGCGCGGCCCACTGGAATCGAGCGTGCTGGTGCATCTCGGGTCGGCCCTGCGCGGCATCCGCCGTAATCCGGTGCTCCGCCGGATGACTTTGGTATCGGCGCTTCGTTACAGCAGCGAAAGCGCGGCTCAGTTGTCGCCTGTCTTCGTGGCAGGGTTGTGGCCCCTCTGGGCGCTGGGCGTGTGGCGCACCTTCGGCCATGGCGTGGCCTTCGTCGGCTTCCGCGTCAGTGGTCGGGTGATCGGCCGAGTGGGTGCCGCCCGCACTCTGCTGTTCGGTGAGTCGTTCAACAACCTGGCGAACTTCGTGGCGCTGGTCAAGCCGACGGTGTTTTCGCCCGTGCTGCTCGGGTCACCGGCCTACGGCATCTCGACGATCGCTCAGGAGACGTTACTGCAGCGCGAGTTCACCGACCGGGAACGCGCGACGATGGGTTCGCTCGGTTCGCTGCTCGGCAGCGTGCTGTACGCGTTCGTCGCCGTGGGGGTCGGCCTGGTGACAGACCGTTGGGGAATCGTCGCGGGGTTGCTCGCGATCCAGGCAGTGGCCCTGGTCGCGCTTCCGTTCGCCTGGTCGGTGCACGCACAGGCTCTCCGACCGCCCGTTCGCCCCGACGCCCCCTCGGCCGCAACGGCGCCGAAGGAGACGGCATGAGCGCCTTCTCAGCCCTGGCGGGCCTGCTGCGGAGAAGCTCGTCGACGACCAGCCACTGCTGCGGGGCGGATTCCGCGCGCTGCTCGCCGCCGAGCACGACATCGAGGTCGTGGGCGAGGCCGCCGACGGCAGCGAAGCCGTTGCGCTGGTCGCTCGGCACAGGCCGGACGTCGTGCTGATCGACATCCAGATGCCCGTCATGGACGGTATCGAGGCGACCCGACGGATCGCCGCGAACCCCGATCTGACCGGCGTACCCGTCGTCGTCCTGACCAACTACGGATTCGACGAGTATGTCTTCAACGCCCTGCGCGCCGGTGCCACCGGGTTCCTCGTCAGGACCATCGAACCCGCCGACCTACTTCATGCCGTACGGGGCGCCGCCCTGCTCGCGCCGTCCATCACCACGCAAACTGATCAGCGAGTACGTGTCCCGGCCGATCCAAACACAAGCCGACTCGACCCTCGAGCGACTGACGAGCCGGGAGCGCGAGGTTGTCACGCTCGTCGCGCGAGGGATGTCCATCGAGGAGATCGCGCAGCACCTGGTGATCAGCCCGATGACCGCCAAAACTCATGTCAACCGCGCGATGGCCAAGCTCCACGTTCGTGATCGCGCCCAACTGGTGATCCTCGCCTACGAGACCGGGCTGGTCACCGCGCCGCAGTCGTGAGCGTCGATCCCGTTGGCGGCGTCTCGTTGCCGGCCGGCAGCCACTGCTTGCCCCGGCTCACCCGCGCGACGGTGATACCTGGACCGGGCTGGCCGTCGGGTTCGCCGCCAGGCTGAGGAGGGCTCCACGCCTGGTGGATGGTCATCGGCGCGAGTACACCGGCAGCGGGATCTCGAAGTGCACCGTCTGGTGGGTGTCCGGGCGCCCGTCGCGGGCGTCGTGGACGGGCACGGCCACCGACCGCCAGAACCCTTCGGCGCCCTCGATCCGGGTGTCGGTGTGCAGGTACAGCGCCCGGTAGCTGGCCTCAGAGGCGACGAACTCGGTGGCCAGGTCCACCAGTGCCCGGGCCAGCCCCCGGCGCCGGTGCTCCGGCCGGACGTACACCCGGAACAACTGGGCGGTGCTCTCCTGCGGGTACCGGTCGACCAGGAACCGCGGATGCGGTGGGCTCTCCGGTGCCGCCGCCCGTACGGCGGTGGTGCCGACCACCTCGTCCCCGAGGGTGGCGACGAACAGCGCGTGACGGGCCGGCCGCAGGTAGGTGTCGGCCAGGTCGATCACGTCGGCGTGCCACTGTGGGCGGTAGCCGTGACCGAAGTCGTGGTAGAAGGTGTCGAGCATGACGCTGCGGGCACCGGCGAGGTGCCGGGGCGCGGCCTGCCGCACGGTGTGGTCGCCGACGAGGTGTCCGGTCACAGTGGTTCGCTCGCTTTCATGATTACATGCTCGGTGGGGCGCAGCAGGGCGCGGGTCAACGGTTGCCGACCGGCGGTGAGCAGGTCCGCGGCCGGGCCGTGCTCGACGATCCGGCCCTGGTCGAGGACGACGACGTGGTCGGCGAGCCGGGCCACGACCTCCCGGTCGTGACTGATCACAACCAGGCTCAACTCCTCCGTCCGGCGTAACTGCCCGACGAGGTTGAGGATGCGGTCCTGGGTTCCGGCGTCGAGCCCGGAGGTGATCTCGTCGCAGATCAGCAGCCGGGGCCGGGCCAGCAGGGCACGGGCCAGGGCAGCGCGTTGTAGTTCCCCGCCGGAGAGCCGCTCGGGGTGCCGGCCGGTGAACTCCCCGGTGAGGCCCACCCGGGTGAGGACGGCCTGCGCCGCGTGGCGGGCCGCCGCCGTCTCCAGGGCACGCAGCCGTACCGCGACCCGGGCCACCTGGTCGAGCAGCGGCAGGTACGGGTGGAAACTGGCCCGGGGGTCCTGGAAGACGTACTGCACGGCGGCGAGGTCGGCCCGGCCGCGCCGGTCGAGGCTCGCCGCCAGCCGCCGCCCGTCCAGCTCGACGGTGCCGCCGGCCGGTCGGTGCAGGCCGGCGATGCAGCGGGCCAGCGTGGTCTTGCCACTGCCGGACCGGCCGACCACGGCGACGCACTGCCCGGCGGTGATGCTGGCGTCGATGCCGTGCAGGACGGTGTGCCGGCGGGCGCCGTCGCGGTGCCGGGCCATCAGTCCCGTGATGCGCAGCACCGGGGGCCGGTCCCGGTCGGGTCGGTCCCCGTCCGCCGGTCGGTCGTCGACGGCTGCGGCGGGCGGCTGGTGCAGGGCGAGGACCTCGGCGGTGGGGCCGGTGGCGCGTACCGTCCCGTTCGCCAGGACCAGGGTTCGGTCGGCGACCAGGCGTACCAGGTCCAGATCGTGGCTGAGCAGCACGACGGCCAGGCCGGCCGTGGCGAGTCCGCGCAGCTCGGTGGCGATGTCGGCCCGGTTCAGGTTGTCCTGTCCGGTGGTGGGTTCGTCGGCGATCAGCAGCCGGGCCCGGGACAGCAGCGCGTGGGCGAGGACGAGACGCTGCTGCTGCCCGCCGGAGAGCTGGTGCGGGAAGCGGCGCAGCAACTCCCGTCCGTTCGGCAGGCCCACCCGGGCGAGTGCGTCGGCCACGGCCCGGCGGAGCTGCGCCCGGCCGGTCGCGCCCGCGGCGGCGTGCCGGTGGGCGATCTCGCGGAGCACCGCCCCGATCCGGCGGACCGGGTTGAGCACGGCAGCGGGCTGCTGGGGTACGTAGGCGACGGTGCCCGGTGACGGTGGGCGGTCCGGGGTGACCGGCTGGCCCGCGATCTCGATCCGGCCGGTGAGCCGTACCCCCGGCCCGGTCTCGCCCAGCAGGGCGCGGCCGGTGGTGGTCTTGCCGCTGCCGGACGCCCCGATGACGGCCAGGACCTGCCCGGCCGCCACGCCGAACGACACGTCGTCGACCAGTACTCTCCCGTCGCCGGTGCGGGCGCCGAGCCCGGTGACACGGACCAGCGCGGGACTCACCGGAGCACCTCCGCCGGATCCCGGTCGACGGTGGACCGCCGGCCGGCCAGCAACTGGTCGGCGACCAGGTTGACGCCGACGGCCATGGCCACGATCAGCGCGGCCGGTACGACGACCGCCCAGGGTTGCAGGAACATGCCGGTCCGGTTGCGGTCCACCATCACCGCCCAGTCGGATGCGTCGGGTGCCACCCCCACGCCGAGGAAGCTGGCGGTGGCCACCAGGTACAGGGCGCCGATGAACCGGACCCCCGCGTCGGCGAGCAGCACCCGACGGATGCCGACGGCGACGTAGCCGACGGCCCGCCGCCACCAGGTTTCCCGGTACAGCCGCATGGCCTCCATCACCGTGCCGTGTGCCAGCGGCAGCGCGGCGGCCCGGGTGACCCGGGCGATCTCGGGCAGGGCGATCAACGCGACGATCACCGTCAGGGTGGCCGGGCCGCGCGGCGCGGTGGCCGCGACGAGGATGAGCAGCAGCAGGGACGGTACGGCCAGCAGCAGGTCCAGTGGCCGCATCAGCAGCTCGTCGACCGGGCGGTGCCGGGTCGTCGCGGCCAGCAGTCCCACCGGTACGCCGACCAGGTACGCCAGCGCGGTGGCGGTGAGCGCGACCAGCACCACGGACCGGCCGCCGAGGAGCAGTTGGTCGACGACGTCCCGGCCGACGAAGTCGGTGCCGAGCGGGCCGGCCGGGTCGAACGGGCGCCCGTGCCCGGCCGGGCCGTTAACCAGCAGCGGCCCGGCCAGGGCGAGCAGCAGCGGTCCGCCGAGCAGCACCGACCCGGCGACGGTTCGCAGCCCGCGGTTCACCGCGCACCCGCCGTGCGTGGAGCGAGCCGGAACGCCACCAGGTCGGCGGCCAGGTTGACGGTTACGGTGGTGACCGCGACCAGCACGCACAGGCCCTGCACGGTGGGCACGTCACGGGCGGTGACCGCGTCGACCAGGGCGGTACCGAGGCCGGGGATGACGAACACCGCCTCGACCACGATCACCCCGCCGAGCAGCCAGTCGGTGGTGCGGGCGAGCTGCTGCACCACCGGGGCGAGGGCGTTCGGCAGCGCGTGCGCCAGCCACCGTCGGCGGGCCGGGATGCCCAGCCGGCGGGCATGGGCGACGTACTCGGAGCGCACCGCGCCGACCATGCCGGCCCGGGTGAGCCGGCTGATCGAGCAGATCGGTCGGGCCAGCAGCACCAGCAGCGGCAGCACCAGCACCGCCGGCTGGGCCAGCAGGTCACCGCCGGTACCGACGGCGGTGGGCGGGAACCAGCCCAGATGTACGCCGAACAGGGCAGCGAGCAGGATGGCCAGCGCGAACTCGGGTACGGCGTAGAGGCCCACCGCCACCGCGGACAGTGACCGGTCGAGCCGGCCGCCCTCGCGGCGTGCCGCCAGCATGCCCATCCCGACGGCGAGGGGAACGAGCAGCAGCAGGGTCGCCGCGGCCAGCAGGACCGTCGGTGCGGCGGTGGCCGCCAGCACCTCGGTCACCGGCCGGTGCGAGATCAGCGATACACCCAGGTCGCCGTGCAGCAGGTCGACCAGCCAGTCCAGGTAGCGTTCCCCGGCCGGTCGGTCGAGTTCGAGCTGGGCCCGGATGAGCGCGATGCGCGCCGGGTCGGGCTGGTCGCCGGCGATCACCACCGCCGCGTCCCCAGGCAGCGCCTCGGTGAGGACGAACACGGCGGTGGCGACACCGGCGACCTGCCCGACGCCGAGCAGTAGCCGCCCGGCGGCGTAGCGGGACAGGCTCAACCCAGCCAGACCTTGTCGAAGCGGGCCCAGTCCAGGGTGTTGGCAGGGGCGTCGGCGGAGACCCCGCCGACGTTCGGGCCGGTGGCGACCAGGAAGTCGGCGAACCCCCAGATCAGGAAGCCGCCCTCGGCGTGCAGCATCCGCTGCATGTCGTCGTACGTCTGCCGGCGGGCCGCCCCGTCGGCGGTGGACACCGCCTTGGCGTAGAGCGCGTCGAAGTCCGGGCGGGCCCAGCGGGTGGCGTTGGTGGTGGAGTTGGTCAGCAGCCGCTGGGAGATGTGCGTCTCGATCGGCATGGCCCCGGAGCGGTAGCAGGCCAGGACCCCGTTGGTCAGGATGTCCTTCCAGTAGGTGTCCTTGTTGCCGGTGGCCGGTACCACGGTGAGGCCGACCTGGCGGGCCTGGTCGGCGAGCACGGTGGCCGCCTCGACGAATCCGCTGGCCACGGCGGCGGTGTCCAGGGTGATCCGCAGCCCCTTCGCGCCGGCCCGGTCGATGAGGAAGCGGGCCCGGTCGAGGTCCCGGGTGCGTTGCGGGATGTCTGCGGCGTAGTACTGGTAGCCCTTGCCGTAGAGGTCGTTGCCGACCTGGCCGGCACCGGAGAGGACCGTGTCGACGAGCTGCTGCCGGTCGGTGAGCAGGAACATCGCCTCGCGCAGGTCCCGGTTGTCGAACGGCGGCCGGTCGACCTTCATGGTGAAGCCCTGCATGGTGCTGTTCGCCATCCGGGTGATGGCCACCCGTCGGTCACCGGCGTGGGTACGGGCGGTGGTGGGGGTGATGTCGTGTGCGTACTCCACCTGCCCGCCGAGCAGCGCGTTGATCCGCGCCGACTCGTCGTTGCTGATCAGGTACTCCAGCTCGTCGAGGTACGCCGCCCCGTCCCAGTGCTCGGGGTTGCGCTTGAGCAGCAGCGACCGGCCCGGCTGGAAGGAGTCGAAGACGAACGCGCCGGAGCCGACCGGCCGGTCGAAGGTCTCCGTGCCCTCCGGCACGATGTAGGCGCCGAACGCGGCGAGCAGGTTGCCGAACTCGGCGAACGGGCGGGTCAGAGCGAACTCGACGGTGCGTTCGTCGACCGCCCGGCTGGCCCGCAGGTCGATCATCGCCAGGCTGGCCTTCGCCCGGAACGTGCGCTTGGGGTCGGTGATCCGGGCGTAGCTGGCCAGCACGTCGGCAGCGCGGACCGGGCGGCCGTCGTGGAAGGTGGCCTCGCGCAGGCTGACCCGCCACCGGGTGAGATCGGCGGTGGGTTCCCAGCGCTGCGCCAGGCGCGGCTGGATCGACACGTCCGGGCCGTAGTCGGCGAGCTTGTCGTACATGGCCTTGGCTCGGGACGCCTCGACGAAGAGGTTCGCCAGGTGCGGGTCGAGGGTCTCGTTGGCGCCGCCCCCGGCGAATGCGGCCCGCAGCCGGCCGCCGCGCCTGGGCTGCCCGGTCGGGGCGGTGGCCGGCGCGTTGTCGGTACCGCAGCCGGTGAGCAGCACCGCGGAGAGCGCGGCGGCACCGCCGAGCAGGCCGCGACGGCTCAGCCCGCCTGCGGTGCCGGTCAGAAAGGGAGTCATGCGTGGCTTGTCCTTCCGAGGGTGTGCGTGGTTCGGGCCGCGTCGCCGCGGCGGCGGGCGACCAGGTGCAGGCGGTCGCCGGAGAGCGTGGTGGACAGCTCGGCGTCCGGCTGCCACGGCGGTTCGGTACGCGGGCCGGGCAGGTCGAACAGGGCGAGTACGTCGAACCCGGCGGTGTCGAGCAGGTGCCGCAGTTCCAGGGGGAACAGCAGCCGCCAGGCGGAGTTCTGCACCAGCGGCTGCCCGCCGCCCGGCCAGGTCCAGACCCGTTCCCGGCGCAGCAGTTGCGCGGCGTGGTCGATCCAGAGCCGGGTCCGTGAGGTGTAGGCGACGCCGCGCCAGGTGACCGTGCGGGTGCGTGGGGCGTCCAGCAGGTCGGTGTTGCCCAGGAAGTACGCGCCGTTGCGCATCTCGGCGACCAGCAGCCCGCCGGGCACGAGGTGGGCGTGGCAGCGGTCCAGGAACGCGGTCAGGTCGGCGTTGCGGTGGCAGTACAGCATCGCGCTGTCCAGGCAGGTGACGACGTCGAAACGGGTACCGAGGTCGAAGTCGCGCATGTCGGTGGCCACGAACCGGACCTGCCGGTGGTGCCGGCGGGCGTGGAGCAGCATCCGGGCGGAGGTGTCCAGCCCGGTCGCCGCGTACCCGATCCGGGCCAGGTGGCCGGCGTCCCGGCCGGTACCGCAGCCGATGTCGAGCAGCCGCCGTCCCGGTCCGCCCTGCGGGGCGAAACGCCGCACCAGGTCGTCGACGAAGGTCGCCGCCGCATGATGCGGGTCCGGGAACTGCGCCTCGTACAGTTCGGGGTTGTCGGTGAGCAGGTTGGCCGTGGCCACGACCGGGTCGGTCATGCGGGCACCTCCGCGTCGACGGGTACCGGTCGGGGTCCGAGCCGACGCCGGCGGTGCAGCAGCCGGACCGCTGCCGCCGAGGCCAGGCCGAGCGCCGCGCAGAGCAGCCAGGCGCCGGCCGGCACCGCGGCACCGTCGCCCATCACCCGGCCGACCGTCGTGGTGGCCGCCGCCGCGACCACTCCGGAGACCAGGTAGAACAGGCCGAAGTAGGTGCCGGTCAGGCCGGCGCGGGCGAAGCCGGGGATCAGTTCCAGTACGAACGGCTGGGCGATCATCACCCCGACGGCGAGCAGCACGGCTGCGCCGAGGACGGGCAGCAGCCCGACCGGCCCGGCGCCGGCCGGTAGCAGCGGCAGCAGGAAACCGCTGCCCATGGCCGCCATCCCGACCGTGATCGCGGTGCCCCGGGCCATCCGACCGGACAACCAGCGGGTCAGCGGGACCTGCCCGGCCAGGGTCACCACGGTCGACGCCACGAACAGTGCCGCCACCGCCACGGGTGACCCGGTGGCGTGTTCGGCCTGGACCGGCAGGACCAGGTAGAGCTGGTTCTGCAGGGCGAACATCGCACTCAGCGCGAGGGTGAAGACGAGGAACCGGCGGTCGGTGAGGCACTCCCGCCAGTCCCGGCCGAGGGCCTGCCCGCTGCGCGCCACCGGCTGCGGGGGCAGGACGAGTGCCTGCGCGACGGTCAGTGCCGCGAAGACCGCCGCCGCGCCCCACGCGGCGGCGGTGAAGTCGACCAGCAGCAGCGCGCTGCCGACCAGCGGGCCGAGCAGCGCGCCGGCGCTGGCGAACACGTTGAAAAGGGCGAACGCCTCGGCCCGACGGTCGGGGGCGGCCTGGGCGAGGTAGGCGCGGACCGCCGGGTTGAACAGCGCCCCGGCCAGCCCGGACAGCACCGACGCGGCGAGCAGCGCCGGCAGGGACACCCCGAGGGCGAACACCGCGAAACCGACGCTACGCAGCGCACAGCCGGCGATGATGACACCCCGGGCACCGAGCCGGTCGGCGGCGGACCCACCGATCAGGAACATGCCCTGCTGGCTGAGGTTGCGTACCCCGAGCACCAGCCCGATCAGGGCGGCGGAGAGGCCCACCTCGTCGGCGAGGTACCCGGCGAGGTAGGGCAGCAGCATGTAGAAGCCGATGTTGACGCCGAGCTGGTTGACCACCAGCAGCCGGACCGGCAGCGGGAAGCTGCGCAGCGTCGCCCAGGTGGCGGTCATCGGGGCGCCACCGCCCGGTCACCGGTACCGGCCGGGGTGACCCCGAGCCCCGACGTGCCGGCCAGCCGCAGGGTCCCGTCGTGACCGCCCAGGCCGGTCCACGGGTCGTCGGCCAGCAGCAGGTGCCCGTCGAGGTCCACCCAGCGGGCCCGCGCGCTCAGGTGTACGGCAGGGGCGATGCCGAGGGAACTGGCGACCAGGCAGCCGAGCATGATGTCCATGCCGTAGCCGGTGGCGACGTCGATGATCTCCCGGGCGGCGGTGATCCCGCCGCACTTGGCGAGCTTGACGTTGACCCCGGCCACCGCTGCGGCCAGCCGGTGCACGTCGGTGACGGTGACGGCGTCCTCGTCGGCGACGACCGGCACCGGGGTACGGGCCGCGATCCAGGCCAGCCCATCCGGGTCACCGGGTGGCACCGGCTGTTCGACGGCGTCGACGCGGTGTGCCGCCATGGCCTCCAGCAGCCGGACGGCCTGCTCGGCGTTCCAGCCGCCGTTGGGGTCCAGCAGCAGCCGGGCCTGCGGGGCGGCGGCCCGCACCGCCGCGACCCGGGCCAGGTCGGTCGCGTCGCCGGCCTTGATCTTCAGCGTGGTGAAACCGGCTGCGACCAGCCGCCGCGCGGCCGCGGCCGCCGCGTCGGGCGCGACCAGCCCGAGGGTGTACGCCGTGCCGACCGGGGTGCCGTCGCGCAGCCCGAGCAGTCGGTGCACCGGTACGCCGGCCCGCCGTGCGACGAGGTCGTGCACGGCGGCGTCCAGCGCGGCCCGTACTCCGGGCGTCACCGCCCCGGTCAGCGTGGACAGGTCCGCGTGCAGTGTCTCCGGGTCGGGGTAGCCGGCGATCCGGCCGGCGACACCGGCCAGCGTGGTGATCGCCGTGGTCAGGTCCAGCCGCTGGTAGTTGCTGGTCACCAGCTCGCCGTGGCCACTGACCCCGTCGTGGCTGACGGTGACCTGCACCGCGTCACGTCCGGCCATGCTGGACCGGGAGATCCTCAGCGGCTCACGCAGCACCAGCGGGTACGACCGCCAGGTCAGTTCCATGCCGGCCCCCGTGCCCCGCCCGGTGCAGCCGTGCCCGGTGCCGTGCCGCTCGCCGTGGTCTCGCGCCGCCCGGTCGGACCGACCGGGTCGACGACGACCCGGCAGCGGCTCCACCGGCTCACCTCGACCGCCTGTGGATGATGGATCTCCACCGGATGCCCCCGGGTCGGACCGAGCAGCCCGTGCCGGGCGCAGTAACCGTCGTCGAAGATGGAGTCGAGGTAACGGTGCGGTCCGTCGGGGAAGACGGTCAGTACCCTGGCGCCAGGCTGGGTACGGGCCGCCCAGGCGGATACCCGGGCCACTGCGCCGGTGCTCCACCCGCCGGTGACGAAGTTGCTGGTCGCCAGGCGCCGGCAGCTGTCCACCGCCTCGGCCGGGCCCACCCAGTGCACCTCGTCGAACGCCCGGTAGTCGACGTTGCGGGGGTGGATGCTGCTGCCCAGGCCCCGCATCAGCCGAGAGCGGGCCGGCTGGCCGAAGATGGTCGAGCCGACGGTGTCGACCCCGACCAGTCGCAGCGCCGGCCAGTGCCGGCGCAGCGCCCTGGCCAGTCCGGCGCTGTGCCCGCCGGTGCCCACACTGCACACCAGCACGTCGACGGCGTCGACCTGCCCGGCGATCTCGTCGGCCAGCCCGGCGTAGCCGGCGGCGTTGTCCGGGTTGTCGTACTGGTCCGGCCAGTACGCCCCGGGCAGGCCGGCCCGGATCTCGGCGAGCCGGTCGAGGCGGGCCTGCTGCCAACTGCCCACCGGGTGCGGTCGGTCCACCACCTCCAGCCGGGCCCCGTACGCGCGCAGCAGGGCCCGCATCGACGGTTCCAGCTCACCGTCGACGACCAGGACCACCGGGTGCCCGAGGGCCTGCCCGGCGAAGGCCAGCCCGATGCCGAGAGTGCCGCTGGTCGACTCGACCACCGGGGCACCCGGGCGCAACTCGCCCCGCATCCGGGCTCCGGTGAGCATGGACACCGCCGCGCGGGCCTTCATCCCACCGGGGCTGAGACACTCCACCTTCGCCCAGAACCCGTCGTGCGGGTACGGCAGCGGGGTGTCCACGAACAGCACCGGGGTGTGTCCGACCAGGTTCAGCAGGTGCGGGGCGGTCACGGTGCCGCCCGGTACTGGTAGAGCGGCGTCGGGCCGCCGTCGAGCCAGAAGAACGGGTACGGCTCGGCGGACACCGCGGTCACACCCGTGCCGACGAACCAGGGAAGCACCCCGCTGCCGGTCTGGGCGAACATCACCAGCGGGGTACCGGTGGCCGCCGCGTGTGCCAGCAGCGGCGCGAAACTGCCGTTGCCCAGGGTCATCCCGGAGGCCAGGATCGCGTCGGCCGCGCCGAGCAGCGCCTGCGCGTCGGGCAGGCAGGCCTCGTCCCACTCGGTCCGGCCTCCCGCGTAGTCGCAGGGCAGGTAGCGCAGACCGCGTCGGCGCAACTGCTCCAGCAGCGAGTTGACCACCCCGATCACCAGTACCGTCTGCCCGGGTGTGCAGGGCAGCAGGTCCACGACGGCCGCCGCGCGGGCGGTCGACTTCGCCAGGGACGTACCGGCGGGCACGGTCAGCACCGTGTCGGCCGCGTCCAGGTGCGGGCGGACCGTGAGCAGGTACGCGTCCAGCGCCGCGACCCGCACCGGCAGCGCCGGATGGGTCAGCAGCTCCGCCACCGACTGGCCGACGCAGGCGTAGGCAACGTCGTCGGGCAGTTCGTCCGGCTCGACGGCGCACGAGCCGACCGCCGCCCCGACCCGCAGGCTGAGCACATGGTTGCGGTAGCCCCGGCCCCGGGTGACGTGCCGGGCTCCCTGGCGGGTGACGAAGCCGACGCTGACCCGCTGCTGTGCCGGATCGGGGCCGACCCGGCCGTCGCGCACGTCGGTGACCAGCGCGCCGAACGACCGGTACCCGGGTCGGACCGCCGGGCCGGTCACGCCGGCACTCCGGCCGGCACCCCGGCGTACCCGACCCGCAGGCCGGCGACCAGCCGGTCCGCCAGCGACCGGGCGCCGGCACCCGTGGGGTCGACGACCATGACGTGACCCAGGTAGTGGTTGTTGCTGCTGGCCTCCCCGGCCCGGTGCCCGGCCGGTTTCACCGCCCAGTCCACCACCCGGGGCTCGGCGGCCACCGCCTCGGTGCCGGTGATCCCGGTGACCGTGCCGGGGCGTGGGGGTAGCAGGAACGCGATCGCCGCGCTGCGTACCCCGGTGTCGGTCGGGGTCAGGTCGGGCCGCTCGCCGAGCGCCAGTTGCGCGTACCCCATCGGCAGGTCGATGCCGGTGACCCGGCGGACCAGTTCGGTGATCTGGTTGCCCGCGGGCCGGGGGTTGACCTCCACCACCCGGGGGCCGTCCGGGGTCAGCCGCAGCTCGGTGTGGGCCACGCCGTGGTCGAGCCCGACCGCGGCCAGGGCGGCGGTGGCCGTCGCGCCGACGGCGCGGGCGAGGGCGGCGTCGACGGGCGCGGGGAACATGTGCCCGCTCTCCACGAATCCGGAGGTGCCGGCCAGGCTCTTGTCGGTCACCCCGATCACGGTGGTGACGCCGTCCACGGTGACCGTCTCCACACTCACCTCCGGCCCGTCCAGCAGTTTCTCCAGCAGCACCAGCGGCATCCTCGGCTGGCGTCGGGCGTTGACCGGGAAACCGGCCAGTGCGTCGTAGGCCGCCCGCAGTTCGGTCCGGTCGTCCACCCGACGGACGTACATGCCGGCGCAGAGGTCGACGGGTTTGACCACCAGCGGGTAACCGATGCCGTCGGCCGCGTGGCTGGTAGCGGTCCAGCCCTGGGTCACCGCGAACGCAGGCTGGGGGACCCCGGCCCGATGCATCGCGGCGCGGGCCAGATCCTTGCGGTACGCGCACTCCACCGCCTCCGGCGCGGCGCCCGGTAGGCCCAGGTGCGCGGCCAGCCGGGCGACGGTGCCGAGGTAGTAGTCGCAGGAGGTGACCACCCCGTCGAAGCGCAGCACCCGATGGACGTCCTCCACAAAGGACATCAGTCTCGGCAGGTCGTTGGTCTCGGTCGTCAGCACGTTCTCGGCCGCCAGTAGCGGGTGCGGCCTGTCTGTCGGCGCGCTGCGGAGGTAGTGGTGCAGGTCGCGGGTCAGGAACGAGAAGCGGTGACCGACCTCTCGGATGGCCCTCGGTAGCAGGCCGCTCATGGCGCCTACCCAACTCTCGACCACCAACAGATGCGCCATCGCCGACTCCGCTCCCTGCGACTACCGGATTCGGTGATGGTAACGGTTTTCATTTCGAATGACTAGGTCGACACTCCCGTCACATCTGGTGTGGATCGGCCCGGCTGACCTCGTCGATCAGGCCGGCGAGCAGTGCCGTCCGGGGTGCGACGGAGCCCAGGTCCAGCCATTCCGAGGGGCTGTGGTCGTTGCCGCCGACCGGGCCGAGCCCGTCGAGCACCGCCGCGCCGGCTTCGGCGAGAAGGTTCGCGTCGGCGCAGCCACCGGTCGCGGTGTGTGACACCGGTACGCCGAGCCCGGCGCCGACCTTCGCGGCGAGTTCGGTGAGCCGCTGCCCGGCCGGCCCCAGTTCCCACGGTGGGGTGGGGGCGTGCACGGCCACCTCGGCGCGCACCCCGCAGACCCACGGCTCGACGACCAGGCGGCGGATCTCGGCGAGCGCGGCCTCGTACTCCCGGCTGTGCCAGGCACGCAGGTCGACGAGCATTCTGGCCCGGTCCGGGACGACGTTGGGCCGGTCGCCGGCGGTCAGGTGGCCGACGTTGACGGTGACCCCCGGCCACCGGCCGTTGAGGGCGTCCAGGGCGACGGTCAGCCGGGCGGCGGCGAGCAGGGCGCTGGCTCCGCGTTCCGGTTCGATGCCGGCGTGGGCGGCCCGACCCCTCAGGGTGACCTCCAGGTCGGCGACGCCCTTGCGCGCCGACACCAGGTCGCCGTTGTCGCGGGCGCATTCCAGGCAGAGGGCCACGTCGGCAGCGGATCCGAGGGTACGCAGCAGCGTCCGGCTGCCCGTCGACCCGATCTCCTCGTCGGGGGTGCAGACCAGCACCAGCTCGGCGTACTCCGTCCGGTCGAGCGCGAGGAGGACCTCGACGGCGGCCAGACCCGCGAGCACGCCGCCCTTGTCGTCGCTGACCCCCGGTCCGTACGCGCGGCCGTTCTGCACCCGGAACGGACGGGCGGCGGCCGTGCCGGGCGGGAAGACGGTGTCGAGGTGGCCGGCGAGCAGGATCCGCCGGCGGCCCCGGCCGCGGTGCCGGCCGATCAGCACGTCGCCGAGGGGCCGGCCGGACGGGTCCGCCACCGGTTCCCGCTCGACGGCCATGCCGGCTTCCAGGCACCAGGTCTGCATCAGGTCGGCGACCTGCCGCAGGCCGTCCACCTGTCCGGACCCGGAGTCGATGTCGACCAGCCGGGCGAGTCGCTCGTGGTAGGGGGCGAGCCGGTTCCCGGCCGCCGCGAGCAGCTCCGCACTGTGCAATGCCCCGCCGCTCACGGTGCCTGCCTTTCGTTCGGGGCTGCGGGGCTCCGCTTCGCTGCACTCCTCGCGCTCACGGTGCTTGCCTTTCGTTCGCGCCTGCGGGGCTCCGCTTCGCTGCACTCCTCGCGCTCACAGGACCTTGTCCAGGAAGGCGCGGGTGCGGTCGTGCTTCGGGTTACCGAGCACGTCGCGCGGTGTGCCCTCCTCGACGACGCAGCCACCGTCGAGGAACGCGACGGAGTCGGCGACCTCACGGGCGAAGCCCATCTCGTGGGTGACCACGACCATCGTCATGCCGTCGGCGGCGAGGCCCTTCATCACGTCGAGGACGTCGCCGACGAGTTCCGGGTCGAGCGCCGAGGTCGGCTCGTCGAAGAGCATCAGCTTGGGGTGCATGGCCAGTGCGCGGGCGATGGCGACCCGCTGCTGCTGCCCGCCGGAGAGCTGACCGGGGTAGCTGTTCGCCTTCTCGGCGAGACCCACCCGTTCCAGCAGGGCCGTCGCCTCGGCGCGGGCCTGGTCGCGGGGGGTGCCGAGGACACGTACGGGTGCCTCGACGACGTTGCCGAGCGCGGTGAGGTGCGGGAAGAGGTTGAACCGCTGGAAGACCATGCCGATGTCGCGGCGGCGACGGGCGACCTCGCGGGCCTTCAACTCGTACAGCTTGTCGCCCTGGCGACGGTAGCCGACCAGTTCACCGTCGACCCAGAGCTGGCCGCCGTCGATGCGTTCCAGGTGGTTGATGCAGCGCAGGAAGGTGGACTTGCCGGAGCCGGAGGGCCCGAGCAGGCAGGCAACCTCGCCGGGGGCGACGGTCATGTCGATGCCCTTGAGGACCTCGACCGGCCCGAACCTCTTGGTGACGCCCTCGGCCCGCACCATGGGTTCGGCCCCGGCCTGGCGGGTGGGGCTGATGGAGGTGTCGGTCTGGGTGGTCATCGGACTCCTCCCCGGGCGAAGCCACGGCCGAACCGCCGCTCGATCGCCCACTGGCCGGCGGACAGCACGCTGACGAGCGCGAGATACCAGATCGCCGCCACGACGAGCAGCGGGATCACCTTGTAGTTGCCCTGGTAGACGGTCTGCACGGCGGTCATCAGGTCACGGCCGGCGATGATCGACACCAGCGCGGTGGACTTGAGCATGGTGATGGTCTCGTTGCCCATCGGCGGGATGATGACCCGCATGGCCTGGGGCAGGACGACCCGGCGCAGGGTGAGCGTGGGGCTCATGCCGAGGGCTGCGGCGGCCTCGCTCTGCCCGGTGTCCACGGCGAGGATGCCACCCCGGATGACCTCGGCGGCGTACGCCATCTCGTTGAGCGACAGGGCGAGGACGGCGGCGACGGTGCCGGTGACCACGACGCTGGTCGGTTTGTCGAACAGGACCAGGTCGGTGAACGGCAGGCTGAACGTGATCCGGGGGAAGAGCGCGCCGAGGAAACCGAAGAAGATGATCTGCACCAGCAGGGGAGTGCCCCGGAAGACCCAGACGAAGGCCCAGGAGACACCCCGCAGTACGGGGTTGGCCGACAGCCGCATCACCGCGAGCAGGACGCCGCCGAGGGTGCCGAGCACCATGGCCAGCAGGGTCAGCCAGAGCGTGGTGACCACGCCGTCGAGGATGTAGTCCCTGAACAGGTACTTGCCGATGGTGGCGGGTTCGAGGTTGGGGCTGTCCAGCAGAGCCCGGAGGAAGAGGGCCGCCACGCCGACCACGAGGATCGCGGCCAGCCAACGTCCGTAGTGTCGTACGGGGACGACCCGTACGGTCTCGGTGTCGCTCGTCATTGGGTTGCCTCCAGCGGGGGACGGGGTGCGGCGGTCGCCGGGCGCGCCTTCCGGGCCCGCCCTCACGGGGTGTCGAAAGGGCGCCCGGCGACCGCGGTTCAGGGAGTCGTCTCCGCCGGGGTCAGTCGATGGCCTGGTCGATGGTGGCCTGCTTGACCGCGATCGGCTCCTGCTTCCACTGGGCGAGGATCTTGGTGTAGGTGCCGTCGTCGATCAGCGACTGCACGGCGGCCTGGTACGCCTGGGCGAGTTCCCTCTGTGCCTTCAGGAACCCGAAGCCGTTGGGGCTGGCCAGCCAGCCGTTCGGGGCGGACGGGTCCTCGACCAGGTCGGCCTTGCCGGTCAGGGCGGGGGCGATGTCCACCAGGTTGACCTTGGTGGCGGCGACCACGTCGACGTTGCCGGCGATGAGGGCCTGCACCGCCTGCGGGTTCTCCGGGTACTCCTTGACCTCGACGGCTCGGCCGGCGCAGTCGGACCTGCTGTACTCCGCGAGGTTCTTGGCCTGGTTGCTGGCCTTCTGCACGGCCACCTTGCGTCCGCAGAGGTCGGCGACGGTCTGCACGCCGAGCGGGTTGCCGGTCTTGACGAGGAAACCGGTGCCGGAGGCGGAGTAGTCGACGAAGGTGGCGACCTGCTGGCGTTCCTTCTTGTCGGTGATGCCGCCGGCGATGGCGTCGTACTTGGCGGCCTGGAGGCCGGGCACGAGGCCGTCGAAGGGCTGCTGGGTGAAGGTCGCCTTGATGCCGAGCCGGGCCGACGCGGCCAGGAACAGGTCGTGGTCCAGACCCTTGAACTCGTCGGTGCGGCCCTCGGTCTTGAAGTCGATGAAGGGTTCGTACGGGGCGTTGGTGGCGACGGTGATGGTGCCCCGGTCCCGGATGTCGCCGGGGACCTTCCGGGCGAGGGCGGCGTCGGTGGTGACCTCACCGACACCCTCGATGGTGACGGAGACGGTCGTGACCTCGTCGCCGGAGCCGGCGGCGGTGGAGTCGCCGCCGCAGCCGGCGGTGACCGCGAGGAGGGCCGAGGCCACGGTGGCCAGGGTGAGGTGACGGATGCGCATGGGGTGTCCTTCCGGGTGCCAGCCGAACCAGCACCCGGACTGTAACGCACATTACTATTTCGGTGGGGTTACAGTTTTCTGTAACGAGCCTCCGGCGCTCTCAGCTGCCCCCGTACGTCTGCTGGGCCTGCTCCATCGCCTTCAGGCGCTTGCCGGCGACCGGCCCGAGACGGTCGATCAACGCCGCCACCAGCGTCTCCACCAGCGCCAACGTGGGTACGAAGCTGTCGTACGGCGACGGCGACTCGACCCGGCTCGGCAGCACCACCTCGGCCAGGCCGGCCACCGGGGAGAGCCACCGATCGGTGAACAGGAGCACCCGGGCGCCCCGTGCGGTGACCTCCCGGGCCAGGGCCAGGGTGGGCTCCTCGTACCGGCGGAAGTCGAAGAGGACGAACAGGTCCCGGCGGCCCACGTCGACGAGCATGTCGGTGCGCTCCACCGGCGTGGACGGCAACAGGCGGCTGCCCCCGCGCACCTGCATCAGGTGCAGCACCAGGTAGTGCGCGAGCAGACCGGAGAACCGGCCACCCACCGCTGTCACCCGCAGTTGCTGGTCGGCCAGGAGGCGGACCGCCGCGTCCAACTCGCCCTGCGGCAACTCGGCCAGCGTCCCGGCCACGGCCTCCGGTAGGCTCGCCGCCGCCCGGGGCAGCGCGCCCTCCGGCCGACCGCCGGTCCGCTCCGCCGCCCGGTACGCCGTCAGCGGCGACGTCTCCCGCTCGGTGAGCTCGTCGCGCAGCGCGCGCTGGAACTCCGGATAGCCGCCGAACCCGAGCCGGCTGAGGAACCGCAGCACGGTCGGCCCGCTCACCTCGGCCCGCTCGGCCAGCGAGGCGACCGTGCCCAGCCCGGCGGCCGGGTACGAGGCCAGCAGCGCACGCGCCACCCGACGTTCGGCCGGGCTGCACTCACCCAACCGCTGTCGGACCAGGGCGGCCACCCCGACTGCGGGCGGCTCGACGGCGGCGTCGTCGGGCAGGTGTTCCGAACCGGCACCCGTGCCCGGCTCACCAGCGAGATCGAAGGTCGACACGCGCTGAGCGTATCCGCCGCTCCGTGCCGGCCCGCCCCGACACGGAACGGGCGAGGTGTCCCCGCCCGCGCACCACCCACTGGAGGATGGTCCCGGTGGTCAGACCACACGGGCCGAGAGCGCGCCCGCCCCGGGGGTGAGGAGGGCGCGCCTTCGACCGGGGGGGATCAGGACTTGGCGACGGTGCAGGCGTAGTCGGCCGTGCCGGATCCGGAGTACGCCTCCACCTCGACGTAGTAGGTGGCCGATCCGGACGACGTACGGGTCAGCGAGACCGACTCGTCCGCGCCCGCCCCGTCGTTGACCGACCGGGTCAGCGTGCTGCCGTTCGAGCTGAGCAGGTAGAGGTCGGCGTCGTACGCGCTCGGGACCGCACAGTCGACGGTGAGCGTCTGGCCACTGGTGAGGCTCACCTTGAAGTAGTCCCGGTCGCTGCCGCTCTTCATGTCACCGGTCACGGTCAGCGGGTAGCTGCGGCCGCTGACGTCGTTCGCGGCGGTGCGGCTGTCGTTCGGCTCGACCTCGGCGTACGCGGAACCGCCCCCGGGCGGGGGCGGCGGCGTGGTCGAGCAGTCGGTGACCGGCGTACCGCTGTAGAGGTTGCTGCTCGGCACCCCGTTGGTCACGCTCTTCAGGTAGTAGCCGCAGGTGGGACGGTTGGCGAAGTCGTAGGTCTGCCCGCCGGACAGCCGCCAGATCTTGAAGTTGGAGTACGTCAGCGGCTGCCCGGAGACCGCCACCTCCGGCTGGTGGTCGCCGAGGACCACGTACGCGTTCGAGCCGCTCAGCGTGGCCATCCCGGACTTGTCGATGAACAGCGACGCGCCCTCGTTGACGCCGACGCCCCAGGCCGCGCCGCCGCTGGTGCGACCGTCCTTGACCGCCCGCGCGACGAACGCCATCGTGCGACCCATCCGGTCGCGCTCCTGGAAGTGCGAGTCGTTGACGGTGTTGGCGTAGTTCGCCCAGCGGAACATGCCGGTGGTGAACGTCATCGACCGGTCGTACGGGTCGTCCAGGGCGACCGCCGACGTGGCGCTGGCGGCGCACGCGTCGTACACGATGTCGCTGTTGATGTGGTGGCCGGCACTGCCGCCGCCGACGCCACCGCCCTTGGCCACGACGGACTCCACGGACGCCTCCAGCGCCGTGCCCTTCCATGCCGCGTAGTTGCACTGGTTGCCGCCGGCGAAGTAGACGAACTCGGCGTTGCGGATGTCGGTGTTCACCTGGCTGTTGTTGCCGTCGTTCGTGGCGGTCAGCGTCAACGTGGTGCAGGAGTTGACCCCGGCCAGGCCCATGATGTCGTCGCATTCCGGGGTGCCGCCGTCGGACGCGGCGACGACCGCCACGTCGATCGTGCCGCTACCACCGCGGATCGCGTTGATCGCCCGCGTCATGGTGGCGGACACGACGCCGCCGGAGCCGTTCATCGTGTACGCCGGGCCGGACCAGCTCGCCCGGCTCACATCGGTGGAGCTGCCCTGCCGGTCGCGGATGACCTGGGCGTGGGCTGCGGTCGCCCCGATCGGGGTGAGGGTCGCGACGAGGCTCGCGGCGGTCAACACCGCGAGACGGGTACGCAGGGGGTTGCGGACAGGGGACATGGGCACCTCCGAGGGGCCACGGATCGATGAAACAGAAGTTACATCGATTAAGTTTCCTGCTCAATACGTAATTTCTGTTACGGCCGATGCCGTGCTCCGGCCCCACGCACGACTGTGGAAGGGCCCCTCGACAGCCGTCGAACGGCCCTTCCTCACCTCTCTACCGGGCGACGCCTACCGGGCGGCGATGCCGATCACGACGCCGGTGAACGAGGTCGACTCACCGGCCCGGAACGCGGCGAAGCCCCGTCCCCGGGTCAGCGTCGCCTCCCACCGCGGGTCGTCCTCGTACGACACGTCGGACACCGACGCGCAGCCGGCGTTGCCGATCAACGCCTCGGCGCCGGTGACCAGGCCGTAGTTCCAGAACACGTCCCCGGTGGGCGTCACGTCGCAGCCCGGCGCCCCGCTGACCCGCTGCTTCGACCGGGCGACGACCGGCTGCCAGCGGTCCGAGCGGTACTGGTCGCCCTCGGTCAACCGGGTCCAGCGCACGCCCCCGACACCCCAGACGGGGGTACGGGTGGTGCGCGCCCACCGCAGGTCGAGCACGCTCACCCCGTGCTGGCCGAGCACCCGCAGCTGCTGGTGCCGCGAGCCGACGCCGGTCACCTCCAGCGCGGTGTTCTCGTCCAGACCGAAGACCCGCTTGTTGCGGGTGTCGGTGGCGAGCCGGATCGACCGGGCCTCCCGGCCGCGCCGGGAGAAGTGGGTGTCCACCAGACCGTCGCGGAAGAAGCCGAACCCGCCCTTCGGCAGGTACCCGAGGACGCTGGAGTCGTCGAAGTAGCCGGCCTTCGACCCGTCCCGCAGGCCGGGGTCGACCGACCCGCCGGTGATCATGTCGCGGCCGGCCATGATCTGCGCGCCCGCGCTGGTGCCGGCGACGACCGCGCCCGCGCGCAGCTTGCGCCGGACCGCGGCCAGCGCCGCCGAGTCGCGCTGCGCCCTGCCCCGCGTCATGGTGGTGACGTACCGGTACTGGTCGCCACCGCCGAAGAAGAAGCCGGTCATCGAGTTGATCTGGGCCACCACGGCCGGGTCGTCGGCCTTCTCGGGGTGGTCGACGTCGATCGGGATCCACTGCGCGTCGGCCACGCCGTACGTCTTGAACAGGTTCGCGTAGTAGTCGCCGTTGCAGACGCTGTTGTTGCAGTCCGGGGTGTCCGCGTCCGGATCCTCCGACGGGGTGGGCGCCGCCGCCGTGAAGATGCCGATGCGGGCCCTGCCGGTGCCGCCGGCCAGCCGGACGATGTCGCCGTAGATGGTCGCGTTGTCGTCGGCGAGCGCGCCGCCGACCAGCACGAGGCTGCCACCGGAGCGGTGGGACGACGAGGTTGCCGAGGCGGGGACCGCAGCCAGGGGGACGCTCAACGCGACCGCCGTGCACGCGCCGACCCCGAGGGCCAGCAGACGGTTCAAGGGCATGACTGTTCCTCACTGGAGACCGTGAGGGCGGGCCGACGTGAGCGTACGACAGAACACCCACCCGACAACGGCCGATCGCGACCGCTCGTCGATGGGTGGGTTCGGCTCACCGGCGCGGCAGACAGGACCGGTCCCCGCGGTGGTCGGCGCGTCGACGATGCCGTGGGTGCGGGCCGCGCCTCGCCAGGCTCGGACAGCCCCGGCCGTCACCCGCCGGACACTCAGCGTCGCGTAAAAGCCGATCGGCGGTACGGCCGCACGCGGGACGGTAGCGCCCACACCGGCGTCGTGGAGCGGATCCTGCCCTTGACCGGGTGGCGCACGTCAACGCAGCACCGCTGTCTCGGTGGGCGGCCGGCCCTGGTGACGCATCCCGAGGCGAACGAGCATGTTCGATTTCTTGACACCTCAGATGGTATCGCTAACACTGGTCCGCAACGCGAGCTTAACGAAGAGAACACACCTGCGCCTGCGCCAGCGTGGCGCATCAGAGCTGCCCGCACGGCAGACCACCCACCGTCAGAATCGCGGAGCCCGAAACCGTCATGCTGCTCCTGTTATCGCTAACATGACAGTCGGGTCCGGAAGGGGGACGTCACCGTGGCCCCACGGCGATTAGCAGCGGCTTCGGCCGTCCGGTGTGCCCACGAGACCTGTGTCAGCACGGATGGCATGCCGGACAGGCCTTCGGGCCGCCCCGCGTGACGAAGCCGAAGCGCTGGCCCTCGGCCGGGCGCCCAGGTCGCGGCAATGTGTCCTTCGTTCGTTGCCGACCCACCAACTGAACCCGGCCGGGTACGGAAACAGCGTTTCCGACGGTCCCCGGACACGCCCCACAAGGCCCGGAGGCGGGCGCCGGCACACCGCCCGCCCGAACCATCCGTGGCGCTGCGGTACGGCTTCCGCGCCGACAACCGGCTGTCGACACAGGGGGCGACGGCGTGCGGCGGATGGGAGGCGCCCGGCACCGACACCTGCTACATCCGCCCCGTCACACCGGCCCTCTAGCTGACTTGAACGCCCCTCCGCGAAGGAGAGAACCCATGTCGAGAGTCCTTGCCCGGCTGGGCGCGGTTTCGGTCGCCGCGTGCCTGCTGTTCACCACCTGGTCGGTGGCGACGCCGAAGGAGGCGGCCGCGCTCGACCCGACCGTCGGCTACCTGATGGCGCACTTCACCGGTGAGTCGTCGACCGATCAGCAGATCCACCTCGCCCACAGCACCGACGGCCTACGCTGGACGGACCTCAACAACGGGGGACTCGTGCTGCGTTCCACCGTCGGCACCCGCGGCGTCCGCGACCCCGCTCTGGTCCGCTCGCCCGCCGGCGACCGGTATTGGATCGTCGCTACCGACCTGTGCATCGGCTGTGGCCAGGACTGGTCGACCGCGATCAACAACGGCAGCCGTAACCTCGTCGTGTGGGAGTCCACCGACCTCGTCAACTGGTCGGCACCGTGGCTGCTGAACGTCGCCGGCGCGATCCCGGACGGACGCAATGCCTGGGCTCCGGAGGCGATCTGGAACCCGGCCACCGGCGACTACGTCCTCTACTGGGCGACGAACGTCCCACTCGACGGGGCGACCAAGCATCGCGTCTACTCCGCGCGCACGGCGGACTTCCGCAGCATCACGGCCCCGCAGATCTACATCAGCCGGCCCGGCAGCCAGGAGATCATCGACACCCAGATCGTCGAGGTGCCGGCCGGCGTCGGCGCCTACCGCTACGTCCGGGCCTCCCGGGACGACCAGATCACCGTCGAAGGCAGCAACTCCATCCTCGGCACCTGGACGAACCTTGGCAACCTGTCCGGCCTCGGACTGACCGGCGCCCAGGTCGAGGGTCCGATGTGGCTGAGGTTCAACAACCGCAACGAGTGGGTGCTCTACCTTGACCAGTACGCGTCCGGGCGCGGCTACCTGCCCGTCCTGACCACCAACCCGTCGAGCCCCGGCGGCTTCCGGCTGCCGGCGTCCGGCTCGTACGCCATGGGCGGCACCAGGAAGCGGCACGGTTCGATCCTGAATCTGACCGCCGCCGAGCAGAGCCGCGTGCTCGCCCGCTGGGGCACCACCGCGGCCAGCCGGATCCAGTCGTACAACTTCCAGGACCGGTACGTACGGCACGCCGACTACGACGCCCGCATCGACCCGAGCGTCAGCCCCGCCCAGGACGGCCAGTGGCGGCTGGTGCCCGGCCTGGCCGGCTCCGGCACGGTGTCCATCCAGTCGGTCAACTTCCCGGGCTACTACCTGCGCCACTACGGGTTCGACCTCCGGCTGGAAGCCAACGACGGCACCGCCGTCTTCGCCGCCGATGCCACCTTCCGGCAGGTCGCCGGCCTCGCCAGTTCCTCGTGGACGTCGTTCCGGTCCTACAGCCACCCGGACCGCTACATCCGGCACTCCAACTACCTGCTCCGGCTCGATCCGATCACCGACGCGCAGGGCCGTGCTGACGCCACCTTCCGCGTTACCGGCTAACCCGGCCCCCCCGTGCGAGGAGGTCCGATCGGATCCACGTCGGCAGGTACCCCAGCGGTGGTATCTGGACGGCGACGAGCGCGAACCTCACCCGTCCCAGGTGGCGACCAATGGTTCGTCGCCTCGCTACGTCGCACCACGTCCGTCGTCGAAAGGACCCGCATCATGCGCACACGTACACGATCCATGGCCATCGCGTTGGTCACCGCTGTCGTGCTCAGCGTCAGCGCGCTCGCCGTTTCCACCCCGAGCAGCGCCGCTCCTGGAGCGTCGTTCCAGAATCCCATCGTCGGTACGCCCAACAGCGCCGACCCGTGGCTCGGTTACCACGACGGCAACTACTACTACACGGCCACCACCTGGACAGGGAACATCTACATCCGTAAGGCGTCGACCCTTGGCGGCCTCCGTACCGCGCCGGAGACGCGGGTGTTCACGATGTCGCAGCCGAACGCGACATCGAACATGTGGGCGCCCAGCATGCATCTGCTCAACGGTCCGAACGGGCAGCGCTGGTACCTGTACTACTCGGCCGGCCCGAGCTCGTGCTGCGGGGGGCAGCGACAACATGTGCTGGAGAGCGCGGGAACCGATCCGATGGGTCCCTACACCTATCGAGGCCCGCTCAACCTGATGCCGAACAACGGCTGGTCGATCGACGGTAGCGTCATGACGGTCAGCGGAGTGAACTACTTCGTGTTCTCCGCGTTCAACAACAACTCCGGGTTCGAGAATGGCGGCCTGCAGAGTCTGTACATCACGCGTCTGACCAACCCGTGGACGCCCGCGTCGTTGGGAACGCTGATCTCTGAGCCCACACTCTCGTGGGAGCGCCAAGGCAACCCCGTCAACGAGGGCCCCTACGTGCTGCAACGCGCCGGCCGCACGTTCCTCACGTACTCGGCCAGCTTCTGCGGCACACCCGACTACAAGATCGGGGCGCTTGAGCTGACCGGCTCCAACCCGCTGAGCCGCACCTCGTGGACCAAGCTCACCAACCCGCTCTTCCAGCGCAACGACGCCAACGGGGTGTACGGTCCCGCCCACCACTCCTTCTTCACCTCGCCCGACGGCACGGAGGACTGGATCGTCTACCACGCCAACTCCTCGTCCTCGCAGGGATGCGGGACCACCCGCACCAGCCGCGCGCAGCGGATCTCCTGGAACCCGGACGGCACGCCCAACCTCGGCGTTCCCGTATCCACCTCGACCGTCCTGGCCGGCCCGTCCGGCGAACTCGACAACGCGGGCGCGGTGCCCGTCCAGCGGTTGCAGTCGTTCAATTTCCAGGACCGCTATGTGCGGCACCAGAACTACGCCGTCCGGATCGACCCGAACGTCAACCCGGCGCTGGACGGGCAGTTCCGGGTGGTCCCCGGGCTGGCGAACAGCGGGCCCGGGTACGTGTCGTTCGAGTCGGTCAACTTCCCCGGCTACTACCTGCGGCACAACAACTATGTGCTGGGACTGGAACCGAACAACGGCTCGACGACGTTCAGGGCGGACGCCACCTTCCGTGAGGTAGCCGGGATGGCGAACTCGTCGTGGTCGTCGTACCAGTCCTACAACTTCCCCGACCGGTACGTCAGGCACAGCAACTACGTGTTACGGATCGACGTGATCAGCACCGGCACCGACCGCGCCGACGCCACCTTCCGCCGGACATCCTGATACCCCGACATCACGTCGCGGTGTGGTGCGCCGTAGCGCGGGCGTGCGACGGCCACCGCGTGACCATCGATCACCAACGGTCACGCGGTGGCCGCGGGCGGCCGGCGCGGTCCGTCGTGGAGCGTCACCGGTGCTCGCGGTGGCTGAGCGGATGGTCGCGGCGGTCCCGCGTCGACGCAGGTAGCGGCAGTTGACCCGACACGTGTACGCCTTGTCCGCCAAACCCGGCGCGGCGGGTGCGGAGGTCGACCGAGCCCGCTCATCCCTCGCCGCGGACCTCGGCCGAGCCCCTACGCCGCGCCGGTCGGTCGCCGGTGACCGCCCGCCGCAACTCGCCCCACGGTGCTCTCCCGTGCCACGAGGCGGTGCGGTGCGCGCAGCTCCATGCCGGGCAGCGGTGTGCGACTGGCGATACGCAGCAGCAGACGCTCCACCGCAGTCGTCGCGATCACCTGCTTGTCCGGGGAGATCGTGCTAACCGGCGGGTTCGAATATGTGCCGTCCTCGATGTCGTCGTAGCCGATCACGGCGACGTCCTCGGGCACCCGCAAGCCGCGCGAGGCCGGTCGGGGGTGTGCGCCGACATTGCCGGAGAGCGGCTCGTACTTCTCGACGAGCCGTGCGCGGACCCTCTCCGGAAACGCCCACCGGTGGCCGGGTGGTGCCGCGCTGCGCAATTCCACGCTCGCTCAAAGTAGTCAATGTGGATCGACCTCCGAGCTTGACATCCATCGATGTTAACGCAAACATTTATTCGTAACGCGGATGTAATGCTGCTGTCACGTCCCTCGGCGGGCGTCGCTCCGCGTGCGAGGTCGCTGTGCTGGGCTCCGTCGTCGAATGGGCGAGCGACCGCGCGTCGTCATGGCGACGTCCCTCACCGGGATCGAGGGCTCGGCGTCCGGGGCGGTCCAGACATTCGAAGGAGATTTCGATGGTGATTGTGGATCGGGTGCCGCGGGTGGGTGCGCGGCGGCGTGGGTGGCGGGTGGGGTTGGCCGCGGGTGTGGCGGTGTTGGTGGCGGGTGCGGGGGTGGTGTTGGGGGTGCCGTCGGCGTCGGCGGCGACGGTGGATACCTCGGCGTCGTACGTGTTCGTGAATCGGCACAGTGGTAAGGCGATGGATGTCTATGACTGGTCGACGGCGGAGGGTGCGCCGGTGAACCAGTGGGCACGTAACGATCTTGCGGTGCAGCAGTGGCAGTTCGTCGATGCCGGTGGTGGGTACTACAAGGTGCGGTCGCGGCACAGCGGGAAGGTGCTGGAGTTGCCGGGCGCCACCGATGGCACCCGTTTGGTGCAGACCAGTGATCGGGGGTCGGCTACGCAGCAGTTCCGGTTGCTGGACTCCGTGGGTGGGTTCGTGCGGTTCGTGAACCGGCAGTCGGGCAAGGTCGTCGATGTGTGGGAGTGGTCGACGGCCGACGGTGGCCGGTTGGCCGGCTATTCCGACGTGGACGGGGCCAATCAACAGTGGCAGTTGGTGCGCCTGGGGGGTGGAACACCCACCACCCCACCGGGCGGCAGCCGGACGTTCACGAACCCGATCAAGCGCAACGGTCCTGATCCGTGGCTGCGCGTGCACAACGGGGTCTACTACCTGGCCACGACGACGTGGAACTCGACGATCACCATGCGCCGGTCCAACACCCTCGCCGGGCTGGCCACCGCCCAGGATCAGGTGATCTTCAACCTGGCCGGACGTGCCAACGGCTGCTGCAACATGTGGGCACCCGAGTTCCACCTGATCAACGGGCCCAACGGGCCGCGGTGGTACTTCTACTACACCGCCGGGCAGAATGTGCCCGACTTCAACCCCACGCAGCGGCTGCACGTGCTGGAAAGCGCCGGCACTGACCCGATGGGCCCGTACACGTTCAAGGCCGATCTCGGTAGCGACTGGCAGCTCGACGCGAGCATCATGACGGTCAACAACCGGCTCTACCTGATGGGTACGTACAACCCCGGTGGCAGCTACGGGCAGAGCCTGTTCATCACGCCGATGAGCAACCCGTGGACGCTCAGTGGCAGCCGGGTCCGGTTGAGCTCCCCGACGCTGGCCTGGGAGCGGCAGACCCACCCGGTCAACGAGGGTCCGGAACCGCTGTACCGCAACGGGCGCACGATGATCGTGTATTCGGCGAGCGCCTGCTGGGGACCGGACTACAAGCTCGGCCTGCTCACCTTCACCGGCAGCGACCCCCTCAACCCGGGGCACTGGACCAAGGCGCCGAACCCGGTTTTCCAGCGCAGTGACGCCAACGGTGTCTACGCCCCGGGCCACAACGGGTTCTTCACCTCACCCGACGGCACCGAGGACTGGATCGTCTACCACGCCAACGACTCCGCTGGCGGCGGCTGTGACATGAACCGGTCGACCCGAGCCCAGAAGTTCACCTGGAACGCCGATGGGACCCCCAACTTCGGCGCCCCTGCCCGGCTCGGGGTCACCCTTACCGCTCCCTCCGGGGAGTGAACCAGCCCCTCCGCCCGGGCGCGACCGCTCGCACCTCGCACCCGGCCCGCACCGAGGCCGGAAAGGAGCCCCCGATGGTTTCCCGACGCACCCTGCTGGCCGCTGGCGCATCCGCGGCGATGGCCACTGGCGCCGGCGTCCTGTCTCACGGCGCCGCGCCGGCCCGGGCCGCCCTGGCCTACGGCGGCTACGTCATGGGCTACTTCACCGAGTCGCCGTCCTCGGCGGCCAACAACTACGGCCTGCATCTGGCTGTCAGCACCGACGGGCTCACCTGGACGCCGCTGAACCAGAACAACCCGGTCGTCACCCCCACCGCCGGCACCGGCGGCCTGCGCGACCCGTTCATCATGCGCAAGCAGGACGACACCTTCGTCGTGCTCGCCACCGACCTCAAGGGCACGGACTTCACCCAGCAGAACCAGTACATCCACATCTGGGATTCTCCCGACTTACGCAGCTTCACCGGCTACCGCCGGGTGCGCATGCACACGATGGCCACCCACACCTGGGCGCCGGAGGCGTTCTGGGACGCCTCGCGGGGCCAGTACGGCATCTTGTACTCCGCCAGGAACAACAACCGGGACTCCTTCTACGTCAACTACACCACCGACTTCCGTACGGTCAGCGCCCACCAGCTGTACTTCGACCCGGGATTCGACGTGCTGGACGCCACCGTGCACGTCGGGAGCGGGGCGAACTACCTGTACTACAAGAGCTTCGCCGACGGCCGGCTCTACGGCGCCCGGTCCAGCAGCCTCGCCCCGCGCAGCTTCGACCGTGGCACGTACACCAGCGGCGTGGTCAATGGCGGCATCGAGGCGCCGATCGTGGTCAAGGCCAACGACCGCAACGAATGGTTCCTCTGGGGCGACTCGTTCTCCCCGAACAACGGCGAACTCTACGTCTGGCGCAGCGGCGACATCGACAGCAACAGCTGGACCCCGCTCGGCAAGGAACGCTACACCCAGCCGCTGAACGCCAAGCATCCCACCATCGCACCCATCACCGCCGCCGAGCACGCGGCGATGCTGGCCCGTTGGGGCACACCGAACTGGAACCGGATCAAGTCGTTCAATTTCCCCGACCACCTGATCCGTCATGCTGGCAACGCGGCGCGGATCGACCCCTACCCGTTCGACCCGTACGCCGACGCCCAATGGCGCCTGCGACCCGGACTGGCGAATTCCTCGGGCGTGTCGTTCGAATCGGTCAACTACCCCGGCCAGTACCTGCGGCACAGCAACTACGTCCTCGTCCTGGCCGGGAACGACGGATCCTCCGGCTTCGCCGCCGACGCCACCTTCCATCGGACCGCCGGCCTCGCCGACGGCGGATGGTCCTCGTTCCGCTCGCACAACTTCAGCAACTACTACCTGCGTCATGCCAACTACGTCCTCCGCATCGACCCGCTCAGCGCGTCCTCGAGCGCGATGGATCGGGCGGACGCCACGTTCCAGATCGGGCACTGAACGGCTGACCCGGATCCAGCGACTTCGAAGACCGCGACCACGTATCCGAGCCGGCATGGTCGGAGCCCGGCCGCACGTCGCATGCCGGCTCCCGCCGTATCAGTCCAGGCGGTCCTTGGCGACGCCTCTTGTCAGAAGGAGATTTCGATGGTGATTGTGGATCGGGTGCCGCGGGTGGGTGCGCGGCGGCGTGGGTGGCGGGTGGGGTTGGCCGCGGGTGTGGCGGTGTTGGTGGCGGGTGCGGGGGTGGTGTTGGGGGTGCCGTCGGCGTCGGCGGCGACGGTGGATACCTCGGCGTCGTACGTGTTCGTGAATCGGCACAGTGGTAAGGCGATGGATGTCTATGACTGGTCGACGGCGGAGGGTGCGCCGGTGAACCAGTGGGCACGTAACGATCTTGCGGTGCAGCAGTGGCAGTTCGTCGATGCCGGTGGTGGGTACTACAAGGTGCGGTCGCGGCACAGCGGGAAGGTGCTGGAGTTGCCGGGCGCCACCGATGGCACCCGTTTGGTGCAGACCAGTGATCGGGGGTCGGCTACGCAGCAGTTCCGGTTGCTGGACTCCGTGGGTGGGTTCGTGCGGTTCGTGAACCGGCAGTCGGGCAAGGTCGTCGATGTGTGGGAGTGGTCGACGGCCGACGGTGGCCGGTTGGCCGGCTATTCCGACGTGGACGGGGCCAATCAACAGTGGCAGTTGGTGCGCCTGGGCGGCAGCACCCCGACCACCACACCGCCTCCGCCGACGGGCAACCCGCCGGCGTCCTACCCGCAGCCCATCAGGGTCTCGGGAGACATCGGTGTCCACGACCCGACCGTGGTCAAGCGGCCCGACGGCACCTACCTGCTCGCGCACACCGGCAACGACATCGCGCTGAAGACCTCGACCGACCGGGTCACCTACCGCAACGCCGGCGCCGTCTTCCCCGGTGGCGCGCCGTGGACCACCACGTACACCGGTGGCGCGCGCAACCTGTGGGCGCCGGATCTGTCGTACCGCAACGGCCGCTACTACCTGTACTACTCGGCGTCGACCTTCGGCTCCAACCGCTCGGCGATCTTCCTGGCCACCAGCACCACCGGCGCGTCCGGAAGCTGGACCAACGAGGGCCTCGTCGTCGAGTCGCGGACGTCGGACAACTTCAACGCGATCGACCCGAACCTCGTGGTCGACGACCAGGGCCGCTGGTGGCTGAGCTTCGGCTCGTTCTGGTCCGGGATCAAGACGATCCAACTGGACCCGGCTACCGGACGTCGGCTCGGCACCTCGATGCAGGGCCTCGCCGCCTATGGTCCCGGCATCGAGGCACCGGTCGTGGTCAAGCGCGGTGCGTGGTACTACCTGTACGTCTCGTTCGATCGCTGCTGCCAGGGCGCCAGCAGCACGTACCGCGTCATGGTGGGCCGGTCGGCGAGCCCGACCGGGCCGTTCGTCGACCGCGCCGGTCGGGACATGCTTTCCGGCGGGGGCACGCAGATCCTCGCCTCGCACGGCAGTGTCCACGGCCCCGGCCACCAGGCGTTCCTCGCAGACACTGACGGCGACTACCTGTTCTACCACTACTACGCCGACAACGGCGCGTCGCTGCTCGGCATCAACCGCATCGGCTACGACGCCGCTGCCTGGCCCTACGTGTACTGACCCGGCTGATTCCGGTGGGCGGGCCCGTGCCTGCCCACCGGGATGCTCCGCACCCTCGAACCACACTCGGGTCACGCCGAGCTGGATGCCTTCACGCTCACCTCGCTGACCGACGATCTCGCCCAACTGGGAGGGCACATGCCGCATCAGCACCCGTTCCGTCCAGTCAACCGCCGGGCAGTCGGCCCGGGGCCCACCGACCGCCGTGCCCGCTGGCGCCTGCGGTCGGTGCTGGCCGCGGTGCTCGCGATACTCGCCGTGTCGGCCGGCCTTCCGGTGGCTGGCCCGGCGCACGCCGCGCCGTCGGTGGACTACACCAACCCGCTGGCGAACCAGCGGGCCGACCCGCACATCGTCAGGCACACCGACGGCTACTACTACATGACCGCGACGGTGCCGCAGTACGACCGGATCGTGCTGCGCCGGGCCACCACACTGCAGGGGCTGGCCACGGCAGCGGAGACGACGATCTGGCGCCGGCACACCAGCGGGGAGATGGGCGCCCACATCTGGGCACCGGAGATCCACTTCATCAACAACCGGTGGTACGTCTACTTCGCCGCCGGGCGGACCGACGACGTGTGGCGGATCCGGATGTACGTGCTGGAGAACGCGAACGCGAACCCGCTGGGCGGGTCGTGGACCGAACGCGGTCGGATCACGACCCCGTGGGACACGTTCAGCCTGGACGCCTCGACCTTCGTGGTCAACGGGGTGCGCTACCTGACCTGGGCGCAGCAGGAGCCCGGCATCTCGACCAACTCCAACGTCTACCTCGCCCGGATGGGCGCCAACCCGTGGCAGATCACGGGTACGGTGACCCGGCTGGTCGTGCCGACGTACGACTGGGAGACCCGCGGCTTCCGGGTGGCCGAGGGGCCGGCGGTGATCCAGCGCAATGGCCGGGTCTTCCTGACCTACTCGGCCAGCGCCACCGACGCGAACTACTGCCTCGGGATGCTGAGCGCCTCCGCCGGCGCGAACCTGCTCGACGCCGCCGCCTGGAGTAAGAGCCCGACCCCGGTGTTCGCCAGCAATCCGGCCACCGGACAGTACGGCCCCGGCCACAACTCGTTCACCGTCTCGGAGGACGGGCAGAGCGACATCCTGGTCTACCACGACCGCAACTACCGGGACATCGTCGGCGACCCGCTCGACGATCCGAACCGCCGGACCCGGGTGCAGAAGCTGTACTGGAACGCCGACGGCACCCCGAACTTCGGCATCCCGGTGCCCGACGGGGCCACCCCGGTGCGGCTGCGCTCGCACGACCTGACCGCCAGCTACATCCGGCACTACGACTACCGTGCCCGCCTCGAACCGAACGTGACCAACCTGGCCGACTCGCAGTTCCGCATCGTCGCCGGCCTCGCCGGCGCCGGAACCGTGTCGCTGGAGTCGACCAACTTCCCGGGCTACTACCTGCGCCACCGCGACTTCGCCCTGTACGTGGAGCAGAACGACGGCTCGGCCCTCTTCGGCGGCGACGCGAGCTTCCACCGCCGGTCCGGCCTGGCCGCCAGCACCGGGCTCTCGCTGGAGTCACAGAACTTCCCGGGCCGGTACGTACGCCACCGCGGTGGACTGCTCCACGTGGAAGCGGTGAGTTCGAGCGCCGAGCGTGCCTCCGCCACCTTCCACCTGGAATAGCCAGCCACCCGGATCAGCCATCCACCGGATCAGGCGACCGCGATTCCCGGCCACCTCGGTGTGTTCGCCCCGGGCCCTTCTACTACGCAGGAGAAACGATGCCCCTGAAGACCATGAGAATACCGTTCAGCGGCGGATCGATCCGCCGCGGCCGGCGTAGCGGCCTGGCGCTCGCCATGATCACGGCGCTGGCCGGCGCGGCCGGTGTCGCTGTGGTCAGCGCACCGCCGGCGCAGGCGGCAACCATCGACACCAACGCCTACTACGTACTGGTCAACCGACACAGCGGCAAGGTCCTCGACGTCCGGGACACCTCGGCGGAGGACGGCGCCGTGATCCAGCAGTGGTCCCGCAACGACGGCGGATGGCAACAGTTCCAGTTCGTCGCCTCCGGCAGCGGCTACTACCGCCTCAAGGCTCGGCACAGCGGCAAGGTCGTCGACCTCTGGGAGTGGAACGTCGCCGACGGCGCCGAGTACCGTCAGTGGCCGGACCTCAACGCCACCAACCAGCAGTTCCAGGTTCTCGACTCCGACGGCGGTCACGTCCGGCTGATCAACCGCCATTCCGGCAAGGCGCTGGAGGCATGGGAGTGGTCCACCGCCGACGGCGCCAGGATCAGTCAGTACACCGATCTCAACGGTGCGAACCAGCAGTGGCAGATGGTTCGGGTGGGTGACGGGGGCACTCCGACCACGCCGCCACCGGGCACCGGTTGTGGCAGCGGGTCGACCAACGCCGAGGCCGTGCTGAGCGGAAGCACCTGGACGGCCCGTCATGGCTCGTCGACGGTCTATTCGGGTTCGAGCATGCTGTCGGCGATGCAGGCGGCGGTGAACTCGCTGTCGGCGGGCCGGACGTCGAAGCAGCGGGTGGTGGTTCGTGGCTCCGGGTCGATGAGCGCGGGTTCGCGGCTGTCGCTGCCGTCGTACACGACCCTTGCGGTGTGCGGCACGATCAACGTCACCGGGTCAGGTTCGGGCGACCAGGCGCCGGTGTACTCGCGGGGCACCACGGACGTCGAGGTGCAGAACCTGACGCTGACCGGGTCGCCGTTGTACGGGATCTTCATGCGTAACGTGAACAACCTGACCCTGGGCCAGATCGACATTCGGGTCTCCTCGGGTCTGGGAGTGCGCATCGACAACCACGGTGGAGACCGGGCGGTGAAGGTGCGCAACGTCCGCATCGACAACGTGTACGTCTCGGGGACCGGTGCGCACGGAGTGGAGACGTACGGTGTGGACGGTCTGACGGTGGGAACGGTCACGGCGCGGAACACCGGCTACTCCGGCCTGCTGCTCAACGACACGATCAACGCCACGGTCGGCACGGTCGACGCGCAGGGCGCCGGCACCGGAACCGGGTACGCGGCGTTCCGCATGGCCAACCGCAACGGCCGCGTGGGTAGCTCGTACCCGACCAACATCCGGGTCGGCAACGTGATCGCCTCCGGCGGCGGCCGGGGGATCTTCTGCGTGTCCGAGTCCGGGGGCGCGGTCATCGACCGGGTGACGATCTCGAACACGGGAAACAACGCGATCCTCGTGGAGAACTGCTACAACGTCACCATCGCCGGGGTGTCCGGGACGGTGACCGGCGGCGGCGAGGTGAGGATCTCCTCGCGCACGGAGTTCCCGATCTCCTCCGGCATCCGGTTCCAGAACCTGACGGTCAGCGGCACCAACATCACCCAGAGTCCCTGCGGCGGGGCGAACAACACGATCAGCAATGTCACCAGGATCAACTCGACGTTGAACTGGTGCTGAGCTCTGGTGCGCCGCGCCGGCTCGATTCGGCCCGTGCCACCTTCAGGAGTCCCTCTCTCGGGTCCCGCACGGGACCGGCCCGCACCGATGCGAGAAAGGGCGTTCGCCGCACCCCCAGCGCTCACCGTGACACCGTTCACCACCGTCGAGAAGAGGCAGGTTCTTGACGAACACTCTCACCAGTCCCGCTGACGAGCGCCTGCGGCGCCGCTGGCGGTCCCTGATCGCTGCCGCCGGTGCCCTCGTCGTCGGCGTAGTTGGCGCGGTGATCGCGTCGCCTCCGGCCCAGGCCGCGGTCATCGACACCAACGCCTACTACGTGCTGGTCAATCGGCACAGCGGCAAGGTTCTCGATGTCGCCGACACGTCGACCGCCGACGGCGCGTCGATCCAGCAGTGGTCCCGCAACGACGGTGCCTGGCAGCAGTTCCGGTTCGTCAGTTCCGGCAGCGGCTACTACCGGTTGCAGGCCCGGCACAGCGGAAAAGCGATCGATCTGTGGGAATGGAACACCGCTGACGGCGCGGAGTACCGGCAGTGGCCCGATCTCAACGCGACCAACCAGCAGTTCCAGGTCCTCGACTCGGACAGCGGCTACGTCCGGCTGATCAACCGGCACTCCAACAAGGCCCTGGAGGTGTGGGAGTGGTCCACCGCCGACGGCGGACGGATCTCCCAGTACGCCGACCTCGACGGATGGAACCAGCAGTGGCAGCTGGTTCCCATCGGCGGTAGTCCGGGAACGCCACAGACCGGCCTCGTCGGTTGGGCCACCCAGAACGGTGGCACCACCGGCGGCGGTAGCGCCGCGACCACCACGGTGACGAATGCGTCCGCTCTCTCCAGCGCGCTCGGCTCGTCCAGCGCTGCGGTCATCCGCGTGTCCGGCACGATCTCCTGCTCCGGCATGCTGCGGGTCCGGTCCAACAAGACGATTCTCGGCAATGCCGGAGCGACCATCTCCGGCTGCGGTTTCACCGTCAACGGGGACCGCAACGTCATCATCCGCAACCTGAACTTCCGCAACTGGAGCGACGACGCGATCAACGTCGAACAGTCGGCCACCAACATCTGGGTCGACCACAACAGCTTCACCGGCGGCTACGACGGCGCAGTCGACATCAAGCGCGGATCCGACTTCGTCACCGTCTCCTGGAACCGGGTCCACGGTCATGACAAGTCGATGCTGCTCGGCCACAGTGACAGCAACGCCAGCCAGGATGTCGGACGCCTACGGGTCACCTACCACCACAACTGGTTCGACGGCTCCAACCAGCGCCACCCACGGGTCCGCTTCGGCAACCCGGTCCACGTCTACAACAACCTGTACAGCAACGTCGGCGGCTATGGCGTCGCATCGACGATGAATGCCGGGGTGCTCGTCGAGGGCAACTACTTCGAGAACACGGCTGATCCCTACCATCTGGGCGAGGGCTCGTCCGGTCCCGGATCCCTGGTCGCCCGCAACAACTGCTTCGTCAACTCGGGTGGTGGGCAGACCGGCGGCAGCGTTGCCACCATCCCGTACCCGTACCAGCTCGACACCGCCTGCAACGTGAAGTCCATCGTCACGGCGGGCGCCGGGGCCGGTCGGATCAGCGTCTGATCCGGCGCCGCTTCGAACGATCACGGCGCCAGCAGGGCCGGGCCGTTCCGGGGCCTCCGGAGGGTCCGGCCCGGCCGTTGGTGACGGGGAGGGGCGCACGCCGGGACCGTGTCCTGGCGCCGCTGGTGGTGGCAGGCCGACGCGCTCGCCCACACAGGCCCGTCGACGTGAACGCCAGTGGGAGCGGCCGGCAGGACACCACCTCCCGCGTCTTGTGATCCCCGTCGATCCCGTCCCGACTCCGAAGGCAGGTCCCCCTTGAGAACAGCTACGCGGCCGCCGACGGCCGTCCTGGCCGCCCTTGCCACCGCCCTGGCAGGTGCGATCCTCGTTTCCGTCCCGCCCGCCGCGGCGGCGCCCGGCAGCCCCGCCGTCCGGCCGCCGCTGGGCTGGAACAGCTGGAACACGTTCGGTTGTGACATCAACGAAGCCAAGATCCGCGCGGCTGCCGACGCCATGGTCAGCTCCGGCATGCGGGCGGCCGGCTACGAGTACGTCGTCGTCGACGACTGCTGGCAGGCGACGACCCGTGACGCCTCCGGCAACCTCCGCTCCGACCCCGTGCGCTTCCCGTCCGGCATGAGGGCGCTCGGCGACTACATCCACGGCAGAGGGCTGAAGTTCGGCATCTACCAGGCGCCGCGCGAGGAGACCTGCGCGCAGTACTTCAACACCATCGGTGGTGCCACGGGCGCGCTGGGCCACGAGCAGCAGGACGCCAACACGTTCGCCTCGTGGGGCGTCGACTTCCTCAAGTACGACTGGTGTTCACCCTGGGGCACCGTCGACGACCAGGTCGCGAGCTTTTCGAAGATGCGCGACGCACTACGCGCCACGGGGCGGCCGGTCGTCTACTCGATCAACCCCAACAGCGCGCACGCCAACACGGGCCCGTCCTACAACTGGGGTTCGGTGGCGGACATGTGGCGCACGACCGAGGACATCACCGACCGGTGGAGCACCGGCTGCCGCGCCGACTGCTTCATGGGAATCACCGAGATTCTCGACGTGCAGGCGCCCCTGCACTCCTGGGCGGGGCCGCAGCACTGGAACGACCCCGACATGCTCGAAGTGGGCGTACGTGGCACGTTCACCCCCACCGAGAACCGGGCGCACTTCAGCATGTGGGCCATCATGGCCGCCCCGCTGATCGCGGGCAACGACATCACCTCGATGTCGTCGGACGTACGCACCGTACTGACGAACCCCGACGTGCTCGCCATCAACCAGGACAGCGGCGGTCGGCAGGCCCGCCGGGTCCGTGACTTCGGCGAGACCGAGGTGTGGGCCAAGGCGCTCAGCGACGGCTCAGGCGCGGTCGCCCTGCTGAACCGCTCGGGCAGCACCGCGACGGTCTCCACCACCGCCACGGAGATCGGCATGGACACGGCAGGTGCCTACAGCCTGTTCGACGTCTGGACCAAGGCGACCCGGAACACCACCGGTGTGATCAGCGCAGCCGTCCCGCCGCATGGCGCGGTCGTGTACCGGGTCCGGTCCGGCTCCACGACCCCCGTCACGACCTTCAGCCTGCGCGGAGCCGGATCGGGTCGTTGCCTGGATGTGCTCGGCGGTGTGCCGAACGACGGCACCCAGGCGGTCATCTGGGACTGCAACGGTGGCGTCACCCAGATCATCACCGCTACTGCCGGTCAGTTGCGGATCGGCGGCAGATGCCTCGACGCCGAGAACAACGGCACCGCGGACCGTACCAGGGTGATCCTCTGGGCCTGCGGCACCGGCGCGAACCAACAGTGGACGATGCAGGCCGATGGCACCGTCCGTGGCGTCCAGTCGGGCAAGTGTCTCGATGTCGGCGAGGCCAGCACCGCCAACAACGCTCCGCTGATCCTGTGGACCTGCACCGGCGCGGCGAACCAACGGTGGACCCGCATCTGAACGCGACGGACGGGACCGGCGCATCGGAACGACGATGGCGCCGAAGCCGCAGGGCGGGGTGACGTCCCGATCAGGGAAGAACGCTCTGCTCGTCGCTTCCGTTACGGAGCTGTTGCGGCCTAGTGTCTTGACGGCGCTGTATGTGAGCGTTAACACTATGCCGGTCATCGATCGGAGGTGGTCATGAGCAGTGCGGATGGTGGGGACGAGCGGTACGTGGTCGGAGTCGACTACGGCACGCTCTCCGGGCGGGCTCTCGTGGTGCGGGTTCGTGATGGCGCGGAGGTCGGGAGCGCGGTGCACGAGTACCGCCACGGCGTGATCGACTCCGTGCTCCCCGACGGCGGCCCTGCGCTGCCCCCTGACTGGGCGCTGCAGGACCCGGAGGACTACCGCGACGTCCTGCGGTACGCCGTCCCCGCCGCGCTGGCCGACGCCGACGTGGACCGGTCCCAGGTCATCGGCATCGGCACCGACTTCACCGCCTGCACGGTGCTGCCGACGCTCGCCGACGGCACCCCGCTGTGTGAGGTTCCGGAGTTTCGGCACCGTCCGCACGCCTGGGTGAAGCTGTGGAAGCATCACGCGGCCCAGTCGCACGCCGACCGCATCAACGCGCTGGCCCACGAGCGGAACGAGCCGTGGATCGGTCGTTACGGCGGCAAGATCTCCGCCGAGTGGCAGTTCGCCAAGGGCCTGCAGATCCTCGAGGAGGACCCAGAGGTCTACCGGCGCGCCGAGCGCTTCATCGAGGCGGCCGACTGGATCGTGTGGCAGTTGTGCGACGAGGAGACCCGTAACGTCTGCACCGCCGGCTACAAGGGCATCCGGCAGGACGGTCGGTATCCGTCGACGGAATACCTGAGCGCTCTGCATCCGGGCTTCGCCGACTTCGTGACCAAGCTGGACGGGCGACTGCTGCCCCTGGGCGACCGGGCCGGCACCCTCAGCGCCCGCGCCGCCGCCTGGACCGGGCTGCCAGCGGGCATTGCGGTCGCGGTCGGCAACGTCGACGCCCACGTCACCGTGGCCGCCGCCCAGGCACTGGAGCCCGGCCGGCTGGTGGCGATCATGGGCACGTCCACCTGCCACGTCCTCAACGGCACCCACCCGGCCGAGGTGGCGGGGATGTGCGGTGTCGTCGACGGCGGCATCAGCTCCGGCGCGTGGGGCTACGAGGCCGGACAGAGCGGAGTCGGGGACATCTTCGGCTGGTTCGTGGAGCACGCCGCCCCGGCGGGGAGCGCGTCGCACGAGCGCCTCACCGAACTGGCCGCATGCCAGCCGGTCGGCGCGCACGGCCTGATCGCGCTGGATTGGTGGAGCGGCAACCGGTCGCTGCTGGTCAATCACGACCTCAGCGGGCTGGTCGTCGGGCTGACGCTGGCGACCCGGCCGCAGGACGTCTACCGGGCGCTGCTGGAGTCCACGGCGTTCGGCACACGGATGATCATCGAGGCGTTCGTCGAGGCCGGGGTACCGGTCAGTGACCTGGTCGTCGCGGGCGGTCTCACCTCGAACCGGCTGCTCATGCAGATCTACGCCGACGTCACCAACCGTCCGCTGAGCATCATCGGCTCCGCTCAGGGGCCGGCGCTCGGCTCGGCGATCCACGCGGCGGTCGCCGCCGGGGCGTACCCGGACGTCCACCGCGCCGCGGAGGCGATGGGCCGGGTGGACGAGGGCGTGTACCAGCCGGACCCGGACAACGTGCGGGCGTACGACGCCCTCTACGCCGAGTACCGGGCACTGCACGACCACTTCGGTCGAGGCGGCAACGACGTCATGCTCCGCCTGCGGGCGATTCGGAACGCTGCCGTGGACGCGGCGCCGAGTGAAACGGTTCTGGAGGTGGTCGCATGAACTCCGATGTGGCGCGGCAGGTGAGCACCCTGCGCGAGACGGTGGCCTCTCTGCACGGCGAGCTGACCCGGTACGGCCTGGTGGCCTGGACCGCCGGCAACGTCTCGGCGCGCGTTCCCGGCCAGGATCTCATGGTGATCAAGCCCAGCGGCGTCGACTACGACGCCCTGACGGCGGACACGATGGTCGTCTGCGACCTGAACGGGGCGGTGCTCGACGGGAACGGGTCGCCGTCCAGCGACACGGCCGCGCACGCCTACGTCTACCAGGCCATGCCCGAGGTCGGCGGCGTCGTGCACACCCACAGCAGCTACGCCACCGCCTGGGCGGCCCGGGGTGAGGCGATCCCGTGCTGGCTGACCGCCCAGGCCGACGAGTTCGGCGGGGAGATCCCGGTGGGACCGTTCGCGCTGATCGGTGGGGACGACATCGGCAAGGGGATCGTCAGCACCCTGTCCGGGCACCGCTCGCCCGCGGTGCTCATGCGTAACCACGGTGTCTTCACCATCGGCAGAGACGCCCGCGCGGCGGTCAAGGCCGCGGTGATGTGCGAGGACGTCGCCCGTACCGCGCACCTGGCGAGGGCACTCGGGCAGCCGCTGTCGATCGCACAGGCCGACATCAACTCGCTCTACGACCGCTACCAGAACGTCTACGGCCAACGTTCGACCATCGGATGACCGGCCACCCTCGAACGTCCTGACCGGGCACGCTCAGCCGGCACAGCCCCTTCTCGCAACATCCCCACCACCACACCGGACACGGCCTGGCAGGCCGCGTGTCCGGATCACCCATCCCGAGGAGAACCGATGAGAACCTGGAGAACGGCACGTACCGTCATTGCGGTCGCCGCCGCCGTGCTGCTCGCGGGCGGCACGGCGGCCTGCGGCAACAGCGACACCGGCGGCGATTCCGCCGCCGACGGCAAGATCACGCTGGGCTTCTCCCAGGTCGGCGCGGAGAGCGGCTGGCGCACGGCGAACACCATCTCGATCAAGGAGGCGGCGGCGGCAGCGGGCGTCGAGCTGAAGTTCGACGACGCCCAGCAGAAGCAGGAAAACCAGATCAAGGCGATCCGCAACTACATCCAGCAGAAGGTCGACGTGATCGCCTTCTCGCCGGTGGTGGAGTCCGGCTGGGACACCGTGCTCAAGGAAGCGAAGGACGCCGGCATCCCGGTGATCCTGACCGACCGCGCCGTCGACTCGGCGGACAAGTCCCTCTACAAGACCTTCCTCGGTTCGGACTTCGTCAAGGAGGGGCGCCTGGCCGGGGAGTGGCTGGTGGAGAACAAGAAGGCCGCCGCCGGGCCGGTCACCATCGTCGAGTTGCAGGGCAGCACCGGATCGGCGCCGGCCAACGACCGCAAGAAGGGCTTCGCCGAGGCGATCGCCGCCAACCCGAACCTGAAGATCGTCGCCTCCCAGTCGGGTGACTTCACCCGGGCCGGGGGCAAGCAGGTCATGGAGCAGTTCCTCAAGGCCAACCCGAAGATCGACGTGTTGTTCGCGCACAACGACGACATGGGTCTGGGCGCGCTGGAGGCGATCACCGCTGCCGGCAAGACGCCCGGCAAGGACATCACCATCATCACCATCGACGCGGTGAAGGACGGCATGCAGGCCCTCGCCGACGGCAAGTTCAACTTCATCGCGGAGTGCAGCCCGCTGCTCGGCCCGCAGCTGATGGACCTGGCGAAGAAGGTCCACGCCGGCGAGGAGGTGCCGCCCCGGATCGAGACCGAGGAGACCACCTTCACCCAGGAGCAGGCCAAGGCGGCCCTGCCCAACCGCAAGTACTGACTGACGTCGGGGTCGCCGTCCGGGGGACGGCGACCCCGACCCGTCGCTCACTGTCGTCTATCGACACTATGCAGAAGAGGTCCGATGGGATGACGGGTAGCCGTCCGCTCCTGACCATGACCGGGATCAGCAAGACCTTCCCCGGGGTACGCGCGCTCGACGATGTCGACTTCCGGCTCTTTCCGGGCGAGGTCCACGCTCTGATGGGCGAGAACGGTGCCGGCAAGTCGACCCTGATCAAGGTGTTGACCGGCGTCCACGGCACCGACGAGGGCACCATCGTCCTCGACGGTCGGCAGGTCGCCTTCCGCGGCCCGATGCAGGCGGCCGCCTCCGGCGTGAGCACCGTCTACCAGGAGGTCAACCTCTGCGCCAACCTGTCCGTGGCGGAGAACATCTTCATCGGCCGGGAACCGCGCCGCCTCGGCGCCATCCGGTGGGGCGAGACGCGACGGCGGGCGCAGACCCTCCTGGCCAGGCTGGAACTCGATATCGACGTCACCGCACAGCTGGGAACGTACTCGCTGGCGGTGCAGCAGATGGTCGCCATCGCCCGGGCGATCGACGTACGGGCCCGGGTGCTGATCCTGGACGAGCCGACGTCCAGCCTGGACGCCGACGAGGTCGCGCAGTTGTTCCGCATCATGCGGCAGCTGCGCGACGAGGGTATGGCGATCCTCTTCGTCACCCACTTCCTCGACCAGGTGTACGGCATCGCCGACCGCATCACGGTGCTGCGCAACGGCACGCTGGTGGGGGAGTACCGGACCGGGGACCTGCCCCAGTTGAGCCTCGTCGAGAAGATGATCGGCAAGGAGCTCGACGTGCTGGAGCGCCTCGACGAGCAGCAGAAGCGAGCCAGTGCCATCCGGTCCGACGAGGCCCCGCTGGTGGACGCGTCGGCATTGGGTCGTGAGGGTGCGGTCGCCCCGTTCAGCCTGCGGATCCACGCCGGTGAGGTGGTCGGGCTCGCCGGCCTGCTCGGCTCCGGCCGCACGGAGGTGGCACGGCTGCTGTTCGGTGCCGACCGCGCTGACCACGGCAAGGTCGTCATCGACGGTGGCGGGGGTGCCCTGCGGAGCCCGGTCCAGGCCATCGACCGTGGCGTGGGGTTCTGCTCCGAGAACCGCCGCGCGGAGGGCATCGTTCCCGAGCTGTCGGTGCGGGAGAACATGATCCTCGCGATGCAGGCAGCGCGCGGCTGGCTACGGCCGATCCCCCGTCGCCGACAGGACGAGCTGGTCGAGAAGTACATCAGGGCGCTCAGCATCCGGCCGGCGAACCCGGACCTGCCGGTGCGCAACCTCTCCGGCGGCAACCAGCAGAAGGTGCTCCTGGCGCGCTGGCTCATCACCGAGCCGCGCCTGCTGATCCTCGACGAGCCCACGCGCGGGATCGACATCGGCGCGAAGGCCGAGATCCAGAAACTCGTGGTGCAGCTCTCCGACGGCGGCATGGCGGTGCTGTTCATCTCCGCGGAGCTGGAGGAGGTGCTGCGGCTGAGCCACCGCGTCGCCGTGATGCGCGACCGGACCATGGTCGCCCAGCTCGACAACGACGACTCTCTCGACGCCGACCGCGTCATGCGCACCATCGCCAGCGGAACGAGCAGTGAGGAGGTGTACCGATGAACGCCGTCGTCGAGCGCTTCCGTCCGCTGACCGGCCACCGCCTGTTCTGGCCTGCGCTCGTGCTGGTGGTCATGATCCTCGCCAACACGATCTACCGGCCCGGCTTCCTCGCCGTTGAGGTCAAGAACGGCCACCTGTACGGGACCCCGGTCGACATCCTCCGGCTGAGCGCACCGCTGATCCTGGTCGCGTTGGGCATGACCCTCGTCATCGCCACCGGCGGCATCGACCTCTCCGTCGGCTCACTGTCCGCGATCAGCGGCGCCATAGCCTGCCTCTTCATCAGCGAGGCAGCCGACCAGAGCAGCCTGTCGACCGTTCTCACGGCGCTCGCGCTGGCCTTCGGTGCCGCGCTCGTGCTCGGCGCCTGGAACGGGGTGCTGGTCGCCGTCATCGGCATCCAGCCGATCATCGCCACGCTGATCCTGATGGTGGCCGGCCGGGGGCTCGCGCAGTTGGTCACCGAGGGACAGATCATCACGATCAACTCTGGTCCGTACCGCGCGATCGGGCTCGGCCACTTCCTGACCCTCCCGCTGGCCGTCTTCATCGCCCTGGGGGCGGCCCTGCTCATCGCCGCGTTCACCCGCCGTACCGCGCTCGGCCTGATCATCGAGTCCGTCGGCGGCAACGCCGAGGCGAGCCGGCTGGCCGGCATCCGCTCCGGGCGCGTCATCTTCCTCGTGTACGTCGTCAGCGCCGCCTGCGCCGCGATCGCCGGGTTCATGATGACGGCGAACGTGTCCAGCGCCGACGGCAACGCCGTCGGCCTCTGGGTGGAACTCGACGCGATCCTCGCGGTGGTCATCGGCGGCACCTCACTCGCCGGCGGCCGATTCTCCCTCGGCGGCACCATCCTCGGTGCGCTGATCATCCAGACCCTCACCACCTCGGTCTACGCCATGAACATCTCGCCGCAGACGGCCCTGCTGTTCAAGGCGGTCGTCGTCATCGCCGTCTGCCTCATCCAGTCGCCGGCGTTCCGGGCCAGGTTCCGCCGCCGTCGCGGCGCAACCACACCCGGGCCCACGGCGGCGCAGCGGGAGAAGGAGCAGGTGCCGGCATGAGCAGTACGTCGCTGACCACCGGCCGCATCCGGCGGCCCGGGGTGCCCCGGCGGCACGTCCCGGTCCTGGCCACGCTCGCCCTGCTGCTGGTCATGTACGGCGTCGGCGTGTCCCAGTACCGCGCGTTCTCCAACGTCCAGGTCGTCTTCAACGTCTTCATCGACAACGGGTTCCTGCTGGTCGTCGCGGTCGGCATGACCTTCGTGATCCTCACCGGCGGCATCGACCTGTCGGTCGGCTCCGTGGTCGCGATGACCGCGATGGTGTCGGCGTCGCTGCTGCGGGCCGGGCTGCCCGCGGGCCTGGTGCTGGTCATCGCGCTGCTGATCGGCCCGACCCTCGGGTTCCTGATGGGCTGTGCCATCCACTTCTTCGAGATCCAACCGTTCATCGCCACCCTCGCCGGGATGTTCTTCGCTCGGGGCATGTGCACCTTCATCAGTGACGCGTCGATCCCCATCACCGACGGCTTCTGGACTGCCGTGTCGCAGGAGCGCATCGGGGATCCCAGGGGGAACTTCGTGACGATCAGTGTGCTGATCGCGTTCGCGGTGGTGCTCGTGGCCGCCTACGTGCTCACGTACACCCGCTTCGGCCGCAACGTGTACGCGATCGGCGGCAACCCGCAGTCGGCGTTGCTGATGGGCCTGCCGGTGGGGCGTACCCGCATCGCCGTCTACACGGTGAGCGGGTTGTGCTCGGCCGTGGGCGGCATCCTGCTGTCGTTCTACACGCTCTCCGGGGCACCGCTGATCGCCGTCGGCATGGAACTGGACGTGATCGCGGCCGTCGTCATCGGCGGCACCGTGCTCACCGGCGGGTCCGGCTACGTGTTCGGCACGGTGCTCGGCGTGCTGGTGCTCGGCGTGATCCAGACCCTGATCACCTTCGACGGGAGCCTCAACTCCTGGTGGACGAGGATCGTGATCGGTGGCCTGCTCTTCGCCTTCATCCTCCTCCAGCGCCTCATCGGCATCCGCTTCAAGTGAACGCCCCTCTCGGAAGGCAATTGCATGGCATCGCACGCTGAACCCGAGGTCTGGTTCCTCACCGGCAGCCAGGGCCTGTACGGCGAGGACACCCTCCGGCAGGTCGCCGACCAGTCCCGGCAGATCGCCGCGCAGCTCGACGACGCACCGGGGATCCCCGTACGGGTGGTCTGGAAGCCGATCCTGACCTCCAGCACCGACATCCTCGACGCGTGTCGGGACGCCGCCGTGCAGGGCGCGGTCGGGGTGATCGCCTGGATGCACACCTTCTCGCCGGCCAAGATGTGGATCGCCGGTCTGGACGCCCTGCGCACGCCGCTGCTGCACCTGCACACCCAGGCCAACGTCCTGCTGCCCTGGGACGAGATCGACATGGACTTCATGAACCTGAACCAGGCCGCGCACGGCGACCGTGAGTTCGGCTTCATCCAGACCCGCCTCGGTGTGGCCCGCAAGACCGTCGCCGGGCACGTGAGCGATCCCCGGGTGACCGCCCGGATCGGGGCCTGGGCGCGGGCCGCGCTCGGGTACTCGGCGATGCGTTCGCTGCGGCTGGCGCGCTTCGGGGACAACATGCGCGACGTGGCGGTGACCGAGGGCGACAAGGTCGAGGCGGAGCTGCGCTTCGGCGTCTCGGTCAACACCTACGGGGTCAACGACCTCGTCGCGGTCGTCGACCAGGTGGCCGACGCGCGCATCGACGACCTGGTCAAGGAGTACGACGACACCTTCCGGGTCGACCCGCAGCTACGGCCGGGCGGGGCGCGACACGACTCCCTGCGCTACGCCGCGCGGCTGGAGCTGGGCCTGCGCGCGTTCCTGGACGAGGGCGGCTTCCGGGCCTTCACCACGAACTTCGAGGACCTCGGCGGCCTGCGCCAGCTCCCGGGCATCGCCGTGCAGCGACTCATGGCCGACGGCTACGGCTTCGGCGGGGAGGGCGACTGGAAGACCTCGGTGCTCGTGCACTCGCTCAAGTCGATGGCGGTCGGGGTGGCGGGCGGGACGTCCTTCATGGAGGACTACACCTACGACCTGACGCCCGGCGACGAACTGGTGCTCGGCGCCCACATGCTCGAGGTGTGCCCGACGATCGCCGGTGACACCCCGAAGGTCGAGATCCATCCGTTGAGCATCGGCGGGCGCAAGGACCCCGTCCGGTTGGTCTTCGACGCCGCGCCCGGTCCGGCGGTGGTGCTCGGCCTCGCGGACATGGGGGAGCGCTTCCGTCTGGTGGCCAACGAGGTCGACGTGGTGGCGCCGCCGCGTCCGCTACGCCGGCTGCCGGTCGCGCGGGCCGTGTGGCGACCCCGCCCGCACCTGGCCGGCTCGGCGGAGGCCTGGATCACCGCCGGCGCCCCGCACCACACCGTGCTGTCCCAGGCGGTGGGCGTGGAGGAGCTGCACGACCTGGCCGAAATGACACGCACCGAGCTGGTCGTCATCGACGCGCACACCGACACGCGCCGCTTCGCCGACGAGATCCGCTGGAACCAGGCCTACTACCGGCTCGCCCGGGGGTTCTGAGCGCACACACCTCGACGACCCGGGTGGCCCCTCGGCACGGGGGCCACCCGGGCGGGTGCCGGGTGGTGTCCTGCTCCTCTCCGCGTTTCGGCTACCGGCCATCGCCGGGGCGGGGGCGCGGAGCGTCGGGCGGGCGCTCATGGTGCGTTGATCGCCCTGAGCACACCGCGGCAGTGCCGCGCCGGATCGCCGGGTCAGCCGTTCCCTGGTCAGTGGGACGGCTGGCGTAGACTGTCGGGGTTCCAACCTGGGCCACCGCACACACATGCGCGCGGCGGTCGCGAGGGCGGATTTCGTACCACGAAGGCCGCTCCCGTCGACCTCGACGCGCGATCGCCGACGGGCAGGCGGGGAGAGTGAGGTGGCCGTGCGCGGTCCTGCGATGACGGACGTTGCTCGCCTCGCCGGCGTCTCCCACCAGACGGTGTCCCGGGTGCTCAACGGGCACCCGAACGTGCGTGAGCAGACCCGGCTGCGGGTCCAGGCGGCCATCGCGGAGCTCGGCTACCGACCCAACCGGGCCGCGCGGGCGCTGGTGACCGGTCGGTCCCAGGTGATCGGTGTGGTCGCGCAGAACACCACCCTCTACGGTCCGGCGTCGTTGCTGGCCGCGTTGGAGCAGGCGGCCGCCGAGGCGGGGTTCGCGGTCAGCGTCGGCAGCGTGAGCGACCTGGACCACCGGTCCATCTCCGCGGCGGTGGAGCGGCACCTCGTGCACCGGGTCGCCGGCATCGTGGTGATCGCGCCGGTCGAGTCGGCGGGGGAGGCCCTCGAACGGCTCCCCAAGGACGTTCCGTTGGTCACCGTCGACGGCGACCCGCGCCGTCCGGTGCCCCTGGTGACGGTCGACCAGGTCGCCGGGGCCCGGGCCGCCACGCAGCACCTCCTCGACGCGGGGCACCGGACGGTCTGGCACGTCTCCGGGCCGTCGGACTGGTTCGACAGCGCCGGCCGGATCGAGGGATGGCGGGAGACGCTGCGGGCGGCGGGCGCCGAGGTGCCGCCGCTGCTGCCGGCGGACTGGTCGGCGGCAGCGGGGTACCGGTGCGGACAGATGCTCGCCCGGATGCCGGAGGTCACGGCGGTCTTCACCGCCAACGACCACCTGGCGCTCGGTGTGCTGCGGGCGTTGCACGAGCACGGCCGACGGGTGCCCGACGACATCAGCGTGGTCGGCTTCGACGACGTGCCCGAGGCGGCCTACTTCATCCCGCCGCTGACCACGGTGCGGCCCGACTTCGCCGCCGTCGCCCGGGCGAGCCTGGACCTGCTGCTCGCCCAGATCGAGTCCGGTGTCGTCGGCCCACTGCGACGGACAGTCGCACCGAGCCTGGTCGTGCGCGGCAGCGTCGGCGCCCCCGCGCGCTGACCCGGCCCGGCTCTCACCAACGGGGGCGTCGGCGGCGTGGAGCGGGTCGCGCCCGCCGACCCGCCCGCTCGGTCAGATGAATCGCCAGCGCCGGTCGGCTGCCCCGCTGTCGTCGGCGAGGACGATCAGGGCGCCCTGGCTGCCGGAGCCGCCGCTGACGCCGAGGACCCGACCGCCGTTGGCGCACTGGATGCGGAAGTAGCCGCTGCCGCCGTAGCGCAACCGCCACCGGTGGTCGGTCGCGCCGTTGTCGGCCCACTGCACGATCCGGGCGCCGGCGGCACTGGAACCGCCTTCGACGCCGAGCACCTTGCCGCTGTGCGAGTTACGCAGGCGCAGATAGCCGCCGGTGTCCACGATCGCGGTCCACAGGTGGTCGGCGGTGCCACTGTCGCCCCATTGGAGGACGAGCCCGCCGTCGGCGGTGGACATGTCCCGTACGCCGAGCACGAGCCCGCTGGCGAGGTTCTGGATCCGGCGGGCGCCGTTGGGCACGAACCGCCACTGGTTGTCCGGGCTGCCGTTGTCCCGGTCCTGCACCGCCTGGGCGCCCTGCGCGGTGGCGTCGCCGGCGATGGCGAGCAGCTTGCCGCTGTGCACGTTGCGCACCTTGTGCGTGCCGTCGCCCACGTCGACGGGCGTCCACAGATGGTCGGCGGTGCCGTTGTCGGCCCACTGGAGGATACGGGCGTTGTCGGCGGTGGACATGTTCTCCACCCCGAGCACCTTGCCGCTGTTGACGTTGCGCAGCCGGACCGCCGATCCGTCGACCAGGATCTGCCAGTCGTGGTCGGCGGTGCCGGTGTCGCCCCATTGCAGGGCGAGGCCGCCGTCGGCGGTGGACATGTCCCGGATGCCGAGTACGAGACCGCTGGCCGCGTTGACGAGGCGGAAGCTGGCCTCGCTGCCGCCCCCACCTGCGACGCTCCAGTAGACCGTGTAGTTGTGTCCGTGCGCGTCGTAGAACGGTCCGAGGTTGACCGTGGCGCCGTTGGCCACGGCGGTGAACGCGAGCGCGCTGGTGCTGGTCCGGGTGATCGAGGCGGTGTTCAGCGAGGGCAGCCCACTCAGAGCGGTGTTGCCGTAGTTGCCGGAGAGCACCACCGGCCCGTACGTGATCGCCTGCACTGCGGCGTTGTCGTTGGCGGGGGACAGCACGACCCGCATCGGCAGCTGGACGGTGACCACGTCGCCGGAGGCCCAGGATCGGGTGAGGCTGGCGTAGCTGCCAGGTGTCGTGGCGATGTTCTGCGGCGTGCCGTTGACGCTGACGGTGGCTCCGCTCGTCCACCCGGGGATCCGGATCCGCATCGTCCACGATCCGCCGGCTGTGCCGGTGACGGTCAGGGTGGTGGTGTCGCCAACCGGGTACGAGGTGGTCTGGGTGACGGTGATTCCGCGCTGGGACCAGGTGAGCACAGAAGGCATGAAGAGGTTCACCGTCAGCGTGCTGCCGTTGTGGAAGTAGATCGAGTCCATCAGCGTGGTGTTGGTCTCCAAGCCGGTGCCCTGACAGCACCAGAACGAGTGGTAGTCGGTGCTCCAGGTGCCGCCTCCCCACGCCGGGCCGACACCGCGCCGGCCGCCCGGGCTCAGCGGCGTGAAGTAGGTGATGTGCCCGTGGTTGTCGGCCGGGTTCTGCTGCCCGATCATGTGGTTGAGCAGGGCCCGCTCGTAGAAGTCGAAGTAGGCGGCCCGGTTCGGGTCCAGCAGCCACAACTCCCGGGTGAGCTTCAGCATGTTGTACGTGTTGCAGGCCTCGCAGGTGTCCGAGCGTAGGTATCCGGCGATGGCATGGGGCGCCCGGAAGTGCTCGGCCTGGCTGTTGCCGCCGATCACGTAGCTGTGCGCGTTGACGGTGATGTTCCACGCGTTGCTGGCGATGTCCCGGTAGCGGGTTGTGCCGGTGGCCTTGAACTCGCGGGCGGCGCCGATCCACTTCGGCACCTGCGTGTTGGCGTGCAGGCCGTTGAGCTGGTCGGAGTTGGCGGCGAGGGGGTTGAACACGGCGTCGTGGTCGAACCGCTGGGCGGCGGTGAGCCACCGGACGGTGCCGGTCTGCTGGTAGAGGTCCGTCAGAACGGCGTTCATGCCGCCGAACTCGGTGCCCAGCATGGCCTGCATCTGGGCGGTGGTGAGTCGGGCGGTACGCCAGTCGACCCAGCCGGCCAGCGCCAGCAGCACGTCGCGGGCCTGGGTGTTGCCGATGAGGCGCCAGACGTCGAGCAGCCCTGCGAGGGTCTTGTGAACGCAGTAGTACGGCACATTGCCGTTGCCCAGCGTTCGCGCCTCCAGCGCGGTGAAGTCGGACTCGGGGAATCCGGACAGGTAGCCAGCGTTGAAGCCGGCGGCAGCGTTGTTGGCCTGACACTTCGCCAGTTCGGCCACCATGAGGTTGGCCTTGTCCCGGCAGGTGGTGTCGCCGAGGACCACCCACGCGTGGGCCCACGCGGTCAGGAAGTGTCCCTGCACGTGGGTGCGGAACGGAAACGTCGGGGCGTCCCACCCGCCGGTTGCGGCGGCACCGGCGGTGGAGAGGCGGTGGTTGGCGCGAAAGTTGTACAGAAGCCGGTTGACGTCGACGAAGCGTAGGTAGTTCAGCGTACGGCCCTGGTTCTCCTGCCAGCGGCTCGCGGACAGCCGGACCTGACCCGGCTCGAAAGCGTAGGCGGAGACGCCGATGTCGGACCGGGCCGGGGGCAGGGCGGCGCTGGCCGCACCGCCGCCGCTGACGGCGCCGAGAACGGACCCGCCGGTGCTGGCGACGGCGACCACGCCAGCGGACCTGAGCAGGAGTCGACGGTTGAGGAAGGGAGAGGGCATCACGGCCTCCGGGCGCGGTGGGCGGGTGGTGGTCGGTCCGGCCCACGCGGTCCATCGCTGGACGAGCACCGCCGGGCCGGGTTGGGCGTACGGGGTGGGCGGCGCTGCCCCTGTGGAGGAGGACTCCGTCAGCGCACCCATCGCTGGTGGGAGCGCTGTATCGGGAAGGCGGTGCTGAGCGGGGCGTGCCTGCCCCGGGTCCGGTGGCAGGGTCGGCCAAGAGCCCGATGGATACGAAGCATGTCGATGTTATCGATAACATTACATGGATCGGCGACATTCGGTCGAGTGCCTTGGTCGGCTTTCGACCGATCAAGGTGGCGCGCCGGATGACGACCGCGATCACCCCGGGGCAGGGCCAGCGGGTGACTACGTGCTGCCGACCAGGCCGGCCGCCTCGACCGGCGACGGCGTCTGACCCGCACGTAAGAAAGCGGTAATGCTGCCCGACCAGGAGGCCGGGCTAGTATCCGCTCATGCCCGGTCCCCGTACCGCATCCCTGCCCGGTGTGGCCGCCTTGACGGCGGTCGTTCTCGCCCTCGCCGCATGCGGCGGCACCGAGCCGCCCGCCGCCCCGGACGGCACGACCGTCGGGCCAAGCGCAGCGGCCCCGCAGACCACTGCGGGCACTGGCGGCCCGGCGGCCAGCGGTGCGACGAACGCCGCAGCCCCGGAGACGATCTCGTTCACCGGCCGGACGATCGATGGCGGGTCCTTCTCGGGTAGCAGCCTCGCCGGCAAGCCTGCGGTGCTGTGGTTCTGGGCGGCCTGGTGTACCCGCTGCCGTGCGGTCGCCGACGAGGTCGCCGCCGTGCAGCGCGAGAACGCCGGCCGGGTCAACGTGGTCGGCGTGGCCGGGCTCGGCAGCGGCGACGAGGCGATGCGACGGTTTGCGAAGGAGACCGGGATCGAGGGCTTCCCCCACATGGCCGACGACAACGGTCAGGTCTGGCGCCGCTTCGAGGTGACCAGCCAGGAACAGTACGTGCTCATCGACTCAGCCGGCACCGTCGTGCACACCGGACCACTGTCCCCGGCGGACCTGCGCAAGCGGGTCGCCGGGCTGAACTGACCATGCCGGACACGCCATACGGCCTCGCCGTCGGCGCCGGGCTGCTGGCCGCGGTCAACCCGTGCGGCTTCGCACTGCTGCCCGCGTACCTGTCGATGCTGGTGCTGGGCGACGAGCCGTCGGCCGAGCGGGGCCTGCTCGCACCGGTCGGCCGGGCGGTCGCGCTGACCGGCGCGATGACGCTGGGGTTCGTCGCGGTGTTCGGCGCGTTCGGGCTGCTCGCCGCCCCTGCGGCGGACGCGGTCGCCCGTCACCTGCCCTGGGTGTCGATACTGATCGGTCTCGCCCTGGTGGCCGCCGGCTGCTGGTTGCTGGCCGGACGCCAACTGCCGGCCTTCACCCCGAAGGTGACGACCGGACCGGTGGTCCGCCGACGGTTCGGCTCGATGGTGCTGTTCGGCATGGCCTACGCGATCGCCTCGCTCGGCTGCACCATCGGCCCCTTCCTGGCCGTCGTGGTCGCCGGCTTCCGCGCCGGGTCGGCGCTCTCCGGCGTCGGCCTCTTCGTGGCGTACGCGATGGGTATGGGGCTCGCGGTGGGGGCCGCCGCACTGGCCGTCGCGCTGGCCCGCGATTCACTGGTGCGCCGTACCCGTCGGGCCGCACCGCTGCTGGGGCGTGTCGCCGGCCTGCTGCTGATGGTCACCGGTGGATACGTGGCCTGGTACGGCTGGTACGAGGTGCGGGTCTTCACCGGTCGAGGTGACACGGACGACCCGATCATCGACGCGGCCGGCGCCGTTCAGACAGCGCTCAGCGGCTGGCTGGCGGATCTGGGGCCGTGGACCGTCGCCGCGTTGGCGCTGGCGCTGCTCGCCCTGGCCGCCGGCGTGACACTGACGCGCCGGCGCCGGGCACTGGCCCAGCAGGGCCGTCGCCCATCCACCTGAGGGATCGGGACAGCACTGATCGCGCGGCTGCGCGGGCAGAGCACCATCCCCGCGACGTCGCCATCACCGTGCGGCTACGACCCACCGCGGCCGGCGGCGTGCCGTGCCGCAAGTGCACACGTCCATTGTCGAGGCTCAGACGGCCGCGAGTCGGACGACAAACCGGCATCCGTCTGCGGTGTTGCTTACCTCGACCCGGCCGCCGTGCGCTTCGACCAGTCCGCGCACGATCGCTAGTCCGAGACCTCCGGACGCGCTGTCACCACCTGAAGCGCGGGGGGTGCGGGCGGGCTCGCCCCGGAATGCGACGTCGAACAGTCGAGGTAGATCGGAAGGGGGGATGCCGCCGCAGGTGTCGGCGACGGACAGCCAGGCGAGGTCCCGGTCGCGGCCGGCCTCGACGACTACGGTGCCGTCCGGTGGCGTGTAGCGCACCGCGTTGAGCAGCAGGTTCGCCACTACCCGGGTCAGCTCTGGTTCACTGGCGGCGACCGTCGGCCAGCCGGACTCCGCGGCGACCAGCTTGATTCGTCGGGCTGCGGCCAGAGGGGCGGTGCTGGCCAGTGCGTCCGAGACCACCTCGCCGAGCGGTACCGCCGCCATGGACAGCCGCAGGGCCCCGGCGTTGATCCGGGACAGTTCGAACAGATCGTCGACGAGCCTGGTCATCCGGTCCGTCTCCAGCCGGATACGCCGGTGGTACTCCTCGACCGTCGCGGGATCACGGACGACGCCGTCCTCGAGCGCCTCCGCCATCGCCCGCAGCCCGGCGAGTGGGGTCCGCAGGTCATGGGAGACCCAGGCGACGAGGTCCCGACGCCCGGCCTCCACCTGCCGCTCCCGTTCGCGGGCCTGGTCGGCCCACACCGCGGCAGTGGCCAACCGGCGGCCGAAGTGCCCGCCGACGCCGAGGCTGACCACCGCCGCCGCGCCAACGGTGATCAACACCACCTCCAGGTCGTGCGGGGACAGGAACATCGCCTCCGCGACCGCCACGACTCCGAGGACAACCGCGACCACCGCCGTGGTGAGCAGCACGCAGAGGTGCACGATGATCGAGCTGCCTCGGAGCAGACGCAGCAGCAGCGCTCCGACGACGCCGGCGGCGAGCGCCGCGCCGAGAGCGATCGCGAAGATCAGTGCCAGATCACACATCGGCGGGCCCGTACCGGTAGCCGATGCCCCAGACAGTCACGAGCCGTCGGGGGTTGGCAGGGTCGGTCTCGATCTTCTCGCGCAGGCGCCGGACGTGCACGGTCACGGTCGAGTGATCGCCGAAGCTCCAGCCCCAGACCCGCTCGAGTAGTTCGGCTCGGGTGAACACCCGGGCCGGGTGCCGCATCAGGTGGACGAGAAGGTCGAACTCGCGCAGGGTCAGAGCGAGTTCCCTGCCGGCGAGATGGACCGTGCGGGGGCCGGTCTGCACCATCAGGCTGCCGTCGGTGAGAGTCTCTGGCCGCCCGAGGGCCTGCTCACCGCCGGCACGGCGAAGCACCGAACGGACCCGCAGCACCAGCTCCCGCGGCGAGAAGGGTTTGGTCAGGTAGTCGTCCGCACCCAGTTGCAGGCCGAGGATCCGGTCGGCCTCGTCACCAAGCGCGGTGAGCATGATGATCGGTACGCCGTGTGGCCCGGCCCGCAGTTCACGACACACCTGCAGGCCGCTGACCTCGGGCAGCATCAGGTCGAGCACCACCAGGTCTGGCGTCTGCCTGGCGACGGCCGCCAACGCCGCTGCCCCGTCGCCCGCGTGGCTGGCCTGGAAACCGTCGTGCTCCAGATAACGGCAGATCACGTCGCTGACGTTGTGATCGTCGTCGACCACCAGCACCTGCTTCTTGGCCTGCGGCCCTCGTTCCCGCCATGTCCCGGCCGCATCCATCCGGCCAGCGTAGCGACGAATCGGTTGCCGACGGCCGGCCCAAAGCTTGCCAGGTTCTTACGGCTGCGGCCTGCCAGGGGCGGAGGTCATGGCGCGGCGGGACGGTCCAAGCGGGTCAACTCGGCGAACCAGCGACGGTCAGACCGGAACACCTCGCCGACCGCCAGTCCCGCCGCAGCAGCGACACCTGACACCGCATCCGTGTCCAGCCACGCCCAGCGGAAGGTAGGGCCCCGATGTCGTCCGGTCGCCACGTGGACCTGCCCCTGCCAGGCGCCGGCGCCAGGCGGTTCCAGCTCGACCAGCACCGTGCCGGACGGACGCAGCAGCGCCCCGCACCGTCGCAGCAGCGCGACCGGGTCGCCCCCGATGCCGATGTTCCCGTCGAGCAGCACCGTGTGTGCCCACCGCCCCTCGGCTGGCAGCGGGCCGAACAGGTCGGCGTGCACGGCGACCGCGCCGCGCGCCCGGGTCAACGCCACCGCCTGCGACGACACGTCCACCCCCACGGCGCTCAGCCCGGCCCTGGTCAGTGCCATCGACATCCGGCCCGGACCGCACCCCAGGTCGAGGGTGGGGCCGGCACAGCGGGCGACCACCGTCGCGTCCGCGGGGTTGGCCGGTCGATGCCACCGCTTCACCGGCAGGCGGCGGCGGGGCCCGTCCGCAGGCATCAGCCAGTGCACGTCTCCAGCGTGGTCGCGTAGCGCGGAGGCGAATCCGTCCCCGTTCACGCGCGTACCACCATGGCGCGACGCACGGCCTCGACCTGGCGGGCGAACCGGCCATCCGGGATCGCCGCCGCCACGGCGCGCGCGTCGGACCAGTTGTCGACGTCGCGCAGCACGGGCAGCGGCACGGCGCGTAGCCCGCGTCCAGTCAGTGCGGACCATGTCGATCGGCCCGTGTCCGGCGTCGACATCGGCACCGCGCGCAGCATCACCGCCTGCCGGGGGTCGCGTAGCCCCAGCGCCCACCAGCCGCCGTCGTGGGCGTACCCAAGCGCTGCGTCGGCATCTTCGAGCCGGCACATGGCGGCGGCCAGCCGCGCCGGGGTCAGTTGCGGGGTGTCCATCCCGATCTGCAGCACCCGACGGTCGGGGAAGGTCTCGGCGACGTCGAGGTGGGCGTGCGCGAGTCGGTCGGCGAGATCCGTGCCTCGCTGCGGCAGGACCGACCAACCGGCGAGGGCGGCGGTCAACTCCACGCCGTCCACGGCTTCCGCGAGGTGTCCGGCCAACGCCAGAACGGGTGTCACCCCTGGTGTCTCCCGGACGGCATCCAGGGTGTCCCGCAGCGCGGCGGCGGCCAACTCAGCGGCCTGGACGGGAGTCGCCGGCGGGCACAGCCGGGTCTTCACCAAGCCGGGCACGGGCGCCTTGGCCATCACCAGCACGACGGTCACCGGGGCTCCCGTACGGTACGCAACACGGCGGCGAAGTCTCGGGTGGCCCGCAGGGTGCCCCGTACAGAGCCGGAGACCTTGGAACGGGTGCCGGCAGCGCGCGGGGCGTAGGTGACATCCACCTCGTGGATGCGCCAACCCGCCGCGGCGGCCCGGATCAACAGCTCCAGCGGATAGCCGAAGGCCCGGTCTGTGACTCCGAGGGCGAGCAGTGCCTCCCGGCGGGCCACCCGGATCGGGCTGAGGTCACGCAGCGGCACGCCCCGGTGCCGCAGCAGCGCGGCGACCAGCGCCGTGCCCGCCCGGGCGTGCCAGGGCCACACCCCGACACCGACCGGTCGACGACGGCCGACGGCCAGATCAGCGACCCCGTCGGCGACGAGGGCGACCAGGGCGGGTAGCTCTCGGGGGGCGAAGGATCCGTCGGCGTCCAGCACGCAGACGAGTTCGGTGTCGGCCACCTCGATCCCGGTGTGCACGGCCGCTCCGTACCCCCGCCGTGGTTCGTGCACCACCCGCGCACCGTGCCGGGCGGCCACCTCGGGTGAGCCGTCGCGCGACCCGTTGTCAACGACGATCGCCCGGTATCCGGGCGGCAACGCGGTCAGCACGGCGGGCAGGGCAGCGGCCTCGTCCAGGCACGGCAGCACCACGTCGATCTGTGTCGGCATACCGCCGACGCTAGGGCCGGCCCAGGGCGGCCCGCGCCCGATCCGACCTTACGGAACACTTACCGCACAGACACTTCTTACCGTCCGGTGACATACCGACGAAGTGGCTGACGGGGGCGTGGACCGAGCCGTACCGTCCGGTCGACATGAGACCCGGTGCCACCGTTTCCCGCTCGTCCGTCCACCACCGCATCCCGAACCGCCACCGGGGCGACCTGCTGGTGCTGGGCGTCGAGGCGACGCTGTTGGTCACCGCCGTGGCGGTGGGCGCGATGCTCAACCGCGCAGGCGTGGGCCTGCACGCCGACGCCGCGCCGCTCTACGCCACCTGGAGACCGCACCTGGGCTGGGGCACGCCGGCCGCGTTGGCGATCGCCGTCGCGGTGGTCGGGCCCGGATCGCAGTGGGCCCGCACCGCCCGATGGGGCACTCTGCTGTCCGTCGGCTACCTGGCGGCGGTCGGCTGGACGCTCGCCCTGGCCCTCGTGGACGGCTGGTCGGAGGGGCTGACGAGACGGCTCACCCCGCAGGCGGAGTATCTGCACGAGGTACCCCGGGTGACAGACATCGGGCGGATGCTGGCCGGTTTCGCGGACCGCATTCTGGACTTCCAGCCCGGCTCGTGGTCCACCCACACCGCCGGCCATCCACCAGGTGCCCTGCTGGTGTTCGTCGCACTCGACCGGGTGGGCCTGGGTGGTGGCACGGCGGCGGCGCTGGCCTGCGTCCTGGTCGGGGCAAGCGTCGTGGTATCCGTGCCGATCGCCTTACGGGCCCTGGGCGCCGGCGGGGCCGCCCGAGCATCGCTGCCGTTCCTGGTGCTGCTGCCCGGAGCGGTCTGGATAGGTGCCTCCGCCGACGGTCTCTTCACCGGGGTGGTAGCCGCCGGCCTCGCGCTGCTGGCAGTACGAGGAACCGCGACCGCGTTGGCCGGCGGCGTACTGCTCGGCTTCGCGCTGTACCTGTCCTACGGCTTCGTGCTTGTCGCGCCCCTGGCTCTCGTCGTGCTCGCGCTGCGTCCAGGAGGCCGGGGTGCCGCGCTGCTCGCTGGCGCGACCGGTGTGGCCACGGTGGCAGTGGCGTTCACCGTGGCGGGGTTCTACTGGTGGCAGGGGTACGACCGGGTGGTCGAGCGCTACTACCAGGGTTGGGCGGCCGACCGTCCCTACACATACTGGGTCTGGGCCAACCTGGCGGCGCTGCTGCTCTCTGCCGGGCCGGTGGTCGGGCCGGCGCTGCGCCGCACTCTGCACTCGGCCCGCGGGGCCTGGCGGGCGTGGGCCAGCCCCCCGGAACTGACCGCGCCGACGCCGAGGACCAGCGGATCGGGACCGGGCGGTGGACTGCTGACCCGCGTCGCGGTGCGAAACCGGCGGCTCGGCGCGCTCGCGCGACGGGTCGAGACACTCGGGCCTACCGTTCTGCTACCGGCCGCCGCGCTGCTGGCGGTGCTCGCCGCCGACCTGTCGGGCATGAGCAAGGCAGAGGTGGAGCGGATCTGGCTACCGTTCACGGTCTGGCTGCTCGTGGCCACCGCGCATCTGCCCGCCGCGACGCACCGCTGGTGGCTGGCCGGGCAGGCGCTCACCGCCCTGGCCGTCAATCACCTGCTGTTCACCGTCTCGTGAGCCGGCCCCCCGCCGTCGCTGGGTGGGGGTGGGGCGAGTCTGCTCAGACCGACACGACGGCGGGTTCCCGTAGCGGATCGGTGGCGAAGGCGCTCACTCCGTCGACGAAGCTGACCCGGGCGGTGTATCCGAGCAGGTCGCGCGCGCGGCCGGGGTCGGCGACCACGTGCCGCACGTCGGCGGCCCGGGCGCCGCCGACGACCACCGGTGCTGGCCCGTCCATCGCCGCCGCCAACGCGGTGGCGAGATCACCGACGGTGTGCGGCTGGCCGGAGCAGACGTTCACCGGTACCAGACCGTCCGGAGCCGAAGCGGTCAGCGCCAGCACGTTCGCGCGCGCCACGTCGGAAACGTGCACGAAGTCGCGCCGCTGCAAGCCGTCCTCGTAGACCCGCGGCGGCCGACCATGGGCCAGCGCCGACCGGAAGATCGACGCGACGCCGGCATAAGGGGTGTCGCGGGGCATCCGGGGGCCGTACACGTTGTGGTAGCGCAGTGCCCAGACCCCTGCCCCGGTCTGCCGGCTCCACGCGGCGGCCAGATGCTCCTGGGCCAGTTTGCTGGCCGCGTAGGTGCTGCGCGGTTCGAGCGGGGCGTCTTCCGGCACGAGTGCGCTGGTGAGTGGGCCGGCGCATACCGGACAGGTGGGGTCGTACCGGCCGGCGGCGACATCGGCCTCGCGACGTGGGGCCGGTCGAACGACCCCGTGCCGGGCGCACGTGTATCGCCCTTCACCGTAGACGACCATGGAACTGGCCAACACCAGACGAGACACGCCAGTCCGGTGCATCGCCGCCAGCAGTACCGCCGTGCCGTAGTCGTTGTGGCTGACGTAGTCGGGAGCATCCGACGGGTCCAGTCCGTGCCCGACCATCGCCGCCTGGTGACACACGGCATCGACCCCGGCCAGCAGATCGTCGAGCAGGTGCGGATCGCGGATGTCGCCAACGACCGGATCATGGCGGCGGAACCACGCGGGCAGCACGCTCCCGTGCGCCTGGGGCAACAGCGCGTCCAGGCACACCACCTGGTGCCCCGCCGCGACGAGCAGGTCCGCGACCTGCGATCCGATGAACCCGGCGGCGCCGGTGACGAGTACCCGCATTGCGTCACGCTAGGTCAGCGGGGCGGCCGTCGGGGCCGGTTCGGCTCCGACGTCAGCACTTCGTAAGGGGACGGCCGGTAAGCCTTCGGTAATGCCGCAAAGCCCGCCCGAGGGCGCCGTTGCCGGTTAGCGTCCTGCACGAAGCCCGTCGCGTCCGGTTCGACGCCCTCGCCGACTGGAGGAACCGTGCCAGCCGACCCGCCGTCTGACGATCCACCTGCGGGAGCTGACCGTGGTGAGCCGAGGCGCATGTCCGACGGGCCTGGGCGGTCCGCCGGGGCGATCGGTAAGCGAATGGACGCCTACCCGGCGTGGCTGTGGCGTGCGTTGGATCGGCATCGCCCTCCTGGAGCGGACGCCGCCACCAACGCGTGGCGCAGTCCGGTGCGTGGCCCGTGGTTGACGTCCGTGTTCGGCGTCGTCCTGCTCGCCACGCTACCGTTGGTGATCATCACCGGCCTCCTGGACTGGATCGCGTACGGCCCTCGGCTCGGTCAGGCATTTCCCCGCGACGTGGGCTGGTTGCGCCCTCTCGTCTTCGACTGGCCGACCCGCCCCGCCTGGTTGTTCCGGCTCACCCAGGGGCTGCACGTGACGCTCGGCATCGTGTTGGTTCCGGTGGTGGTGGCGAAGCTCTGGTCGGTGGTACCCAAGCTGTTCGACTGGCCGCCGGCCCGTTCGCTGGCCCAGGTGCTCGAACGGCTGTCGCTGCTGCTGTTGGTGGGCGGAATCCTCTTCGAGATGGCGACCGGCCTGCTCAACATCCAGTACGCGTACCTGTTCGGGTTCGACTTCTACACCGCGCACTGGTACGGCGCCTGGATCTTCACCGCCGCCCTCGTCACGCACGTGGTGATCAAGCTTCCTCGTACGATCTCCGCGCTGCGTGGCCCGCGCTTCACGCGTACGACGGCGGAGGAGACCACGCCGGAGCCGGCGGATCCGGACGGGCTGGTAGCCCGCCGGCCCGGCCCGGCGACGATGAGCCGACGTGGCGTTCTCGCCCTGACCGGGGGCGGCGCGTTGCTGTTGGCGGCGCTGACCGTCGGGCAGAGCCTGGACGGGGTGCTGCGCCGGACCGCGCTGCTGCTACCCAGGGGGCGGCAGCCCGACGAAGGACCGAACGGATTCCCGGTCAACCGGACCGCCGCCGCGGCCGGTATCCGACCCGCTGACACCGGGGCCCGGTGGCGACTGACGGTGCGCGGCGGCAGCCGTACGGTCGAGGTGGACCGCGATGGCCTGCTCGCGATGACGCAGCACACCGCGGACCTGCCGATCGCCTGCGTCGAGGGTTGGTCGACGACGCAGACCTGGACCGGGGTCCGGCTACGGGACCTCGCCGCTGTGGTCGGCGCACCCGACAGCGCCGTGGCGCGGGTCGAGTCGTTGGAACAGGGCGGTCTGTTCCGTCAGGCCCGGTTGCAGGTCAACCAGGTCCGCCACCCCGACTCGTTGCTCGCCCTGCGGGTCAACGGCGTCGACCTCTCGGCCGACCACGGCTATCCGGCGCGGATCATCGTTCCTGCGCTGCCTGGCGTGCACTGCACGAAATGGGTCCGCGGAATCACCTTCGAGGAACAGCCCCATGACTGAGTTCCGGCGCACCTATGGCGCCGCGCTCTGGCATCTACTGCTCCTGCTCGGCTGCTTCGCGGTGACCGGCTGGATAGCCTTGCGACTGGCCGCAGAGCCGACCGCGGGGCGGATGCTGCTCTGGTTCATCGGCGCGGTCATTGCCCACGACCTGTTCCTGTTCCCGCTCTACGCGCTGGTCGATCGGGCGCTGCGCGCGGCGATGGGTGGCCCCGAGCGTCGATCGGCGCTGAATCACGTGCGGGTGCCCGCGCTTGCCTCCGGGCTGCTCCTGCTCGTCTACCTTCCCAGCATCCTCGGACTCGGCGGCAACACGTACACGGCTGCGACCGGCCTGCCCCCGCAGCCGCTGCTGGCCCGCTGGCTGGTGGCCAGTGCAGCGATCTTCGCCGTCAGCGCGGTGCTCTACGCGCTACGGCGGCGTCCCACTCAGAAGGTTGAGGGTTCGAGTCCGGACACCTCGTGACCAGCACAGATAGTGGACCGCCCCGGACACGACCGAGGGCAGGGCAGGGCGGGGCGTCGCGGCAGGAGATTCCCGCGACGCCCCGCTGTCCGTCAGACGGGACTGCCGGTGACCGAGCTACCGGACTTGGTCAGGCGGTGCGGGTCACGTAGACCTGGTCCGCGGACGCGGTGGCGGACCAGGTGGGCCTTTCTGACGTACTGCACATTCATCAGGGAACTGTTCGCCACCGTGTGGAAGGTGATCAACGGCCGGGCCGGGTCGCCGCGGACACCCGGGCGCGCGTCGAGGCGGCCATCAACCAGCACGGATACCGCCGGCCGTCACCAGTCACCCGCAGCAACACGATGGAGCTGGTCTTCGACGAGTGGCCCAGCTGGACGAGATGCAGCGCCGCCGGTTGCACGTCGGGGTATCCCGTTCGTGGTCTTCGACCCCACCATCGAGCTGACTGACGATGTTCCGTTCGTCGGAGGCGACGAACTGGGTCGGCGGCCGGTCCGCCACCCGTCACCTGATCGGGCTGGGGCACCGACGCATCGCGATGATCGGGGGCCCCGAATCGGTTCTGTGCTGCCGAGCCCGGCTGGACGGCTACCACTCCGCCCCCGACGCGGCCACTCTGCCGGTGGATCCCGACCTGGTGGTCCACGCCGGCCTGAACCACGAGGACGGCATGGCGGCGGCGCTGGAGCTGTTGAGCCGTCCCGACCGCCCGACGGCGATCTTCGCCTGCAACGACCTGCAGTCCCTCGGCGTCTACCGGGCTGCCCGGGTCAGGGGCCTGCGGATCCCGCCGACCTCAGCGTGGTGGGCTTCGACGACCTGCCGATGGCCGCCCTGGTCGCCCCCCCCACTGACCACCGTTCACCAGCCGCTGATCGAGATGGCCGTCACCGCCACCGGGTTGGCGCTCACCCTGGGGCGGGGGAGCGGGCGGCGCAGCTCCGGCTGGAACTGGCGACCACCCTCACGGTCCGTCACCACCGCGTCCCCCGCAACCTGACGTACGCCGGCGGCAGCGCGGCGCGACAAGACGCAGCCCCGAACCCGCCGCTCGGCCGGCAACGATATCGCTAACAGGAGTTGCTGCCGACTTCTCTGCCCAAGGTCGCCGCACGGGGGCACCCGGTCGGGATGTCGCGGTCGGGCGTGGCCGAGGTCGGCTTCTCGTTCGCCGCAGCCGATCGCGCGGGCGTGCGCCGAGGGTGATGCGGGCCGAGTTCGGCGCGCTCCGACGGTGTCCCGGGCTGTGTGGCATGGCGGCGTTTGCACGTCTTGACGAACCTGATGTTATCGCTCACCCTCGATGTCGAGGATGACGGCAGCCGTGGCTCACCGGGCGAGCTCGCTGGCCGGACCTCGCGTCCAGGGCATCCCAGGCGCCGCCTCAGGACCATCAGCAGCCGTGCACGACAGCCGATAGGGCCGCCGTGCCAGCGCGGACCGGCCGATGACCGGCGGAGCGCGCCCGGGGGGGGCGTCGCTACCACCCGTCCGACCGTCAGCGAACCGCGTCCGCCGTCCGGACCGGCTTGCCTGAGCGAAATGGCACATCACCACCACCGCTGAGGACAACGAGAAGGAACGACATGAGAACCAAGAGAACCCTGCTGTCGACGGCGACTCTCGTCGTCGCACTGACCGCGGGTATGACGGTGGCGCTGGCCTCGACGGCCAGTGCCGGCACGACCCTGAAAGCGTCCGCCGCCGAGAAGGGTCGCTACTTCGGCGCGGCCGTCGCGACGGGCAAGCTCTCCGACAGCCAGTACGTCGGCATCCTCAACCGCGAATTCAACAGTGTCGTCGCCGAGAACGAGATGAAGTGGGACGCCACCGAGCCGCAACAGGGTCGGTTCAACTACACGGGCGGCGATCGTCTCGTCAGTCACGCACGGGCCAACGGCATGAGCGTGCGCGGTCACGCCCTCCTGTGGCACGCGCAGCAACCGGGTTGGGCGCAGGGACTGTCCGGCACCACCTTGCGTAACGCCGCGATCAACCATGTCACCCAGGTGGCCGCCCACTTCCGTGGGCAGATCCACTCCTGGGACGTGGTCAACGAGGCGTTCGCCGACGGCGGCAGCGGCGGTCGGCGTGACTCGAACCTGCAGCGTACGGGCAATGACTGGATCGAGGCGGCGTTCCGCGCAGCCAGGGCGGCCGATCCCGGCGCCAAGTTGTGCTACAACGACTACAACACCGACGGCGTCAACGCGAAGTCGACCGGCATCTACAACATGGTGCGGGACTTCAAGGCCCGTGGCGTGCCGATCGACTGTGTCGGTTTCCAGTCCCACCTGGGCACCTCGGTCCCGGGCGACTACCAGGCCAATCTGCAGCGCTTCGCCGACCTCGGCGTCGACGTGCAGATCACCGAACTCGACGTCATGACCGGCTCCAACCAGGCCAACATCTACGCGACGGTCACCCGCGCCTGCCTGGCCGTCTCGCGCTGCAACGGCATCACCGTCTGGGGTGTGCGGGACAGCGACTCCTGGCGCGGCACCGACGACGCCCTGTTGTTCGACCGATCAGGCAACAAGAAGGCGGCGTACACCTCCGTTCTCAACGCCCTCAACGCCGGCGCCAACCCGCCCTCCACACCTCCGCCGGGCACCCCGGTGGACACCAGTGCCTGGTACGTGCTGGTGAACCGGCACAGTGGCAAGGCGTTGGACGTGTACAACCTCGCGACCAATGACGGCGCCCGGATCACCCAGTGGGCCAGGAACAACGGCAACCAGCAGCAGTGGCAGTTCGTGGACTCGGGTGGCGGCTACTACCGGTTGAAGTCCCGGCATTCCGGCAAGGTGCTGGACGTCTACAACTTCTCCACCTCCGATGCCGCAGCGATCGTGCAGTGGAGCGATGGCAACGGCACGAATCAACAGTTCCGGCTCGCCGAATCAGCCGGCGGTTACGTGCGTGTGATCAACCGCAACAGCGGCAAGGCCGTGGAGGTGCAGAATGCGTCCACCGCCGACGGTGCCAACATCGTCCAGTACGCCGACTGGGGTGGCAACAACCAGCAGTGGCAACTGATCCGCATCGGTTAGGACGGCCGTACCGTCGGCCCAGCGAACCGCACCAGGATTCCTGAGAAGGCGTCGGCTGGTCGCGGAGGTTGTGAACCGGTACCCACGGTGGCGCGGACGGCATCGTCCGCGCCACCGTGAGGCGTCGCTCACCCCGAGAACCACCTCGCGCTCGACCCCACGTGCAGGGGCAGGCCGTCGAGGGCCTGCCCTCCGTTCACTGCGCAGCGGTGGTACTCGTCCAGTTCTGCCAGCCGCCGGTGCCTCCCGCGGTGCAGGTGCCGACGACCGGGCCGTTCGTACTGTCCAGCCGCAGCTCGATCCACCGTTGGGCGGTACGCCCGCAGCTGGCGAGTCCGGGAGCTGCGGGGCTGGCGGGCGCAGCGTCCCCTCACTACCGGAGTCGCCGGCTCGCTGGCCTGGTGCGACCGAGGCGGGCAGGTGCTGGCGGATCTGGCCCCGCGCCGGCGGCAGACCTCGGGCTGACCCGTGGCCGGGGCGGGTGGGTGCGGGTGGTGCGGTACCTGCACCCACCCGCCCGAACGCGATGCGACGAGCGTGGTGGCGAATCTTCAGGGGGTGAAGACGACCGTGGAGATGCTGCGTGCCCGATGTTGACGCTGACCTGCCCTGCGTTCACGCTGGTCGGCTGGCTGGCCGCATTGGCGTTCTGCGAGGTGAGGTAGTGCTCCGCCCTCGTCACGTCCTGCGGTGCCTGGATCACGGCATTGTCGACCGCGCTTGCCGAGCGGTTGAGGATCACCAGCGTGATCCTTCCACCTTTCTGGTAGGCGGTGACCTCCAACGGTGAGGCCTTGGAACTCTTCGTCAGGGCGACCCGCTGGTAGCCGGGGCGGACGTGCTTGGCGTACTGCGAGAACGCGTACCCACGCTTCAGCGGAGCACCCGCGGTCGTGCCGTAGGCGGCCTCCCCGTCGCCGATGAAGGAGTAGTCACCGGGGGTGCTGGAGTGGCTGTCGGCCGCCCTCTCCGACCCTTCGAGTGCCTCCACCACCGACACGGCATCGCCCACCGTCGGTCAATCAGGTGGCGGGGAAGTCGCCGCCGTCCCGGGAAGTCGGAATGCCATGACCGCCCCACGGGCGGTAGTCGCGGAGCGGCTTCTAGTAAGGCGTCATCGACGGAACCTGGAATCCTGCTTGAATATGCCAAGTGTGGACAGGAGTCGTCCCGTGTTGGCTGACGATGATCGGGGCCACTTGAACCGGCCTAAATCCCCTGACGCGTTCCAAGTGTCCAAGCGCCAAAGACGCTCAACCCGTCCAGGTCGCCAGCCTTTCCAGCAGTGAAGATAGCCAGGGGTGGCCTCGAACGCGGGGGAAAGATCCCACCGCCGCTAGGGCGCCTAGGCGGATGCTTCGGAGCCGGGCGCCGGGATGAGTAAATACGACCTGTACCAGACATAGCGCGCGAATGCGGTTCCTTGCGTGGGACGGGGGGCGCGGCTACGCTCGCCCCATCGAAGATCGCTTATTGGCGCGAACTGCAGTTCCACGCTCCGTTGCTTGCGCCATTGTGTAGTCGCTCCACGGGGGAGTTGGCTTGATGTCTGTTGACGGCAGACATCGAATTCGTCCAGCGCCGCCGATCGCGCCTTCCCTTGTGGATCGTCGCACCTTCCTCAATGACTGTCTTTCATTCGAGGCGGTCTGACCCGCAGGCGACGTCACGCGCCGCAAGGCGCGGATTTGCGCTGCGGTCCGGCCGTGCAACAGCGTAACGGAGGTCTTCAGTTGCAGCTCGTACCCGAGGGCTCCGCCCTGATGTCGGGACGCTTGTCCAGCGGTCCGTCCCGTCAGGTGCATGAAGAAATCCTCCGGCCGCAGTTCATCTTCGACATGACTCACCTGCTTCCTCACTATCTCGCCGTGGAAGTGGCTCTCCTGTTCGAGTACGAGCGGATGGGAGTCATCACCGGCGATCAACGGCGAGACATCACGGACAAACTCGGCAGGATCGACGAATCCACGATCAGCGCGGACCCCGCCACCAACATGTCCGACACGTCGATGGCCATCGAGCAGTGGGTGCATCGTCAGCTGACCGAGCCCGTCCCGACCTGGCACGTCGACCGCAGTCGCAACGACTCCCAGGCGACCGCACACGCTCTCGCGGCACGCGAGTGGTTCGGTGGCGCGGCGGAGGACCTGCTGGGCCTCGGTGAGGCTGTCCATCGACTCGCCAACGCTACGACCGACATCCTGATGCCGGGATACACCCATCTCCAGGCAGCCCAGGTGATCACTCCCGGCTTCTATCTGGCCGCCCTCTCCCAGCAGATCCTGCACAACCTGCGCCGCTGGCTCGCCACCTATGACAGCAACGACCTCTCGCCGCTCGGCGCGGGCTCGATGGCAGGTCAGCAGCTGCCCTGGGACCGTCACCGCATGGCGCACCTGCTCGGCTTCGCGGGACCGGTTCCGCACGCCCTCACCGCGGTCGCGTCCCGGTCGCTGGCCCTGGAGATGATGGCGGAATTCTCCATTCTCAGTGTCGAACTGAGCCGCTTCGTCACCGACCTCATGACCTGGGGTAGCAACGAATATGCCTTCATCGACCTACCTGACGGGCTTTCCGGAATCTCGGCGGCGATGCCGCAGAAGAAGAACTTCCCGATCCTGGAGCGGATCCGCGGAAAGCTGGCGCATCTCGGCGCCTTCGGTGTGGACATCGTCCTCGCCCAACGCTCGACGCCCTATTCCAACATGGTGGAGGTGTCCAAGGAGGCGACCGCGAACCTCCACGTCTCCGTCTCCACCACGCGGACGGCTCTGCGGCTCTTCTCGACCGTCATCGACAACCTGCGTTTCCGATCCGACCGGATGCGGGAAGCCTGCCGGCGGGAGTATCTGGGCGCGTTCGCACTGGCGAACGACCTGACCCTCAACGACCGGATCCCCTGGCGCGACGCCCAGATCGTCGTCGGGCAGTACATCGCCGCCGTCGTCTCCTCCGACATCCCGCCCCATCCCGGAGACCCCGGGCTGTTGACCGAGGTCGCCGGCCGGCACGGATATCAGGTCTCCGACGCCGAACGCGTGCTAGCCAACGCCTTCGACATCGAAAACGCAATTCGTGACAAGCGGTCGACGGGCTCGGTCAATCCCCAGGCGATGACCGACCTGCTCGCCAGCCAGGCAGACGATTTCCGACTCCTCCGGCAGCAGTGGGACGACCGTCGTGAACGGCGAGGTTCCGCTCGGGCACTGCTCGGACGTCAGCGTCGAATCGGGGAAGAATGACGATCTTGAGCGGAACAGTCCGGATGGGCGCGAACGACGTCGGCACCTACGCACGATCGGGGGCCAGCGCGTGATCTTCCAGAACGTCGTCGACGCCATCGGGCACACGCCGTTGATCAGGCTGAGGATGGATGTCGACCCGCGCGTCCAGGTGTACGCCAAACTCGAACTCCAGAACCTCTTCGCGATGAAGGACCGAGTCGCCCGCCACGTGATCCTCGAGGCCAGACGGCTGGGCGTACTCCAACCGGGCGCGCCGATCGTCGAGAGTTCCTCCGGCACGATGGCGCTGGGAGTCGCACTCGTCGGAACCGCCCTCGGACATCCGGTGCACGTCGTCACCGACCCCCGGATCGACCCCGTGACGCTCGCCAAGCTGCGCGCCCTGGGCTGCCGGGTGCACGTCGTCGACCGGATGTCCCGCCAGGGCTGGCAGGGTGCCCGCCTCGAACGGCTGCACGAGCTGCTCGAAGGCCTGCCGGGTGCGTTCTTCCCCGAGCAGTACCGGAACCCGGACAACCCGGGTGCGTACCGGTCCCTGGCCGCAGAGCTGCTGGGGGACCTCACCTCCTTCGACGTCCTGGTCGGGGCGGTCGGCACCGGTGGATCGCTGTGCGGCTCGGCCCGTGCGCTGCGACGCGCGCTGCCCGAGCTGCGAGTGGTGGGGGTGGACTGCGTCGGCAGCGTGCTGTTCGGTCAACCGGACGTGCCCAACAGGCTGCAGGGCGGCCTCGGCAACAGCCTCGAACCCGCCAACCTGGACCGTCGCCAGATCGACGAGGTGCACTGGCTCAACGACCGGGAGGCGTTCGGCGCCACCCGTGACCTGGCCCGCGAGCAGCAGATCTTCGGCGGGAACACGTCGGGATCGGTCTACCAGGTGTTGAAGGACGTGGCCCGCCGGGCGGAGCCCGGGACCCGCATCGTCGGCATCTTCCCCGATCGCGGCGACCGGTACGCGCAGACCGTCTACGACGACGGATGGGCCACCGACCGCCTCCACGAAATGGACGCGGCGGACCGGCCGCGTCCGATCAACCCCGGCGAGGTCGCCGTGAGCTGGTCGCGGACAGCCGACGTCCCGCGCACGGCCGACGAGCGGTACCTGCTGTTCCTGGAGGCGAACACGAGCGGGACCGGCGTGCTCGCCCTGAGCGTCGCGCGACGGATGGGGCTGCGTCCGGTACTGCTCACCGACCGTCCCGACCGCTACCCGGGGCTCGCTGACACCGACTGCGAGGTCCTCGTCTGCGAGACTCACGACCTGCCGGGCCTACGCTCGCTCATCCAGGGCAGGTTCCGTCGTGAACAGCTCGCCGGGGTGACGACGACGAGCGACTTCTACACCGTGCTCGCCGCCGAACTGGCCGACTGGCTGGGACTGCCGGGCAACCCGCCGGCAGCCGTGGCCGCCTGCCGGAACAAGGCCCTGCTGCGGGAGGCGCTGCGGGACAGCGGGATCCGGCAACCCCGCTTCGTCGCGGTGACGGACCCGGCACGGGCCGCCGCCGCGGTGAGCGAGGTCGGACTGCCGTGCGTGGTGAAGCCCGCGGACGACTCCGGATCGAACGCCGTACTGCTCTGCGCCACCGTCGAGGAGGCGACCGCGCACGTGGAGGCGGTCCTGGGGATGCGCTTCAACGTCCGGGGAATGCCGACCGCCCGCTGCGCACTGGTCGAGGAGTACGTGCGGGGTGCCGAGTTCAGCGTCGAGGTGTTCGGCGAGAGCACCGGGAACCGCTGTCTCGGGATCACCGAGAAGCGGGTGACCGGTGGGCCGCACTTCGTGGAGCTCGGTCACGTCTTTCCCGCGGACCTGCCGGCGGATCAGGCGATCGACATGGTGGATGCCGTCCTGCGGGCGCTCGCCACGGTCGGGATGTCACACGGAGCGACCCACACCGAGGTACGCCTCACGCCGTCCGGCCCGGCCATCATCGAGATCAATCCCCGCCCGGCCGGCGGGATGATCCCCGAGCTCTACCGCCTCGCCACCGGCTCCAACCTGCTCGCCGCGCAGCTGGCGGCGGCCGTCGGCGAACCGACCCGGCTCTCCTCGACCACGAACTCGTACGCCGGGATCGAGTTTCTGGTGGCTCCGCGACCCGGGACGCTCCGGGGTACCGCGGGCGGGGCGGAGATCGAGCGCCTCGACGGCGTCGAACAGATGACCGTGACGGCGTCCCCCGGCACGTCCGTGCGACCACCACGAAACGCCTACGACCGCCTGGGGCACGTCATCGCCACGGGCTCCAGCAGAGCGGAGGTGATCCACCGGATCCACACCGCCGTGGACCGGGTCCAGCTGCTGGTCGACGAGGAGCGCCCGGAAGTCTTCAGCGACGAAGCGTCCCTGGCCCCGGCCCACTGAGAGACGACCATGACGCACACCTCTCTCATCGCGGCTCTGTCAGCCTGGGCGGACACCCGGGCCGACGAGCACGCTCTGACCTTCGTCGACAGTGCCGGGGCGGCGACCAGCACCACGTACGGGCAGCTCGACGAGGGCGCCCGTACCGTGGCCGGCCACCTGCGGTCGATCGCTGAGCCGGGCGACCGGGCGCTGCTGCTCTTCCCGCCCGGCCTCGACTACGTCACGGCCTTCCTCGGCTGCCTCTACGCCAACGTGGTCGCGGTCCCGCTCTACCCGCCGGGCCCCAACGCGCGCCTCGACCGCGTCACCACCGTCGTGCGCGACTGCGGAGCCACCCACGCGCTGACCACCGCGAAGCTGGTCGAACCGCTGTCGGGGCTGGCGGCCGAGCCGGACGGATTGGCGGTGCACCCGATCGAGGCGGTGCGGGCGCAAGCCGCTCCGGTGGGGCCCCACCGGCCGGGGCAGGACGACCTCGCCTTCCTCCAGTACACCTCCGGATCGACGGGCGATCCCAAGGGGGTCATGGTCGGCCACGGCAACCTCACCGACAACCACCGGGCCATCGCTGCCGGCTTCGGGATCACCACCGACGACGTGGTGCTCAGCTGGCTGCCGATGTACCACGACATGGGTCTCATCGGCACCACGTTGCTGCCGCTGTTCGTGGGCATTCCGGCGATCCTGCTCGACACGTTCGCGTTCGTCCGGGATCCGCTGCGGTGGCCGGCGGAGGTGTCCCGTTTCAAGGCGACCTGTTCCGGGGGACCCAACTTCGCCTATCAGCTCCTGGCGGACCGCTTCGACGCCGGGCTGCTCGACGGGACAGACCTCAGCTCGTGGCGGATCGCCTTCAACGGCGCGGAGCCGGTGGACAGGCGGACGATGGACGCGTTCTCCGCCGCGTACGCGCCGCTCGGGTTCGACCGCCGGGCGTTCTATCCGTGTTACGGCCTGGCGGAGGCGACGCTCTTCGTCAGCGGCCCCGAGGCGTCGACCGGCTACCGTGCCAGCACCTTCGATCGGGACGCTCTCGAAACGGGTCGGCTGACCGAGGCGACCGGAGCAGCAGGGACGGACTCGGTCACGCTGGTCTCCTGCGGTACCCCGCCACCGGGTACGACGGTCGCCGTGCGCCGCCCGGACGGCGAACCCTGCGCCGAGGGCGAGGTCGGCGAGATCTGCGTGAGTTCCGGCGGGGTGGCCGCCGGGTACTGGGGCAGGTCCGACTCCGCCGCGACGTTCGCCGCCACCGTCGGCGGCCGGCAGGGGACGTTCCTGCGTACCGGGGACCTCGGCGCGATGTACGACGGCGAACTCTACGTCGCCGGGCGCCAGAAGGACCTGATCATCCGAGCGGGCCGCAACTACCACCCGCACGACATCGAGGCCTTCGCCACCGCGGGCGACGAGTACCTGCGCCCGGGCGGTGCCGCGGCGTTCCAACCGGAGACCGGTGATCAACGGGTGGCGCTGGTGGTCGAGGCCTCCCGCAGCGGGCTGGCGCGTCTGCGCGCGGACCCCGCGCTGCTCACGTCGTTGACCGGTGGGCTGCGGCGTCGGGTGGTCACCGAGTGCGGGTTGGACCTCGACGACGTGGTCGTCGTCATGCCCGGCGCGATACCGAAGACCTCCAGCGGGAAGATCCGCCGGCGTGCCACCAGGGAGCAGTTCGTCGGCGGACGGCTCAAGCTCGTCGTGCCGGCGGTCCCGTCCGCGGCACCCGAGCGGGCCGCCGCCGACACCCACCCCGGCGACCGGTCCACTGCGGTGGAGCAGCTCGTGCGGCGGTACGCGAACCTCGGCGGGGCCGAGTTGGACCCGTCGCTGCCGCTGGCGGCGCTGGGACTCGGTTCGCTGCGGCTGATCGAACTCAAGGCGGCGGTCGAGCGGTTGGTGAACGGCACCCTGGACGCCGAGCTGTTCTTCGGCGACCGGTCGGTGGCCGAGTTGGTCGCCGCCGCCGCGGCTCCCGGCCCGGCCGCCGTACCGCTGCCGGCGCAGACCGGCGCGGTGAGCCCCGCCTCGGCCGGCCAGGTCGAGCTGCACTTCTACGACGAGGTGTCCCGCGGCAACCGGGCGAACAACCTGGCGATCGCCCTGCGCCTCTGCGGCCGCGTCGAGGAGGAACTGCTGCGTGCCGCGATCGACACGGCCGTCGCCCGGCACCCCGCGCTGCGCACGACCCTCGGACCGCTCGGCTCCGGCGTCCAGACCGTCCACGACCACGGCACGGTCGACTGGGAGTGCCGGGCCTTCCCGGACGGCCCCGACGAGGCGGTACGGGCCTACCTGCACGAGCGGGCCTACCGCCCCTTCGACCTGGTGAAGGGCCCGTTGGTGCGGGCCGGGGTGGCGTACCCGCCGGACGGCACGGTGCTTCTCGTGGCGTGTCACCACGCGGTCGTCGACCACTGGTCGCTTCAGCTCCTGCTCGCCGAGATCCTGCCCCGGATCACGGGCGGCGACGCCCCGCCGGCCACGGGGGGACCGGGCGCGGCGGACGCCACCGACTGGGCCCGGCTACAGCAGCAGGCGCGACTCGATCCCGGTTGGCGGGACCGGGTCACGGCCCTGGCGCAGAAGTGGCGGCCACTGCGTGACCTCGTCCTCTTTCCGGAACGACCTGCTTCAGCCCGCTCGCCACGACGACGACCGGACCCGGACCGGCACCGGGCCGGCTGGATCGACTTCGAGGTCGACCCGGACGTCGTACGGACGCTCCACCGGCACGCGGCGAGGCGCGGCTTCACCCCCTTCGTCTCCCTGCTGGCCGCCTACGCCGGAGCCCTGCACCAGGTGACCGGCGAGCCGCGGATCGTGATCGGCGCGCCGCACCACGGGCGCACCGACCCGCGCTTCGCCGGCACCGTCGGCTACCTGGTCAACATGGTGCCCCTCCTCGGTGACCTGACCGACCGGCCCGATCCGTCGGCGCTCGAGGAACGCCTGTGGCGGGAACTCCGGGCGGCGCTGTCGACCGCGGACGTTCCCTTCAGCGACCTGGTCCGGGCACTCGCTGCGGATCGGCACGGCCAGAATCCGCTCTTCCAGGCGACGTTGACGCTCCAGCAGCCCGTGGACGGCAGCGACGTGGGACTGTCCGTGCCCTGGATCCGCCGGCGGCGACGGCTCGGCTCCCACGACGTCGAGACGTTCGACATGCCACCCGTGGACGTCGCCTTCGCGACGAGCCTCTACGGCGCCCTCGACGCGGACGGACTCGCGTTCCGCCTCGTCCACCAACGCAACCTCGTGTCCGCGGAGGCGGCAGCCGAGGTGTGTCGGCGCTTCTCCGAGAATCTCGCCCGGTTGGTCCGACGGCCGTCCACACCACTCGCTCACGACCCGGTTCGACTCAGCTAAGGCGGAGATGATGACTGCTTCCGATGGTGCCGTCGGTAATCTGGTGGAGTCGTTCGACGAGGTCGTCCGACGTCATCCGGACAGCATCGCGGTGTGCTGCGCAGGCCGGCGGATGTCGTACGCCGAGGTGGCCGCCCGGTCGACGGCTCTCGCCGCGGCGATCAGGGCGCGGGTCGACGACCCGTCGCGTCCGGTGCTGCTGCTCCTGCCGCGTTCGGCGGACATGGTGGTCGCGAGCCTGGCCGTGCTGCGGGTGGGCGCGGCGTACGTGCCGGTCGATCCGTCCACTCCCGCCGCCCGGCTGAGGCTGATCGTGGCGGACGCGACGCCCTCGGTGGTGTTGACGACTCCCGAGCTGGCGGAACTGCTGCCACCGGACACCCCGGTGATCAGGCCGCAGGACGTCGCGGAGGACCGGAGCGACGACACCGACGGGCGGTGCCCTGCGGCGTGGGACACCCGCGCCTACGTGATCTACACCTCGGGCACCACCGGGCGGCCGAAGGGCGTGGAGGTCAGCCACGGCAACGTGCTGCGCCTGATCCGCGCCACCCAGCCGCAGTTCGGCTTCGGCGCCGGGGACGTCTGGACGATGTTCCATTCGTTCGCCTTCGACTTCTCCGTCTGGGAGATGTGGGGGGCGCTGCTGTCCGGTGGCCGGCTGGTCGTCGTGGGACAGGACGACGCACGGGACCCGGTGGCCTTCCGGGCGTTGCTCGCCGACGAACACGTGACGATGCTCAGCCAGACGCCCACCGCCTTCAACAGCCTGGTGGCGCACGAGATCTCCCAGCCCGACAGGCTGCCGCTGAAGTGGGTGGTCCTCGGCGGTGAGGCGCTGCGCTTCGGTGACCTCCGGCCCTGGGTGGACAGGTACGGCGACCAGCAGCCGCAGCTGGTCAACATGTACGGCATCACGGAGACGACGGTCCACTCCTCGTACCGCAGGGTTCTGGCGGCCGACCTGACGAGCACGGCCAGCCTCATCGGTCGTCCGCTGTCGGATCTCGACTTCCTGCTCTGGGACGAGCAGGGCCGGCCGGTGGCCCCGGGCCAGACCGGTGAGATCATCGTGACCGGGCCAGGGGTGGCCACCGGATACCTGGGCCAGCCCGGAGCGACCGCCGAGCGGTTCCTCGACCTGACCGTCGACGGCAGGCCCGTGCGGGGCTACCGGTCCGGTGACCTCGCGCGCCTGACTCCCGCCGGGGAGTACGAGTACCTGGGGCGGGCCGACGACCAGGTCAAGATCCGTGGGCACCGGGTCGAGCTCGGGGAGATCCACGCGGCGTTGACCGCGGTACCCGGCGTCGAGCAGGTCGCGGTCACCGTCCGTCGGACGCGGCCGCAGCGCAATCCGGTGGTGAAACAGGAGGCGGTGTCCGGGCGGATCTCCTCGGTGCGCAGTCTCGTCCGGGCCGGGCAGCCGGCGGCGTCGGGCACCGGCAACAACCGGGCGCAGATCGTCGCATACGTGACCCACGACCCCGGCTGCGAGCTGGGGGAGATTCCGGAACTGCTGCGGGCGAGCCTGCCGTCGTACATGCTTCCGGCCTTCATCGTCCCGGTGCCGGAGATTCCCGTGAACGCCAACGGGAAGGCCGACTTCACGCTTCTACCCGCACCGACCGCGGCCAACCAGCTCCGGGCGCCGATGGCCACGGAGGCGGACGCCGACGCCTCGTCGGCGACCCTGGAGCGGGCGATCTGCGCGCTGTTCGAGGAGGTGCTCGGCGTCGAGGGGGTGGGACCCGACGACTCCTTCTTCGGCATCGGCGGGGACTCCATCATCGCGGTGCAGCTGCGTGCGGCCGCGGCGAGCCGCGGGATGACGCTGGACCTGGCCGACATCTACGAGCTGAAGACGCCGCGTGCGCTGGCCGCGAACGCGGTCGCCACCGACGAGTCGGTCGACCCGCCGGTCGAGCCGTTCAGCCTCATCGACGCGGCGGACCGGGTGCGCCTGCCGGCCGGCGCGGTGGACGCCTACCCGTTGGCCACCCTCCAGGCCGGCGTGCTGTTCCACAGCGCGTACGCCGAAGGCGTCAACATGTACTGCGACATCTTCATGTTCCGGTTGCGCGCCAGGTTCGACCAGGACGCGATGAGCCGCGCGCTCGCGCGGGTGACCGAGCGCCACGAGATCCTGCGGACGTCGTTCCACCTGTCCGGCTTCTCGCAACCGCTCCAGGTCGTCCACGCGCAGGCCCGAACCCCGCTGAGCGTGGCGGACCTGAGCCGGTTCGACGAGGATCGGCAGCTGGCCGAGTTCGAGGCCTGGCGACGTCGGGAGATGAGCAACCCGTACGACTGGGCGCGGCCACCACTGGTCCGGTTCACGGCGCACCTGCTCGGCCCGGACGAGTTCATGTTCTCCATGAGCTTCCACGACACGATGTTCGACGGGTGGAGCGAGACGTCCCTGCTCGCGGAGATCCTCGTCGACTACTGGCAGGACCTGCGGGGCATCGCGTCGCACGACCGTGCCCTGCCCGTGCGCCGGTACGCCGACTTCATCGCCAAGGAACAGGCCGTGCTCCGCGACGAGGCGGTCCAGGAGTTCTGGCGACAGGAACTGGCCGACGTCGAGCCGAGCCTGCTGCCCCGCCTGGCCCGGGGCTCCGGCGCCGTCCACGAGGGGCGGATGGGCTTCCTCAGCGTGGACCTCCCGGCGGAACTCTCCGACCGCCTGCACCAGCTCGCCGCCGCCTGCGGGGTGTCGGTCAAACACGTGGTGATGGCCGTCCACTCGCGGGTGGTGATGGCGCTCACGGGACGCGACGACGTCGTGCTCGGCGTCGCCGCCAACGGGCGGATCGAGGAGGAGGGCGGCACCGAGGTCATCGGCCTGCACCTCAACCTCGTACCCTTCCGGCTCCGGCCGCGGGGCCGCACCTGGCGCGACCTCATCGCGGCCACCAGCGACAAGGAGCGGGAACTGCTGCCGGTGCGGCGCTTCCCGCACGCCGAGATGCTCCGCCTCGCCGGCGTACCCGAGCTGACCGACATCATGTTCAACTACACCCACTTCCACGGCTACGAACGGCTCGCCCACGCCACGGGCATCGAGGTGGTGGACGGCTTCGGCTACATCCAGACGAACTTCACCCTGCGGGCCGAGTTCAACAAGGATCCGTTCAGTCGACTGCTCACGCTCGACCTCGAAGCGAACATGGAGCGGATCTCGGAGGACCAGCTCCACGACGTGGCGGACATCTTCCTGCGGGCGCTGACGAGCATCGTCGACCAGCCGGACGACGAGCCGACGCAGGTCGCGCTGCTCGGTGAGCAGCGGTACCGGGCGTTGCTGGCGATCTCACGCGGGCCGGTCGAGCCGGCGACGGCGACGGGCTTCCTCGACCGGATGGCCCGTTCGGTGCAGACGTTCCCCGACGAGGTGGCCGCCGTCTGCCGCGGCCGCGAGATCACCTACCGGGAGCTCGCCGTGCACGTCGAGCGGGTGGCCGGATGGCTGCGTGAACGGCAGGTGGGTCACGGCACCGTGGTCGGCCTGGCCAGCGGCCGGAACATCGACTACCTCGTCGTCACCCTCGCCATCCTCCGCCTCGGCGCGGTGTACCTGCCGCTGCCGCAGGGCCCGGCCGCACGCGTCGCCCGCATGGTCCGACGGGCGGAGGCGAGGCTGGTGGTGTGCGACGAGACGCACCGCGCCGCGTTGGCCGCGATCGGTGAGGTGGAACTGGTCGATGTGGCGGACGTCCTCGCCGCCGCTGCCGGCGCCCCGGTCGCGCTCGGACCCGCACCGGGCGGTCGGGACAGCGCGTACATCATCTTCACCTCGGGATCCACGGGCGAGCCCAAGGGTGCCCTGATCCGGCACGACGGCATGCTCAACCACCTCGACGCCAAGATCCAGCAACTGGACCTGCGGCCCGGCGACCGGCTGGCCCAGGACGCCGCCGCCACCTTCGACATCTCCGTCTGGCAGTTCCTCGCACCACTCGCCGTCGGCGCCACGACCGTGATCTACCCGGACGAGATCGGTCAGGACGCGGCGTCGCTACTGCGGGCCGTGGCCGAGGACGGGGTCACGGTGCTGGAGGTGACGCCGTCCGTGCTCAACATCATGTGCGCCGAGCTCGCGTTCTACGGCGTCGACGCGTTCGCCCCGTTCCGCCTGCGCTGGGTCGCCTCGCAGGCGGAGACGCTGACCCCGCAGTCCGCCAACACGTTCCGCCGGCTGCTGCCCGAGGTGGGGCTGCTGAACATGTGGGGGACGACCGAGACGTCCGACGACGTCCTGCACCACCTCGTCGCGGCGGACGTCGACGAGCGGGACGTCTCCGTCCCCATCGGACGGCCAGTGCGCAACACCGCCCTGTACGTGTTGGACGGCGGCCGGGAGCCGGTGCCCACCGGCACGCCGGGTGAGCTGTACGCCGGCGGCATCTGCGTCGGTGGCGGCTACGTCAACGACCCCGACCGTACCGCCGCGGTCTTCGTCAGCGATCCCTTCGCCGTCGACGGGGACGGCATCATGTACCGCACCGGTGACCGCGGCCGCCGGCTGGCGGACGGCTCGCTGGAGTTCCTCGGCCGGATCGACAACCAGCTCAAGATCAGAGGCAACCGGGTCGAACTGGACGAGGTCAGTCGCGCCCTCGCCGGCGTCGAGGGCGTCCAGGAGAGCGTGGTGATCGTCCGGCAGTCCGATGACGGCGGTAAGCAACTCGTCGGATTCTTCGTACCGGAAGTGGTCTCCGGCGGTGCCGGCGGTTCGGCCGAGGGCTCCCTGCTCCGCCGGGACCTGCGGCCCGAGGAGGTTCGCTCCGGGCTGAGCCAGGTCCTGCCACGCAACGCCATTCCGGACTTCCTGGTCCGCATCGACCAGTTGCCGCGGACGAGCCACGGCAAGGTCGACACCCGGTCGCTGGCGGCGACAGCCCTGTCCCCGGTCGACGAACCGACCGAGGAGAGCTGCGCCCCGATGACCTCGATGGAGGAGGCCGTCGCCGAGATCTGGGCCTCCGTGCTGTCCGGTCGCCGGCCCGGGCCCCAGGTCAGCTTCTTCGACCTGGGCGGCCACTCCCTGCACGCGACGCAGGTCCTCGCCCGGCTGCGCGACCGCCTCGGGGTCCGCCTGCCGATCCGGGAGCTGTTCGAGAACCCGACGCTGCGGGGTTTCGCCGCCCGGGTCGAGGCGGCGCTGACAGACGACCGGGAATCGGCTGTGCCGATCCCGGCGAGGCCCGCCGGCCTGCGGGAGTTTCCGCTGTCCATGGCGCAGTCGAGCCTCTGGTACCTCGACCAGCTCGACTCCGACGGCGCCTACACCGACGGTTACCTCCTGCATCTGCATGGCGACCTCGACGTGACGGCGCTGCGGACGGCCGTCGACCGGCTCGTCACGCGGCACGAGGTGTTGTCCAGCCGGATCGTCGAACGCGACGGCGTGCCGTTGCTGGTCGTGGATCCCGATGCGAAGCCGCGCCTGCGGGTACGGCAGGCTACTGACGCGGTGGTCGCTCAGGGGGACACCGAGGCGATGCTGGAGTACGTCCGGCAGCGGGCGACGCGGCGCATCGACCTCGGTGGGGTGCTGACCCAGGCCACCCTGTACCGCTTCTCCGACCGGGACCACGTACTCGAATGGACGAGCCATCACGTGGTCACCGACGGCTGGTCCAACGAGGTGATCCTGCGGGAGATCGCGGAGTCGTACGCGGCCCACCGGGCGGGACGGGAGGCGGACCTGGCCCCGCTCCCGATCCAGTACGGTGACTACTCCCGCTGGCAGCAGAACTACCTCGAATCGGCGCCGGCCCGACGCGAGGGCGACTTCTGGCGGTCCTACCTGAAGGGTTACGACGGGGAACTCGCCCTCGCGACCGACCTGGAGCGGACCGAGGACCGTGCGCGGGCCGCGGGCCGGCACCGCCGGGAGTGGGACGAGACCTTCTCCGCCGAGGTGAGGGCGTTCGCGCAGCAACACCACGTGACCCTCTTCATGGTCGTGCACGCCGTCAGCGCGGTGCTGATGGCCAAGCTCGCCCAGCAGTCGGATGTGGTGATCGGTGCGGCCGTCGCCGGTCGGCACCCGGCGGAGACGAAGGACCTCGTCGGCTTCTTCGCCAACACCGTGCCGTTCCGCTACCAGGTCGACCCCGAGCACAGCGCGCGGGCCGTCGTCGCGGTGGTCCGGGACAGCGCCCTGAACGCCCTGGATCACCAGAGCCTGCCGTTGCAGAAGATCGTGGACCTCGTGGGAGCACCCCGTCGACCCGGAGTCAGCCCCCTGGTCCAGGTCGTGGTCTCCGTCGCCCGGTCGATGCGCGGTGCCGCCGCGCTGCCGGGCCTGGACACGACCGTGACCCAGCTGGGCGCGCAGACGAGCCGCTTCGACCTGTTGCTGCACTTCACCGACGAGGACCGGATCGGGCTGACCATCGAGTACGACCGGTCGCTGTTCACCCCGGAGGCCATCGACCGGCTGGCCGGGGCGGCCGACCGGCTGCTGAGGTTCTTCTCTGGCAGCCCGGACCGGCCGGTGGAGGAGGCGACGCTCGTCGACGACGAGGACCGCAGGGCGCTCGGGGAGATCTGGCGGGAGGTGAGCGGCCAGTCCCTGGAGATCGACCACCGCGCGACGGCGACGCTCATCGACTCCCCGCACTGGGGCGCGTACGTGTCGCGGGTCGAAGCGGCAGGGCTGATCGTCCCGCTGGTGCTCGCCCTGTGAGGACCGGCGGGACGAAACCTGGGGAGAACCGCTCATGACGTCGACCGATCGCGCGCTACGGCTGCGTCGGCGGCTCGCCGGACGCCACGACGTGTCCGTACCGGCGCTCGGCCGGGCCGGCACCGCGACGGTCACCGCCGACAACCTGGTCGCCGCCTTCGACGAGGTCGCCGCTCGGCACCCCGACCGGGCCGCCGTCCGCTGCGACCGGCAGGCCCTGACGTACCGGGAGCTGGCCACCGCCTCCCGGGCCCTGGCCGGCCGGATCGCGACGGTCGCGCCACCCGGCCAGCCGGTCGGCGTGCTGCTGCCGCGCTCGGCACGGATGATCGTGGCGGCGCTGGCGGTGCTCCGGACGGGTGCCGCGTACCTGCCGCTCGACCCGGAGGCGCCCGCCGTCCGTACCGGCATGATCGTCGGTGACGCGGCGCCGTCCCTGGTGATCACCACGGGTACGCTGGCCGGCTCCCTGCCCGCGACGGTCGCGGCGGTCCTGCTCGACGCGTCGGACGGTGGCGAGGAACAGCCGGACCCGCCCGCCGCACCGGTCCGCCCGATCGCGCCCACCGATCGGGCGTACGTCATCCACACCTCGGGCACGACCGGCCGTCCCAAGGGAATCGAGGTCTCCCACGCCAACGTCCTGCGCCTGATCGGCACCACGCAGCCACTGTTCGGGTTCGGGCCAGCAGACGTGTGGACCATGGCGCACTCGTTCGCCTTCGACTTCTCGGTGTGGGAGATGTGGGGGGCGCTGCTCACCGGCGGGTGTGTGGTCGTCGTCGAGGGCGAGGTCATGCGGGACCCGGTCGCCCTGCGGCGCCTGCTGCGGGCGGAGCGGGTCACGATGCTCAGCCAGACGCCCACCGCCTTCAGTTCGCTGGCGGCCCAGGAGGACGAGTACGACGACCGGCTGCCGCTGCGGTGGGTGGTCTTCGGCGGTGAGGCGCTCCGGTTCGGGGACCTGCGGCCATGGGTCGCCAAGTACGGCGACACCGCGCCCGACCTGGTCAACATGTACGGGATCACCGAGACCACCGTCCACGCCTCGTACCGCCGGATCCTCGCCTCCGACGTCGCCAGCACGACCAGCCTGATCGGCGCCCCACTTCCCGACCTCGACTTCCTGTTGTGGGACGAGGACGATCAGCCGGTCGCCGACGGTCAGATCGGGCAGATCATCGTCACGGGTGCGGGCGTGGCCCTCGGATACCTGGGACAACCGGAACTCACCGCGCAGCGGTTCATCACCGTCACCGACGCGCAGGGCCGGCCCGTACGCGGATACCGCTCCGGGGACCTCGCCCGGCGGACGCCTTCCGGCGAGTACGAGTACCACGGGCGCAACGACGACCAGGTCAAGGTCCGCGGCTACCGCCTGGAGTTGGGGGAGGTGCACGCCGCCCTGGTCGCCCTGCCCGGTGTGCGGCAGGCCGCGGTGGTGCCGCACACCGCACCCGGCACGGGAACCCGGCTGGTGGCGTACGTCGTCGTCGGCGGCGACGCCGGTCCGGCGCAGCTGCGCTCCTGGATGGAGGGTCGGCTTCCGGCGTATGCCGTTCCGTCCGCGTTCATCCTCGTCGACGCGCTACCGCGAACCGCCAACGGCAAACTCGACCGGGCAGCCCTGCCCAACCCGGGCCCCGTCCTGACGCCACATGTGCCCGCAGGCGTCGACGACGTCACGCGGTCCCTGCTGGCGATCCTGGCGGAGCTGCTGCCCGGCACCGAGGTCGAAGCGGACACCGACTTCTTCCGGCAGGGCGGCAACTCCCTGCTGGCGACCCGCCTGCTGGCCGCCGTACGCCGACAGTTCGGTGTCGTCGTCCCGCTGCGCGACTTCCTGAGGGCGCCGACGGTACGAGCGGTGGCGGGCGCGGTCCGTCGGGCCCGGCCGGCCGGACGGAATGCGGCGTCCCGCCGCCCGGTCGACCTGATGCCGCTGGGGGACTCCATGGCGGGCCGGGCGCCCGTGGTGGCGCTGCCCGGCGTCTTCGGGATCGGCGCCTCGATGGCGCGGCTGTCGACGCACGTCCGGGGCCGCCCGTTCTACGCCCTGCACACCCGCGACCTCCTCCGCGCGCGGGACGGCACGCCGTCCGCCGCCGTCGCCGCGCAGGCCTGCCTGACCGAGCTGCTGCCCGTCGCCGATCCCGGGGTCCACCTCGTCGGACATTCCCTGGGCGGAGCGGTGGCGCTGCACCTCGCCCACGCGCTGCGGGCGGCCGGCCGCCAGGTACGGAGCATCACCCTGCTCGACGCGCCGAGCCCACGATGTCTCCACCAGCGCCTTTCCGAGGATCACCGGAGTCGGCTGGTCGCCTTCCTCTCCGACGTCGCCCTCGCGTTTCCCGAGCACACCCGCCGGTGGCGCGAGCTCTCCCCGCAGTCCGCGGCCGGGTTGGCCGACGCGGAACTCCTGAGCTGGGCCACCTCCACCGCGGCGCCCGCGCTGGCTGCCACGATCGGCGGGCTCGCCCACGCCTTCGCGGACTACCGGACGATGGGACGGATCATGGCGGAGCCCGCGCCTGCCCTGGCCGTGCCCGCACTGCTGCTGGTGGCGGGCCTGGAGAGGTCCGACGACGATGACGGGCACACCGAGGGCTGGCACCTGGTGCTGCCGAACCTGACCGAGACGGTGGTGGCCACCAGCCACGAGGGCATGCTGCGTGACCCCGGAGCGGCTACCGTCGCCGAGGCAATGACCGAGTTCCAGCGCCAGCAGGACAAGACGGAAGGAAACCCGAGTTGACCCGGGAACCGGCTGCGAGCGCAGCGTTCCGCCCACCGCGACTGGCCAGGATCCTCGTCGGCGGTTCCGGCGTGATGAGCCTGGCCAACGGCGTGACGATTCCCTTCCTCGCCATCTACCTCCGCAACGAACTCGGCCTGTCCGTCTCGACGGTCGGCCTGGTCATCGGCTCCTCCGTCCTCTTCGGCATCTCCGGTGGGTTCCTCGGCGGCGCGCTCTCCGACATCGTGGGACGCCGCCGGGTCCTGCTCTCCTGCCTGCTGGTGGTGATCGGCAGCTTCGTCGGGTTCTTCTTCGCGCGCGACGCCGTGACGGCGTTCGTCTTCAACTCGTCCATGGCGTTCGCCACCAGTGCCTTCAGCCCGGTCGCGAAGGTACTCATCAGCGACCTGCTCCCCGTTGCGCTGCGGGTGAAGTGGTTCTCCTACCAGTACCTCGCGATCAACGCCGGCTACGCCGTCGGTCCGCTGATCGGCGTGGCCCTCGGGTTCACCGGCGCCCGGATCTCCTTCCCCGCCGCCGCCGTCGTCTACCTGGTCTACCTCGCCGTCCTCTGGGCGGCCACGCGGCAACTGCCACGACCGTCCCTCGGGGACGCCGGGCTGGCGACGCTCGGCCGCAGCACGGGCGCCATCGTCCGCGGACTGGGCGAATCGGCCCGGGCCGTGATGTCGGACCGCCGCCTGCTCCTCCTGCTCATGGGCGCGATCCTGTTGGAGACGGTGCACAGCAGGATCTCGGTGCTGCTCGCCCAGAACTTCGTCATCGACTTCGCCGACAGCGCCCGGGTGCTCGCCGCGGTCATGACCACCAACGCGGTGGCGGTGATCATCCTCCAGCTCTTCGCCGCCGGTTACGTGCAGCGCTACAACCCGCTGAACGCCATCACCCTCGGCGGGATCCTCACCTTCGTCGGGATGGCCGGCTTCGCGATCTCCGAGCAGATGTGGCACTACATCCTGGCGATGGTGGTGTTCACCGTCGCCGAGACCCTGATCGTGCCGTCGGAGTTCGCGCTCGTCGACCGCATCGCGCCCGAGGACCGGCGCGGAGCCTACTTCGGCGCACAGACCTTCGCGCAGGTCGGCGGGTTCACCGGACCGTTCCTCGGCAGTCTCGTCCTCGCGTCCTTCGGCGGGCCGGTCATGTTCCTCGCCATCGGCTCCCTGGCGATGGTGAGCGTCGCGATCTACCTGCTGGTCGGCCGGCGCATCCCTGACCTGAATCGCCACGACACTCTCCCGGAGACGGAGACCGAAAAGGCGTCATGAGAGCCGCGGCGGGCATCCTGCGCCTGGTCGCCTGGCCGAGCAGTCGTGCGCTCCGGCGCACCCGGGTGCTTTCTCTGGCGGCCCTGCACGGGACCGTCGACATCGACCGCGACGGACGCGGCATCCCGTGGATCCGTGCGCGCGACGAGCGCGATCTCTACGTCGGCGTCGGGGTCGCGATGGCGTACGACCGGCTGTGGCAGATGGACGTCCTGCGCCGGCGGGCGACCGGACGACTGGCGGAGGTGTTCGGCCCTCGCGCCGCCGGTTCGGACGTGCTCGCCCGTACGCTCGCCTTCGAGCGGGCCGCCCGCCAGAGCGAGGCGCTGCTCTCAGCGCCTGCCCGCGCCAACCTCGCGGCCTTCGCCCACGGGGTCGACACCGCGGTGCGCCGGATGCGCCGCCGCGGGCAGCTCCCGCCCGACTTCCACCTGGTGAGGTACCGGCCGGGCCCGTGGTCGGTCAGCGACTCGCTGGCCATCGTCAAGCAGCTCGGCTTCCATCTGGGCCGCAACCTGCAGCAGGAGATCTTCCGCAGCCGGCTGCTGGCGGAGCGACCGGACCTCGTCCGCAGCTTCCTGGCGCCGAAGTACCCGCCCGGCGGCAGCGTCACCATCGGGTCCGACGCCCCGGCAGGGCCGGCGGCACGGCGCGGCGACACCGCGCTGCTGTCCGCGGCCGGCGCCGCCCACCTGGGCGACCTCTTCGCGGGCCGGCAGGGGAGCGGTTCGAACGCGTGGGCGGTGTCTGCGGCCAGGTCCGCCACCGGCTTCGCCGCGCTGGCCAACGACCCGCACATCCTGTTCACCCAGCCGAGCCTCTGGTATCAGCTGGGTCTGGACCTCGACGGCGAACGCGCGTACGGCGTGACGGTGCCGGGCGTGCCCGGACTGGTGATCGGCGCCAACCCGGATCTCGCCTGGGGGGTGACGAACTCCACCATCGACACCCAGGACCTGGCCGTGGGGGAGCGGGCGGACCCGCCGGGAGAGTCACGGTGGTCGCAGACCAGCGTCGTGCGGGTGCGCGGCGGAAACGAGATCTCCGTGACCGCCGCAGGCGGGCCGGGATACGTCGACCTGCCGGGCCCACGCGGTGCGGAGGCGGACCCGGTGGCCCTCTACTGGAGTGGCCTGCACCCGTCCACCGAGGCCGAGAGCTGCCAGCGCATGTGGCGGGCGCGCGACTACCCGGCGTTCCGCGAAACCCTGCGGGGTTTCGGCGTGCCCGTGCTCAACCTCGTCGTCGCGACCCGTGACGGTGCGGTCGCGCTGCGGACGGCCGGGATCGTGCCCCGCCGCGACCGTCAGGAGGGCCTCGCCCCGGCCGGCGCGGCCGAAGTGGCCGCTCGCTGGACCACCACGCTCGCGTTCGACGAGCTGCCGGAGGTCGTCGATCCGCCAGCGGGCTACGTGGTCAGCGCCAACCACCAGATCCTGCCCGACGGAGTCGCCCCGCACCTGGGCAGCGACTGGGGCGGACCGTACCGGGCCGACCGGATCGGGGAGCTGTTGACGGCGATGCCGACGGCCCGTCCGGACGACTTCGCCGCGTGGCAGATGGACCTGCGCAACGGCCGGGCACAGCGCATCCTGCCCACCTTGCTCAAGGCGCTCGACGAGAATCCACCCGAGTCGCCGCTGGCCCGGTTCAGCCATCAGTCGCTGGCCACCTGGGACGGCAGGGACGACGCCGATCAGGCCGCACCTCTGGTCTTCGGGGCGCTGGCCCGGGTGCTGACCGGGCGCTGGATCACCAGCCGGCTCGGTGCGGCCGTCGCAGACGCCATGACCGATGTCACCCTTCAGGTGGATCACCTGGTGATGGACGCGGACGCCCGCCGGCGGCTCGGCGAGACGGAGGAACTGCCGGTCGTCGTCGCCGACGCCCTCACCGAGGCGGCGCGTCGACTCGCCGACAGATTCGGCGACGACCCCACCGGCTGGTGCTACGGCAGGTTGAACCGGATCGCGGACCAGCATCCCCTGGCCGCGGTGTCGGACACGCTGCGTTCGCTGTACGGATCGCCCCCGACCCCGGTGGGCGGTGGCGGGCAGAGCGTCTGTCTGATGTATCCCGACCGCGACGGCCAGGTGGTCGAGGGCGCGCCGTGGCGCTTCGTCGTCGAGTTCGGCCCCGCCGGCAGCACCCGCATCCGCGACGTGCTCCGCCACGGCAGCTCGGGCAATCCCCTCTCGCCCCACTACGGGGACCAGACGCCGGCGCACGCCGAGGGGCGGCTGTACGAGGTACGCCTCGACAGCCTGCCGGAGGTGCGCAGACGCCTGACCCTGGCGCCCCGGACGGCGGGGCGGTCGGATCGCGCACGTCGAGGGTGATGTCGCGGCGCACGAGCTCACGGACCGGCGGTGCAGCCGGGACGGGGTCGTGGTGCAATCCGCCACGGGCCTTGGACGCGATGGTCGCCCACGCCGAGCGCCGGGTACGACGCGACCAACGTGGACCGCGACCGCGATGATCGTGCTGGGTGTGGTCGTACGCTGGGTGATCGTGCTCATCGCCGGCCCGGCTCGCGGTCCGGGGAGCCGGGTCGCGGTGTGACACATTTCATAATGTTCTTAATTCCTGGATTCCCCGGGCGGCGTGGGGAGTGCTCGGGTCCCTTACCGCGTCAGCGGAAGGGGCACAGAGGGTAGTCGCGGGGTAGCCCATCGCCCGGCCCCGGACCTCCGGCGATGCCCTGGTGGCTGCGGCTGTCCCCGTGTGGCCAGTCAGCGGAACGGCGCGGAAGGGTCACGCTGTGTCGCAACGGCGGAAGCGGTCGTCCGGGCGGCATGCCCCCAGATTCCACCGTCGGATTAATACATGTAACTGGTTGATCAAGTTGAGGCGGTGTGTAAGTGTTCCTCCTGGTGGGCGACGGGGGGAGGCCGCGTGTCTGATCCATGCCTGGAAGTTTCCGACTATGTGCTCGAGGAGCTCGAGGACATAGTCGGCGGAAACACCACAGGAGCGATCTCCGCGGGCGTCACGGGTGACGTCAACGCCGTCTTCGGGATCGAGTTGACCGAGCGTGAAATCGCCACCGCGGACTCCCTGGTTGCCCTCGGCGTTCTCGTGCAGACGGCGCTCGTCAGCCGTTCCGTCGCCGGAACGGCTGACGACGAGCCCCGGCCCGATCGCCCGGCCGATGAGGAGGTGCCGCTGTCCGGCGCTCAGCGGCGCATCTGGTTCATGCAGCAGTTCTCCCCGTCCTCAACCGTTTACAACGTGCCGACCAGGTTGGAACTGACGGGCCCACTCGTCGTCGAGGCTCTGCACGCGGCGCTTACCGACCTCCTTGCCCGGCATGAGATCCTGCGGACCTACTACCCGGCGCGCTCGGGTGTGCCGTCCGTCGCGGTCCGGCCGGCGGGGCCCGCTGACGTGTCGCGGGTCGACGCGTCCACGGAAGCCGAGGTGGACCGGCTGGCCGAAGCGCAGGCGCGGATCCCGTTCCGGCTGGAGCGGGACCTGCCCGTCCGGTTCGTGCTGGTCCGCCGCGCGCCCGACCGACACATCCTGATCAGCACGTTCCAGCACATCGCCGTGGACGGCCTGACACTCGATCTGCTCAGCCGGGAACTGGGCGCCCTGTACAGCCGGTACGCCGGCCCGGGCCCGGCTCCGACCCCGCCGGCCGCCCGCCAGTACGCGGAGTTCGCTCGCGCCGATGCGGCGGCGGCCATCTCCGAGGCCCGGCGGAGGGCTGTCGCCGAGCGGGCCGCGCAGCTGAGCGGGATGCCGTTCCCGCTGGAACTGCCCACCGACTTCCCGCGGCCCCGGTCTCCCCGGTTCCAGGGTGACGCGGTGGCCGTGGCGCTCGACGAGAGCCTGACAGCGGGAGTGCTCGGCCTGGCCAGGCAGCAGCGGGTGACGCCGTTCGCGGTGCTGCTCGCGGCCCTCGCGGTCGTGCTGCGCCGGGCCGCCGGACGTCCGGATGTCGTCGTCGGGACGCCCGCCGCCGGGCGTCTGCTTCCGGAGTGCCACGACGTCGTGGGCTGTTTCATCAACATGGTGCCGGTGGCGGTCACGGTGCCGGACGGCAGCACCGGCGCCGGGGTGATCGCCGGCGCGGCGGAGTCGGCGTGGCGTGCCCTGGAGCGGCAGGACGTGCCGTTCGAGGACCTGATGCGCACGCTCACCCGCCGCAACGTGCAGCCGCTCACCGTCATGTTGTCGTACCAGGTCAGCGGTCCGCCGGTCCGCTTCGCGGGGCTTGCCGACACCACGCTCACGGTGAGCCGGCCCGCGGGGACGGCCAAGTACGACTTGAGCTTGTACGCCGTCGCCACCGGCCCCGCGATGCGGCTCGAGCTGGAGTACGACACCGACCTGTACACCGCGGAGACGGCGACCGCGATCCTGGGTGCCTTCCGCGCCCAACTGAAGGCGTTCGTGGCGGACCCGGCGGCGGCCGTGGACCTCCACGGGCCGAGTGGATTCGACAAGTCCGAACGTGTGGAGTTCTTATGACGCGGCTGGAGCCGGGCCTACGGGCCTGCGTCCATGAGCTGTTCTCCCGGCAGGTGCACGCTCGGCCGGACGCCGTCGCGGTCACCCGGGACGGCCACGACATGACCTACCGCGACCTGGACCGGCGGGCCAACGGCCTGGCCCACCGGCTGCGCCGGTTCGGCGTCGGGCCGGATGTGCCGGTCGCCGTCTGTGTCGAACGGTCGGCCGAGGCGGTCGTCGCGCTGCTCGGCGTGCTCAAGGCGGGCGGGGCGTACGTGCCGCTCGATCCTGAGCACCCGGACGAGCGGCTGGCCTTCATCTGCGGCGACTCGGGCGCGACCCTGCTGGTCACCGACCAGCGGGAGCGGACGTTCGGGATCGCGCGATCGATCCTGCTCGACAGCTCCGACGAGGAGACCTCAGGCGAGGACACGCAGCCGCCGCCGGTGGAGGTCCGGCCGGAGCACCTCGCGTACATCATCTACACCAGCGGGTCGACCGGCACGCCGAAGGGCGTCATGGTCGAACACCGCAACCTGGTGGCGCTGTTGGGTAGCACCAGCGCCCGGTTCGACTTCCGACCGGACGACGTGTGGACCCTCTTCGCGTCGCTCGCCTTCGACGTCTCGGTGTGGGAGATGTGGGGCGCGCTGCTGCACGGCGCCCGGCTGGTCGTCGTGCCGAACGAGGTGCGGCGGTCGCCGGCGGCCTTCCACGCCCTGCTGGCCCGGGAGGGCGTCACGGTGGTCAACCTGACACCCGCCGCGTTCCGCCAGCTGTCCCGCTACGACGAGGACGCCGCGCCGGCGCCGGTCCGTACCCTGCGCTGGCTGATCTTCGCCGGCGAGTCGCTCACCCCGGGCATGGTCGGCGCCTGGATGCGGCGGCACGGTGACGAACAGCCGGCGCTGGTCAACATGTACGGCATCACCGAGACCACGGTGCACAGCACGTGGCGGCGGATCACCCTGGCGGACCTCGCCGAGCCGGAGGCCAGCCTGATCGGCCGGCCGTTGGAGAACTGGACGGCCGTCCTCCTCGGCCCGCAGGGGGAGAGTGTCGCGCCGGGTGAGCCGGGCGAGCTCCACGTCGGCGGTGCCGGAGTGGCACGCGGTTACGTCGGCCGGCCCGACCTCACCACGGCCAGATTCGTGGACGGCCCGGACGGCGCGCGGCTCTACCGCTCGGGTGACGGCTGTCTGCTGCGGCCGGACGGGGAACTGCAATACCTGGGCCGGCTCGACCACCAGGTGAAGCTGCGGGGCTACCGGATCGAACTGGGGGAGATCGAGGCCGGGCTGCGCGGGCATCCCGCGGTGCACGAGGCCGCGGTGATCCTCGATCCGGACGGGGCGGCCGAACCCCGGCTGGTCGCCTACCTGGTTCCCACGGGCGCGGAGGCGCCCGCGCCGCCGGACCTGCGGGCCCACCTGAGCCGCACGCTTCCGGAGTACATGCTGCCGGCGCTGTACATGGTGCTGGACCGTCTGCCGCTGACCCCGAACGGAAAGATCGACGTCGCCGCGCTGCCCGCCGCGAGCGCGGAACGTCCGGAACTGTCCACACCGCTGGTCGCCCCGTCGTCACTGGCGCAGCAGCGGCTCGCCGAGATCTTCGCCGAGGTCCTCGGCCTGGACCGGGTGGGCCTGGACGACGACTTCTTCGAGTTGGGAGGGCATTCGATGCTTGCCGTACAGGTGGCCGCCTTGGCCCAGGAACGCTGGGAGATGCCTGTCTCGCTGCGGACGATATTCGACGCGCCGACGGTGCGGTTGCTGGCCGCGGAGGCGGACGCCGCGCCGGTGCTGGAGGCGCGGGCATGATCCCGGACAACGCCGTCGCCGTCATCGGCATGAGCGGCCGCTTCCCCGGAGCGCCGGACGTCGAGGCGTTCTGGCGGCTGATCGTCGACGGCGGTGTCGCCGCGACCCGGTTCACCCGTGACGAGTTGCTCGCCGCGGGCGTTCCCGCGCACGAGATCGATGCCGACGGACACGTTCCGGTGGGCTATCCGCTGGACGGGTGGGCCGAGTTCGACGCCTCGTTCTTCGGCTACTCGCCCGCCGAGGCGGCGATGATGGACCCGCAGCACCGGCTGGCCCTGCAGACCTGCTGGCAGGCGCTGGAACGGGCCGGATATCCGCCGCGCGGCACGCGGGAGCCGATCGGGGTGTTCCTGAGCGCTTCGTCCAGCGCCTATCTGGAGCAGCGGATGCCGCCGCGGGACGCCGCCGAGCGGGGCTCTGACGAGCTGCAACGGGTGATCGGCACCGACCCGGGGATGCTGGCGCTGCGGGTGTCGTACAAGCTGAACCTCACCGGTCCCAGCCTGACCGTCCAGACGGCCTGTTCCTCGTCCCTGGTCGCCGTGCACCTCGCGGTGCAGAGCCTGCTCACCCGCGAGTGCGACACCGCTCTCGCCGGCGGTGCGGCGATCCGGTCGCTGGACCCGCGCGGCTACCGGTACGAGGAGGGTTCGATCCTGTCCCCGGACGGGTCGTGCCGTCCGTTCGACGCCGAGGCCGGCGGCACCGTCTCCGGCGACGGCGTCGGCGTCGTGGTGCTCAAGCGGCTCGAGGACGCGCTCGCCGCCGGGGACCACATCGATGCGCTGATCATCGGCTCGGCCGTGAACAACGACGGCAGCACGAAGATCGGATTCACCGCGCCTTCGAGCGCGGGACAGGCCGCGGCGATCGACGAGGCGCTGGCCGTCGCCGCCGTGACCCCGGCCGACGTGCAGTACGTCGAGGCACACGGCACCGGGACGCCGCTCGGCGATCCGATCGAGGTGCGTGGGCTGACCGAGGTGTTCGCCCGTACCCCGCGTGCCGAGGCGTGCCTGCTCGGCAGCGTCAAGTCGAACATCGGCCACCTGGACGCCGCGGCCGGCATCGCCGGCCTGATCAAGACGGTGCTGGCGATGCGGTACGGCATCGTCCCGGGCACGGCCCACTTCCGGGAATCCAGCTCGCAGCTCAAGCTCGACCCGGCGCTGTTCCGTGTCCGCGGCGAGAGTTCGGGGTGGCCGTCCCCGCCGGCCGGGGCGCCGCGCCGGGCCGGGGTCAGCGCCTTCGGCGTCGGCGGCACGAACGCCCACGTGGTGCTCCAGGCGGCGCCCGCGCGCGCGGAAGCCGCCGACGACGGCGCCGGGAGGCGGGTGCTGCCGTTGTCCGGGCGTACCGCCGAGGGTCTGCTCACCACCGCCGGCAAGGTGGCGGCCGTGCTCGCCGGTCCGCATCCGGTCTCGCTCGCCGACGTGGCCCACACGCTCCAGCGGCGGCGCCGCCCGCTGACGGCTCGCACCTCCGTGGTGGCCCGTGACCTCGACGAGGCGATCAGCGCCCTGAACGCGCTCACCCCGCAGGACGTGGACACCGTCGGCGCCGACGACGACCAGCCGCCTGGCGTGGTCCTGATGTTCCCGGGCCAGGGCAGCCAGTACGCCGGGATGGGTGCCGACCTCTATCGCGACGAGCCGGCGTTCCGGCGGGCGATGGACGAGTGCGCCGAGGCCTTTCGGCCGCATCTGCGCTTCGATGTGCGCGAGGTCGCCTTCGGCGACGACGAGGAGCTGCTCGGGCAGACCGAGTACACCCAGCCCACGGTCTTCAGCGTGGGATACGCGACGGGCCGGCTGCTGCTCGACGCCGGGATCGAACCCGCCGCGATGATCGGGCACAGTCTCGGTGAGTACGTCGCGGCCTGCCTGGCCGGGGTGTTCAGCCTGCCGGACGCGGCCCGGATCGTCGCCGCCCGTGGTGCCCTGGTCCAACGGGCCACCCCCGGCCGGATGATCTCGGTGGCGCTCGGCCCGGAGGAACTCGCCACGGTGGTCCGGGACCACGGCACGATCGCCGCCGTGAACGGCCCCGAGCTGTGCGTACTGGCCGGCACCGACGACCAGATCGCCGCCGCCGAGCGGCTGCTCGCCGAACGGGACGTGCCGGTCCGCCCACTGGCGACGTCCCACGCCTTCCACACCACGCTGATGGACCCGATCCTGGCCGAGTTCGCCGCGGTCGTCGCCGACGTCACCCGCAACGCGCCGCGACGTCCGTTCGCCTCCAACGTGACCGGTCGCCTGATCACCGCCGAGCAGGCCACCTCCCCGGACTACTGGGTCGCGCATCTGCGCCAGCCGGTCCGGTTCGGGGACGGCCTGTCCGGGCTGCTCGGCACCGGCGACGACCGGCGCGTACTGGTGGAGGCCGGCCCCGGGTCGGCGCTGACCGCGATGGCCCGGCTGACCGGAACGACCGCGGCCCTGGTGCCGTTGCTCGCGCGACGCGACCGGCCGCCGTCGCCGCTCGCCGCGGTGTGGCGGGCCGGCGTGGAGATCGACTGGGCTGCCCAGGGGTGCGCGGGCCGGGTGGTTCCGCTGCCCGGCCTGGAGTTCGACCGCCAGGAACACGCGCTGCCGTGCCGTGATCCCGCCGACGGACGGACCGACGAGCCGGCCGAGCCGCTGCGTTGGACGTACGCGCCGGTGTGGCATCGCGGCGGCCGGGTGGCCGCCGACCCGGCGGGGACGCCGGAGACCTGGCTGGTGATCGAGGACGAGGTCGGGCTCGCACACCGCATCGGTGTGCTGTTGCGGGCGGCCGGGCACGAGGTCGACTCCGTCACGGCGTCCGCCCTGACGGATCCGCAGGAGGCACAGCGGCTGGTGCAGGGGCTGGCCGCCGAGGGGCGGCTGCCGAGCCGGGTGCTGCACGCCGGGGCGATCCTCGGCGCCGACGCGGGCGATGCGATCGGCTCCTTCGACCTCGTGCAGGGTCGCGGCCTGCTCGGCCTGGTCGGGCTGGCGCAGGCGCTCAACGAACTGGGCCACCTGGACGGGCTCGGCGTCGTCGTGCTGACCGACCGGTTGCAGGAGGTCGCCGGGTCCGTTCCGGTCCGCCCCGAGCGGGCCACCGTCCTCGGGGCGGTGACGGTGCTGCCGCAGGAGTTCACCGGCCTGCGCTGCCGCGGCGTCGACGTGGAACTGCCGCCGCCCGGTGCGGAGGCCCGGTGGGCCGAACTGGCCACCACGCTGACCGGCGAACTGCTGGCCGCGGTGCCCGACGACCTGTTCGTCGCCTACCGTGACGGCTTCCGGTGGCGCCGGGCGTTCGCTCCCGTCGAGCTGGCCGGCGGCGTGGCGGTGTGGCGTCCGGACGGCGGCTACCTGCTGCTGGGCGCCGACACCGAGACCGGGCTGATGGTGGCCGAGGAACTGATCGCCCGCGGGGCGCGGGTGGTCGGCGTGACCGAGCCGGCCGCACCCCCGCAGGACCGGCGGGCTCGGCTCACCGACCTGCAGGAGCGGGCCCGGGGACAGCTGACGCTGCTCACCGCCGATCTGCTGGACGCGGTGCAGGTCACCGCCGTGATCCAGGAGGCGCTGGTCCGGCTGGGCCGGCTGGACGGCGTGTTCCACCTGCTCGACCACCGGGCCTCCGGCATGGTCGCGATGAAGTCGGCGACCGACATCATGGCCACCCTGAACGCCCGGGTGCGCACCACGTTGCTGCTGGGCGCGGCCCTGGACCAGATGACCGGCGACGGCTTCGACGGTTTCCTGCTGCTCGGCTCCTCCATCACGGGCGTGGTCGGCGGGTTCGGGCAGCTCGAGAACTGCGCGGTGGCGGCCTTCCTGGAGGCCTACGCCCACACGCACGACGTGCCTGGGCGTACCGTCACCGCCCTGCACTGGGGACAGTGGAGCTGGGACGACTGGTTCGAACAGCAGATGGCGGGTCTGCCGGAGATCCGGGCCGACTACGAGCGGCAGCGCCGCCGGTACGGCATTCCGGTCGCCGAAGGGCTGGAGCGCACCGAGGCCGCGCTGGCCGGTGGGCTGCCGTCGGTGCTCGTCTCCACCCGCGATCTGCGGGACGTGCTCAGCGAGCAACTGCAGCTGACCGCCGCAGGGTTCGCCTCGGCGGTCGTGGCACCCGGCGAGGCGGCCGATCCAGGCTGGGACCCCGCCCGGCTGTGGCCGGACGACGAGGTGGCTCAGCAGGTCGCAACCGTTTGGCGGGAGGTGCTCGGCGTCACTCTCGACGAGCCGGACACCGACTTCTACACCGTCGGCGGCAACTCGCTCTTCGCCATCCAGGTGGTCGCCCGGCTCCGGCAGATCTTCGGCCCGCTGCCGATGAGCGTGATCTTCGAGGCGCCGTCCGTGGCGGGTCTGGCCGCCGCAATCCGTGCCCATCAGACCCGAGCCCTGGCCGACGAGGAGATAGCGAGCATGCTCGACGAGGTCGAAGCCATGTCACCCGAGGAACTCGAAGCGCTGCTGGCGAGCGACCATGGCTGAGGCCACGGCGTCCCGCGACGAGCTCCAGCGGCGACTCGCCACCCTGACCCCGCAGCAGCGTGCGGCATTCGAGCGTCGCCGCCGTGAGCGGGCGGCCGCCGCCGGACCGGTCCCGGCCGTCCCGCAGGCGAGCGGCCCGGCCGCCCCCCGCCGCCGGCGACGCCCGGGCAGCACGATGGACTTCAGCGTCTTCTTCTTCTCCGGGGACGGGTCCAGCGTCGAGGAGAACCGCTACGACCTGTTGCTGGAGTGCGCCCGGATAGCCGACCGGGAGGGATTCGCCGGCATCTGGGTGCCGGAGCGGCACTTCGTCGACTTCGGCGGTCTCTACCCGAACCCGTCGGTGATCGCGGCGGCGCTCGCCGTCGCCACCGAACGGATCCAGATCCGTGCCGGCAGCGTCGCGCTGCCGCTGCACCACCCGGCCCGGATCGCCGAGGAATGGTCGGTGGTGGACAACCTCTCCCACGGCCGGGTGGCGATCTCGGCCGCCTCCGGGTGGCATCCGGACGACTTCGTCCTCGCCCCCGGCGACGGCGCCCAGGTCTACCAGGACCGCAAGAACGTGATGTTCAGCCAGCTCGACACGGTGCAGCGACTGTGGGCCGGTGAGACCGTCGAGATGCCCGGAATCACCGGCACACCGACCGCCGTGCGCACCCTGCCGCGCCCGATCCAGCCGCGGCTACCGGTGTGGGTCTCCTCGCAGGGCAGCATCGACACGTTCGTGCAAGCCGGCCGGGTCGGCGCGAATCTGCTCACCGGACTGGTCGCGCAGCAGCCGGAGCAGGTCAAGGCGAAGATCGCCGCCTACCGGCAGGCACGCGCCGACGCCGGGCACGACCCGGACGCCGGCGTGGTCACCGCGATGGTGCACACCTTCCTCGGCTCGGATCTCGACGAGGTACGCGAGATCGTCCGCCGCCCGCTGATCGACTACCTCGGCACGTTCCTGCGCCAGCAGGACAGCACCGGCAGCGGGTACGCGCTGCTGTCCGGAGCCGAGCGTGAGGTGATGCTGTCGGCCACCTTCGACCGGTACTTCGACCATCTGGCACTGCTCGGGACGCCGGACACCGGTGAGAGCTTCGTCGAGGACCTGATCGACCTGGACATCGACGAGGTGGCCTGCCTCGTGGACTTCGGTGTGGCGCCCGACCTGGTGATCGAGGGACTGACCCACCTGACCGAGTTGAAGAACCGCTACCAGGGGACCCGGGGTGTCGCATGACCGAGCTCGCACAACGGCTGGCGCAGCTGACTCCGGCACAACGGGCGGTGCTCGACCGCCGGCTGCGGGAGAAGGGTGCGCGGGCGCCCGAGGTGCCGCCGGTCACCCGCCGTAGGGACATCGGCGGCCACGCGCTCACCGTCGACCAGGAGCGGATCTGGCTGATCCACCAGTTCGACCCGGACGACCCGGCGTACAACATCTTCTTCGCCGCGCGTCTCACCGGGCGGCTGGATCTCGACGCGTTACGCCGGGCGGTCGGCGACTTCGTCGCCCGGCACGAGCCGCTGCGGACCACGTTCGTGGCAGTGGACGGGCGGCCCCGGGCGGTCGTGCACGAGCAGGTTCCGGTCGATGTGGTGGTGACCGACCTGCGGCACGTGCCGCGGGACGAGCGGGAGGCGGTGGCGCAGCGGCTCGCGCTCGACGAGATCCGTACGCCGTTCGACCTGACGGTGTGCCCGCTGATGCGGATCCGCCTGCTGCGGATCGCCGACGACGAACACATGCTGCTCGGCACCGTCGACCATCTCATCTGGGACCGGGCCTCGCTCACCGTGTTCAACGCCGAGTTCCCGGAGTTGTACAACGCGCACGCCACCGGGCGCGCGCACACGTTGCGACCGGTGGAGCTGCACTACGGCGACTACGCCGAATGGCAGCCCGGCTGGCTGAGTCGGGAGGTGGCGACCCGGCACCTGCCGTACTGGAGGGAACAGCTCGCCGGGGCCGCGCCGGCGTTGGAGCTGCCCACCGACCGGCCGCGCCCGCCGGTGCAGACCTTCCACGGCGCGCGTCACCAGTTCCGCCTCACGCCGGAACTCACCGCGGCGATCCGGGAGCTGGCCCGCGCGGAGAACGTGACCGTGAACGTCGTCCTGCTGGCCGCCTGGCAGCTGCTGCTGCACCGGCTGTCCGGCCAGGAGGACATCGTGGTCGGCACCACCTCGTCGACCCGGGGGCGGCCGGAGACCGAGTCGATGATCGGCTACTTCCTCACCATGCTGCCGCTGCGTGTGCGGGTGCGCCCGGAGATGAGCTTCCGGGAGCTGCTCGGCGAGGCCCGGACGGCCGTGCTGGGTGGGTTCGACCATCACGATGTGCCGTTCGGGGTGCTGCTGGACGCACTCGACGTGCAACGCGACCCGAGCCGGAACCCGGTCTACCAGTCGACGTTCATCTACGTCGACTTCGTGCACGAGGAACGCGTGCCGCTGCACGGACTGCGCACCGAGACGGTCATGCTGGACAACCTCACCGCGAAGGACGACATCACCCTCGGCTTCTTCGACGATCGTTCGCTCGGCGACGACCACTTCTACGGCCTGCTGGAGTACAACACCGACCTGTTCGACGCCGAAACGGTGGAGCGGATCGGCGAGCAGGTCGTCCAGCTGCTGGAGCAGCTCGTCGTGGACCCGGGGCGCACCGTCGCCGACTACCAGCTGATGGACGCCGAGCAGGTGCACCAGGTGGTGGTGGAGTGGAACGCGACGGCGGCCGAGCGGGACCCCGACGCCACGGTCGACCGGCTCGTCCGCGAACGGGCGCTGCGCACACCGCACGCGGTCGCGGTCCGGTGCGGTACGCAACAGTGGACGTACCAGCAGCTGATCGATCGTGCGGCGGTGATCGCGCGGCGGCTGCGGCTGCTCGGGGTCGGCCCGGAGGTCGTGGTCGGCGTCGGACTGGAGCGCTCCTGCGACCTGGTGGCGGCGCTTCTCGGCGTCCTCTGGGCGGGCGGCGCGTACCTTCCGCTCGATCCGTCGCACCCACGCGAGCGGCTGGCCGGCATCGTCGAGCGCTCCGACGCGCGGGTCGTGATCACCACGGCGGAGCACAGCGACGGTGTGCCGGCGCCCGAGGTGCTCCTCCTGGACGACCTGCCGCAGCGGGAGACGGAGCAGGAGCCGTCCGCGTCGGGTGACGGCCGGCGGCTGGCGTACGTGATCTACACGTCCGGTTCGACCGGCACGCCGAAGGGCGTGGAGATCACCCACGGCAACTTGATCAACGTACTGCTCGACCTCAACGACCGGGTCGGCGTGGAAGCCGGCGAGGTGCTGGCCGCGGTCACCCCGGTCACCTTCGACATCGCAGGTTTCGAACTGTTCGGGCCGCTGCTGGCCGGAGCCACCGTCACGGTGCTGCCACGGGCGGACACCCGCGAGGGCGGTCGGCTGGCGCGGGCGCTGGCCGAGTGCGGCGCCACCGTGATGCAGGCGACGCCGACGACCTGGCGGCTGCTGCTCGACGCCGGCTGGCGCAACCCGGCCGGCCTGCGGATGCTGGTCGGCGGCGAGGCGCTGCCGCCCACCCTGGCCGCCGAGATGGGTTCGCTACCCGGTCGCGCCTGGAACGTGTACGGGCCCACCGAGACCACGATCTGGTCGACCATCTGGCCCATCCCGGCCGAAGGCGAGCCGGTGTCGATCGGCCGGCCGCTGGCGAACACCCAGGTCTACGTGCTGGACGCGGATCGCCGGCCGGTGCCGGTCGGCGTACCCGGCGACCTCTACATCGGCGGGGCGGGCGTGGCCCGCGGCTACCGCGGCGCCCCGGAACTGACCGCGCAGCGGTTCCTCCCCGACCCGTTCCGCACGGGCGGCATGCTCTACCGGACCGGCGACCGGGCCCGGTGGCAGCGCGACGGCACGCTGATCTTCCTGGGCCGTGACGACAACCAGGTGAAGCTGCGCGGACACCGGATCGAACTGGGCGAGATCGAGTCGGCGCTGGAGCGGCATCCCGGCGTACGACGCGCCGTGGTGATCGTTCGCGAGGACCGTGTCGGCGACGCGCGGCTGGTCGGCTACGTCGAGCCGGCCGGCGAGGACCTCCCCACCGCGCCCGAGCTGATCGCGGACCTGCGCGGAACCCTGCCGGACTACATGATCCCCGCCGCGGTCGTCGTGCTCGACACGCTGCCGATGACGGCCAACGGCAAACTGGACCGGACGTCGCTGCCCGCGCCGTCGATCGACCGCGCCGCGGCCAGCTACGCCGCGCCACGCAATCCGTTGGAGCTGCGGATCGCCCGGATCTGGGAGGACGTGCTCGATGTCCGGCCGGTCGGCGTCCACGACCGGTTCTTCGACCTGGGCGGGCACTCGCTGCTGGTGCTGCGGCTGATGGCCGAGCTGGAGGCGGCGTTCGGCGTGACCCTGCCGATGGCGGCGATCTTCCAGGGCGCGACCGTCGAGCAGTTCGCCCGCATGGTGCGGGACGGCTTCCGCCCGGAGGGCGACGTGCACGCGATCCGGCTGCGGGCCGGCGCGGACACCGAGACACCCATCTTCTTCGTGCATCCGGCGGGCAGCGAGGTGGTCTGCTACATGCCGTTCACCGAGCTCGTCGAGCCGGCCGAGCGACCGCTGTACGCCCTGGCGTCGCCCGAGCCGGTCGACGGCCGGTTCCCGTACGAGACGTTCGAACAGCGCGCGGCCGCATTCGCCGGGTTGGTCCGCGAGCTTCAGCCGTCCGGCCCGTACGAGCTGGTGGGCTGGTGTTATGGCGGTTCCAACGCCTATGCCGTGGCCGCCGAGCTGGAACGTGCCGGTGAGACCGCGTCGGTGGTGCTGATCGACGCCCACCCGCCGGCCCCGGTGGACGTCGAACCGGACCGCGCCGAGATCGTCGCGGCGATCGCCGCCAATCTGCGCTGGGACCACCAGGACGACACGGCTGTCGACGACCTGCGCGCGATGAGCGACGACGAGCACATCGACCACCTGCTGCGCATCGCCCGTGCGGCGAACTACCTGCCGGCCGACAGCGGGCGGGCGCAGATGGCGTCGGTCGTCGAGATGTGGCTGGCGAACCTCCGCCTGCTGTGGAGGTACGAACCGCCGCCGCTGCGCGGCCCGGTGACCCTGGTCCGGGCGGAGGCCGAGGAGCTCGTGCCGTTCCGCGCGTGGCAGTCGCTCGCGGCGGGGCGGTTCCGGGAGGTCGAGGCGCCCGGAAACCATTACACGGTGGTGCGGTGGCCCCACGTCAGAGTGGTGGCACAGGTCGTGAGCGATGCCCGTAACCGGGCGCTAGGGGACGAGTCGTGAGAGAACTGCTGCGGGACAGGGTCTACATTCGCTACTGGCTGGCGGTGGTCACCTCCTTCCTGGGAGACGGCATCGCCAAGGTCACCGTGATCTTTGTGGCGGCGGACCTGACCGACTCGCCGGCGCTGTTCATCGCCGCCATCGTCATCGCGCAGCTGTTGCCGTCCGGGGTCCTCGGCACGTTCATCGGCCCGCTGGTGGACCGGATGTCGCCGCGGGTGCTGCTGGTCGGCGCGGACCTCGCCCGCGTGGTGATCGTCCTGGCGATGATCTTCGCGGTGGACTCGGCATGGCTCCTCGTGGTGCTGATCTTCCTGGAAGGGCTGGGCAAGGCGGTGTTCGAGACCGCCCGGATGGCCGCCATCCCCAAGGTCGTCGGCAAGCACAGCATCCCGGTCGCCATCGCACTGTTCCAGAGCACCGTGCAGGCGCTGAACCTGGCCGGCCCGCTGCTCGGCGGCTTCCTGATCCTGGTCGCCGGGGTCAAGCTGGCGTTCGTGGTCAACGCGGTGACCTTCGTGGTCTCCGCGCTCCTGCTGGGCAGCATCGCGGTGCTCAAGGAGGCCACCGTGACCGCAGCCGGGCCGGGCCAGTACTGGAGTTCGCTGCGGACCGGTGTCACCGGCGTGCTGAGCATCGGGTCGCTGCGCCTGGTGGCGTGGGCGATGGTCCCGGTGATGCTGGCGATCGGGCTGTTCACCACGAACGTCAACACGCAGTTGCTGGCCGGGTTCGACCTGCCCGCCTTCGAATTCGGCCTCGCCCAGGCGATGCTCGGCGGCGGCGCGATCATCGGGGCGTTCCTCGGGCCGGCCCTGGTCCGGCGGCTCCCGCTGACCGGGCTGCTGGCCGGCGCCGTCGCCCTGTTCGCCGTCTCCCTGCTGGTGCTGTGGCCGATCGACGACCGCTGGCCGGGCAGTGGTGTGGCCCTGGTCTGCGCGTGGTGCGCCCTGGTCGGCCTCGGCATGAGCCTGGTGCAGGTGCCGGTGGCGAACATCCTGCTCCGGGACCTTCCCGAGGACCTGCGGGGACGAGGGATCGCCCTGCTCAACGCAGTAATGATCAACTTCTCGATCGTCGGCGTCCTGCTCGGCGGCGTGGTGGCCAACGCCATCGGCGCGGCCGCGTCGATCGTCCTCACCGGTGTCGTCCTGCTGCCGCCGGCCCTGGTGCTGTTGTCCAGGTCGCGCACCGAGAAGAACAACCTCGCTCCGGCTGCCGACACCGAGGCGGGGGTCCCGCGATGAGCGCGGACAACCTCGCCACGCCAGTCGACGCGGAGCTCGGCCTGCCGGACGCGGAGTTGGTCGCCGCCTGGGCGATCGTCCGTGCCGCCGTCCTCCGGCAGCAGGCGCTCACCCTCCCGCTCGACCTGCGTGGGCAGTCGACCGAAGTGGACGTCGACCTGGCCGCCACCCCGACCACCAGCGACCTGATCGCGCACTGCGCGTCCGCGCTGGCGGTACGGCGGCCGGCTGGTCGAGGCCCGGCCGTCGACCCGATCACCCTCGCCGTCACCGAGGCAGGGGCGGAACTGCGGCACCGGTCCGGCGCCGTCGACCCGATGCAGGCCACGCTGCTGGCCGAGCTGGCGGGCCGGGCCGTACGGGAGCTCCACCGCGCGCCGCACAGCCCGCCGTCCGACCTGGACCTGCTCAGCGACGACGACCGGCGCCAGCCGCAACGCTGGCGGCAGGCCGCTCACCAGGTCGTCGACGGGCCGGCGCCCGAGCGCCACCGGGCCGTCAGCGAGCAGGCACGCCGGGACCCCACCCGGCTCGCCGTGATCTGCGGGGAGCAGCGGCTCACCTACGGCGAACTCGACGCCCGGGCGAACAGGCTCGCGCACCTGCTCGCCGACCGGGGCGTCGGCGCCGACGTCCGGGTCGCCCTCTGCCTGCCACCGGGCATCGACCTGGTGGTGAGCATGCTCGCCGTGCTCAAGGCGGGCGGTTGCTACCTACCGGTCGATCCGGGGTTCCCGACCGCCCGGATCGCGTTCCTGCTGGACGACGCCGACGTCGCGGTGGTGCTTGTCGACGACGCGACGCCCGCCGCCGCCACGGCGGGACGGCCGGTCGTCCGGCTCGGCACGGAGCAGGCGCGCGAGCAGCTGGCGGCCTGGCCCGAGACGCCGCCGGCCGACCCGTCCGACACCGGACGGCTGGGCTACATCCTCTACACCTCCGGATCCACCGGCGAACCCAAGGGCGTTGCGGTTCCCGAGGCAGCGGTCGGCAACCTGCTGCGATCGCTCGGCCGGTACGTGACGTTGCGGCCCGGCGACACCGCACTGGCCAGCTCCGCGCCGGTCTTCGACATCTCCACCGTCGAGATCTTCCTGCCGCTGGTGAACGGCGCGCGGGTCGTCGTCGCGACCCGCGACCAGAGTCGCAGCCCGGCCGAGATGGTCCGGCTGATCGACGCGTACGACGTGCGGTTCGTCCAGGCCACGCCGACCGCGTGGCGTCCGCTCACCGACGCCCTGACGGCCGGTGGGCGACGCGAGCGCCTCCAGGCGCTGACCGGCGGCGAGCCGCTGACGGCGGACCTCGCCGCCCGGATGACCGCGGTGGCCGGTCAGGTGATCAACGGGTACGGCCCGACGGAGACCACCATCTACTCCACGTTCGCGCGGATCACCGACCCCGCCGACGTGACGATCGGGGAGCCGGTCGACGACACCACCCTCTACGTGGTCGACGCGCGGGACCGGCTGGTTCCCGCCGGCGTCCCGGGTGAGCTGCTGATCGGCGGCCGCGGTGTGGCCCGCGGCTACCTCAACCGGCCCGAGCTCACCGGCCGGCTGTTCGTCCCGGACACCTGGGGACCGGCCACGCCCGGCGAGACGGTGTACCGGACCGGCGACCTGGTGTGGTGGGCGCCGGACGGCCGGCTGCGGGCGATCGGGCGCATCGACACCCAGCTGAAGGTTCGCGGCCACCGGATCGAACCGCGCGAAGTGGAGGCCCGGCTCGACGCGCACCCGGGCGTCACCGCGTGCGCGGTGCGGGCGCGCGAGTTCGGGCCGGACGACACCCGGCTGGTCGCGTTCGTGGTCACCGGGGACGGCCGCCCGCTGTCCCTGGCCGACCTGCGGAGCTGGTGCGCCGACACGCTACCGGAGTACCTCGTCCCGACCGTCTGCCTGACGCTCCCCGAGCTGCCACAAACCGGTAGCGGCAAGCTCGACGAGCGTGCCCTGCCCGACGCCGCGCGGATGCGGGACGGCCTTACCTCCACCCCCGGCGGAGAGCACAGCCGGGTGGAACCGCGTACCGCCGCGGAACGGGCGGTGGCCCGCATCTGGCGGGAGGCGCTGTGGGCGGACGAACTCGGCGTGCACGACGACTTCTTCGAGCTGGGCGGCGACTCGCTGGTGGCCACCCAGGTCACCCTCCGCCTGCAACAGGAGTTCGTGCTCGACGTGCCGATGCGCGCCATCTTCCAACACCCGACGGTGAGCGAGCTCGCCGCCGCGCTGGTTCGGGCGCGCCGCGCCGGCGGATTCGACGTCCCGGCACGCGCCGGAGCCGGGGAGGGGCGCGATGGGTGACCGCGAGACCCTCCTCGTCGTCTACGACCGGGGCAGCCTGGCACCCACACGGCTGGCTCACGCCGCCGAGGCCAACGACGTGGAGCTGGTTTTCCTGGTCGGCGCCCAGACCCTGGGCGGCGGCGTACGGGACCGGCAGGCCGAGGCGCACACCGAGCTGATGCTGCCGACGCTGCGGATGCTCGGGGACACGATCGACGCCACCGGTACGGGCGAGGACGAACTGCTCTCCCTGATCAGTGGGCACCGACCAGCCGGCATCGTGACCTTCAGCGAGTTCCAGCTGGAGTCGACCGCCCGGCTCGCCGACCGGCTCGGCCTGGCCCACCACCGGCTCGCCGATCTGCCCGGGATCACCCAGAAGGACGTGCAGCGCCGGCGATTCGCCGAACGGGGGGTCGACGCCGTACGGGTCGCCACGATCACCGGCACCGACCAGGTCGACGCGGCGGTCGCACACGTCGGGCTGCCCGCCGTGGTCAAGCCGGTACGTGGCGCGTCCAGCCGGAACACCGTCGCCGTGCACACCGTGGCGGAGGCGCACACGTTCGTGGCCCGGGCCCTCGCCGGTGACGGACCGGGCCCCCGCGAGTCGGCTCTGATGCTGGAGGAGCTGCTCGTCGGCCGGCCGACGCCCGCGCCCTGGGGTGACTACATCGCGGTGGACTGCGCGGTCTCCGCCGGGCGGGCCGAGGCGATGTTCGTGACCAGCAAGTTCGCGCTGGCCGAGCCGTTCCGGGAGCGGGGCGGCTACGGCGGCCGGTCGTTCGTGGAGGACTCCCTGGTCGCCGAGGTGGAGGCGCTCGCGTGTCGGGCGGTGGAGGCGGTCGGCGTCACCACCGGCATCGCCGACGTCGAGATCAAGCTGACCGGGGCGGGTCCACGGGTGATCGAGGTGAACGGCCGCCTGGGGGCCTGGGTCGACGATCTCGCTGTCCGCTCCGGCTTCGCCGACCCGGCGGACGTCGCTGTCCGCGCGGCGCTGGGCCGCCCGTTCGAGGCCCGCCGGCGGCCCGCGCCGGACAGCCCGATCGCGTTCCACTACCTGCTCGTGCCGCCGGTGCACGCCCGCCGGGTGCGGAGCATCCAGAACGTGTCCGCGCTGCGCCGGGTGCCGCGCGTCGGGCGGGTCTCGGTGCTGACCGCTCCGGGGGAGCCGGCGGACTGGCGGCTCGGCGCGGCGGCGAACGCGGCCGCGGTGACCGGCGCCGCCGGATCCCACGCCGAGCTGGCCGACACCGTCGCCGCACTGGAGGAGGTGCCGTGGATCGCCTACGACTGAGCGGTGGCGACTCCGCGGCGATCGAGCTGCCACCGTCGCGGTGGCTGCGGCCGTGCGCCCCGACCGGAGCTTCCGGTCCCTTGCGCGCGGTGCTGGTCCTGCTGCCCCATGCGGGCGGCGCCGCGCACACCTACAGCGCCTGGGGCCCGGCCCTGCCGGAGGGCGTCACCGCGCTGGCGGTCGAGTACCCGGGCCACGGCACCCGGATGAGCGAGCCGCCCAGCGCCGACCTGGGCAGCGTCGTGACCGAACTCAGCGACCTGCTCGTCGCGGTGCAGGATGCGCTCGACGGCCGTCCGCTCATCCTCGGCGGGCACAGTTTCGGCGCCCTGCTCGCCCACGAGATCGCCGTTGAGCTCCAGAACCGTGGCCGGCCCGTCCCCGACCTGTTCCTCTCCGCGGCGGCGCCGCCGCACCGCCGGGCCGGGCTGCCGGACATCAGCCGATGGGACGACGACGCGCTCGCCGCGGCCCTCGGCGACATCGGCGACCTGCCGCGGGAGATCCTCGCCGACGTCGAGGCCCGCGCCCTGTACCTGCCGATGATCCGACACGACTTCGTGCTCGCGCGGCGGTACGGCCCCGACGCCCGCACCGCCGCCACGGCGGTACGGACCCGGGCCGTGATCGTCGGCGGTGCGGAGGACGGCCGGTGCCCCGCCGCCGACCTCGCCGCCTGGACCGACCTGATCGACGGCCCGGCACAGGTCACCGTGCTGCCGGGTGGCCACTTCTACTACCGCGACCAGCTCGGCGCGGTCGGCCGGCTCATCGACGGCCTGGTGACCGCGCCGCGACCCGCCACGCCACTGAAGGAGGGACCCGAATGCCCATGAGACGACTGCACTTCACCCCCGCCACCGGCACGACGACCGAACTCATCCCCGGCTACCAGGGCCGGTTCGTCCACGGTGACCAGTTGACGGTGGCGATCTGGGACGTCAAGGCCGGCAGCGAGGTGCCCAGCCACAGCCACCCGCACGAGCAGATCGTGAACTGCCTGGAGGGCACGTTCGAGATGCGCGTGGGCGGCGAGGTCTTCCTGATGGGCCCGGGTGACAGCGTCGTGGTGCCGGGTGGCGTCGAGCACTCGGCCGTGGCCCACACCGACGCCCGCTGTCTGGACGTCTTCCACCCCGTACGCGACGACTACCGGATCTGAGGACGGTGACGCTGATGGAGTCCCAGGTGCACGTCCACACCCTCGGTCCGTCCGGCACGAACTGCGAGGCCGCGGCTCACCACTGGCTCGACCGGCAGGGGATCGACGACCACCGGGTGACCCTGTACGGCACGCTGGAGGAAGCTGTCGAGGTGGTCACCACGGCGCCCGGCGCACACGTGCTGCTCGGCTGCGTCGTCTATCCGGACCTGCACCACATCGTCTTCCGCAACCTCGACGCGCTGGCCCTGGTCGAGTGCTTCGTGATGCCGACCCACCACATGGTGGTGGCCGGTGACATGTCCAAGCCGGTGCCGACGGTCGCATCGCATCCCGCCCCGATCAACCTGCTGGACGCGTGGACGCCGGAGATCAGGTTCGTCGACAGCAACGTACGGGCCGCGCTGACCGTCGCCAGCGGCGCGGCGGACGCGTGCGTGACCACCTCGGTCGCCGCCGCCGAGGCGGGCCTGCCCGTGGTGAAGGACTTCGGTCCGGTGCCGATGGGCTTCACCATCCACGCCAACCGCACCTACCGGCGACAGCATGGCTGAGCCGGCGGTCTGGTTCGACGGCCGCATCCACACCGGTGTCACCGCCGAGCCCACGCTGAGCACCTTCGGCCTGCACTACGGGTACTCGGTCTTCGAAGGGCTGCGGTCGTTCGACGTCGGCGGCACCGCGTCGATCTTCGCCCTGCAACCACACATCGACCGGCTGCTCGGCTCCGCGGCCACCCTGGACATCCCCATCCGGTACGACAACGACACCCTCGTCGCCGCGCACTACGAGGTGCTTGCCGCGAACGGGCTGACGGAGGCGTACATCCGGCCGATCGCCTTCTTCGGCGACGGCCTCGCTGGGCTCGGCACCCAGCGGCACCAGGCACACCTGGCGATCCTGGCCTGGCCGTGGGCCAACCCGGCACCGGGCGGAGGCGGTGTCCGGTTGGCGATCGCCAGGCGTCGGCGCCCGTCGCCGGAGAGCCTTCCGCCGCACGCGAAGGCCGCCGGGAGCTACCTGATCGCCAAGCTGGCCCACAACGAGGCGACGGCCCGCGGCTTCGCCGACGCGATCATGCTGGACGACCGCGACCACGTCGCGGAGGCCACCAGCATGAACGTGTTCCTGGTGCGCGACGGCGGCCTGCTCACCCCGACCACCCGGGCCTGCCTGCCCGGCATCACCCGGCGGACCGTCATCGACCTGGCCCGCCGGACGGGCATCGGCGTACGGGAGGCCGACCTCACCGTGTCCGACGTGCTCGGCGCCGACGAGGTGTTCCTCACCAGCACCGCGGCCGGCGTTCGGCCGGTGCTGGCCGTCGAGGACCACGTGTTCGGCGACGGCCACCCCGGCGCGCTCACCACCCGCCTGCTCGGCCACTACGACGAGCACGTTCTCACCCACTCCACCCCGTCGGCCGCGTTCGCCGGTCCCGCACCGCGCGGGACGTCCGGCCCGGCCGCCGTTCTGATCCCGGGAGGCCGCGCATGACAGAGACCCGAGACATCGTCGCGAAGACGATCGGTGACGTGGAGCTGAGCACCTGCGCGCTCGTCGACGTCCTGGACGGGCTGGGCGTCACCTCCGCCGTGCTGCCCAGCACACTGCAGCAGCGGGCCGGCCGGCCCGCTCTGGCCTACGGGACCGCGTACACCGTGTCCTGGGTGGAGGTGCGCAAGCAGGCCTCCATCCACCAGCCGGCGCCGAGCACCTGGCAGCAGGTCCGGGACTTCCTGGTCCCGGAGGTCACGGACGGCGCCGGCCGGATCTACGTCGGCGGCGCCGGCGAGCTGCTCACCCACGCCGCGCTGGCCGGCGGCATGTCGGTGACCTACCTGCTGGAGCAGGTCGGCTTCGAGGCGATCGTGCTGGGCGGCGCCGTGCGGGACCGGGCGGTGGTGGAGGCGGCGGACCGTCCGGTGATCGCCAGCAACTTCACCCCGACCGACACCCAGGGCGCCTACCGGGTCGCCGCCACCGGCACCGAATGCCGGATCGGCGACGTACGGGTCGTCACCGGCGACTGGGTGTTCACCGACGGCAACGGCACCGTCGTGATCAAGGACGAGATCCTGCTCGAGGTGCTGACGAAGGCGGTCGCGGTGGAGAACGCCGAGGCCCGCATCCTGGCGCAGGTCCGGGCCGGCCGGCCATTGCACGAGATCGTGGACGAGGGCGGGCAGATCTGAGTGGGCCACACAGTCGTACCGCTGTCGCCGGCACAGGAGCGGCTCTGGATCTCGACCCAGATCCGCCCCGGTGACCCGTTCTTCCACATCCCCTTCGTCATCGACGTCGCCGGCCGGCTCGACGACGCCCTGTTGCACGCCTGCCTCGGTCAACTGATCCGCCGGCACGTCGCCCTGCGCGCCCGCGTCGCCTGGCGCGACGGCCGGATCTGCCTGAGCGCCCCGCCCGCCGACGAGTCCGTCCTGGACTGGTTCCGGGGTGCGGTGCTCGACGTCCCGGACGAGGCGGCCGCCGATCGGGAGATCGACGCCATCGGGCGCGCGCCGTTCGACCTGACCGCCGGGCCGCCGCTGCGGGTCCAGCTGATCCGGCTCGCCGAGCGGCGGCACCGGCTCGCGGTCACCGTGCACCACCTGGTCTTCGACGGCTGGTCGATGGACCTGTTCGTCGCCGAGTTGGCCGCCCTGTACCGGGCCGGGGGCGATCCGGAGCAGGCGTTCGCCGGGCCGCCGCCGGACTACGCCGACCACCTCGCCCGGCGCGACGCCGGCCGGTCACCCGACGCGGACGTCGAGTTCTGGTCCGCCCGGCTGGCCGGCGCGCCGGCCGCGATCCCGCTACCCAGTGGCCGGGTGCGCCCGGTGACCACCGACCATGCCGCCGCCCGCTACACCCGGGTGGTGCCGGCGGCCGCCGTCGAGCCGCTGCGGCAGCTCGCCCGGTCGCGCCGGGCGACGATGTTCATCCTGCTCAAGGCCGCCTGCGACGTCGTGCTCAGCCACTACGGCGGTGCCGACGTGCTGACCGGCGTGGCGCTGGCCGGCCGCGACCACACCGAGAGCCACGGCCTGATCGGCTATCTGGCCCGGCCGGTCGTGCTGCGCAGCGACCTGGGCGGCGATCCGTCGTTCCTGACGCTGCTGAGTGCCGTACGCGGGGACCTGCTCGACGCCCACGAGCACCCCGAGCTGCCGTTCGACGCGGTCGTACGGGCCCTCGGCGTGCCCCGCGACCCCAGCTACAACCAGCTCTACCAGGTCATGTTCGGCTACTCCGGTGAGCGGGCGGCGCATCGGGCCGGCGAGCTGCGGCTCACGGTCACCGAGTTCGCCCCGGCCACCATGAAGGTCGACCTGTCGGTGGTCTGCACCGACACCCTCGGCGGCCTGCGGCTGGACCTCGACTACCGGCGTGACCTCTTCGCCGAGGCCGATCTCGCCCGGATCGCGGACCGGATGGAGGCCGTGCTCGCGCGGATCGCCGTCGACCCGACCGCGACCGTGTCACAGCTGAGGCAGCTCAGCGAGGTCGAACTGCGCGCGGCGGTGGACGAGCCGAACCGTCCGGCCGCGCTGCCGGACCCCGGTCCGGTCGCGCTGCACGACCTGGTCGCCTCGGTCCTGGACCGTGCGGCCACCACACCGGACGTGATCGCCGTCAGGGCGGCCGGAAGCACGCCGGAGCTGACCTATCGGGGTCTGGCCGCGGCGGTCGCCGCGACCACCGGACGGCTGGTGGCGGCCGGGGTCAGGCCGGGGGACCCGGTCGCCCTGTGCGGCGAGCCGTCCGGTGCTCTGGTGGCGGCCCTGCTCGCGGTGATCCGGCTGGGTGTACGCGCGGTGCTGCTCGATCCCGGCCGGCACTCCTTCGAGCTGCGCAACGCCCAGTCCGAGGCGGGCTTCCGGGTGGTGCTGGCCGACGCGCACGTGGCCCGGCTGTTCGACCGGTCCCGGGTCGACGTGCTCGACATGGGCGCCGCCGGCACTGCCACGGACGACGTCGACGCCGGGCACGGCGAAGCCGCGTTCGTCGCGTACGACGACGACGCGGAGCAACAGGCCGTCGTCCTGTCCGACGAACTCCTCTCGGTGGTGCTGGGCACCCTGCGGCGCGAGGTCGCCTCGCCGCCGGCGGTGGTGCTGCCGCTGGTCAGCTCGACCGCTTCGATCAGCGTCGTGATCGAGGCGCTGCTGGCTACGACGGCGGGCGGAACTCTCGTACCGGCACCGTCGGCCACGGCCGACGCCACCCTGGTCCTCGCACCCGCCGACGGCATCCACCGGCTGGCCGGGGCGCTGCCGGCCGGTGCCGTCGTGGTCGCCGGCCACGTCGACGCGGTGCCGCCGGCCGCCGTGCGGCGCCTGCTCGACGGGCACGGGCTGCGGGCGGTGCATCAGGTGTTCGGCCCGCTCGCCGCGGGCGGGCTGGCCCTGCTCGACGGCCGTCCCCGGCCGGGAATCCGCGCCTACGTGCTCGGGCCGGACGGTACGCCGGTGCCGCCGGGCGCCGCCGGCGAACTGTTCCTCGGCGGGGACCTGATCGCCGACGGTTACCTCGACGAGGAAGCCACCGCCGCCACGTTCCGGCCGGACCCGCTGGCCGGCCGTCCGGGTGCGCGCCGGTTCGCCACCGGGCGGCTCGCCCGCCTCACCGCGGACGGGCGCTTCGAGATCCTCGGCGACGCCCGCGAGCCGCTGCTGCGCCAGGGGCTGCGGGTGGATCCGGGGCCGGTCGAGGACGCCCTGCTGGAGCATCCCGGGGTCGCCGCGGCCCGGGTGCTGCCGTGGCGCCCCGAGCATGGTGGACCGGAGCTGCTCGCGCTCGTCGCCCGTACCGCCGCCACCGCCGAGCCCGGTGCCCTGGCCGTCCACCTGGCCGCCCGGCTGCCCGGCTATCTACGGCCGGACCGGATCGTCGTCCTGGACGCGTTGCCGGCCGACCACGACGAGATCGAGCGGGTTCTGGCCGACGCGCGTAGCAGCGCGGACGCGGCGGAGCCGATGGCGGCGGACGGGCAGGCGATCGCGGCGGCCTGGGAGAAGGTCCTCGGGCGCGCCGTACCGGCGAACCTCAACTTCTTCGAGGCCGGCGGCAACAGCCTGTTGCTGATCCGGTTGCGCGACGAACTGCGGACGGTCCTGGGAACCGAGGTGTCGCTGACGGACCTGTTCAGCCACCCGACGATCCGGGCGATGTCCGACGCGCTGGGCCAGCCGGTGGCAGCGCCGCCACCCGCGGCCAACCGTGGCGAGGCCCGGCGGTCCACCCACATCCGTCGTGGCCGCTGACCCGTGGCCGGGACAGACCGCCGCACCGATTCCGATCTGGGAGACGTCATGCTGAAACGGACGCTGTATCAATGGTTCGAGGAATCGGCCCGCCGGCACCCGGAGGCCACGGCGCTGAAGGCGGGCGGAACCGCGCTCAGCTACGCCCAGCTGGAACGGCGGGCGCTGGCCGTCGCGGCCGACATCATGGCCGGGCGCGACCGCCCGCCCGCGCGGATCGCGCTGGTCGCGCCGCGCACCACGCCCTCCGCGTACGTGGGCATCCTGGCCGTGCAACGGCTCGGTGCCACGGTGGTGCCGCTGAATCCGGATCATCCGAGTCACCGCAACATCGACATCGCCCAGCGGGCGAACGTCGAGGTGGCGCTGGTGGACCGTGAGGTCCGTGACCCGTTCCAGGACCTGCCGCGGCGGTTCCGGCCGGCGACCCTGGTGGTCGGCGACACCGACCCGGTCGGGCACGCCGACGTGGCCGGACTGCCGCCGGTGGGCGAGGACGCCGACGCCGAGGCGTACCTGCTGTTCACCTCCGGCACCTCCGGCATGCCGAAGGGGGTGCCGTACAAACACCGGCACATCTCGCCGTACCTCACGCACAACCTGTTCCGGTTCGAGGTCGGCCCTGGCTGCGGGGTATCGCAGACGTTCGGGCTGACCTTCGACGCGTCGGTCGGCGCGACCTTCATGACCTGGGCAGGAGGCGCCACCCTCGTCGTGCCGAGCCGTGAGGAGCTGTTCCAGCCGGTCGACTTCATCGTGCGCAACCAGCTGACGCACTGGTTCTCCGTACCGTCGGCGGTCCGGGTGGCGCAGCACCTGGGCAACCTGCCGTTGGGCGTCGCGACGTCCGTGCGGCACAGCCTCTTCGGCGCCGAGCCGGTCACGCTCAAGCACGCCCGGCTGTGGCGCTCGGTCGCGCCGAACACCGACATCTACAACCTGTACGGCCCCTCCGAGGCGGTGGTGAACTGCACCGAGTTCCGGCTGACCGGCGATCCGGCGGGCTGGACGGCGGCCAGCAACGACACGCTGCCGATCGGGGTGATGTACCCGGGCATGGAGTCCCTGGTCATCGACCCGGACGGCAATCCGGTCGACGACGGCGAACTGTGTCTGCGGGGATGGCAGAGGTTCGACGGTTATCTCGACCCGCGGGAGAACGACGGCCGGTTCGTGGCGTACGACGGCACCGGCCCGGCCACCCCGCGCCCGCCCGGCCAGGCGCCGTCACCCGAGGACTGGTACCGCACCGGCGACCGGGTCAGCCGCGAGGGCGTGAACCTGGTCCACCGGGGCCGCCTGGACCACCAGGTCAAGGTGATGGGACACCGGATCGAGATCGGCGAGGTGGAGGCCGCGATCCACCGCCATCCGGGCGTCACCGACGCCGCGGTGATCGCGATCCGCGTCGACGACGACACCCAGCTGGTCGGGGTGCACACCGGCGCCGGGGTGGCGGCCGCCGAACTCGACCGGTGGCTGCGCCGCGAGCTGCCGATCCACATGGTGCCCACCCGGCTGGAACACCTGCCTGCGATGCCGCTGAACGACAACGGCAAGATCGACCGGCGGGCGCTGACCGACCGGTTCGCCACGCGGGACGCCGCGACGCTCGGCGCACGGCGGTGACGGCACCGGAGTTGGTCATCTTCGACCTGGACGGCGTGCTGGTGGACACCCAGGCCGCCGAGACCGGGGCGCTGAACCACCTGGCCGGGCTGATGGGCGTGCGACTGTCCGCCGACGAGGCCGCCGAGCTGTTCGCCGGCAAGCGGATGGCCGACTGCATCGACGCGATCTCCGATCGGGCCGCGGTGGAGCCGCCGCCGGGCGCGGTGGAGCTGGTCCGGGCACGCTGCGAGGAGCTGATCGGCGACCGCCTGGAACCGATCGACGGCGTACGACATGTGGTCGACGCCGTGGACCGACTGATGTGCGTGGCTTCCAACAGCCCTCGCGAGCTGATCCGTAAGCGGGTGGAGGCGGCCGGGATCGCCTCGGCGTTCGGTGAGCGGCTCTTCTCCGCGTACGACATCGGCAGTTGGAAACCCGCCCCCGACCTGTTCCTCTGGGCGGCCCGGGAGTGCGGCGTGCCTCCAGCCTCGTGTGTGGTGATCGAGGACAGCCCGGTCGGGGTGGCCGCCGCGATCGCGGCGGGCATGCCGGTGCTGCGGTACGGCCCGGACGGCACCCCGGCCGACCACGCCGCGATCAGTCCGCACCTGCCGCCCGGCACTGCTGTCACCGGCCTGAGTTCCTTCGCGAAGATGGCCGACCTGCCGGCGCTGATCTCGCATTTCTCCGGTCCTCGTGCATGAACGCGTTGGGAGAGTCACACGATGGTTGATACCCGCAAGGCAATGGTGATCGGCGCCGGAGACCTCGGCAGCCGGGTCCTGCAGGGCCTGGCCTCGGGCGGTTCCGGACGCGAACTCCGGCTGGTCGGGCGCGACGGCGAGGCGACGCTGCGCGCGGCGAACCTGGCCGCCCTGAGCGCCCTGCAGACGGGCCACCGCAACGTGGTGTCCGACGCGGTGAGTGACCTGTTCGACGTCGACCGGACCGCCGAGACGATCAGCGCGTTCCGGCCCGACGTCATCTTCCTGACCGCCAGCCTCCAGTCGTGGTGGGTGATCTCGACGCTGCCGCAGCCCGCCTTCCAGCGGCTCTACCAGGCCAACTTCGGTCCCTGGCTGCCGATGCACCTGGTCCCGGTGCTGTACGCGATGCGCGCGATCCGGGCCGCCGGCAGCGACGCCGTGGTGGTCAACGCCGCGTTCCCCGACGCGGTCCACCCCGCGCTGGCCGGCGCCGGCCTGTCGCCGCACGTCGGCATCGGCAATGTCGCGAACAACGTGCCGGGCATCCGGAGGGCCGCCGCCGACCTGCTGGGTGCGGACGTCCACCGGGTGGAGATCAGGTTCATCGCCCACCACTACGTCTCGCACCGGCTGTCCCGCACGGGCGACAGTGGCGCCGCCGAGATGATCCTGCGGGTGCTCCTCGACGGCAGGGACGTCACCGGCCGGTTGGACCTGGGCGAGATGCTCCGCGCGCTGCCCGGGCGTTACCGGCGCACCGGAGGCCGCGACGGGCAGGTGATGACGGCGGCGTCCGCGCTCAGCGTGCTCGCGCCGCTGCTGGACGGCCGGAAGGCGATCGTGCACGCGCCGGGACCGCTGGGGCGGGTCGGCGGCTATCCGGTGGCGTTGTCGCCGTCCGGCGTCGACGTGGTGCTGCCGGACGGTGTCAGCCAGGCGGAGGCCGCCGCGGTCAACCTCAGTGGGCAGCGCTGCGACGGCATCACCGAGATCGACGGCGCCGGTACGGTCGTCTTCGAACCGGAGGCGGCCGACGTGCTCGCCCGGGAACTCGGCTACCACTGCACCCGGATGCAGCTCGACGAGGCGGAGGATCGGGCCCGGGAGATCGCCGAGCGGTTCGCGGCCTACCGCGAGCGGGTGCTGATCGACCCGGCCTACCAGGCCGGGGCGCGATCGGCCGTGACGGTGTGAGCACGCTACTGGTGCTCGGCGGGACCCAGTTCCTCGGCCGGGCGGTGGCGGAGGAGGGGGTCCGCAGGGGAGCGCGGGTGGTGGTCGCGCACCGTGGCGAGCATGAGCCGCCGCCCGGCGTGACCGCCGTCCGCGGCGACCGGACGGATCCGGGCTCGTGGGCCGAGGTCGAGGAGCGGCTGGCCAGTGAACACTGGGACCTCGTGGTCGACACCTGGTCCGGCGACCCGGCCGCGGTCCGCCGGTCGACCGCTGCGCTGCGCGAGAGGGCCGACCGGTACACCTACGTGTCGAGCCGTTCGGTCTACGCCTGGCCGGCCGTGGACGGTGCCGACGAGGATGCGCCAGTGGTCGATCCGCCGTCCGGCGACGATCCGGACGAGCTCGGCTACGCCGAGAGCAAACTGGCCGCGGAACTCGCCGTCGAGCAGGCCTTCGGCGCACGGGCGCTGATCCTGCGCGCCGGCCTGCTGGTCGGGCCGCGCGAGAACACGGGTCGGCTACCGCGCTGGCTGGCCCGGCTGGCCGCCGGCGGTCCCGTACCGGTGCCAGGGCCCGCGGACCTGGACTGGCAGTACGTCGACGCCCGCGACCTCGCGGCGTGGACGTTGCGGGCCGCGGCCGACGGACTCGGCGGGGTGTTCGATGCCGTCGGCCCACCGGGCGGAACGACCACGGCCGAGCTGCTCGAGTTGGGCGTGGGGATCACCGGGGGCGGGAGCACGCTGCACTGGCGCGATCCGGCGGCCTTCGCCGCCGCCGGTGTCGAACCGTGGACCGACCTGCCCGGTTGGTTCCCGCCCGGCCCGGAGCACGCCGCGGTGCATCGCGGCGCGGCGGCCAAGGCGGCCCGGCACGGGCTCGTGCAGCGCCCGTTGCGGGACACCGTGACCGACACCTGGGCCTGGATGTGCACCGCCGAAGGCCGCGCGGCCTGCCGGGACCTCGATCCGCTGTGGTCCCCGGAGGTCGAGCGGCGACTTCTGGACGCGGGCTGAACGCAGCCCGGGCCGGCCCGCTGACGACGTGCGAGGAGCCGCGATCGGCTCTCCGCCGGGGTTCGACTGTCCTGTTGGAGTTCGTGCCGAGGTTTTGCGGGCTGTGGGGCGGACCGGCCGGGACTGGCGAGTGCCCGTCCCGGCCGGCTGTCGACTCAGGTCACCTGCTCAGGAGTGGTTGCCAGCCGTCGCGGTAGCGCAGGCCGCGAGGTTGCAGTCGGATCTGGTCGTGCACTGCTCCGGAGACCGGCTCGGTTCGTACCGCCTGGGGCCGCTCCACCACGACGCAGACGTCCTCGCCGGGCCACCACCAGCCGCAGGAGCGGGCCAGGCCGGCCCAGGCGTCGAGGTGCTCGGCCTGGTCCGGCTCGTACCGGGCAAGGCCGAGTCGATGCAGGACGTCGTAGTAGGCGATCCATGAGGCGTCCTGCTGCCCGTACCAGCACACGGGCACCGGGCCGTCGTCCGCGAGCGCCGCGCGCACGGGTAGGTAGTACCCGTGCGCGAGGCTCCGGTGCATTGCCGTGCGTACGCCCTGGTGCAGCACGACAGCGAGCGGCACGCCGCTGTCGAGCGCCTGCGCCGGCGCCAGTTCGGGCCATGGTTCCTTGGTCTTGCTCGTGCGCACGGGTGACAGCTCGGGATCGGTGTGAGTGACGCCCGCGCTCAGCGCGCCGCGCAACTGGGAGGCGATCATGGCGAGGTCGCTGGCCAGCGGTGGTGTTCCGCGCGGCCGGGGGGCCCGGATGCGCTCGTAGAGTTGATCGAGGGTGGGCCAGCCGGTGGTCAGGGGCCGCGCCTTGTCTGGCGAGTCGACCCATTCGAACCGAGGTCGCGGCCGCGATGCCCTGGCGTAGATCGCGGTCAGGCACCGTTCGGCGGTCGGCTTGTCAGCCGGCTGTGTGGACAGGGCGTGATCGAGCCATTCCTGGCGGATCCGGATGGCCTGCTGCCACAGGTCGTGCGGGTTGCCGCTGCGAACGGCCTGTGGAGGTTTCGCGGCGTCGTTGCGCCGCGTGGGGGCGCTCACAGCGCCAGGGCGTCGCCGCCCTTCCGGTACGAGATCATGCAACGACTATGGCCCACGACTTGGCACCGGCGCAAGGCGGTTCCCTACCCGCAGCGCCCCGTCAGGGGCGTGGCGCGACGTGCTGCACGAACTGACCGGGACGGCGGCAGGGAGCTTGCGCCGGGGCCTGCCCGGAACGTAAGTTGCCGATGTATCGATCCGATATATCGGATCGATAAGGACCGCGATCCAGGCGGCGAGGCCATCGCGCGCGCAGCGGGGGATGGTGACAGTCAGGGAGGCAGCGACATGTCCAGTGCGCAGCTGTACGACACCATCGGCGCCACCTACACCGCGACACGGTGCACCGAACCGCGGATCGCCGCCCGGGTCTGGGCCGCCCTCGGCGACGCGCGGACGGTCGTGAACGTCGGGGCCGGAACCGGCTCCTACGAGCCCGTCGACCGTGACGTCACCGCGGTGGAGCCGTCGGCGCTCATGCGCGCGCAGCGCCCCGCAGGCGCAGCCCCGTGTGTGGCTGCCGCTGCGGAGAGCCTTCCGTTCGAGGACCAGTCGTTCGACTTGGCGATGGCCTTCGCCACCCTCCACCACTGGCGCGACCCGATCGCGGGCCTGCGTGAGATGCGGCGCGTCGCCCGCCGCCGCGTGGTGGTGTTCACGCACGACACCAGTGACGCCGGGTGGCTTGATCGATTCTGGCTCACTCGCGACTACCTTCCCGAGGTCGCGAGCCTCCTCGTCGACCGGCCGTCGCTGAGCGAACTGGCCGCCGCGATCGAGGCCCGGGTGGAGCCGGTACTCATCCCGTGGGACTGTGCTGACGGCTTCTTCGAGGCCTACTGGCGCCGGCCGGAGGCGTACCTGGACGAGAGGGTCCGCCGCGGCATGTCGGTCTGGACCAAGGTCGGGCCGGACGCCGAGCGAAGGGCGGTACGCAGCCTCCGTGACGACCTCGCCTCAGGCCGGTGGGCGGAACGCAACCGCGACCTCGCCGACCTCGACACGGCAGAACTCGGCCTGCGCCTGCTCGTGAGCTGAGTCCGATCGGGCCGGCGAGCTGGGTCCGGCCGTGGGCCGGCGAGCAGAGTGCCGCCGTGGGCCGTTCACGGCGTGGTCGGGTTCGTCGGGGTGTCGGCGAGCTGGGTGACGAGGAAGTCGAGGCGCTCCTCCTGCGCGTCCGGGGGGATGCGGCCGCTTTCCGACAGGACGGCCATGCCGTGCAACGCGCTCCAGACGACCTCGGCGAACAGTTCCCGCCGCTTGTTGTCCGGGCGGAAGCAGCTGACGAACTCGTCGAAGGCGGCCCGCAGCGGAGGCGGTGTCTCGACGCTTGCGAACTTCAGGTCGGTGGGCAGGATGAACATGGCCTGGTACAGGGCGGGTCGTTCGGTCGCGAAGTCCAGGTAGGCGCGGCAGACGGCGCGCAGGGGCCGCCCGGAATCGGGGGCGGCCTGCCGCGTGCGGCGCAGGTGGACGGCGAGTTCGCCGAAGCCGTCCAGGGCGACGGCGCTGACGATGGCGTCCTTGCCGGTGAAGTGGCTGTACAGCACCGGCTGGCTGTACTCGACGCGCTCCGCCAGCCGTCGGGTCGTCACCGCCTCCCAGCCTTCGGTCTCCGCGAGTTCGCGGGCGGCCGTGATGATCAGCTGATGACGGTGGGCGCGTTCACGTTCGCGGCGCTCGCTGATGGCGGACATGACGACATCCTAGCGGCGCTAGACCTGCTGTCGACGTTAGAGTAACGTCGCTCTCATCGCTAGCGCCGCTAGATTCGCTGCTTCCGTCGAGGGGGACACCCATGCTCATCACCGTCGCCAACGTGCTCGCCGGCCTGATCGGCGTGAGCATCAGCTTCATCGGCGTACGCGCCTTCTGGGCGCCACAGGCCGCAGCCGGCTTCGGTATCCCCGGCACGCCGACCGGGGACCGCACCTTCCAGGCATGGCTGTCCGTCAAGGCCGTGCGCGACATAGCCGCGGGGCTCTTCATCTTCATCCTGCTGGCGGGAGCGACACCCGACCTGCTGGGCTGGTTCATGCTGGCCGCCGCCGGCATACCCGCCGGCGACGCACTGGTCGTGTGGCGCAGCAACGGGCCCAAGGCGGCCGTCTACGGCGTCCACGGGGCCACCGCCGTGGTGATGCTGGCGATCGGCGTGATCCTGCTCGTCGCCTGACCGGATGTTGCGCCGCTCCGGGCGGCCAGGACGGCCACTGACGGACGGGGGAAAGGTGTCCAGCATGCTCAGCTACCAGATCACTCCGATAGGTACGGTCCGAAACGACCGTACGGACGTCCAGCACACCGACAACTGGGGTGCCGTCCGCAGCACGGTCACCATCGACGAGCGCTTCGGCGAGGCGTGCCTCCAGGGCCTGGAGGGCTTCTCCCACGTGGAGGTCCTCTTCCTCTTCGACCAGTTCCCGGAACACGACGACTACCGCGAACCCCGCCCCAACCGTGGCCGTTCCGACCTCCCGCCCGTGGGCGTCTTCGCCGGCCGCGGCCCCCGCAGACCGAACCGCATCGGGGTGACGTGCTGCGCCATCGAGTCCGTCCAGGGCCGCGAACTGACGGTGGTGGGCCTCGACGCGGTGTCGGGCACCCCGGTCATCGACCTGAAGCCGACGATGACGGAGTTCCTGCCGGTGGACGTCAAGCAGCCGGAATGGATCAGCCGCCTGATGTCGGAGTACTTCCGGCCGTAGCCGGGACCTGGGGCGAAGCTCGACGCCGGTCGCGCAGGAGCTTCGCCGAGTGCGCCTGTCCCGGAGGACTCGACCGTGGAGCCGCCGTCGCGTACCCCCGGGGACGGTGACCGGCTCGGCGGTCAGCCGTCGGCACAGGCCTCCCGGAGGGTCTGGGCGTCGCGGTCCGTTCTGGCCTGCACCGCGTCGGGGTCGCCCGCGACCATGCCCGACAGGATGAAGCGCAGCTCCGAGAAGTCCTGCGACAGCGTCACCGTGGCCTGGTAGACCCCGCCCTGGGCGTTCAGGCTCGCGCCCATCATGCCCTGGTACGCCGTCGTGGCGGCGGCCTGCCGGCTCTGCCTGGTCGAACCCGAGGTCCGGTAGAACCGGTCGACGACCGCGAGCGCTTCCTCGCAGCCGGCGGGTCGCAGCGGCGCCACCGACGGCAGTCGACCCAGGGCCGGCGTCCGGGACGTCGCGCTGGTGGGGCGGGGCGTCGTCACGCCGGGCTCCGGCACGGTCGTCGGGGCCGGCGTCGTCCGGTCGGGCGTGGCCCGGCCCGGCGTTGTCAGGTCGGGCCCCGTGACTGGACCCGCTCCGGTTCCTGAGGCCGGCGGCGGCACGGGCGGCTCCCGTGGCAGCACGTACGTCAGCAGGGTGAGAAGGGTGGCCGCCACACCGGCGATCGCGCCCACCGCGGCCCAGTCCGGCTTGCGCGGCGTGGAGCCGCCTCCGGACGGGCTGCGAGCAGGCCGTTGACTGCTGATGCCTCCAATGTAGCGCCCGGCGCCATCCGGGAGCGTCCGCGCCGTCCGCCGGGTGCTCCTCGCCCCGACCGGCGACGGCACCCCTGCCGCGCGCGGCCAAGCAGGCATCGGCTAGGAACGTGACATGCCCCGCTACCTGCTCTTTCCCGGCCGCCACCACCTGCTGACCCGGTTCCAGGCCGGGTACCTGCGCCAGCTCGCGGCGCAGGGCGACGGCCCCCTCGCCGACGGTGACGGTGCGACCGGGGGCGAGGACGCCGGCGGGGCGACCGTGGTGTGGGCGGTCACCTCGGCCAACCACGAGAACACCCGGCGCAACCCGGTTCCGTACCACCGGCGGGAGGCGGCGATCGAACGGTTCAGCGTGCTCGCCGGGCTCCGGTCGGTGGTGGTGCCGATCTTCGACACCGCGCCGACCGACCGGTTCGCCGAGGTGACCCTCAAGACCGTCGCGGCGTCCACCGAGCTGGAGCTGACCCCGGCGGACACGGTGGTCGCCTGCTCCACGCCGGAGGTCGCCGCGATGTACGAACGACTCGGGTTCCGCATCGCCGGGGTGGAGGCCGACGTCGAGCCGGCACCGGTGCGGCCGTGGGACGTCCTGCTACGGCTGGCCGACGACGACCCGTCGTGGCGTGAGCTCACCCACCCGGCGACCGTCGACGTGTACCGCCGCTACCGGCTCGACGACCTGGTCCGCTCGGTGGTGAACGACCCGGTGGTCGGCGACGAGGGCGGACTGACCGCAACCCGCGACTACCGGACGTACGCCGAGGCGTTCAGCGACGCCGCGCAGCGCAAGTGGGACGCGGTACGCGAGCACGTGCGGCCGGGGCGGATCGTCGACGTCGGCTGCGGCGCGGGCGCCGTCCTGGAGCTGGCTGACCGGGAGCCGGCCCTGCGCGAGAGCGACCTGATCGGCGTCGAGGTGGCCCGGCAGCTGTTCGAGGAGTGCGTGCACAAGAAGGCGCAGGGCGTGTTCACGAACCCGAACGTCTTCTTCTACCGTCGCAACGTGCTCGGCGGGGCGGTGTTCGCGCCGCGCTCGGTGGACACCACCATGACCTTCGCGCTGACCCACGAGATCTGGTCGTACGGCGAGCGGATGGCCTCGCTGCGCCGGTTCGTGCAGGCCCTCTACGACCACACCGTGCCCGGCGGGGTGTGGATCAACAGTGACGTGTGCGGGCCGGACGGCAGGGACCGGACGGTGCGCCTGCGGCTGACGGTCACGGACGGCGTCAACCCGCCGCGGCCGCGTACCGACCTGGCGGGCCTGCCGCCCGGCGAGGTGGCGGCGTACGTCGACGGGCTGTCGACCCGGGCCCGGCTGGACCAGTTCGCCGTCGACTACCGGTTCCCGTTCGCGTACCGCCCGGTGGCCGGGGCGGACGACACGGTCGAGTTGACCCTCGGCGCGGCGATGGACTTCCTCACCCGCAAGGACTACACCGACAACTGGCTGTCGGAGACCCAGGAACAGTTCTGCGGCATGGAGTACGCCGACTGGAAGTCGTTGCTCACCGACGTCGGCTTCGAGATCGACGGCGCGAGCGGGACGTCCCGCAACGACTGGATCGTCACCAACCGCCTCGCCCCGGTGGCCGCCCTCAGCACCCCGGCGGGCGAGCCGCTGGACTGGCCGGTCACCCACGTACGCCTGGTCGCCCGCCGTCCGGTCAACACCTGACACCTGCTGGCCGGTCGGGCGAGGACCACCCGGTCGTCGACGCTGCCTGGTGCGGCTCCGGTGGCGCCCGACCTGCCGTCAGCGCCGTAGGGCGGCCGGCCCGGACATGGCGGTGGCCGGGCCTGTCCGGCCCGGCCACCGCCCGGCCCACACCTCGGGTGCCCCGGGGCCCTCCACCGACCGGCGGCACCGATCGGGCGTCGCGCTCGGGCCGCGGCTGGTCACCGGCCTGTGGCGTACGCGGGCCGGCGAATCAGCCCGTCGTGCAGGTCAGCCCGTCGAGGGTGAAGCCGACCGGACGGTTGTTGCTCGTCTTCCAGCCGGCGAGGAAGCCGAACTCGACCGTCCCGCCGGCGGGCAGGGCGGAGTTCCAGGACGCGGGGGTGACCGTCACCTCCGGGCCGTCCTGCCGGACCGTGCCGTTCCAGAGCTGGCTGATCAGCTGGCCGTCCGGGAACCGCCAGCGCACGGTCCAGCCGTCGTGCGCGGACACCCCGGTGTTGGTGATCCTGAGGCTCGCCTGGAAGCCGCCCGGCCACTGGTTGGTGACGGTGTAGGTCGCCCGGCAGGTGTCCAGCCCCGTGGTCGGCGTGGCAGTCGGGGAGGCCGTGGGGGAGACCGTCGGGCTGACCGTGGGGGAGGCCGTCGGCGTCGGAGTCGGGTCGATCCGGGTCGGGTCGACGATCCCCCAGTACGCCGACTTCGCCTGGAGTTCCGTGTCGAACAGCAGCGGCGCGTCCTTGCGGGCCACCGGGAAGGTGTCCAGCCAGGTGTCGTCGTCCGCCAGCCCCCAGAGGGTCACCGAGGTCAGTTCGTCGGCGTAGCGGCGGTAGAGGGCGAACAGGTCCCGGTACCGGTACGCCTGGGTCAGCAGCCGGTCGGCCGGCGGGGTGGGGAAGGACTCGTTGTCGGCGACGTAGATGCTGACGTCCATCTCGGTGACCTGTTGCTCCACGCCGAGCGGGATGAACGCCTGGAGCATGGCCTCGGTCTCGGCGATGGACGGCCACTGGACGTTGACGTGCATCTGGTGCCCGACGCCGTCGACCGGCACCCCTTCGGCGCGCAGTCGACTCACCAGGTCGCGCAGCTTGTCGCGCTTGGCCGGCACGTTGGTGTTGTAGTCGTTGATGTAGAGCTTGGCCGTCGGCGCGACCTCCCGGGCCACCCGGAACGCGGTACGCAGGTAGTCCAGCCCGCTGATCTCGTACCAGCGGCTGCGCCGCAGCCCGTCGGACTGGTTCTCGTCGATCACCTCGTTGGCGACGTCCCAGACCCCGATGGCGTCGCCGTAGCGGCCGACGACCGCCCGGACGTGCGCCTCCAGCCGCGACAGCAGCAGGGCCTTGTCGGCCGGGTCCGAGGTCAGCGGGGTGCCGTCGGTGTCGGTGAAGACCCAGGCCGGGGTCTGCTGGTGCCAGACGAGGGTGTGTCCGCGTACCGCCAGGCCGTTGTCGGTGGCGAAACCGACCTGCGTGTCGGCGTCGGCCCACCGGAAGGCGCCCTCGGTCGGCTGGGTGGCGTCCCACTTGAGCGCGTTGCCGGGCGTCACCGTGTCGAAGTGCCGGCGTAGCAGGACCGCCTGGTCGCCGATGATCTGCCGGTTGCCGATCGCCGCCCCGATCGGGAAGTCGGCGGCGAGCACCTCCCGCAGGGCCGGGATGTCCGTCTGCACGGGCCTGGTCGGCTGGTACGCCATGGCGAAGTCGTCGACGTGCAGGTCGGCGGTGCCGTCGGCGGTCTCCACGTACGCCGACAGTCCGTCCACGTCGTGGGCGAGCACGTACGTGCCACTGAGCCGGACCCAGGCGTCGGCGGTGACCGCGGTGTCACCCACCACCTGGTCGTAGGCGGAGGTGCCGCCGGAGTCGCGTTGCACGCTGAGCCGCGCCTGGCCGGGCGACTCGCCTGCGGCGAGCCGGACCCACACCGTCAGCGTGTAGCGGGTCCCCTTGACCATCTCGTCGAGCAGGTCGATGGCGGGGCCCTGCCAACTCGCGGTGCGGCCGGAGGTGAGCAGGCTGCGGGTGCCGCCGTGGGCGACGGCGGTGCTGACCGCGACGGTCTCACCGGCCCGGGGCCGGAAGCCCTGGGTGGTGCCGTCCTCGAAGGTGGCGTCGAGGACCAGGACGGGGTCGGCGGCGCGGGCGGGCGGGGTGGTCAGCGGAACGGCGGCGGCCACGGCGACGGTGGCGAGGCAGGCCAGGGCCAGCAGCCCCGGCAGGAGGCGGCGACGGCGCGTCCAGGGAGCGCGCATGGGGGTGTCCTTCCGGTGCGGGTGGATGCGCGCGGACCGCTGGGCGAGGTTCTCGCGGATGCGGTCGCACGCCGGTGGACCGGCATGAGCCCGCATGCCGGTGGTCGGTGGTCCCGCTCCGCTCGCGACACCCGTGCCGGGCGCCGCTGTCGAGGACCGATGGTACGGATCACGGGCGCGGCGCTCCAGGGCCCGTGCCGACCGACGGGCAGGAGCGGCCGTCCGCGTGCCCGCTGCGCCACGGCGTCGGGCCGGCGCTGTCACCGTCCGACCACGTGATCGATCTTGTCAAATATTTACCAACCCGTATATCGTGCCGGTGCTAAGTTCCGGACCCGGACGAAGGGCGGTCGCATGGCAGCCAGAGGTGCGCCGGTGACGCATCGTGCGATCGATCAGAACCGGTTCACGCTGGACGGTTCACTCGATTTCGGCGCGCCGTTCACCTCCGTGGCCGACGTGACGATCGGTGGCCGGCTGCACGAGTTCACGGCCGGCGCGATCGGGCTCGCGGACGACGTGGCCCGCACCCTCGGCGTCGAGACGTTCGACGAGGAACTCACCTACCAGGGCGGAACGCTGCTGACCGCGCGCGTCCGGTCCTACGACCCCCAGATCCAGTTGGCCGAGGAGCGGCTCGTGGCGGTCTGGCGGGGGCGGCGACACTGCTTCTTCACCGAGATGTACGGCGCGGCGACCACCGACCTGCTCGGCGCGCTGCGGGCACTGCGCGTCGAGGAGCACGACGACGGGCTGGCCCTGCGCCCGACCTCGAAGACCGGCGTCAGGTTCGCCGAACCCGCCACCGTGCTCAAGGAGGTGCCCGGGCTCGGCCTGCTGGAGATCGCACCGCTGACCAAGCAGCGCGTCGGGCAACTGCCCTCCTGGCGTGGCCTGCGGACGCAGGCCGGTGAGCTCTTCCGCGACGTCCTGCCCGACGGGCAGCCCTACTTCGTACTGGCTGCGGCCGACGCCTGGCTCAGCCTGGTGCCGTTCGCCGACACGGACGTGGAGCAGGTGCCCGCCCTGGTCGACCGGCTCCGCGTCCGGACGGCCGGGTAGGCCGCGATGTCCGTACTGCTGGCCGGCGTGGCCGCGTACACCGTCCTGTTCACCCTGCTCGTCAGCACCGCCGAGCACCTGTCACGGCCGGCGGCGCTCGCCGGGGCCCTGGCCGCGCACCGGATCCTTCCCGCCCCGGCCGCGCTCGCCGCCGTCGCCATCGTCGGCGAGGCGGTGCTCGCCGGTGCCGGGATCGTGGCGCTGCTCCGTCCCGGCGGCGAGGGCCTGCTCGTCGGGGTCCTCGCCGGCAGCGCCGCGCTCCTCGCGCTGTACGCCGGCTACGGCCTGCTCGTGAGGTCGACGGGGCGCGCCGGGCCGTGCGGATGCTCCCGGGTGGAACTGCCGATGACCGGCTGGGTGGTGGCACGAGCGGCGGTGCTCGCCGGGCTCGCGCTGGTCGCGCTGTCGCTGTCCGACTCGATCGTTGCGCCGCACCGCGCCGACGCCGCACTCGCCGTCGTGCTGCTGGCCTCCGCCACGTTCACCGCGCTGCTGTGGCACCTGCCCGCCGCGATGTACGACCCGGCGACGACGCCGGCCGGGCGCCCCGCGACCGGCCGGTCCATCGGCACGACGGAGAAAGGCCTGCCCGGATGAGCTTCCAGACCAGCGCACTGATCCTGAGCTGGATCGCGATACTCCTGCTGGCGTTCACGGTCTCGGGCCTGGTACGCCAGGTGCACGCGCTGTCGAGTGGGGCGGTGCAGCGTCGTTCCGAGTCGGTCGGCCTGCGTCCCGGCACACCGGCCCCCGGAATCGCCCGGTTGGCGCCGGCGGCACCGACGGTTCCGCTGGTGCTGCTCTTCCTGGAGCCCGACTGCGGGACCTGCACCGAGGTGCTGGCCGAAGCGACCGACCACCACGAGCGCCCCGGCCTGGAGTTCCGGGTCCTCTACCGGGAGGACCCGCCGGCGCGGGCCGCACAGCTGCCGATCACCGTGCTCGGCGGGCAGGCGGAACTGTTCGAGCGGTACGACGCCATCGCCACCCCGTTCGCCACCGTCGTCGACCGGGCCGGCCGGGTGCTCCGCGCCGAGCCGATCGGCTCCCGCGCGGCACTGCACCGCCTGCTCGACGAGGTCGACAGCCCACCCGGCGGCTCCGCACCGGCGGGCGCCACGAATCAGGGAGGCCGGGCATGACCGGTATCGACACCGTCCCCTGGCTGCGCGGCGACGACCCGGGGACCGGGCCCGCCGTGCGGCGGGTGCCGCTGGAGCGGGGCGGCCGCAGGCGCGGGGGGTGGGAGCTGTCGCGACGCACCCTGCTCCGGGCAGGCACGGCGGTGGGCATGGCCGCGCTCAGCGTGTTCCCGGCAGCCCGCCGCGCGTACGCCGACGGCTACACGATCTACGCCGGATGCCCGACGTACGCCAGCGACCACAACTGCTCCCCGGGGTGCGGCCCGAGCACGATCTTCGCCGATTCCTGCAACACCAGCGGCACGTACACGGGGTTCCACAAGAACGACGGCGTCACCTGGATCCTGCGGCCGAACCAGTGCTACGGCGGCACCTACGACGGCTGGCTGTGGGCCTACAACGGGGCGTGCGGCGCCTGCGCGTGCTCGGTGGAACGCCGGTGCCACGACGGATACAAGAAGACCAGCGCGGGCTGGGTGAAGTCGATCTGCCGCTGGAACACCAAGTGCGGATGCCTGGGCGCGGCCAGTTGGCCCACCACCCGGCGGAGCAACACGGGGGTCAACGTCTACACCGTGCAGCACCTGCTGACCGTCCGCGGGCACCCGACCGACATCGACGGGATCTTCGGTGGCGACACCGAGGCGAAGGTGAAGAGCTTCCAGACGGCGGCCGGCCTCGGAGCCACCGGTGTCGTCGACGCGACCACCTGGCCGAAGCTCGTGACCACTGTCCGCTCCGGGAACAACGGCCACGCCGTCAGCGCCGCCCAGCGCCAGCTCAACAGGCGCGGCTACGCGCTGGTGGTCGACGGTTCCTTCGGGCCGGCGACGGACAGCGCGACGCGGGACTTCCAGCGGCAGAACGGGCTGACGATCGACGGGGTGATCGGGGGCAACTCCTGGCGGACGCTGACCGGCGCCGCCGTATGACCCGGACGCTGCCGGGAGGTGCCCGGGCGGTCCTGCGCCGGGGCGGCGACCCCCTCGTACCCCTTCTGCTGCTCGCCGTCGGCGCGCTCGCCGCCGCCGCGTACGGGCACGTCCTCACCTGGGCGATGATCGGGGGGCTCGCGGGTTACACGCTCTCCGGCTCCGTTTGAACGCACAACAGCGCGCACGCGCTGGCCTCGCCCGGGTGGCGGGATCGAGATCGGCAGGGCGTCGTGCTCACCCTGTTCGTCGTGGGGTTGATCGCCGGTGGCCTGCTCAGCGGATCGGTGCTGTGGTTGCTCTCCGGCCTGTCCGCGCCCCTGCCCGTCCCGTGGCGGTACGCGGGCATCGTGGCGGTGGCGGTGCTGGGGCTGCTCCGCGAGGTCGGCCTGGTGCCGATCCGGCTGCCGCAGAACGCCCGGCAGGTGCCGCAGGACGTGCTCCAGCGCAGCCTGCGGCGCGGGGCCCTGCAGTTCGGCTTCGAGATGGGCACCGGGGTCCGCACGTACGTCTCGGCGAGCGCCCCGTACGTGCTGGCGGTCGCTGTGCTCCTCGGCGGTCAGCGCCTGCACGTCGCGTTGCTCGCCGGGATCGGGTTCGGCGTCGGACGGGCGTCGACCCCGCTGGCCCGCCGCGCCGCCGGCACGGGCGACAGGTGGGACGCCGACCTGCGGCTACGGATCCGGACGATCACCGTCACGGCGGGCGCCGTGCTCATGGCGGCCGTCAGCCTGCTGGCCGTGCGGCAGTTCTGAACGCGGCGCGAGCCGCTCCTGTCCCGGCAGCCGCGGCTTCCCCTCGATGACGGCCGGGAGTACGGTGACGGCAGGTGCGCCGGGAAGTCTGGTCGGCAGTTCGAGTCCTGCTGCTGGCCTATGGAGGCTCCGATGGGCATTGCCGCCCTGCGCACCGAAAACCTGTCCAAGCGGTACGGCCGGCTGCTCGCGGTCGACGACGTCACCCTCGACGTCGCGCCGGGAGAGGTGTTCGGCTTCCTCGGCCCGAACGGCGCCGGAAAGTCGACCACGATCCGGCTGCTGCTCGGCCTGGCCCGGCCGACCTCGGGCCGGGCGTGGATCTTCGACACGGACGCTGCCGACGTCGCCGCCGCGCATCGCCGGCTCGCCTACGTGCCGGCGGACGTGGCGCTGTGGCCGCGGCTGACCGGCGCCGAGGTCCTGGACCTGCTCGGGCGCATCGGCCCCGGCGTCGATACCACCTACCGGGACGAGCTCGTCGAGCGGTTCGCGTTGGACGTGTCCAAGCCGGCCGGCACCTACTCGACGGGTAACCGGCAGAAGGTGGCCCTGGTCGCGGCGTTCGCCACCCGGGCGCCGCTGCTGGTGCTCGACGAGCCGACGAGCGGCCTGGACCCGCTGATGGAACTCGAGTTCCGGCGGGCCGTCGGGACCGCCCGCGACAACGGGCAGACGGTGTTCCTCAGCTCCCACCAGCTCGTCGAGGTCGAGTCCGTCTGCGATCGCGTCGGCATCCTGCGCGCCGGCAAGCTGATCGAGGTGGCATCCGTCGCGGGGCTGCGCCGGCTGCACCGCACCGAGGTGGCCGCCACGTTCACCGGCACGCCACCGGACCTCACCGGCGTCCCGGGCGTCGACGCCCTGCGCGCCGACGGCGTGTCGGCCCTGCGGTTCACCCTGAACGGCCCGCCCGCGGCGGCGCTGCGCGCCCTGGCGGACGCCGGCGTGGCGACGATCGCGGTGCGCGAGCCCAGCCTCGAGGAGATCTTCCTCGCCTACTACGGCCGGGACGTCCGATGAGCGCCCCCACGCTGGCAGCGGTGCGTCCCCGGCGGGTGCTGAACGCTCTCGCGGCGCGACAGGTGCGCCGCGGCGCCGCGGTCGTCGTCGCGGTCTGCGCCGGCATGTCCGCGCTGATCGTGGCCACCTACCGTACGCAGCCGCTGGATCCGGCCGCGTTGGCGGCGCTGACGCGCAACCCGGCGATCCGGACCCTGTTCGGCGAGCCGGTCGCGCTCGACGACGCGGGCGGGTTCACGGTGTGGCGGACCGGAACGGTCCTGGCCGTGCTGCTCGGTGTGTGGTCGATGCTGGCCGCCACCCGGATCACCCGTGGCGAGGAGGATGCCGGTCGGTGGAGTCTGCTGCTGTCCGGTCGTACCACTCTTCCCGAAGCGGTCCGCTGGCACCTCGGCATCCTCGCGGTCGTACCGGCTGTGGCCGGCGGGGCGACCGCGGCGGCGATGATCGCCGCAGGAGCGGGCGTCACCGGTTCGGTGCTGCACGGCACCGCCCTGGCCGTCGTCGGGTTCTTCTTCGTCGTCGTGGGTGGACTCGCCGCGCAGCTGTTCGCCGGCCGGTCGGCGGCCAACGGCGCCGCGGCCGCCGTTCTGGTCGTCGGGCTGCTGATGCGGATGGTGGGCGATGGCGTAGCCGCCCTGGCCTGGCTTCGGTGGCTGTCACCGTTCGGACTCATGGCGCTGGCCCGCCCGTTCGACACCGACCGAGGGCTGCCGGTGCTGGTGCTGGGGTTCGCCGCAGTGCTGCTGACGGCCGGCACGGTCCGGCTCGCGGCGCGCCGCGACGTCGGCGGGGCGATCGTCGGTCCGGCCGGCGGCCGGTCGGCACACAGGGCGCTGCTCGGTTCCGTGCCGGCCTTCGCGGTGCGGCGCACCCTGCGGCCGTTGGCCGGGTGGTCGGCCGGCATCGGCGCGTACTTCCTGCTCATCGGGGTGATTGCCCGGTCGATGACCGACTTCCTGACGGCCAGTCCGGAGTTCGCGACGAGGGCGGCCGCGGCCGGCTTCGGGGAACTCGGCACCGTGCGGGGCTACGCGGCGACCATGTACGCCCTGCTCGCGGTGCCCGTCGGGGTGTTCGTCGCGGTCCGGCTCGCGGCCGTCGCGGCGGACGAGAGTGCCCGGCGGCTCACGTTGGTGTTGGCCGCGCCGGTGACCCGGCTGCGGCTGCTGGCCGCCGAGACGGCCGCCGCGATCGGCGGCGCGTTTGTCCTGGTCACGGTGGCGGGTCTCGCCATGTGGGTCGGTACGGCCACGGTCGACGCGGGACTGGGCGTGGGCGACGCCCTCGCCGGTGCCTGGAACGTCCTGGCCGTCGTGGCGCTCTGCCTCGGCGCCGCGGTCCTGGCGCTGGGCTGGATGCCCCGCGCCGTCGCGGCGATCGGAGCCCTGCCGGCTGCCGGTGGTTTCCTGTGGCACGTCGTCGCGGACAGCGTCGGCGCACCCGCCTGGCTCGCCGCGTCGACTCCCTTCGCGCACCTGGTCGCCGTGCCAGCCACGACACCGGACTGGGCCGCAGCCCTGGTCATGGCCGGCCTGGCAGCGGCCGGGCTCGTCGCGGGCGCGATCGGATACCGCCGCCGCGACCTGCACGCCTGAGCGCCTGCGACACGGTCTCGGCCCTGCGCCGACGGTTGCGGTGACGCGCGGGGCGGCCGGAGTCGGGCATCCGGCCGCCGGTGGGCAGCCGGCCAGGTCGTGCTCAGCGGACGGCGCCGCCGCGGGCCCGGCAGGTGTCCCGCACGTGCCAGAAGTCGCGCAGGTACTCGTCGTGCATGCCGCGCCCCATGATCCGCAGCAGGGTCTCGTCGGCCTGTCGCAGGGCCGAGACGGCGTAGTTGTGGCTGCCGGTGAAGACCCGCGGCACGATGTCGTCGTCGTACGCGCCGTCGATCAGCATGTACTTGTTGTGGGTCCGGATGTCGCGCCCCGGGCCGACGTTGAAGTTGCACCTGGTGAGCTGGATGTTGCCGCCGAGCGCGTTGAGCACGGCGGTGTTCGCCTCGGTGTAGACGACGTCGACCCAGCAGCCGGCGTTGCGCAGGGCGGTGAGTCGCTTGGCCACCTCGGGCCGGTTGAACGAGTACATGTTGACCCGGATGTCGGTCTGCCGGCGGGTGCCCGCGTCGTCGTAGCTGCACGAGGTCACGGCGTTCAGGATGCTGACCACGGTGTCGGTGGCGGGGTCGGAGAGCGGCTGACCGGAGCGTTCGCGGCGGGGGAAGAAGTGCGCCTTGTAGGTGCTGCCGGTCGGCGTCACCCAGTAGTAGTCGTTGTCGCCGGTCGAGCTGTACCGGTGGGAGCGCAGGTCCGCGAAGTACGTCCGGTAGGCGTTGTAGGTGGTGGCGTCGCTGAACGTCACCCCGTTGTTGTACGCCTCGTTCGCGTCCCACCACGTCAGGTTCGCCGAGCCCTGAAAGACCACGTTGGACACGCTCGCCCCGGTGCCGAGCACGATCCGCGAGGCGGTCAGGAACTTGTTGTGGTTGTACGCGGTGACCGTCGAGTCGGTGTACTGGATCGCCCGGGTGCCGATGCAGCCGCGGTCCTGGCTCGGAAAGCGGTCCGCGCAGTGCACGATGTACGAGCCGGCGGTGTCGGTCGAGCCGAGGACCGGTTGCAGCCGTTGGAACGGGCGCCCGGTCGCCGAGGACTGGTCCACGATGATCTTCACCCGGACGCCCCGCTGGTACGCGGAGACGAGGCGGCCGGGGATGTCCGGCGTGGTGGCGGAGTCCGTCACGTCCGAGAACGAGAAGTGGAACCACGACATCTGGATCTCCTCGCCCGCTGGAACCCGGTCGATGATCCCGGCCAACTGCATGAAGATCGTGTTCTGCTCGGCGACCGAGCCGAGCGGCCGGCTGAACACCGGCTTGTCCAGCACCGGGTCGGGCCCGGCGGCGCTGGCCGGCGCGGGGCGGAGGGCGGGGACGCCGCTGGCGGCGAGGACGGCCACGAGGACCAGCGCCGAACGGGTCGCGAGTCGCGTCATGAATCGATTGGCATCCATCAATGGAGGATCCCATCGGCGCCGGTCGGCGGGCTACCCCCCGCCGTAGCGGCCGGAAAGGGCGCGGACCGCCCTTCCCTGCTGCTCCCGCGAGCGTCCACGCGCCCACCGCCGTCCACGACGCCCAGCCAAGGTGTATCAGGACCTCCTGGACCCTGAAGCAGCCGGGCGACGTCCATGGCGTCCTGATCACCATGCGGGACTCCCGCGTTGGCGCTGTCGGTGCGCGGCGGCGGAGGAGGTGGACAGGCCGGTGGGCGGCCCGCGCCGTGCATCTCCCGTGGCAGCGCGGAGGCCCGACGAAAGCCGATGTCCTAGGACGCTTAAGGGGGTGTGCCGGCTGTCGCCGGCCTCACCCGACGACGCCTGCCACGCCCGCGCCATCCGGCGGTGGCGCACGGCGGTAGCGGCGCAGGTCGCCGGTGGGTGGGGGTGCCATGCGGACCCCACCGCAGCGCATTCGCCGGCAAATGCGATGGCCATGCCGAAACGGCGGGTGCGATGATCGACACCTGGGTCGCTAGCTCAACTGGCAGAGCATTCGACTGAGTAGCGCGTCCGCTCTCCGCCTGTGCGGGCATGGAGGCGCTTCCTTCTCCTTGTTGGATCGAAGGGTTCGGGGTTCGAGTCCCCGGCGACCCACTGTGCCGCGGCTGCGGGTTGGCAACCGCCGGAGTCGAGCGGAACGGGGGACCACGTGCTCGAGAAGCTGATCATCCAGAAGACACTGCGGGTACCGGCCAGCACCGGCGCGGCCGGCGACGGCGGGCCGGTGGCCCGGCAACTGGACGCGGCGCTGCTCGACGTCGGGTTCTCGGCGTCAAGGGCGCTGCTGGAGCACATCGGCGCCTTGGCGCCCGCGCCGGCGATGGACCTCGCCGCCACGGTCGTCGGGGCGGTGCGCGAGCTGGTGGGCGACCACGTCCAGCACAACGCCTATTTCATCGGCTTCCCCGACGACGTGCCGGACACCATCGAGTTCTGGACGGACCGCCTGCGGGCGGCCGTACTCACCGGCGGAGGCACGGCGAGCGACGCCCAGCTGCGCGACGCCGTGGCCTCGGGCGGCGTGAACCTGCTCGACCTGCCGGCCTACGGGACCTACCAGCACACCTGGGCCGAGCTCCTTGCCGCACACGACGATCTGATCAGCGCAGCCGGTGACCGGGTGACGGTGCTGCGTCTCGGCGACGCCGTCGACGTGGAGACAGAGCGGCTCTATCTTGCCCTCGCCGGCAGCGCGACGCCGCACGGCGAAGCGGACCTCGCGATCCTCAGCGAGCTGGCGGTCGCCTGCGTGGACGGCACGCAGCCGGCCGAGATCCCGGTACGCGAGAACCGGGCCGTGCTCAACGGGATCCGGCTCGTCCTCGGGCGGCCGCTGGTCGGCATCGACACGACGACCGACGTGCTGCGCCTCGCCTGCCAGGTCTCCGGCGGCGACGCCTCGCTCGTGGCACCCACGCGCTTCCGTGCGTTCCGGCGCCCGGAGCGGCGGATGCTGCTGGCCGCGCTGGACGAGGTCGTCGGCGCGAGCCCGGCGAAGCTCGCCGACGTCGTGCGCCACGCGGAGCGGTGGAAGCGGCTGGGGGAGCGGCTGCACCCGCACGAGTACGGCCAGTGGCCGCACGCGCAGGCGGTGTTCGCGGTCGCGCGCGGCGAGCGGCCGGTCCGCACCATCGCCGGCCGCGCGGAGGCCGCGATCCGCGCCGGAGCCGTCGGTCGGGCCGCATCGGTGCTGTCGGCCGCGCCGGGCCTGCTCCTGCGCTCCGCCGACCGGCTGTTGCGGCTGGCGCCGCCGGCGCAGCGAACCGCTGTGGTCGAATCGGTCACCGGTGCGCTCGCCTCGGCGTCGGGCCGGGTCCTCCTCTCCTTGCGCGAGCATGTCGACAACCGGCTGACGCCCGCGTCCGCCCGGATGTACGCGAGCCGCTCGCGCAACGCGTGGGTCGGGCCCGACGAGCGGCCACCGCTGCCGGCCGGGCTGGTGGCCGAGCTGTCGTCGTTGCTGGACGCCGAGATCAGCGCCCGGCTGCCGGAGCTGGAACGACCGCTGGTGGTGGATCCGGAGGTGCTCGACGTCGCACTGCCGCTGTCCGGCAAGGCCGCCGAAGGCGGTTTCGCGGTGCTGCCGAGGGGCTCGCGCGCGGCGGTCTCCGGCGAGCTGCTCCGCTTCTTCACGTACTGGCGTCAGAGCAGTCGTCGCACCGACTACGACCTGTCGGTGCTGCTGCTCGACGACGGGTTCCACAGCGCGGGCCAGGTGTCGTGGACCAACTACCACCACGACGGCGTGGTGCACTCCGGCGACATCACCGAGGCGGGGAACGGTGCGACCGAGTTCATCGACGTGCCCCTGACGGTCGGTGGGCGCTACGTGGTGCCGCAGGTCAACATCTACGCGGGCGAGTCGTTCGACGAGGTCGCCGAGTCGATGTTCGGGTACCAGACCCGTTCGCGCGACCAGCTCGGCGCCCCGTTCGACGCGCGCACCGTGCGGGCGCGTTCGCACCTGCGGGGCCAGGGCCGGGTCGCGCTGCCGATGGTGTTCGTCAGGGGCGAGGAGGGCTGGCAGGCCGTGTGGCTGCACCTGTACCTGCGCGGCCGGCCCTCGTTCAACCGGGTGGAGGGGAACACGTTCACCACCGCCGACCGGGTGCGAGCTCTGCTGGAGCGGCGATACCTCACGGTGTCGTACCTGGTCGACCGCTGGCGGGCTGGGGCGGAGGTGACGATGTGGGACGGCCAACTGCCGGAGGAGCCGGTCACCTTCGTCGGCATCGAGGCCCCCGAGGGGCTGCCGGACGGGTCGGAGGCCTATACGCTTGATCGGCTCAGTGAGTTGATCCCTGAGTAAGCGGCGAGAGCCGAGGCCATGCGGGCGCTTCCTGCTATCCCGTTCGATTCGGTACCTCCGCCACGCGGGGGATTGGTATTCAGCACCCGCGCTCTCCTCGGCCCTCGCCCGCTCAGGCGGTGTCCTCAGGCCAGCAGGCCCTCACGCATCCGCGCGCCCAGGTTGATCGCACCCACCGCCCGGGGGCTGGTCGGGTCGTACACGTCGTAGGTGTTGTTGCGGCGCATCAGCTCCCGGACGGCAGGCGGCAGCCGGGGCGGGTCGTCCATGGCCGCGAGGACCTGCGCGGTGCTCGAGATCAGGCGATCGGCCAGGGTGGCGGCGTCGGTGTCCAGCCGCACCCGGCCGTACTCCCAGCCGGCCGTGGTCAGGTCGAGCACCTCGAACATGCGGGTCACCAGCGGGTCCGGGTCGGTCACCCGGTCGAGCCGGGACGCCTGGCTGCCGAGCACCGTGACGGCGGCGGCCACCTGCGCGTACGGATGAAAGCCGCACGGCAGCGCGGACAGCGGCCATCGCAGGGCCTGGCCGGCTTCCTTCCACAGCGGCCGATAGTTGCGGCGGTTCACCAGGAGCCGCCGGCCGGTGCGTCGGTGCACCTCGTGGGCCTGGCCCTGCAGGTCCGCGTGGGCCTCGTCGGCGACCTGGCTCACGATCCGGGCCGCCACCACCAGGCCGTCGTCGTCGCCCAGTATCGCGGTGACCGCCTGGGCCTGCTCGCGGAACGGGATTCGCGCGTGGGCGCCGTAGCGGTGCTGGACGTCCCGCAGCAGCGCCTGCTGCCGACCCTCATCGAGTTGGATCCGCCCGCCACCGCCCAGTAACCCCCGGAGCCACCGCATTTCGCCTCGTTTCAGCAGAGCCGTCCCGGACCGCGGCAATGCTAGTGCGTCAGACCTTTCCCGTACGGATCGGGTGGCTTGATCGCCACGGCGCCCGTGATCCCCGCCCCGGGCGCCCGTCGTGGCCCTTCGCGCGGCGGGCCAGGAGCACCCGTGGCTCTTCGCGCGGCGACCATGAGCACCGTGGCCCTCCGCGCGGCGGGCCAGCGGCAGACGTGCGGGGACGCCGCCGTCGCAGCCGTGTTCGCGTGCCGTGGCCCGTCGCCGGCTGGCGGCCTGGCGACGTTACGGCTTGACGAACGGCATGTTATCGCTGACAGTCGATGACTAGGGACGGCGGCGGTGTGGTTCACCGGGCGGCCACGCTCGCCGCCTCGGGCCAGGCTTCACCAGGGCGTGCACGAAAAGTGTTAACGCTAACTAGCGCGCGCCCGGCGCGCCGCCACGCGTCGCGGTGCGCCCGTCCGTACGCCATTTCCCTGTGTTTGAGGAGGATCATGTCTGCCTTTCGTCAGGCTCCATCGATCGCGCCGCCGTCGCGGCGGCGCGGGCTGCTGCTGCGGTTCGTCGCCGCCGGCGTGGCCCTGTTGGTCGGCGGTGCCGCCGCGGCGGTGGTGTCGTCGACGCCCGCCGCCGCGGCGACGGTCGACACGAGCGCGTGGTACGTGTTGATCAACCGAAACAGTGGCAAGGCCCTGGACGTCTACAACCTGGCCACGAATGACGGCGCGCGCATCGTGCAGTGGGCGCGCAACGACGGCAACCAGCAGCAGTGGCAGTTCGTGGACTCCGGCGGTGGCTACTACCGGTTGCGGTCGCGGTTGTCCGGCAAGGTGCTGGACGTCTACAACTTCTCGACCGCCAACGGTGGCAGCATCGTGCAGTGGGCCGACAACAACTCGGTCAACCAGCAGTTCCGGTTGGCCGACTCTGCCGGTGGCTACGTCCGCCTGATCAACCGCAACAGCAACAAGGTGGTGGAGGTCCAGGGCGCCTCGACCGCCGACGGTGGCAGCGTCGTGCAGTACGACGACTGGAACGGCAACAACCAGCAGTGGCAACTCGTCCGCGTCGACGGTGGAGGAAACCCCACCACGCCGCCGCCTGGTACGTGTGCTCTGCCGTCGTCGTACCGGTGGTCGTCGTCGGGTGCGTTGGCGCAGCCGCGGGCGGGATGGGTGTCGCTGAAGGACTTCACCCACGCCCCCTACAACGGCCGCCACCTCGTCTACGCCACCACCCACGACACCGGCACCACGTGGGGTTCGATGAACTTCGGTGTCTTCACGAACTGGTCCGACATGGCCTCGGCCAGCCAGAACCCCATGCCCTTCGCCGCCGTCGCACCGTCACTGTTCTACTTCGCCCCCAGAAACATCTGGGTCCTGGCCTACCAGTGGGGCGGACCCGCCTTCTCCTACCGCACCTCCACCGACCCCACCAACGTCAACAGCTGGTCGTCGCCGCAGACGCTGTTCTCCGGCAGCATCTCCGACTCCGGCACCGGCCCCATCGACCAGGCGATCATCGGTGACAGCACGAACATGTACCTGTTCTTCGCCGGCGACAACGGCAGGATCTACCGGGCCAGCATGCCCATCGGCAACTTCCCCGGCAGCTTCGGCTCCACCTCGACGGTGATCATGAGCGACACGACGAACAACCTGTTCGAAGGCGTTCAGGTCTACAAACTCCAGGGCCAGAACCGGTACCTCATGCTCGTCGAGGCGATCGGCGCGCAGGGTCGCTACTTCCGCTCCTTCACCGCCACCAGCCTGGGCGGTACGTGGACACCGCAGGCCGCCACCGAGAGCAACCCCTTCGCCGGCAAGACCAACAGCGGCGCCACCTGGACCAACGACATCAGCCACGGCGAACTGATCCGCAGCAACGCCGACCAGACCATGACCATCGACCCCTGCAACCTCCAACTGCTCTACCAAGGCCGATCCCCCAACTCCGGCGGCGACTACGGCCTGCTGCCCTACCGACCGGGCGTGCTGACGCTGCAGCGCTGACGACGTGACACCGGTTCCGCTCGGCTGTTCCTGACGTCCGCGGGCGCCGGCGAGTGCCGGCGGTCAGCGTCAGGGTGCGGGGCCAGGATCGGAAAGTCGCCAGGGGCGGGCTCGGCGTGACGCCGAGCCCGCCCCGGGCCACGCAGAGGGTACGTGGCGCGTGAAACGATCGATCTCGTGCCGGACGCCCGGCGCGCGGGTTTCCTGCCGGCCAGCGGCATCCGCTTGACCCTGGCTTCGATGACACGACAGATGTCGACTGCTACCCGAGTTCGGATAGCGACATCGATCATCGCCGACAGGAGAGGGCCGCGCGGCGACGGTCGAGCGTCACCGCACAGCCCTCTCCCGAGGCCGACCCGGGCGCGGGACCACTGCACGCTGGCGGCGGAGGTCGCAGGTGCCGGAGGCCCCGCTGACCGCGCAGGTGGAGGTGGTCCACGTCTGCCAGCCGCCGGCACACGTGCCCGCGAGCGGGCCGGTGACGCTGTCGAGTCGTACCTCGATCCGACCGCCGGCCGCTCCGGAGGCCACCCGGGCGCGGAGGAACTCGCGTCGGCGCCGAATCGCCAGCGCCCCGGTCACCGTCGCCAGCACCCGGTCGCGGTACAGGCCCCGGCCGGAGGTCTCCGGCGGGCGGATCTGGGTGCTGGCCAACGCCGACATCCGACCCGGCTCGGGGCGGCAGGAGAGGTTCTCGTACAGCACCGACGGGGTCACCTTCGTCGCGCTGGGCAACGCGCTGACCCTCAACAACGCCTGGCAGTTCTTCATGGGATACCGGTTCGGCATCTTCAACTACGCCACCCAGTCCCTGGGCGGCGCGGTGACGGTGCGCCGGACCGGACGGCTCAGCCGCACTCTGGGCGACGGGACGGCTGGCGTAGACTGTCGACGTTCCAACCTCGGTCACCCGGCACACGTCGCCGTGGCGGATGGGAGGGCGGCTTCAGCACCACGAAGGCCGCTCCTGTCGACGTCGGCGTGCGCGATCGCCGACGGGCGGGCGGGGGAGGTGAGGTGGCCGTGCGGAGTCCCGCGATGACAGACGTTGCTCGCCTCGCCGGCGTCTCCCACCAGACGGTGTCCCGGGTGCTCAACGGGCACCCGAACGTGCGTGAGCAGACCCGGCTGCGGGTCCAGGCGGCCATCGCGGAGCTCGGCTACCGACCCAACCGGGCCGCGCGGGCGCTGGTGACCGGTCGGTCCCAGGTGATCGGTGTGGTCGCGCAGAACACCACCCTCTACGGTCCGGCGTCGTTGCTGGCCGCGTTGGAGCAGGCGGCCGCCGAGGCGGGGTTCGCGGTCAGCGTCGGCAGCGTGAGCGACCTGGACCACCGGTCCATCTCCGCGGCGGTGGAGCGGCACCTCGCGCACCGGGTCGCCGGCATCGTCGTGATCGCGCCGGTCGAGTCGGCCGGGGAGGCCCTCGAACGACTTCCTCAGGACGTGCCCCTGGTCACCGTCGACGGTGACCCGCGCCGACCGATCCCGCTGGTGACGGTCGACCAGGTCGCCGGCGCCCGGGCGGCCACGCAGCACCTCCTAGACGCGGGGCACCGGACGGTCTGGCACGTCTCCGGCCCGTCGGACTGGTTCGACAGCGCGGGGCGGATCGAAGGATGGCGGGAGGCCCTGCGACTGGCCGGCGCCGAGGTGCCGCCGCTGGTCCCGGCGGACTGGTCCGCGGCGGCCGGCTACCGGTGCGGTCAGATGCTCGCCCGGATGCCGGAGGTCACGGCGGTCTTCACCGCCAACGACCACCTGGCGCTCGGTGTGCTGCGGGCGTTGCACGAGCACGGCCGACGGGTGCCCGACGACATCAGCGTGGTCGGCTTCGACGACGTGCCCGAGGCGGCCTACTTCATCCCGCCGCTGACCACCGTGCGGCCCGACTTCGCCGCCGTCGCCCGGGCGAGCCTGGACATGTTGCTCGCCCAGATCGGGTCCCCGGACCTCGCCGGCCCGCTGCGGCAGACGGTCGCACCGAGCCTGGTCGCCCGCGCCAGCGTCGCGGCCCCGCCGCGCCGCTAGCCACCCCACCGCGCGTGGGCGCGGTGCGACGGGCTTGTGGCGTACGCCTTCGCGGCCAGCGGGCACGCCAACCACAGGTCGCGGCAGGCCGCGTCCCGACCGCCGGAGCGCCCTTCCGCGGCGTCGATTTTTCGGCGCGTGGCCTTGTCCCGGCATGCGGTCGTGGTGGGCGAGCGGGGTCGTCCGGTGGGTCGCGGGCCGGGTCGACTGACCTGCTGATTCTCGGCCGAATACTCCCTAATCGCCGCAGGCGCCACTGGTCGGGCTGTCCGGACCCAAGGTATGAGAAGTGGCTGAGTCCGACCAACCATCACTCTTGCAACCAATATGAGATCTATGAATACCGCGCTCTTCAGCGGAAGTACCGCCCTGGGCCTGACCTCCGGTGGCAGCGGCAACTGTTCCTCCGGCGGAACCACCTACTTCCAGCCGGTCACCGAGGCGCTGAGCGTCTACGGGGTGGAGATCGTCTGAGGGACGGCACACCAGCGGGGCCGCCGGGACACCGGCGGCCCCGCTGGTGTGCCCGCGCCCGAGCCGCCGACCCGGCCGGGGACGCCGGTAAAGGTCATCGATATTGACGTTCGGCGACGGCACGGACAGAATCACGGCACCCACCATGATCCCTCTGGGAGATGCCATGACCCGTCCCCGCCTGCCGTTGCTCCGGGCGGCCAGCCGGCTCGCCGCGTTCGCCGCGGCCACCGCCGGTGTGCTGCTCGCCTTCGCCGTACCGGCCACCGCCGCCGCACCCACCGGGCGCTACGTCGCGCTCGGTGACTCGTACACCTCCGCCCCGCTGGTCCCCACCCAGGTGGACCTGAACTGCCTGCGCTCCAACCGCAACTACCCGTCGCTGGTCGCCGCCTCCGCCGGTTCGTCGTCGTTCGCCGACGTGAGCTGCTCCGGCGCCACCACCGAGGACATCCTCGTCGGCGGCAGCGGCGCACTGGGCATCTCGCTGCCGCCGCAGCTCAGCGCCGTCACCTCGAACACGAGCCTGGTCACCGTGCAGATCGGCGGCAACGACATCGGCTTCTCCGGCATCATCAGCGACTGCGCGGAGGCGAGCCTCAAGAGCCCGCTCGGATCCCCGTGCAAGAACCGGTACACCGCCGGTGGCGTGGACCAGTTGCAGGCCAGGATCGCCGCCACCGCGCCGAAGGTGACCGCCGTGCTGCAGGCGGTCCGCCGGGCCGCCCCGGGCGCGCGGGTCGTGGTGCTCGGGTACCCGGCGATCCTGCCCGACAGCGGCTACGGCTGCTGGCCGGTGGTGCCGATCGCCTACCAGGACGTGCCGTACCTGCGCAGCGTCCAGAAGTCGCTGAACACGATGCTCGCCGCCACCGCGGCCGCGAACGACGCCAGCTACGCCGACGTCTACGCCCCGTCGGTCGGCCACGACACGTGCAAGAGCAGCGGCACCCGGTGGGTCGAGGGGCTGATCCCGCAGAACGCCGCCGCCCCGTTCCACCCCAACGCCAGGGGCGAGCAGGGCATGGCCAACGCGCTGCTGGCCAAGCTGAACAGCTGACCGACCCGTCGGCCCACCGGGCCGCGCTCTGCCCGGTCTCCGGACCGGACAGGGCGCGGCCGCCGCCTCACGCGCAGGGCCCGCGGACCCGACCGGTTTCGGGCCGGGGTCACGCGATGATGTGATGGCCCGCCTTGACGACCTGGTCGTACTCGCTGCGCCGGGCGTCGTAGGCGGCCTCCAGGAAGGTCTCCGAGTCCGGTCCCACCGGCAGCCGTAGCGGCGGCGACTCCATCTGACCGAGCCGCCAGACCACGTCCGCGAAGAGCGCGGGGGAGTTCACCTCGACCTTGGTGTTCATGCCGCGCAGCGCGCCGAGCAGGCCGTCGCTGATGGGCGTGTAGTCCGCGATCCGGTGCTCCGGCATGACCAGGTTGGCGCTGTAGCCGGTGGCGAAGCCGCCCGGCTGAAGGATGGTGACCTTCACCCCGAGGTGCCCGGCCTCGGCGGCCAGCGACTCGGCCGCTCCCTCCATCGCGAACTTGCTCGCCGTGTACGCGGCCAGCCCGGGAAAGGGGACCACACCGGCGACCGAGCTGACGAAGACCGCGTGCCCGCGGCGCTGCGCCCGCCACACCGGCAGTACGGCCCGGGTGAGCCGCCACGGCCCGAAGACGTTGGTGTCGAACTGCGCGGCGACCTCCGCGTCGGAGACCTCCTCGAAGGTGCCGAACTGCCCGTAGGCGGCGTTGTTCACCAGGACGTCGACGCCACCGAAGGCGTCCACCGCCCGCTCGACCGCCTCCGCGCACTGCGCCGGATCCCGTACGTCCAGGGCGGCGGCCACCAGGTTGCCCGGATGCCGGGCCACCAGTTCGTCGAGGGTCTCCGGCCGTCGGGCCGTCGCCACCACCTCTTCCCCCTCGGCGGCGAGCCGGGCCGCGAGGGCCCGACCGAGTCCGCTCGAACATCCCGTGATCAACCAACGCTTCGCCATCGCTCTCGACCTGCCCCATCCGAAGGGTCACCCATCGGATGCAGAGTGTCAGGATCGCCGACGCGGGTGAAGGGACACCGGCTGTCGCCAACCGGATTCGTCGGGTACCCGGCGCACCGTCCTGATCCATCAGCTGACTCGTTTGGATCGATCAGCTGCGCCCGTCAGGCGGCGAAGTCGCACGGGAAGCAGCCGTCGTAGGGTTCAGCGTCCGTTCGCCCGCGACCACGGCGGACAGCCAGCGATCCTCAGCAAGGAGCTCCGCCGGCGGGCCGTGCGCGACGACCCGGCCGTCCCGAACCACCGCCAACGCGTCCGCATCCAGTGCCCCCAACAGGTCGTGGGTCACGACGATCGTGGTGCGTTCGAAGCGCAGCAGGCGGGTGGCCTGCTGCACGGCTCGGTCAGTCTCGACGTCCAGGCTGCTGGTCGCCTCGTCCCAGATCAGCACCGCCGGGTCCGCCATCCACGCCCGTAGGATCGCGACCACCTGACGCTGACTCGCGGACAGCGCCGCCCCGCGCACGCCCACCTGAGTGCCGAGGCCACCGGACGTGGCGGACAGGACCGGCCAGATCCCCAGCTTACGGGCGGCCGCCTCGATGTCGGCGTCGGTGGCCGTGGGATCACCCCACCGGATGTTGTCCCCGACGGAACCGGTGAAGAGGAACCCCTCCTGCGGCACGTAGGCGACCGCCCGGCGCAGGTCCGCGTGGGTCAGCCGGCGCAGGTCCACCCCGTCGAGGGTGATCCGGCCCCGCCGCGGGTCGTAGAAGCGCAGCACCAGCTTCGCCAGCGTCGACTTGCCGGCGCCGCTCGGGCCGACGACGGCGAGGGTGCTGCCGGCCGGCACGGTGAGGTTCACCTCGTGCAGCACGTCGGGTCCGGTGACGCCGTCGGCGTCGGGGTAGGCGAAGGTGACGCCGGACAGGACGACCCCTCCACGCGGCTTCACCAGCCGTACCGGAGACGCCGGTTCGGCCACGGTCGCCGGTGTCGCCATGATGCCGTTGACCCGCTCTGCGCCCGCGACTGCGGCCTGCACCGTGTCGTACACGGTGGACAACTCGTAGATCGGGCTGAAGAAGCCGCGCAGGTAGAGCAGGAAGGCGGTGAGGGTGCCGATCTCCAGGCCGTCGGTGACGACGGAACGGGCGCCCATGGCCAGGACGGCGACGGTGGCGAGCGTCGAGCAGAGGTCGATGGTGGGGAAGTAGACGCCAGCGCTGCGGACTGTCGCGGCCTTGGCCAGCCGCTCCTCGGCGTCCACCGCGGCGAGCCGGGCCAGTGTGGCCCGTTCGTGGCGGAACGCCTGGATGACCGGCACGGCGGTGAGCATCTGCTGCACCTGAACGGTCACCGCCGTCGCGGTCTCCCGCACCTGTCGCCAGGCCACCGCGGACCGGCGGCGGAACCATCTGGTGGCCAACACCAGCACGGGCACCACGACCAGGCAGGCGAGGGCCAGCCCTGGATCAAGTAGTACGAGGACGACCGCCGTGCCGGCGAAGGTGAGCGTACTGACGAAGAGGGTGACGAATCCCTGGGTCAGCAGCCCCGTCATCGCCTCGATGTCGGCGGTGAGGCTGGCCACGAGCCGGCCGGGGCGACTGTGTTCGTGGTACTGCATGGGCAGCCGCTGGAGGTGCGAGAACAGCGCCACCCGGGCGGTGCACAGCATGCCGTGTCCCGCCCGCGCGACCGCGCGGACCTGGGTGCGGGCCGCGAGCACCTCGATACCAGCCAGCGCGATGCCGGCTATTGCCGCCAGGGACAACACCCCGGCGTTCCCGGTCAGGATCCCGTCGTCGATGGCGACCTTCACCAGGTACGGGATGGCGAGCGCGGCGGCGGTCTGGACGACGGCCGCCGCGACACCGAGCAGGACCTGCCCTCGGTGCGCCCGCGCCAACGGGCGCAGCAACGCGACCGTGCCCCCACGCCGCGCGGTCACCGATGACCACCGCCCGCCTCGGTGGCCTCGCGCAGAACGCCTGCGTCGGTCAGCGTCACCACCCGGCCGGCTTTGTGTCGCGCGGTGCCGGGTCGTGTCAGGTGCAGCACCGTCACCGTGCCGACCAGTTCGCCCAGCCGGTCGTGCACGCGGCGTCCGGACTCCATGTCGAGCTGGGTCAGCGCGTCGTCGAGGACGAGGATCCCAGGTTCCGTCAGGAGCGCCCGGGCGAGGGCCAGGCGTTGGCGTTGCCCGCCGGAGAGAAGGTGTCCCTGGTCACCGACCACGGTGTCCAGACCCTCGGGCAGCGATCGGATGACCTCGTCGGCAGCGGCGAGGCGCAGGGCCCGCTCAAGTTGCGCGTCGGTGGCCATGGAACGGCCGACGAGCAGGTTGTCCCGGATGGTGCCGTGGAACAGGGTGGCTTCCTGCGGCACGTAGCCCACCGTGCCGCGCAGGGAGGCGAGCGTGACGTCGGAGACGTCGACGCCGTCGACCAGCAGGCGGCCGGAGTCCGGCGGCCAGAGCCGTACCAGGAGCCCGGCCAGGGCCGACTTGCCGCAACCACCGGGGCCCTCGATCGTCACGTGCTCACCGGCCATCACGTGCAACCGGATCCGGCGCAGGCCCGGCCATGTCCCGCCGGGATGCCGGAAGCAGAGGCCGTCGAGGGTGACGGAAGCCCCGCCGGAAGGTCGGGGCAGGTCGACCGCGCCAGGACGGTCGGTCATCGTCGGGCGTTGGTCCAGCACCTCGAAGACGCGTACGGCGCTCGCGGCGGCCCGCCGGGCGGAGCCGAACAGCCCGACCATCGAGGCGACCGGCCAGACCAGCAGCGCCATGTAGGTGCTCAGCGCCACGAGGGTGCCCACAGTCAGCGATCCCCGGATCGTCAGGTACCCGCCGAACCAGACGATGAGCACCAGCCCGATCTCGGGCAGCCCGATCGTCCAGGGCAGGTAACGGGCCTGGAGAGCGGAGGCGGCCACGTTCTGCTCGCGAACCTCGATCGACCTGCGGGTGAACGCCCGGATTTCCTCGTCCTCCCGGCCGAGCCCCTTGACGACCCGGATTCCCGCCGCGTTCTCCTCGGCGTGCGTGGCCAGCGCGGCCACCCTCTCCTGAAGGGTGGCGGAGACGGCGAACGTCTTGCGGCCGTAGCCCACGGTGACCAGCCCGAACAGCGGCAGGACGCAGGTGGCGGCGAGTCCCACCGGCCACGACAGCACCCAGATCTGGGTCAGTGCGGCGGCCGCGGTCAGCGAGTTGAGGATAATGAACAGAGCGGAGTAGGAAACGAAGGCGCGGATGATCCGCACGTCGGATCCGACGAGGGAGAGCACCCGGCCGCTCTCGACGCGGCTGTGCCAGCCAACGTCGAGCGAGAGCAGGTGTCGGAACAGCCGGGCCCGCAGGTCGGCCTCCAGTCGCAGCCCGACGCCCCCGCTGGCCTCCCGACGGACGACGTCGCAGAGCCAACGCAGGGCGGCCAGGCTGAGCAGGAGCCACAGGCCGTCGATGGTGGCGTCGCTGTCACGGGGCACCAGTCCGTGATCGATGATGTGCCGGATCACCAGCGGCAGTGCGTTGGTGAGGAGGATGACCAGGACGCCCAATCCCACTGCCGCCGCGGCCGCCCGCCACTGGGGCCGCAACAGTGCCATTACGCGGAGCAGGCCATCCCGCTCGTCGACGGTGTCGGTCGGCATAGGACTGCTGGTCAGCCGCGCAGGGAAAGGGCCGGCCGGCGGGCCTGCTCCGTCATGAAGTCGAGCATGGTGAATCCGTCGGGCAGCACGCCCCGGTATCGGATGAAGATCTCCCGGTACAGGTTGAACACCAGCAGGTCGGACTTCTGGTCGAAGTACGCGCCGTACTCGTCGTCGCGCAGGTAGTCCGCCGGCAGCACCTGCTCGCAGAGGCGGATGAACCGCTCCCGGTGCCCGAGTACCGAGGTGGGTGCCCCGATCTTGCGGCGCAGCACGCTGCCCACCAGGTTGACCTCGTCGCCCCAGGTGGTCAGGACGGCATGCTTCAACAGTCGCTTGGCGATGCCCAACTCCCAGTCGACCCGGTACGCAAGCGGCTGACGGAAGGCGAACTCGACCACTCGGTGGTCGAGGAAGGGCACCCGCATCTCCAGGCTTGCCGCCATCGAGGAGGCATCGAGGAGCTCCAGGTGGTCCCGGGTGAGCTGTTCCCGCATGTTCTCGGCGAACAGCGTCCGCAGGTACTCGGGGAATGGCTGGTCGGCCGTGAGGGAGTCCAGGAACTGCCGGCCCCGACTGCTGACGCTGTGGCCCGACGTTTCGAGGGCGGCGAGTCGGTCGAGCATGCGACGGGTGCGGAACCGCCGGTCGACGTACTCGCCGTAACCACCGAAGACCTCGTCCGCGCCCTCGCCGTTGAGACACACCTTGACATCGCGGCCGATGCGTCGGCAGAGGACGTTGAGTGCGATCCCGCCAAGACCGGCGGGCTGCTCGGCGGCGGTGAGGTAGCGGGGGATGGCGGCGACGAAGTCCTGGAAGCTCAGGATCGACACATGGTGGTCCAGTCCGAACTGTCCGGCCAGCCGTCGGGCCTGCACCACGTCGGGATGGTCCGGACGGTCCCCGATCGTGTACGCGCGGATCGGGCCGTCGTGCAGCTCGCGCATGAGCCGTGCCAGGAGCGTCGAGTCCAGCCCGCCGGAGAGCGTGACGCCGACCTCGACCTCGGCCATCAGGTGCGATTGGACGGTGTTCCGCAGCAGGTCCATGAGTTCGGCGGCGGCCTCGGGTAACGGGACCGGATCGGGGTCGACGTCCGGCAGCGTGTGGTAGCGGGTGAGCGCGGTGACCAGCCGGCCCTCTGCCACGACCGCGCTGAGCACGTGGCCGGGCGGCAGGCTCACCACCCCGCGCAGCAGGGTGCCCGGGCCGGCGGGATGGCCGAGCACGACGGTGTCCACCAGCGCCTCGCCGTCGATCTCGGGCGTCAGCGAGGAGTTCTGTAGCAGGGCCTTGACCTCGGAACCGAACAGCAGGGCGCCGTCGACCTCGGCGTAGTGCAGCGGCTTGATGCCGAATCGGTCGCGGGCCAGCAGCAACCGTTCACCGTCGACGACCGCGAAGGCGAACATGCCCTGGAGATGATCGACGCAGCGGTCGCCGTACTCCTCGTACAGGTGCACGATCACCTCGGCGTCCGAGTCGGTACGGAAGTCGTGTCCCCGCCGCCGCAACTCGTCCCGGAGTTGTCGATAGTTGTAGATCTCGCAGTTGGCCACCACGTACACCTCGCGGCGGTCGCCGCGGATCGGTTGGGCGCCGTTGTCGATTCCTATGATGCTCAGGCGTCGATGACCGACGCCCACGACGCCCGCGTCGTACCGGCCCTCGTCGTCGGGGCCGCGGTGGCGCAGTACGTCCGTCATCGCCGTCAGAGCCGACCGGTCCTGACTGCCGAAGATTCCGGTGATGCCGCACATCCTCAGCACGTCCTTCCGGTCGTCAGCGCGATCGCCCCGAACCGGTGCAGGGCGCGGAGCGCCTCGACGACCGGGCGCGGGTCGGGATAGGCGGAAGCGATCTCGTCCACCGTGCGGACGCCGTCGCACCGGCGCCACACCGACTCCATCGCGACGTTGAGCCGACAGGTCTGTACGAGGGCCTTCAGCGGCCGCTTGACGAACAGGATCCGTACCGGCTCGGCCAACGGCGGCACGTGCTCGGGCACATCACCGGACTGCAACCTTGGCAGAAGGGCGGTCAGGTCGTGTCGGAAATGGTCGACGAGCACATGGGGGCCGGTGATCGGCACATGGTCGCCGAACGACCCTGGCGGGGTCGTCCGGTGCGCGAACTCGGCGGCGCTGGCACAGGATGCGACACCGAACCCCTGCACCAGCAGGTGTTTCTCGTACCGGAGCAGATCCCAGGCGTACGCGGGCCGCAACTCGCCCTCGGCGAACAGCTTCTCCGCGAACTCGCACAGCCGGGTGGTGGCCAGGATGACGGCGCTCTCCGCGACCGGGATCGGGGGATACTCCCGACAGAAGCGGACCAGGTGGCGGTCCAGTTGGGTGTGCAGGACCAGCGCCGACAACGGCGTCGACTTGAGCGCCAGGCCCAGCCGGGCGTGCGCGAGGTTGCCGGCGTGCAGCCGCAGTCGCTTCCGGTCCATCCGCCGCAGGCTGTCCAGCTCCCGTTCGGTGAGGTCGTATCCTGGCGGCCGGTCCGCGCCGTCGGCGAAGAACTCCCGCTGGAAGTACGGGTCGGTGAGTAGCCGGCTGAACACCCGTTGCATGTCGAGCAGGCTCATGAGCCGGCTTCCACCCGGTCGGGCAGCAGGTCACGTGCGCGGTCCAGGTGGTCGAGCAGCTCTGCGAACTCCGGCCAGTCAGAGTCCCACTCGAGCAGGATCGCCTTTACCGGCGCGCGTTCCACCACGTGGGCCGCCAACTGCCAGACATGCTCGTTGACGGGGCTGCTGTGGGTGTCGACGATCATCCCGGCCATCTCGACCCCGCCGGCGATGTGCATCTGCACCACCCGCTCCAGAGGTATGGAGTCGAGGAACTCGTACGGGTCGAAGGCCAGGTTCACCGAGTTGATCCACACGTTGTTCACGTCGATCAGTAGGCCGGTGTCGGTTTCCTCCAGCACCCGGGTGAGAAACTCGCCCTCGCTGAGGTCGTTGCCGGGGACGGGAAAGTAGTAGGTGACGTTTTCCAGCAGGAAGGGCGGATCCGGAATTCGCGCCTTCAATTGCCGGACATTCCGGCACACGGCGTCGAGGCTCTCTTCGGTGAACCATACCGGAGTGAGCTGCTCAACATCGACCTCGGGCACCTTGGTGAAGCTGAGGTGGTCGCTGAACCAGTGGCCCTTCGTGGCCTCCACGAACTGCGCGAGCCTATTCAGGTAATCGTCGTCGAGAGGCGCGGCCGTGCCCACGGAGAGGCCGACGCCGTGCGGAATCAACGGGAAGGTGTCGCTGAGTTCCAGAAGCCGAAGGAGCTTCTCCGGCGGGGCGTGGAGATATTGGTCGGAAATTACCTCGAGAAAGTCGATTCGGTCCGCGTTGGCGACAATGTCGTGGTGCAGCGCCGTGCGGTACCCCAGGCCGGCGCCGAGCCGTGGTAGAGCCTTGCTCATTGCATCCTCCTGTGGAAAATTGTGAGGAGTGCGGGCTGCGGTGCCGGCCTAGGGCATCAGCGGCTTGGGTCAGAAGGCGGTCAGGCCTCCATACCGCAGCCCGTGCACCCACCGCAGCTCGAGCAACTCGCGCAGCCGGGGGCGTCGGTGTCGGGGACGTTGCTGAGCGAGAGCTCCTCCATCTCGAACACGATGTCCTCCTTGGTCTCCATGTGGTTCACCTCCCTTCGTGGTCGAGTGGCCGACCGACGGTGCGGACGCACTGCCGGGGTCTCAGGGAGTGCCGTCTGGGGCGGCTTCCTCCAGCACCACCGCGCCCTCGCCGCGCAGGCGCACGAGGGCGCCGATGACGTCGGCCTCCGGGGCCGGGGCCAGCGCGGCGACGATGTCGCCCACGGTGCGGGTACCGTCGCAGAGGCCGAGCAGGCGACGGGTGCCGTCGTTGAGGCGCAACTCGCGGTGCTCGAGGTTGGGGTACCGGACGAAACAGACGACGCAGCCTCTGCCCGCCTCCCCGGCAGCGGCGCGGACCGGGTCGGAAGGCTGGCAGAACAGCTCGGTCACGTCGTGGTCGAACGACTCCACCAGGGTCGTGCGGGTGCGGCGCGGTACCATCCGCCGCAGGACCGGCGTCGGGAACCGGGTGCCGGCGTGCACGTCCCGGTCGTACGGGCCGTCCTGACTGGCCCAGAGCCGGCCCCGCTGGTAGCGCAGCACGTCGGCGAGGTAGGCCGGGGTGACGGCGGCAGCCGCCGCGGCCCGGTCCAGGTGCCGGGCCAGGTGGTCACAGAACGCCTCGGCGACGGCGAACTCGTCGGCCGGCGGTGTGGCGTCCCGCGTCGCCACGAACCCGGCGACGACGTCGGACCAGGCTGTGCCGAACAACGCGGCCAACTTCGGCGTGAGCTCGGCCAGCAGGTCGGGCAGGTGCGGGGGTGCGGGCATACCCCGGGCCGACGAACCGATGTCGACCAGCGATTCCCAGGCGTCGGCGAAGACGTCGAAGGTGTCGAACTCGGTGCCGAGCATCCCTCCCGCCGCGCCGATGCGGGCGGCCTTGTCGGGGTCGCGGATGACCAGCTCGAGTTGCGCAGCCAGCTTCTCGTGCTCCTTGGGGTCAGCGACAGTCAGGACGTTCTCCTGGTCGATCAGGCGGTGGGCGTACGACTGCTTCTCCAGGATCTCCCCGGACAGCACCAGGCAGGTGCCGCAGGAAAGCACCTCCCGCGGTACGACCGGACCATGGATGCCGATCGGAAAATCCCGCTCCAGGAAGCACACCGCCGTGCAGGTACGGATGAACCGGGCCACCCGCCACGGCGGCACGAACCCGAGGATCGTGCTCCGGTCGGCGAGACCGGCGGCGCGGATCTCCGAGCGCATCCGGTCGAGCTGGGACTCCCCGCTGAGGAAGAGCGCGTTGAAGCGAAGTCCCCGGCCGGCGAGGACGGCCATTGCCGCGATCAGGTCGAACGTGCCCTTCCGGTCGCCGGGTTTGCCGTACATGCCGATGGTCGGTAGCGCCGGGTCGAACTGGACGCCGAGACCGTCGATGGATGCGGCGGCGATCTCGGCGGGGCTCATCGGCTCGGCTTCGGGTGAGAACGCCGATCGCGGCAACGGGTAGGGCGGGCCGGCCCGCAGCGCGTTGCGCTCGACACCCATGCCGAGGAACCGGCGTACCAGGGAGGGTTTGGTCGCGACGGCGGTGGCCGAGCGCAGGATCTCCTTGTAGACCGCCGCCAGTTCGGGCAGGCGCATGAGCCGGTCGAGGTCGCTACCGGCATGCTCGACCAGCATCGGCGTGCCGGTGAACGTCGACGCGAGGTGTCCGGCCACCACGTACGGCTCGAAGTAGTAGGCGACGATGAGTTCGCAGTCGTGTTCGCGAATCGTCGCGGTGGCCAGGCCGGCGAGCTTCGAGACGAATGGGTTGCTCAATGGGATGTGTGTCATCCGGCGCGGCGTCATCGGTTCCGGGTTTAGCACCCTGACCCCGCCGCCCGAATCGGGGAATTGCGGTTCGTAGTGCTCCGCGTCCCCGTCGTCGAGGCGCTGCCGGAAACGCGCCTCGACCTCATTCGCGTTCGTTACCACGAATACTTGGTGACCACGGGACGCCAAAGCCCTCGCGGCCCAGTAGTTCTGGGCACTGACTCCGCCCTCGATCGGAGGATACTTGCCGATAAAACATATCCTCAAGGATCCGCTCCTCTGGGTGAGGGGAGTTGCGAAGCGAGCGTATGGGGAGGTCGAGTTTTCCGTCAACGGATCGGAGAATCCTGGGCCGGGTTGAAGGTGCATCAAATGGCGGGTAGACCCCGGAGGGGTGTCACGCTCGGTCATGTCTGGCCCAATGGATCAACAGTCTGGCTGCCGGAACGGGAAAGGCTCCTGAAACCGCCGGCCAACGGGAATCGCACAGCCTGTCGGGCATTCGCGTCGAGGCCGCCGGCCAGCTCCGCCCCGGGCTGCCTGTCCGACATGCGTGACATCGGCCAGTGATGCCTGGGCCACGCATCGTGACGGTCGTGGCTGGAGAATGCAAAGCATTGGTAAGCCGTTGACCAAACAGGTCATCAGGGAACAGGAGGAGCCATTCCCTGCTAGCCCGAGCCCATTTTTAGCCTGTTCGGCGCTCGTTGCGCAGTGCGGGATACCGGACAAGACGCCCCGCCGGACGGTGCGCCCGGGGGTCTTCCCACGTCCGTAGCGCGGCGCGACGCTGGAGAAAGCTGGGCCTTGAAGATCTTCCCGTACGAGGAAGCGGGACGACGAGCCAGGGGTGCGCGCCGATCGGACGGACCGCCGGGCGGCCCACCAGGACGCCGCCACCACCGTCGGCAGCCCGCCGATCCCGCCAGGGCGGCGTGCGTTCCGTGCCGACGAGACGGTCAGGTGGCGACGGTACGGTGCAGCCGGAGGAAGGACTCGGTGAATCCGAGGGCCGGCCAGGCGCGCGACGCGAGCAGGTTCGTCACCCGCCAGTCGGTCGCCACGCTGTCGAATCCACTGTCGGCGGCCCAGTCGATGACGGCCTCGCCGAGCGCCCGGCCCGCGCCCCTGCCCCGCGAGTGGGGGAAGACAGCAGCGAAGCCGAGGAATCCGGCGTTGTCCGGGCGGGCCAGACCCAGATGCGTACTCGACTTCTCCAGAGCGCATCCGATGGCCGAACCGACGACGTGGCCGTCCGACTCGGCCACGAACGTGACGAGTCCGGTGTCGGCGATGCCCTCCTCCCACTCGGCCAGGTTCTCCTTGACGGTCGACAGCACGCCGGGGGAGAACGTCGGGGACGATCCGTGCTGCCGGGGAAGTTCCAGGTCGAGCTCGGCGAGTGCCGGGATGTCCCCACGAACAGCCCGACGCACCGACAGCCCCGCGACGTCGACGGTCCGCGTCCTGACCGCAGGCCTGACGGCGTGCGCCTGCTGCTGTCCGAAACCGAGTCGGAACCAGGCCCGGACGAGGTCGGCGTCGTGCGCCGGCACCAGCACGTAGTGGGCCGTCCGGCCTTCTGCGACCCATCGGGTCGCCGCCGCCGCGTACAGGTCCCGTGTCACCTCTGCGTCGGTCACCGCCTGCCCCGCTGCTTCCACCCAGATGTTCGGCCCCCACACCGGTGACGATTTAGGCGATCCGAGGACGAAGCCGACCGCAACGGCGTCGCGCAGTGCCACCGCGCCTGACGCGCCGGTCGTCTCGAACGCGACGGTCAGCTCGCGCAGTGCGGCGTCGACCGCACAGAACCGCGCGGACAGCAGCGGCTCGGCCATCCGGTGCCGGCGGTGCCGTTCGGCCAGCAGCGCGCCGCACGCGGCCAGATCGGCGGACTCCATCGGCCGTACTCTGACTCGGGACATGTCCCGCAACGGTAGCCACCGGCCCGTCCGCCGGCATCGGATTTTCCGGGACGGGCAGCGACAGGCACGTCACGGGTCACGACTCAGGACCCTGCGTCGGATCCCGCCTACGCCGGTACCGCCTGCGGATCCTCGGCGGCGTCGTGCGTGGCCATGGTCTCCTGCCGCAGGGGTTCCTCGCGCAGGATGGCGCAGTGCAGCCACGCGTCCGGGATGCCGAAACCGTCGACGAGGGTCCGCATGTGCGGGCGCAGCTCCTTGAGCAGCCCGTTCACCACGCCGGTGATCGCCTTGCTGCGGGCCGGCGTGAGACGGCCGTGCTCCAGGAACCATCCCTTGTGGGCCTCGATGACGCTGAGCGCGTACAGGTCGCAGACCCGGGACAGCAGCGCCCGGACCGCCGGGTCCGGGGTGTCCTCGATGCCGGCGACGAACGCCTCCAGGGTGACCCGGTCGACGTGCGCGGCGGCGACGGCGAGGACGTGGTCCTGGACGTCGTTGAAGATGTCGAACGGGCGGTCCTGCTTCGTGGCCGCGCCGTTGCGCAGGCGCCGGACGGCGCCGTCGAGGAGGTGCCTCTCGCGGTCGTCGAAGACCTTGAGCTGCCAGCCGCGGTCGGTGACGGCGACCTCGTCGTCGCGGCCGGGCACCGCGCTGATCATCCGCTCGATGAGCGAGCGCGCGGCGGTGCGCTCGAGCACCATCTCGCGGACCTGTTCGGCGACGAACGAGGCGCGCCCCCAGCCGTCCAACGAGCCGAACTCGTCCCGGTAGCCGGTGAGCAGCCCCTTGGCCACCAGTTGCAGCAGCACCGTGTTGTCGCCCTCGAAGGTGGTGAAGACGTCGGTGTCGGCCTTGAGGCTGGGCAGCCGGTTCTCGGACAGGTAGCCGGCGCCGCCGCACGCTTCGCGGCACATCTGGATGGTGCGGGTCGCGTGCCAGGTCTGCGCGGCCTTGAGACCGGCGGCCCGAGACTCCAGCTCCCGTTGCCGGTGCTCGTCGACCGGCTCGTCGCCGCCCTGCGCCTCGCTCAGCGCGACCACCAGCTCGGCCTGGGCGAAGTGCAACGCGTACGTGGTGGCCAGGGCGGGCAGCAGCTTGCGTTGGTGGGCCAGGTAGTCGTTGAGCAGCACCTCCCGCTCCGCGTCGGGCGTGCCGAACTGGCGGCGGATGTCGCCGTAGCGCACCGCGATGGCCAGCGCCGACCTGGTGGCCGCCGACGCGGCCCCGCCCACGCTCACCCGGCCCCGGACCAGCGTGCCGAGCATCGTGAAGAAGCGCCGGGAGTCGTTCTCGATCGGGCTGGAGTACGTCCCGTCCTCCGCGACCTGACCGTAGCGGTCCAGCAGCATGTCCCGGGGCACCCGCACGTGGTCGAAGCTGAGCCGTCCGTTGTCGACGCCGAGCAGGCCGGCCTTGGCTCCGGCGTCGCCGATGGTCACGCCGGGCAGCGTGTTGCCCTGCGCGTCGCGGATCGGGACCAGCCACGCGTGTACGCCGTGCCGCCGTCCATCGGTGATCAGTTGCGCGAAGACCACCGCCATCCGCCCGTCCCGAGCCGCGTTGCCGATGTAGTCCTTGCGGGCCGCCTCGTGCGGGGTGTGCAGGTCGAAGGTCTGCGTCTGCGGATCGTACGTGCAGGTGGTGCGCAGCTGCTGGACGTCGGAGCCGTGGCCGGTCTCGGTCATCGCGAAGCAGCCGAAGATCTCGCCCGAGACGATGTCCCGCAGGTAGGCGTCGTGGTGCCGCCGGGTGCCGAGGGCCGCGACCGCGCCGCCGAACAGGCCCCACTGCACGCCCGCCTTGACCATCAGCGACAGGTCGACCTGCGCCAGCATCTCGCAGGCCACGATCGAGCCGCCGATGTCGCCCCTGCCGCCGTACTCGGTGGGGAAGGCCGACGCGATGCCCAGTCCGACGGGGAGCTCGGAGAGCAGCCGGGTGATCCGCTCACGTGCCTGGTCGCCGGTCTCGCCGTACACCGGGAGGAAGCGCGCGTCGAGGTGGTCGCGGTGCGCGTTGCGGACGTCGGCCCACGGCCCGTCGAGCGTTTCCCGCAGGCGGGCGGGGTCGATGCGGTCGGACGCGTGATCGGCCATGGTCACCCCTCGAAATGGCGGACATATCGGTACGTCTCTGCCCAATCAACACTACCCGCCACCTACCATGGCCCGGCGAGCGAGATCGCGGTGAGACGGGACACCATCGCCGTGTCGTAACGTCGGCGGCCCCCGCACGGTCGTGCTCGTCGCCGGCCGCTCCCGTCGTCCCCGACAAGGCACCTACCCGCACGACGGCAGGCGCACACGTCCGATCCTCCCGTCGCCATGGCTCGTCACCGTCCCGGGCGTGAATCGTCACGAGGCTGTCGTATTGCGGCGGAGCCTGCGGGGTAGGGCTCTCCGGGAGACGCCAAGACGTGAGGAGCGAGTCGTGACGTACCCCTGGTTGTTCCCCGACGGCCTGCCGTCGCAGTTCCGTGCCGAGCCCACCTCGGCGGACGCCCGGCTGGCCTGCCGGCTGCTCGACCGGATGCAGCGCGATCCGCTGCTGCGTCCCGAGCGCATCTGTATCGAGGTGCAGAACCGCGTGGTGATCCTAGAAGGAACGGTCGGCGAGCCCGACCTGAAAACTCGTGCCCACGCCCTCGCGTGGAGCACCCCTGGCGTGCACGACGTGAACAACCGGCTGTGCCCGCCCTCCGACGCGTGATCGCACAGACCTGAGAAGAATCTCCACGGCGATGTCGAGAATCCGGGACTGGCTCCGTCCCTGCCATGAACGCGACCACAATGGTCGGCGCCAGCACCGAGGAGAGACATCATGGCCAAGTACCTGCTTCTCAAGCACTACCGTGGCGCACCGGCCGCGGTCAACGACGTGCCCATGGACCAGTGGACGCCGGAGGAGATCTCGGCACACATGCAGTACATGGACGACTTCGCGACCCGGCTCGAGGGCACCGGCGAGTTCGTCGACGGCCAGGCCCTCGCCCCCGAGGGGACGTTCGTCCGGTACGACGGTGAGGGGCGCCCGCCCGTCACCGACGGCCCGTTCGCCGAGACCAAGGACCTCATCGCCGGCTGGATGGTGATCGACGTCGACAGCTACGAGCGCGCCGTCGAACTGGCCGGGGAACTGTCGGCGGCCCCGGGGGCCGGCGGGAAGCCGATCCACGAGTGGCTGGAGCTGCGTCCGTTCCTGACCGCACCGCCCACCATCACCGAGTGACCTGATGGACGAGGCGCTGCTCCGGAGCCTCACGCCGGCGGTGCTCGGCGTCCTCGTCCGCCGCGGAGCCGACTTCGCGGCGGCCGAGGACGCCGTTCAGGACGCGCTGCTCGACGCTGTCCGGACGTGGCCGGCCGACCCGCCGCGCGACGCGAAGGGCTGGCTGGTCGCCGTGGCCTGGCGCCGGTTCCTCGACGCGACCCGCTCCGACGTGGCCCGCCGCCGGCGGGAGGACCTGCTCGACGAGGAGCCGACGCCCGGGCCCGTGCCCGCGGTCGACGACACGCTCCAGCTCTACTTCCTGTGCGCCCACCCGACGCTGACGCCGTCGTCCGCGGTCGCGCTCACGCTGCGCGCCGTCGGCGGACTGACCACCCGCCAGATCGCCCAGGCGTACCTGGTGCCCGAGGCGACCATGGCGCAGCGCATCAGCCGCGCCAAGCGCACCGTGGCCGGCGTACGGTTCGACCAGCCGGGCGACGTCGCCACCGTGCTGCGCGTGCTCTACCTGGTCTTCAACGAGGGCTACTCCGGTGACGTCGACCTCGCCGCCGAGGCCATCCGGCTCGCCCGGCAACTCGCGGCCGCGATCGACCACCCTGAGGTGGCGGGGCTGCTCGCCCTCATGCTGCTGCACCACGCCCGGCGTCGCGCCCGGACCGCGCCCGACGGCAGCCTGGTGCCGCTGGCGGCACAGGATCGCGGCCGGTGGGACACCACGTCGATCGCCGAGGGCGTCGCCATCCTCCAGGCGGCCCTCGCCCGCGACCGGCTGGGCGAGTTCCAGGCCCAGGCCGCCATCGCCGCGCTGCACGCCGACGCGCCCACCGCCGAGGAGACCGACTGGGTGCAGATCGTCGAGTGGTACGACGAACTCGTGCGCCTGACCGACAGTCCGGTCGTCCGGCTCAACCGCGCCGTGGCGGTCGGCGAGGCCGACGGGCCGCGCGCCGGACTGGCGGCGCTCGCGGCGCTGGACGATTCGCTACCCCGCCACACGGCGGTGGCGGCCTACCTCCGCGAGCGCGACGGCGACCTGACGACGGCGGCCCGGCTGTACGCCGAGGCGGCCCGGAAGGCACCCAACCTCGCCGAACGCGACCACCTGACCCGCCAAGCCGCCCGGCTCAACACCCGCCGGTGCCCCTGACAGCCGGACCGGTGGTGACACCGGCAACGGTCCACCGGTCGCGCGGACAGCAGCGCCGGCCCGCCCCCTGGGGGGACGGGCCGGCGTACGCGCTGCGCGTCAGCGAATCCGACGGCGACCGTAGGCGCCCGCGACGACGGCCACACCGATCGCGGCGAAGATGACCTGGATGGCCAGCTCGATCCAGTCGATGCCCCTGGTGTCGTCGACACCGAGGGCGCCGGCGACGAGGGTGCCGAGGATCGCGGCGACAACGCCGATGAGCAGGGTCAGCCAGATCGGGATGTTCTGCTTGCCCGGTACGACCAGCCGACCCAGCGCGCCGATGATCAGGCCGATGATGATCGCGGTGAAGAAGCCGGTAACTTCCACGAGAGTCGTCCCTCCAGAGGGGTTGTCGTCGGTTCTGATCTTGCCCAGCCCCGTCGGCGTCGAAACCCTCGCCGTGTCGGCCGTCAGGCACCTCAGCAGGTACGGAGGACGCTCCGCACCGGCGGCCGGCGGCACATGATCACGGATAGTGAGTCAATGCCTACCTCACCGTAACCCGAACCGGACCCGGCGGGCCGGAACACGCGCAACGCCGCCACACCGTCCGCCGTCGGCGGGAACCCGGCCGGGTGCCGCGGTGCGTACGGCACCCGGCCGGGTTCCGCGTCAGGCCGCCTTGACCCAGTCGAGGGTGAAGCGGGCGAAGTGGATGCCTCCGGTGTTGCCGACCTCGTACAGGTTGCCGATCCTTCCGTCGGACAGCACGGCCATGGTCGAGTAGCCCGCCCCGCCCGGCTTGATCAGCGCCCGGGCCGGCCAGCTGGCGCCGTCGTCGGTGGACAGCCGGACGGTGAGGTCGTTGCGCGCGGTGGGGTGGGCGTTGTTGCTGAACAGCGCCGTACGGGTGCGCACCGGCGCCCCGTTCGCGCCCACGTCCGACGGGCGCAGGTAGGACAGTTCGTCTGCGTTACACAGCGGATCGGTCAGCGCGGCGCTGGCTGTCGCCGGGCCGAACGTCGCGCCGCCGTCGGTGGACGTGGCGTAGAAGCGGCTGCGGGTCGAGTTGTGGCGCATGTTCTGCACGACGGCTCCGGTGCCGCGCTCGATCGCCTTGCTCTCGTTGATGTTCCCGCCAGCGGAGCCGCCCCGCCGCCACGTCACGCCGTGGTCGTCGCTGTAGATGTTGCCGGCGTGGCTGGTGCCGGCCGCGTCCCGGTAGGCGATCGGCTGGACCAGGCGCCCGGTGCTGGTCTGGATGCCGTGGCCGGAGGAGAAGAACACCTGCCGCCACGCCGGGTCCTTGATGGCCGGGTTCAGCTCCACCGGCGCGCTCCAGGTGGCGCCGTCGTCCCGGCTCGTGATGTACCGCAGGTGCATGCTGTTCGGGTCGTCGGCGGTGTTGAGTCCGGAGCTGCCCGACCAGAAGCTGATGCCCGGCCTGGGGGAGTACGTGAAGAAGCAGTAGACGGTGCCGGTGGCGCGGTCGACCAGCAGGCTGGGATCGCCCGCCCCCTCACGGGTGGTGGCGGGGGCGTGGATGACGCGCGGCTGCTCGAAGGTGCGGCCGCCGTCGGTGCTGCGGATCATGGCGATCTGGATGTTGTTGGTGCCGCCGCCGAGGTCGTACGAGCCGTCGACCCGCGCGTCGGCCACGGCGATGACGGTGCCGCTGTTCGTGACGGCCATCCCGGGGATGCGGACCGAGGCGACGGTGCCGTCGTAGCGGCCGCCCGCGCCGTTGAGGTTGCGGATGACGGTCTGCGTGGTCAGCAGCGTCGTCGTGGTCAGCTGCGGGTTGCCGGCGGCCATGTCGCACGCGGTGGTGCCCCGCAGTGTGGTGTCGAAGCCCGGGGCGGTGACCCGCAGGGTGTACGGGGTGCCGCTGCCGACCGTCCAGTAGTGCAGGAAGTTGCCGCCTGCGGCGACCGTGCGGGTCCATGGCGAGCCGGTGCGCCCGGGCCACGTGACGGTGAAGTCGCGGGCGGTGGTGGTGCGGTTCTCCAGGATGAGCTGGAGACGGCCGGCGGTGCAGTCGAAGCCGGTCTGCGCGGACATGCCGGTGCCGCAGTGGAACACGCCGGCGGAGGTGTCGTCCAGACCCGTCGGGGTGGTCGTGCGCAGCGTGTAGGCCGTGCCGGCCGCCAGGGTCCAGTAGAGCTGTGCGCTGCTGCCGGCGGTGACCGTCCTGGTCCACGGGGAGTTGGCGCGCCCGGGCCAGGTGACGGTGAACGTCTGTGTGGTGGTGCTGCGGTTGTCCAGTAGCAGGAGCAGTCGGCTGGTCGTGCAGTCGGCGCTGACCGTCGCGCCCACTCCGGCGGGAGCGGCGTGGGCCGGCGTGGCGGGCAGGAGCGCGGCCAGGCCGAGGAGGGCGGCCACGACGGCTGTCACTCGGCGCGGTATGGCGCGGGCAGGAGGCACGGGGATTCCTTCCGGGGGAGGTGGGGAATCGGAGAGCCGAATCAGCCATAAGACGTCGGATGTCCGATGTCCTGACGCTAAGGGGCGCCGCGCCGGCCGTCAAGAAGTCGATCGATGGGCAGGCGTCGGCGCCGGCGCGGGAGGTGTCCACGTGCCACCGCCCCGGAGCTGTCCGGTCGACGGCGGGTGATGGCGGGTCTGGCCGCCGGGCGCAGGCCGGGCGGGCGCGGGAGCCGGCCGGACGGCACGCTCCGCCACGGCGGGCATCCTCGTGCCCGCCGGTGGGCCGGGGCCGTCGGCCGGCGCGGCGACGGTGCGGCGTACGCCATCGGTCGGGTCGCCCGCGAGCGCGTGCCGGCCGCGAGCCTGGTGCTGCGGGCGCCGTCGCGGGCGTGCGGGGTGGGGGGAGGTGGGCCGCCGTCTGCCGGCTCAGGGCTGTACGGCGCGCGCGATGCTCGCCCGGATGGGCGCGTAGTGCTCGGCGATGGCGGAGCGCAGGCCGGCGGGGTCGCCGGCCGCGACCGCGTCCACGATCGCCCGGTGCCGCTGCGCGGTGATCACCCGGTCCTCCGGCTCGGTGCGCAGCGTGGGGGCCACGATGGCCTGGACCTGCCAGAACGCCTCGGTGAGCTGGAGGATCAGGTCGTTGCCGAGGGGCTCCATCAACTTGAGGTGGAACGCCCGATCGACCTCGAGGAAGTCCTTGCCCTGGGCGGCCAGGTTCTCCATCTCGTCGGCGAGCGCGGAGAGTTCCGCGCGGTGCTCCTCGTCGAGGACGTCGATGGCCTGGGCCGCCAGCCCCTGTTCGAGGGTCTGCCGGACGTCCACGACCTGCCCCAGTACGTGGTGGTCCTCCTCGCCGCTCAGCAGGCCACGGAAGGCGAGGCTCTCCACGAGGGCGTTGAGGGACATGCGCCCGACGAAGGTGCCGTGACCGTGCCGCACCTCGACGATGTCGAGGGCGGAAAGGATCTTGACTGCCTCGCGGACGCTGGAGCGGCTGGCTCCCACCGCCTCGCACAGCTCGATCTCGGTGGGCAGGAGGTTGCCCGGCTTGAGGCGGTTGCGCAGGATGTACTCCTTGATCCTGGTCGCGACCTCCTGCCGGCGGGGACCCGGGCGCTCCGTGCCGCGTAGCGGAGTCGCGTCAATGGTCGTCATCTGCCCCTTGCCCTTCGTTCATGAATCTGACACGCTCAGCCTATCGGCATCAGACGTCAGACGTCATACCCATAACTTCGAATCCCCCAAGCGCGAGCGGTGACGCGAGCGCATGAAGAGCCTATGGAGGCATCTCCGTGAGCACCACTGGTAAGCCGCCGAGGAGCCGGCGCGTCCCCGCGCGCCGAGTCCGCCCACTGGCCATCGCGTCCGTCGCAGCGACCCTGGCGATCGGGCTGGCGGCGTGCAGCGGCGGCCCTGCATCGACCAACGCCGTCGGCGACGGTAAGGGGGGATCGTCGATCGAGACCACGTTGGCGTTCACCCTCTCCAGCGGGTTCGATCCCGCCAACGCCTCCTCGGCGGTGGCGACGGCGGTCAACCAGCACATCTTCGAAGGCCTCGTGGATCTTGACCCGGTTACCCGGGAACCCTACCGGGCGCTGGCCAAGGACGACCCGACGGCCAGCGCCGACGGGCTCACCTACACCGTGTCGCTGCGTGACGGCGCGAAGTTCTCCGACGGCACCCCCGTCACAGCGGAGGACGTGGCCTGGTCCTTCACCCGGGTGCTCAAGCCGGCGGACCCCAAGACGCCGCCGCTGATGCAGGGGTTCGTCTCGTTCATCGACTCGGTCGAGGCCAAGGACGCCACGACGGCCGAGTTCACGCTGAAGTACCCGTTCGCCCTGTTCGCCGAGCGCATCTCGGTCATCAAGATCGTCCCCAAGGCGAAGACGGCGGACGCCGCCGCCGCGAAGGCCTTCGACACGGCACCGATCGGCTCCGGCCCGTTCAAGATGGACAGCGCGTCCAAGGAGTCGGGCATCAAGCTGAGCAGGAACCCGAACTACGCCGGCCCCCGGCCCGCCAAGGTGGACACGATGACGTGGAACACCACCACCGAGGCCTCGGCCCGGGTGTCGGACCTGCAGGGTGGCCGGGTCCAGGCCATCGAGTCGGTGCCCTACCTCAACGTCGACGCGCTCAAGGGCAAGTACACCGTCGACGTGAAGCAGGCCTTCAACCAGGTCTTCCTCATGTTCAACTCGGCGGCGGCGCCGTTCAGCGACAAGCGGGTGCGCCAGGCCCTGCACCACGCGATCGACAAGGACGCGGTCATCAAGACCGCGCTCAACGGCTACGGCAGCCCGGCGACGAGCTACCTCGACGAGGGCAACAAGGACTACCAGAAGGCCGCCACGGTCTACGACTACGACCCCGAGAAGGCCAAGGCCCTGCTCGCCGAGGCCGGCGTCACGAACCTGTCCTTCCGGCTCGACACGACGGACAACTCCGTGGTGAAGGACGTCGCCCCGCTGGTCATCGAGCAGTGGAAGAAGATCGGCGTCAACGCCAGCCTCAACACGGTGCCAAGCTCGGCCATCTACGGCGACATCGTGCCGAAGGACACCTTCCGGGTGCTGATGGCCACCGGGGACCCCAGCGTCTTCGGCGTCGACACCGACCTGCTGATGCGCTGGTTCTACTACGGCGAGACGTGGCCGGGACAGCGCTACCGCTGGAGCGACGCGAACCGTAAGGCCATGGCCAACCTGCTCGACAAGGCGGCCCAGACGTCCGACGAGGCGGCCCGCAAGGCGCTGTGGAAGCAGGCCCTCGACCTAGCGGCCGAGGAGGCCGCGCTGTACCCCGTCCTGCACACCAAGGTCGTCACCGCGTACGACCCCGCCAAGCTCACCGGCTTCTCGGGCGCCGCGACCACCGGCCTGTACTTCCTGGGCGCCAGCCGGAGCGGCTGAGCCCGCCCCGGGGGCCCGGCCCCCGGCCCTGCGCGTCCCGCCCGGCCCACGCCACCCGCGGACCGGGCGGGACGCCTCGGCGGCCCTCGACGAGAGAAAGACACCATGCTGAGCGTTCTGAGCCTGGTCGCGCGACGACTCCTGACCCTGGTTCCCCTGGTGCTGGGCATCACGCTGTTCGTTTTCGTGATCATGCAGTTCTCCCCGATCGATCCCGCGCTGTCCGTGCTCGGTGACCAGGCGACCCCCGCGCAGGTCGCGGCGTTCAAGGCCGCCAACGGCCTCGACGACCCGCTTCCCCTGCGCTACCTGCACTTCCTGGGCGACCTGGTCCGGGGAGACCTGGGCATGACCTTCCCGCCCTCGGTGCCGGTCGCCGACAAGATCGCCACCGCGCTGCCGCTGACCATCCAGCTGACCGCCCTGGGCGTCGTCGGCGCGCTGGTCATCGCGTTGGCCCTCGGCATCCCCGCCGCGCTGTACCGGGACCGCTGGCCCGACCAGGCCATCCGGTTCGTCTCCATGGCGGGCATCGCCACGCCGTCGTTCTGGCTGGCGCTGCTGCTCATCCAGGAGCTCTCGGTGCGGCGCCCGGTCTTTCCGACGGGCGGCTACGTCAACCCCGCCGACTCGGTCGGCCTCTGGTTGCAGTCCCTCGCCATGCCCGCGCTGGCCCTCGCGGTTCCGGTCGGCTGCTCACTCGCCCGGATCGTGCGCACGTCGATGGTGGAGGAACTCGACAAGGACTACGTCCGTACGGCCGTCGGCGCCGGGCTGCCGCCCCGGGTGGTGATCGGCCGCAACGTGCTGCGCAACGCGCTGGTCAACCCGCTCACCGTCCTGGGCCTGCGGATCGGCTACCTCATCGGCGGCACGGTCGTCATCGAGGCCATCTTCTCGCTGCCCGGCATGGGCACCCAGATCATGAGCGCGGTGCAGCAGAACGACACCGCCCTCGCGCAGGGAACCGTCCTCACGATCGCCGTCGGGTTCGTCGTCGTGAACCTGGTTGTCGACATCCTCTACCTCTTCGCCAACCCTCGACTGCGCGGAGCCCACTGATGCGTCGCACCCTCACCGCCCGGCTGTCGCGTCCCGGCATCGCCTTCAGAAGGCTCACCGTCACCTCCCGGATCGCGCTCGGCTTCGTCCTGCTCATCGTCCTGGTCGGCATCTTCGCGCCCCTGCTTCTCCGGCACGATCCCGCCCAGGCAGGGCTCGGCCCGGCCCTGACGGGCCCGAACGGCGAGCACTGGTTCGGTCTCGACAAGCTCGGGCGCGACGTCTTCTCACGGCTGGTGGCCGGCACCCGGCGTTCGCTGATCGTCGGCTTCGGCGCCGCCGGCATCGCCCTGTTCGTCGGCGCGATCCTCGGCGCGCTGGCGGGAACCAGCCGGACCGCGGTCGACGAGGCGGTGATGCGCTGCCTCGACGTCGTCATGGCCTTCCCGGCCATCGTGCTGTCCGCCCTGCTGATCATCTCCTTCGGGAAGAACAGCCTGCTGGTCCTCGTGATCGCGATCGGCTTCGTCTTCACCCCGTCCGTCGCGCGGATCGTGCGCGCCAACGTGCTCTCGCAGTACCGGGAGGACTACGTGGCGGCCGAACGGATCATCGGCGCACGCCGGCTGCACATTCTCTGGCGACACGTCCTGCGCAACTGCGCCGCGCCGATCCTCGTCTTCGTCACCGTCATGGTGGCCGACGCCATCGTCTTCGAGGCGTCCCTCTCCTTCATCGGTGGCGGGCTGGCCCCCCAGGAGGCGGAGTCGTCGTGGGGCTCGGTCATCGCCTTCGGTAAGGAGATGGTGCAGATCGGCGGCTGGTGGGCCACGTTCTTCCCCGGCCTGCTGATCCTGCTCACCGTGCTCGCCCTGAACGTGCTCTCCGAGGGGATGTCCGACGCCTGGGCCGCCCCGGCGGCCCGGCGCGCCACCAGCTCGCCGGCCGCCGACCCGCTGGCACGGGCACAGCCCGGCTCCGGCGAGGTCGTGCAGCTGCCCGGCCTGCCGGAGGCGGCGCGGCGGCTGCGCGAGCGCGCCCGCCCCCTCCCGCAGGGCGAGCCCGTGCTGGAGGTCAGAGACCTGGCGATCGGGTTCGAGGGACGCCACCGGGGCGTCGACATCGTCGACGGCCTGAGCTTCGACGTGCGCCCCGGCGAGGTCGTCGGCCTGGTGGGGGAGTCGGGCTCGGGCAAGTCGCTGACGTCCCTCGCGGTCATGGGGCTGCTGCCCCAGGGGGCCAGGGTGCGCGGTGCGGTCCACTTCGCGGGTACGGACCTGCTCACCCTAGGCGCGAAACGGCGGCGTGCCCTGATGGGCCGCGAGATCGCGATGATCTACCAGGACGCCCTCTCGGCGCTGAACCCCTCGCTGCGCATCGGCCCCCAGCTCGCGCAGATGATCCGCCGCGGCGGCACCCGGTCGGCCGAGGAGCTGATGGGACTGGTGGGCCTGGACCCCGGGCGCACCCTGGCGGCGTACCCCCACGAGCTCTCCGGCGGGCAGCGGCAGCGCGTGGTGATCGCCATGGCCCTCTCCCGCGACCCGCGCCTGATCATCGCCGACGAGCCGACCACCGCGCTCGACGTGACGGTCCAGGCGCAGGTGATGGAACTGCTGCTGCGGCTACAGGAGCGGCTGGGCTTCGCCCTGATCCTGGTCAGCCACGACCTCGCGCTGGTCAGCGACGTCGCCGACCGGGTCGTCGTCATGTACGGCGGTCAGATCGTCGAGAGCGGTGTCACCGCCGACGTGGTCGGGGCCCCGGCGCACCACTACGCCCGGGGGCTGCTCGGCTCGGTGCTCTCGCTGGAGGCCGGCGCGCAACGGCTCACCCAGATCCGCGGCGTGGTGCCGTCCCCGGCCGACTTCCCACCGGGATGCCGCTTCGCGGACCGCTGCCCCATGGCGACCGAGGTCTGCCGCGACACGGCGCCCCGCCTGACGGGCACCGCCGCCCACGGGTACGCCTGCCACCACCCGGCCGTCACCGTCAGCGAAGAGGAGCTGGCCCGATGAGCGCGACAGCCACGCGACAGCCGATCGTCGAGCTGCGCGACGTGCACGTGGTCCACCGCACCCGCGGCGGCGGCATGTTCAACCGGGAGCGGGTGTACGCCCTCACCGGCGCGGACCTGACCGTCCGCGCCGGCGAGACCATCGGCGTCGTCGGTGAGTCCGGGTGCGGCAAGTCCACCCTGGCCAAGGTGCTGGTGGGGCTCCAGCGGCCGACGAGCGGCACGGTCACCTTCGCCGGCTCCGACGTGTGGTCGATGGCCGCGTCGCAACGGCGCCATCTCATCGGCACCGGCATCGGCATGGTCTTCCAGGACCCGGCCACGTCGCTGAACCGCCGGATGCCGGTACGCGACATCCTGCGCGACCCGCTCGACGTGCACCGCCGGGGCAGCAGGAGCCAGCGGGAGGAGCGCGTCGCCGAGCTGATGGCCCTGGTGGGACTGCCCAACTCGGTCGCCGACGTCCTGCCGAGCCAGCTCTCCGGCGGGCAACGCCAGCGGGTTTCCATCGCGCGCGCCCTGGCCCTGGAACCGGGCCTGGTGATCGCCGACGAGCCCACCAGCGCCCTCGACGTCTCGGTACGCGCGCAGATCCTCAACCTGCTCCTGGACCTCAAGGAGCGCCTCGGCCTGGCCATGGTCTTCGTCTCGCACGACATCCAGACCGTCAAGCGGATCAGCGACCGCGTGGTCACCATGTACCTCGGCCGGATCGTGGAGCAGGCGCCCGCCGCCGGGCTCCCCGAGGGCGCCCAGCACCCGTACACGCGCGCGCTCTTCTCCGCCACGCCGGGCCTGCTCTCGCCCATCGACCCCATCCCGCTCGTGGGTCCCGTCCCCCTGGCCACCCGGCCACCCAGCGGATGCCCGTTCCGCACCCGCTGCTGGCAGGCCACCGACGTGTGCGCCTCCGACATGCCACCGGTCGAGCCGGGCGCCGACGGCGGCGGCCACGAGTTCCGCTGCCACCACCCCGTGCCCGCCGGGTCCAGCAACGCCGAGTTGGTGGAACTCGCCAGAGCAGCGACGGGCCGCACCACCCCCCTACACGTCGAGGAGACAGCGTGACCACCCCAGCCCCGCGGATCGCCGGAGTCGTACCGCCGGTCGTCACCCCCCTGACCGAGGAGGGCACGGTCGACATCCGCTCCCTGGAGCGGCTCGTCGAGCGGCTGCTCGCGGCCGGCGTCGACGGCATCTTCGCGCTCGGCAGCTCGGGCGAGACGGTCTTCCTCACCGACAACCAGCGGGACCAGGTCCTCGAAACCGTCGTGAAGACCGTCGGTGGGGCCGTACCCGTCATCGCCGGCTGCATCGAACCGACCACCCGGCGGGTCCTGGACCGCGCGGAGGCGTCGGCGCGGCTGGGCGCCGACGGCCTGGTGGCGACCGCGCCCTTCTACGCCATCGTCGGCCGCCACGAGATCGAGCGGCACTTCCGGTCCCTCGCCTCGTCGGTCGAGCTGCCCCTGTTCGCGTACGACATTCCCGTCTGCGTGCACACCAAGCTCTCCACGGACCTGCTGACCCGGCTGGCGGCCGACGGGGTCGTGGCCGGCGTCAAGGACTCCAGCGGGGACGACGTCGCGTTCCGCCAACTGGTGCTGCGGATCGCCGAGCGGGCGCCGGACAGCGGCTTCAGCCTGCTGACCGGGCACGAGGTGGTCGTCGACGCGATGATGCTCGCCGGCGCCTCCGGTTCCGTTCCCGGGCTGGGCAACGTGGACCCGGCGGGCTACGTGCGACTGCACCGGGCCTGCGTCGGCGGCGACTGGGACACCGCCCGGCGCGAGCAGGACCGCCTGACCCGGCTGTTCCGGATCGTCGACGCGGCCGACCCCGCCACGACGGCGGGGGCGACGAGGGGTGTGGGCGCGTTCAAGACTGCCCTGGCCCTGCTCGGTGTCATCGACGGCAACGCCGTGTCGCTTCCCCTGCGGCCGCTCGACGCTGACGAGACGGCCCGTGTGCGTACGCAGCTGGAACTGGCGGGGCTGCTCTGAGCATGTCCGAGGCACGCGATCGCGGAGCCGGCGCCGACGAGGCGGTCGCCGCGCTCGACATCGGGGGTACGAAGACGGCAGCCGCCCTCGTGACGGGGCAGGGGCTCGTCCTCGAACGGATCACCGCCGCCACCCCGGGCAGGGCGGGCGCCAGCGCCGTCCTCGCCACCGCCGCCGACCTCGTCCACCGGCTGAGGGCGAGGGCGCCGGGGACACGCGTACGCGCCCTCGGGGTCGGCAGCGCCGGGGTGGTCGACAGCCGGACGGGCCGGGTGCTCTCGGCCACCGACGTGCTGACCGGCTGGGCCGGCACCGACCTGGCCGGGCGGCTGCGGGAGCTGACGGGCCTGCCCGTGGCCGTCATCAACGACGTGCACGCGCACGCCCTCGGCGAGGCGCGTCACGGCCCGGCGGCCGGGCACGAGACGATGCTCTTCGTCGCCGTCGGCACCGGCATCGGCGCCTCGTTCGTCGTCGGCGGCGGCGTGCTCGCCGGCGCCCACAGCGCGGCCGGCCACGCCGGTCACCAGCCCTCCCCGTACGCGGGGTCGCTGCCCTGCACCTGCGGCCGGCTCGGGCACCTCGAAGCGATCGCCGCCGGGCCCGGCCTCGCCGAGGAGTACGCGCGGCGCACCGGCCGGCCGGTCGACGACCTGCGGTCCGTGGCCGCCCGCGCCGAGGGCGGCGACGACACGGCCCGGGAGGTCGTCCGGCTGGGCGGGGCGGCCGTCGGCTCGGCCGTCGGCGGGCTGGTCAACGTGCTCGACCCGCACGCCGTGGTGGTCGGCGGCGGCGTCACCGGGCTCGGCGAGCCATGGTGGCGGGCACTTCGCGACGCCGTACGGCGGGAGACGCTGCCCGGCCTGGCGGACGTGCCCGTGCTGGCCTCGACCCTCGGCGCCGACGCACCCCTGCTCGGCGCCGCCTCGCTCGCCTGGGAGACCGTCGCATGAACGCGCTCGTCGCACAGCTGCGCCACCGCCTGGTGGTCTCCTGCCAGGCGTACCCGGGTGAGCCGATGCGCGACCCGGAAACGATGCGCCGGGTCGCCCTCGCCGCCGCCGCCGGCGGCGCCGCCGGCATCCGCGCCCAGGGGCTGGCGGACATCGCGGCCATCCGGGACGCGGTCGGCCTCCCGCTGATCGGGCTCTGGAAGGACGGCGACGACGACGTCTTCATCACCCCGACGCTCGACCACGCGCTGGCCGTGGCCCGCGCCGGCGCGCACGTCGTCGCGCTCGACGGCACGTCCCGGCCGCGGCCCGACGGCCGTACCCTCGGCGAGACCGTCGCCGCCGTCCACGAGCGGACCGGGGCCCTGGTGATGGCCGACTGCGCCACCTTCGAGGAGGGGGTGGCCGCCGCCGAGGCGGGCGCAGACCTGGTGGGCACCACCCTGGCCGGCTACACGGCGTACACCCGCAAGCAGCCCGGCCCGGACCTGGACCTGGTCGCCCGGCTCGCCCGCGAGGTCGACGTGCCGGTGGTCGCGGAGGGCCGCATCCACACCCCCGCGCAGGCGGCGCAGGCGCTGCGGGCCGGCGCGTGGGCGGTGGTGGTCGGCACGGCGATCACCCACCCCACCACCATCACCGGCTGGTTCGCGTCCGCCATGGCCGGCGCCCGATAGCGACCGGGGCGTACGGCGGCCGCCCCTCGGCCGTCGTCGCCGGTCGCACCCGCACGACGACACCCGACGATCCTGTCTGGCACGGAGGTCACACTGTGGCGCTGAGCGATCTGACCCTCGCCGACTGCCGGGCGTACCGGCCCGAACTGGCCGTTCCCGAGGACCTGGACGCCTTCTGGGCGCGGACGCTGGGTGACGGCGGGGCGGGACCGGCGGCGTACGAACCCGTCGACACCGGCCTCACCCAGGTCCGTACATTCTCGGTCACCGTCCCCGGATACGGTGGCGAGCCCGTGCACGGCTGGTTGCACCTGCCCACGAACGTCGCAGGGCCGCTGCCGTGCGTGGTCGAGTACCTCGGTTACGGCCGAGGCCGCGGCCTGCCGCACGAGAAGCTGTTCTGGGCGGCGGCCGGCTTCGCGCATCTGATCATGGACACCCGGGGCCAGGGCTGGAGCGCCGCCGCCGGCAGCACCGCCGACCCGCACCCTCATCCGGGCGGCACCGTGCCCGGCTTCCTCACGCGCGGCGTCACCGATCCCGACGACTTCTACTACCGCAGGCTGATCACCGACGCCGTGCGGTTCGCCCGCGCCGCGCGGGAACATCCCGCCGTCGACGCCGACCGCGTCGCCGTCACGGGCGTCAGCCAGGGCGGTGGCCTGGCGCTGGAGGTGGCGGCGCTGTTCCCGGGCGTGGCGGCGGCCATGCCCGACGTGCCGTTCCTGTGCGACTTCCGCCGTGGCGTGCAGGTCGCCCTCCGCGGCCCCTACGGCGAGATCGCCGAATACCTGAAGCTGCACCGCGACCGGGCCGGCCGGGTGTTCCGCACGTTGTCCTACTTCGACGCCGCCGTGCTCGCGCCCCGCGCGACCGCGCCCGCGCTGTTCTCCATCGCGATGCTGGACCAGGTCTGCCCGCCCTCGACCTGTTTCGCCGCCTACCACCGCTACGGCGGCGAGAAGGAGCTGCGCGTGTACGAGTTCAACGACCACGAAGGCGGCGAGGCGGCGCATCAGCTCGAACAACTCACCTGGCTGCACAAGGTCCTCGGCCGGCGGTGACGGGGGCGGTCCGCCGATCCGGTCGGCGCCGCGGCCACGGCTGCCCGCGCCGCGGCGCCCACCCCGTCCCGGCCGGTCGTCGCGGCGGTCAGCCGGTGCGCCGGGAGCGAACCATGGCGAGCCCGCCGAGGACCGTGGCGGCCAGCCCCAGCACCAGGGCCAGGTAGGCTCCGCCCCGCCCGTTGCCGGTGCCGATGCCGCTGTCGGCGGTGAGCACCACCACGGCGCCGAGGGCCATGCCGGTCAGCGCCGCCGCCAGGGCCAGGGTGGCGCCGAGCCGCCCGGCGCCGGTGCCGATCCGACTGGTGGGGCGGGCCAGGGCCAGCCCACCGACGATCACGCCGGCCAGCGCCAGCACGCCGGCGGCGGCCGCCGTGAGCCGTCCGGCGCTCATGGCGTACGCCTCGGCGGCCGCCGGTCGGGTCGCCACGTGTGCGGCCGCCGGCGCGGCGAGCCCGAGCCCGCCGAGCGGGGCGGCCACGGCGGCGGCCAGCATCAGCCGGGCCGACTTCAAGGTTCGTGACGAGCTCATGTCGTCTCCTCCTGCGTGCGTCTCGTTGCCGAGCTTCGGATGTCGCCCGATCATGTCGCCGGGCACGCCGCCGGTCGTCGTGCGTACGGATGCGGTTCGCGCTGCCGTGGCCGCCGCAGGCGGCTACCGCGGACGCGGTAGGCGACGGCGCGCGTACCGCGGGCGCGGCAGGCGGCCGCTCGGCTGCCAGGAGGAGTCGCGGGCGGCGGGATCTGGCTAAGGTGCGCCCATGCGCACAGGACGGTCCGGCGTTCCGGCCGGTGTCAGAGACTGGGCGGTCGCCGTCGGCGTGGCGGCGACGCTGCTGGTCGCGGGGCTGTCCGGGGACCGACCCGACGCCGACCCGCTCGGCTACGCGCTGTTGGTGGCCGGCGGCCTGGCGTTGGCTGCCGCACGGCGCGCTCCCGTCGCGGTCCTGGCCGTCACCGGGCTGTGCGCGGCGGGCCACCAGGCGCTCGGCCTCGACGTGCCCGCCGTCGCGTTCCTGTTCGCGGTGTACGCCGCCGTACGGGCCGGGCACCGCGTCGTCACGATCGTGGCGGCGGTGGCGATGCTGGCCGCTCTGCCGCTCGCGGCCCTCGCCCCGCCGTCGGACCTGTCCCTGGGCGAGGCGCTCGTCCGGTCCCGGGGCGCACTGGAGCTGGCCTGGCTGGTCGCCGCCGGGGCGGCGGGCGAGGCGCTGCGGCAGGCCGAGCGGCGCGCGGACGAAGCTGAACGCACCCGGGAGGAGGCGGCGCTGCGCCGCGCCGACGAGGAACGGCTGCACATGGCGCGGGAGCTGCACGACACGCTCACCCACCAGATCTCGGTCATCAAGGTGCAGGCCGAGGTGGCCGTCCACCTGGCCCGCAGGCGGGGCGAACCGGTGCCGGAGGCCCTGCTGGTGATCCAGGAGGCCGGCCGGGAGGCCGCCCGGGAGCTGCGAGCGACCCTGGAGGCGCTGCGCGACGACGGCAGGACCCCGCCGCACGGGCTCGCGCACCTACCGGACCTGGTGCGACGTGCCCGGGTGTCCGGTCTGGACGCGACGTTGACCATCGCGGGGCGGCGGCAGGACTTGCCCGTCGCGGTCGACCGGACCGCCTACCGGATCGTCCAGGAGTCCCTCACCAACGTCGCCCGTCACGCCGCTGCCGCCACGGCGTCGGTCCGCGTCGACTACCGGCCGGACGTTCTCGCGATCCGCGTCGACGACGACGGCAGGGCCACGCCGGACGCGCCCCCGGTGCCGGGCATCGGACTGCTCGGGATGCGCGAACGCGTCACCGCCCTCGGGGGCCGGCTGCGCGCGGAGCCCCGCAACGGGGGCGGCTTCACCGTCCACGCCGAGCTCCCCGTGGGCGGAACGGCATGATCCGCGTCCTGCTGGTCGACGACCAGCCGCTCCTGCGCAGCGGCTTCCGCGCGCTGCTCGACGCGGAAGACGACATCGAGGTGGTGGCCGAGGCCGCCGATGGCGAGGAGGGCCTGGCGCTCGCCAGGGAACGCCTGCCCGACATCGCGCTCGTCGACATCCAGATGCCGGTCATGGACGGCATCGAGACGACCCGCCGCATCGTCGCCGACCCGGCCCTGGCCCGGGTGCACGTCGTCATCCTGACCAACTACGGCCTCGACGAACACGTCTTCCACGCGCTGCGCGCTGGCGCGGCCGGCTTCCTCGTCAAGGACATCCAACCGGAGGACCTCCTGCACGCCGTACGGGTCGCCGCGCGCGGCGACGCGCTGCTGGCGCCGTCGATCACGCGCAGGCTGATCGACAGGTACGTCAGCGAACCGCTCCACGACGGTGCCGAGGCGGGGCTGCGGGGGCTGACGAACCGCGAACGCGAGACCGTCGCCCTGGTGGCGAAGGGCCTGTCCAACGAGGAGATCGCCGAGCGTCTGGTGATCAGCCCGCTGACCGCGAAGACCCACGTCAACCGGGCGATGGCCAAGCTCCACGCCCGGGACCGCGCCCAACTCGTCGTCCTCGCCTACGAATCCGGTCTGGTCGCCCCTCGCAACCGCTGACGTCGCCGGCCCGGACGCCCTCGGGGGTGCGGAGCTGCGCCGCCTCAGGCTTCCGTTCGACCCGTGTCGCGCCGGTTCAGTCGACGACCGCGGTGGCTTCGATCTCCACGAGGAGATCGGGGCCGGCGAGCGCGCTGATGCCGAGCCCCGTGAACGGCGGGGCCGAGGTGACGCCGAGTTTCGCGGCGGCCCGGGCGATCCCCTCCATCAGCGCGGGCATCTTGTCGGGCGTCCAGTCGACGACGTAGGCGGTCAGCTTCGCCACGTCGGCGAAGGTGGCGCCGGCCGCGGCCAGGGCGGTGGCCACGTTGAGGTAGCACTGTTCCGCCTGGGCGGCGTAGTCGCCCGCGCCGACCGTGTTGCCGTCGGCGTCGACGGCGACCTGGCCGGCGGTGAAGACCAGCTTCGTGCCGGTGGCGACGGACACCTGCCGGTAGAGGTCGACCGTCGGCAGTCCTTCGGGGTTCACCAGGGTGATGGCCACGTTTCTTCCTTGTCCTCGAAGCCGGGTGTCCGCCGAAACATAGCACAGCTATGTTATGTATCGTCGTGGCATGGCGAGGACGAAGGATCCGGCGGTACGCACCCTGCTCATCGAGCGCGCCGCGCACATGCTCCGCACCCGCGAACCCGTCACCCTCCGCTCGCTGGTCGCCGGGACGTGCGTGTCGACGATGGCCGTCTACACCCACTTCGGCGGGATGGACGGCATGTGGAAGGCCGTACGGCAGGAGGGCTTCACCCGCCTCGGGGCCCGACTCGCCACGGTGCCGACGTCCCAGGACCCGGTCCGGGACCTGACCGCCCTGGTCGCCGCCTACGTCCACAACGCGTTGGAGCACCCCGACCTGTACCGGGTCATGTTCGACGCCGACTTCGACCTCGAGGACGCCCAGGCGGCGGACGACACGCTGGAGTACCTGGTCCGGGCCGCCGCCCGGGGCGGGGCGGCCGGTCGGTTCCGCGCCGACGTCGAGCCGCTGGAGTTGGCCACCCAGAGCTGGGTCGTCGGCCACGGCCTGGTCTCCCTGGTCGCCACCGGTCCGCTGCCGCGACAGACCCTCGACCACGGCACCGACCTGCTGGCCGCCCTGTTCGTCAGCTCGGGGGACCGGCCCGACGCCTGTCGCCGGTCCGTCGAGGACGGCTGGCGGCAGGTGCTCCCCGTCGGCGGCTGACCCGGCCGTCCGGCCAGGCGCCGACCACGGTCGGCGCGCAGGATCTCGTCCAGCTCCGGAGGGCTCATGCTTCGTCAGCCGCTCGTCGTCGCCGTCGCCCAGCCGCACACCAGGGCGTACGACGTGGCCGCGAACGCGGTCGAGCACGCCGCCGTGGTCCGGGCCGCGCTCGCGCGGGTGGTGGTATTCCCCGAGCTCTCGCTGACCGGATACGAGCTGGACGCGCCCGCGGTCACCGCCGGGGACCCCGGGCTCGCGCCGATCGTCCGGGCGTGTGCCGAGGCGGGTTCCCTCGCGCTGGTGGGCGCCCCCGTTCGCGGCGAGGGGGGCCGCGAGCACATCGCGATGCTGGCCGTCGACGGGGCCGGCGCGCGCGTGGCGTACCGCAAGGTGCACGTGCACCGGTCCGAGGAGCGGTTCAGCCCCGGCGAGGGACCCGCGGTGCTCGACGTGGACGGCTGGCGGCTGGGCCTCGCGATCTGCCGCGACACCCGCTTCGCCGGGCACGACGCCGCCACGGCGGCGCTCGGCATGGACGTCTACGTCGCCGCCGTCCTCGAGCACGCCCGCGACGCCCAGGTGCCCGCCGAGCGGGCCCGGCGCGTCGTCGCCGACCGCCGGGTGTGGGTCGCCGCGGCGAGCTTCGCCGGGTCCACCGGCGGGGGCTTCGAGCGGGCGGCGGGCGGCTCGGCGGTGTGGGCACCCGGCGGCGGACTGCTCGCGCAGGCGGGACCCGACGCGGGGCGGTACGTCTCGGCCACGCTTCGCGACCCGGGTCCCTGACCCCTCGGGCGCGGGGGTGCTGCCGTGGCCGAGGGGCGCCCGTGCCGTCCCGGGAGCGAGGTCGGTCGGCGGGCCGGAGCCGCCTTCCAGATAGAGATACGCCGATTGACAAAGTTTGGAATCTAAACTTAACCTGCGATTCGCGATCGGGTGCCGGCCGCGTTCGGGCGGCACCGCCCGCCGTCCCGTCCCAGCGGTACCCACGCGAGGAGCGTCATGGTCGAGAAACGAGGCACGACGAGTGCAGCCCGATGGCGCCTGAGCCTGGTCACCGGCGTCCTCACGATGCTGGTGGTGAGCCTCGGCCTGACGTTCGCGGCGAGCGCGCACGCGGCGGCCGGCTGCCGGGTGGCGTACTCGGCCAACCAGTGGCCCGGTGGCCTCACCGCGAACGTGGCCGTGACCAACCTCGGTGACCCGATCGACGGCTGGCGTCTGACCTGGACGTTCCCCGCCGGACAGCAGGTGACCTCGGCGTGGAACGCCACCGTCAGCTCCGTCGGCGCCGACGTCACCGCGGTCAACCTCGGCTACAACGCCGCCATCGGCACCAACGCCACGGTGTCGTTCGGCTTCAACGGCACGTGGTCGGGCGCCAACACCGCCCCCGCGGTGTTCGCCCTCAACGGCGTCACCTGCACCGGCGGCGTGGGTCCCACCACGGCCCCGCCGACCACGGTCCCGCCCACCACGGTCCCGCCCACCACCCCGCCACCGACCACCCCGCCGCCGACCGGCGACCCGCTGGCCTACGTGGCCGCGATGCAACCGGGCTGGAACCTCGGCAACACCTTCGACGCGGTCGGCAGCGACGAGACCGCCTGGGGCAACCCGCGCGTCACCCAGGCGCAGTTGGACGCCGTCCGGGCGCAGGGCTTCAACAGCATCCGGATCCCGGTCACCTGGAGCAACCACCACGGCCCCGCGCCGGCGTACACGATCGACCCGGCGTGGTTGAACCGGATCAAGGAGGTCGTCGGCTGGGCCCTGGACGACGGCTTCTACGTGATGATCAACATCCACCACGACTCGTGGCAGTGGATCAACGCGATGCCGACCGAGCGGAGCACCGTCCTCAACCGCTACAACGCGCTCTGGACCCAGCTCGCGGCCGCGTTCCGGGACGCCTCGCCGAAGCTGCACTTCGAGAGCGTCAACGAGCCGCAGTTCGCCAACAGCTCCGGCGACGCCCAGAACGCGCAGCTGCTGCACGAGCTGAACGCGTCCTTCCACCGGATCGTGCGGGCCTCCGGCGGCAACAACGCCACCCGCATGCTCGTCCTGCCGACCCTGCACACCTCGGCTGACCAGGCCCGCGTCGACGAGCTGGCGAACACCTTCACCCAGCTCGACGACCGCAACCTCATCGCCACCGTGCACTTCTACGGCTACTGGCCGTTCAGCGTGAACGTCGCCGGCGGCACCCGGTTCGACGCCACCGCCCAGAAGGACCTGACCGACGCCTTCGACCGGGTGCACAACGCCTTCGTGGCCAGGGGCATCCCGGTGGTGATCGGCGAGTACGGCCTGCTCGGCTTCGACCGGCACACCGGCACCATCCAGCAGGGCGAGAAGCTCAAGTTCTTCGAGTTCCTCGGCTGGTACGCCAGGACGAAGAAGATCACCACGCAGCTCTGGGACAACGGACAGCACTTCGACCGCACCGCCCTGCGGTGGAAGGACCCCGAGCTGTTCGCGCAGATCAGGTCGAGCTGGACCACCCGCTCCGGGACGGCCTCGTCCGATCAGGTGTACGTGCCGCGTACCGGCTCCGTCGCCGCCCGGTCGCTGACGCTGAACCCGAACGGCACCACCTTCCAGGGGCTGTACCAGGGCGGCACCGCCCTCGTACGGGGCAGCGACTACACCGTGTCGGGCAACCAGCTCACGCTGACCGCCAGCGCGCTGACCCGGCTGGTGGGCAACCGGGCGTACGGGGTGAACGCCACCCTCCAGGCGCGGTTCTCCGCCGGGGTGCCGTGGCGGATCGACGTCGTCACGTACGACCCTCCGGTGCTGTCGAACGCGACGGGGAACACGACCTCGTTCGCCGTCCCGACCCAGTTCCGCGGTGACCAGCTCGCCACCATGGAGGCGAGGTACGCCGACGGCCGCAATGCCGGCCCGCACGACTGGACGCCGTTCAAGGAGTTCGACGTGGCCTTCGCCCCCGACTACCCGGGCAACCGCATCACGCTGACCGAGGCGTTCTTCGCGGCGGTCGACGACGGTGCCCGGGTGACCCTCACCTTCCACTTCTGGAGCGGCACGACCGTCACCTACCACGTCACCAGGTCGGGTGGGAGCGTCACCGGCGTCACCGCCGCCGCCGTCCGGGCGGGCTGACCCCGGCACCGGTGTCCCCGTCGGAACGGGCCGTGGCCGCGAGCCGGTCACGGCCCGTTTCCGCGTACCCGATGGATCATCCGCTGTGGTCGTTGCCAACCGGCGCTTCGCCGCGGCGCGCGCGGGCGGGGTCGCTGAAGGTGCTGACCCCGGGGACCAGCAGCGTGACGGCGCTGGCCGCGGCGGTCAGGACGGCCGCCGCGAGGAGCGTGGGCCGGATCCCGAACGCCGCGACGGCGGGCCCGGTGAGGGCGTACCCGACCGGCAGCAGGGCGAAGGCGCTGAGTTGATCCAGGGCGAGGGTCTTGCCGAGCACCTCGGCGGGGATCTCGCGTTGCAGGGCGGAGAGCCAGTAGAGGAAGTAGATCTCCACGACGAATCCGCCGACCGCGAAGCAGACGGCCGTGACCGGCAGCGGCAGGGCGAAGGCGAGGCTGCCGGGCAGGGCGGCGTACGTGGTGAGGGCGAGCATGCTGACCGTGCCGGGCCGGCGGGGCCGCCACCGGCCGGCCAGGGCGATGGCGGGCAGCGCGCCGGCGGCGGCAGCGGCGAGGACGAACCCGTAGGCGAGCTCGCCGCCGAGGCGGTCCGCCGCGATCAGCGGGAGCAGCGTCAGGCTCGGCGCGGTGCCGGCGAAGAGCTGGACCGCCACGGCGGCCATGACGGCGGCGACCCAGGGGCGGCGCCGGACGGTGGCGATGCCGGCCCGGGCGTCGGCCAGGACGCTGCTGCCGGGCCGGTTGCCGGCGGCGATGTCGCGTACGCCCAGCACCGCGAGGGCGCCGGTCGCGAAGAGGAGGGCGGCCAGGCCCAGCGCGGCGTGGATGCCGATGGCGGTGACGATCGCGGCGCCGGCGAGCGCCCCGAGCAGGGTCGCGGAGCGCTGTACGGCGGAGACCAGGGCGTTGCCGCGTTCCAGCAGGGCGGTGGGGAGCAGCGCCGGGACCAGCGAGCGCATCGCCGGCCGGGACAGCGACTCGGCCACGCCGGACAGCGCGGTGACGATGCCGAGCGCCGCCAGGGGCAGATCGTCGAGGGCGAAGAGCGTGCCGAGGACGATGGCGGTGCGCAGCGCGTCGGCGGTGAACAGGATCCGGGGCCGCGAGACGCGGTCGGCGAGGATGCCGCCGGCGAGCAGGCAGACCACCAGGGCGATCGCCCGGCCGGCGAGGATGACGGCGATGGTGCCGGCGCCGGCCCCGAGCTGCACGGCGTGCAGCGCGAACGCCACCGGCAGGATCTGGTCGGCGACCGCTCCGGCGGACTGGCTGGCCCACACCCGCAGGAACCGCGGATGCTGGCTCAGCTTCTCCACCGGCACGGTGGCCGGGCTGGTGGCGGCGCTCATGGCGTACGACGGGGGACGCCGGTGCGGTCGGTCGCGCTCATCCGAGCTGGTCCTCGCCGGCCGCCAGGTCGGCGGGTGACCGGTGCGTGCTGGCGGCGAGGCGGGCCGGAGGCGGGTACTCCGGCCCCACGGGGCGGATGCCGTCGCCGGGAGCGGGATTGCCGGCGGAGAGCAGGTAGGTGGCGAACTCGTGGTCGCCATCCACCCCGAGCATCGCCTCGACGCCGCTGTCGTGGAACGCCACCGTCTGGAACGGCGCCAGGCCCAGTGCGGTGCAGGTCAGCGCGAAGGTCTGACCGTAGTGGCCGGCGTCGAACATCCACAGCCGGTAGGCCCGCGGGTGCCGGTACTTCCAGGACAGGCGGGCGGCGACGGTGGTGGTGAGGCAGGTGAAGGCCCCCTGGTAGGAGGGCTCCTGCTCGTAGGCCAGGGCGGCGATGCGCTGCCGGTCGACGCTGGCGTCGAGCAGTTCGAGGCGGTGCACCTCGGGAGCGTAGTGGTAGAGGCCGGGCGGCACCCCGGTGACGTCGTAGACGGCCACGTAGCACTCGACCTCGTGCCGGCCGCCGGCGGAGGCGCTGATGCGCCCCTGCTGCGGGCCGAAGGCGCCGCCGTCGAGGAAACGCTGGGGCGCGAAGGTGCAGGCCAGCACGGTGGCGAGCGCGTCGATCCCGACCGGGGTCCCGGCGAACGCGCGGTGGGTGCGCCGGGCGGCGAACACCTCCTCGACGGGCGAACGCAGCGGCAGGGCGCGCCGGGGGAGGTGCACGGCCGGGGCGTGCGGGTAGCGCTTGAAAGGTGCCGGGGGCTCGCCGTCGGCGACGATCTGCGCGGCGGTGGCGTCCCGGCGCGGCGAATCCACGAGGTAGTTGGCGTCGCGGGCCTCGATGTGCATGCGGGACGCGACCGGACCCCAGTGCTGCCAGACGGGCGGGGTGGCGTCGTCGTCGGTGTCGGCCACGAGGATGCCGGCGTCGCGGAGCTGGTGGAGCGCCCGGGTGGCGGCCTCGGCAGCCTCGTCCCCGAAGTGGGCGGCGACCTCGTCGACGTCGGTGTAGTCGTCCAGGCGCTGCAACAGGGCGAACAGGTCGGGGGTGACGCGCAGCCATCGGCGCTGGCCGGGCAGGGCGACCATCAGCGCATCGCTGTCCCAGCGGCAGATGAGCTGGTCGCGGCGGCGTACACGCATTCCGATGCCTTTCCCACGCACGATGAACGGAAATGGTGCCGGACCCGCGTGCGGGTCCGGCACCGGGCTCGTCAGACGGCCCCGTGGTTCAGGACTTCCTCGTTCGTCTCGACGATCACGATGTCGAAGGCCATGGCTCGTACCTCCTCTCCGGCGCGGTGGGCTCGTGCACCCCTGGACGGGACCGTCTCCGCCGGCTTTCGAGACGGGCGTACGGGGGAACCTCAGTGCCGCGGAAACGCGTTCGGGATGGCAGCCGGTCGGCTGGCGCCTGCGGCAGGGGAGTCGTCTTCGGCGGCTTTCGTGGAGCCCGTCGAGAATGCGGAACAGGTCTGCGGTCGGCGCACCGTCATGACAACTCCTCCCATCCGTTCTCGCTTGCGACATAAAGAAGGTAGCGAATGCGTTGACGCCTTGCCAAGAGGTCGATCGCCGTTCATTCGCCGACGTGCAGCAGAAGTCGATGAGAATGCGAGGCGGCCGTGAGGAATCCTCCAGGAGGCGGCGTGGAACAGGCGCAAAGGCGGCAGAGAGCGGCCTCCGGGCAGGCAATTCCCGACCGGTGGGCGATGAATGGGCCATTGGTGTGCGCGACGGTTTATGGCGAGGGCGGACGCCGCGAAGATTCCGTTCGTGAAGCTCCGTCGCAATTCGGGGCCACGCTGCGCACCGACGCGTTCGGCCCGGAATTCGGCCGCTCGACGCCGTCGCCGGCCGCGTTGACCTGGCGACGCTAACCAGGGCCGGTGACCGGGTCGGAGGCGCAGGCCAGCCGGTCGCTCCGGCGCGGTGAAAAGCAGCCGGCCGCTGCCCACCCGGAGGGGGAAGCGGCCGGCTGCCGGGAGAGGCGGGGCGTCAGACCGCCCCGACGGCCACCGGCTCGGGGGCGGGAGCCGGAGCGGGGACGCTCGCGCCGACGGCGACGGGAGCCGGCGTGTTCTCGGGCAGGTACCTGCCGAGCTTGCGGATCCGCCTGGCGTTGTTCTCCATGACGTCGATCGACGGCAGGTCGGCGTCGATCCGCACCGTCGTCGGGTTCGACGCGGCGGTGTGGATGTTGTTCAGCAGGGTGTGGAACGACCGGGGGAACAGGGAGCTGACGAACTTCGACTGCTGCCGGCCGCGCCGGATGCTGGCCACCGGCTTCGACCAGTCGATCTGACCGGGCCGGAAGCGGTGCTGGCGGACCAGCTCGCGGCGGAACGTCGCCCACGGCACCAGCTTCAGCTTGAACCGCTCGGCGATCTCCTCGGTCGTCACGGGGGTCACCGGGTAGCTGATCACCCTCGGCGCGCTCGACAGGGCGTTGGCCACCACGGACCGGGCCAGCACGTCGCCCGCCACGACCGGGCTGGTGACCTCCGAGTCCCAGACCATGCCGAGCTGGAGGATGTGGGAGATCATGTTCCAGAACGAGTACTCCATCCCGGGGTCCTTGAACCCGGTGCCCGGGCCGCCCAACGCGAACGGCGCCTGGTAGATGTGGATCGGCACCCCGTCGCGGTTGGCCCGCAGGCTGATGTGCTTGACGACCCACTTCATCCGGCTGTAGCCGGTGTAGAAGAAGCTGTTGCGGTAGAAGTCGCGCCACTGCTGGTAGACCTCGCTGCCGACCGAGCCGATGACGTGCAGCGTCTTGAACCGCTTCTGCAGGCAGAACTCCGCGAGCCGCAGCGTCGGCAGAACCTTCTCCTCGCGGTACCGGGAGTAGGGGTAGTCGTGGGTCGTCGCCCCCGCGGCGTCGATGACCACGTCGACCTCGGTGAGCAGCTCGTCGTACGTGGCGGGGTCGAGGCCCATCGCCGGGTCCAGGTAGCTGCCCTCCAGGACGGACAGCTTCCCGCTGTCGGGCAGCTCCAGCTTGTACTTGCGCAGCTGCCGGGCGATGCGGTCCTCGCCGGACTTGTCGCCCTTGCGGCGTACCAGGGCGTAGACCGTCGCGACGCGGGCGTCGCCGAGGAGTTCGCGCAGCATGTGCATGCCGACGAAGCCGTTCGCGCCCAGCAGGAGCACGTTCTTCGGCTCGTCGTTGCCGCGACGCGGAAGTCTCTTCGCGACCGTCCGCGGGTCCTCCGAGTAGCCGAGCGAGATCCGGTTGGGGTTACCCATCGAGAGCGCGATGCGGTCGCTGTTGTGTCGCAGGAAGATGTGCATGGGTCCGCCTTTGCATGAAGGGTGAGGGTCGTGGAGCCAGAACGGGACCGGCGGGCCGTCAGGCCACGCGCCGCTCCAGGTGCTGCCAGAACCTTTCACGCAGCTCCCGGCGGAGGAGCTTTCCGCTGGGGTTGCGGGGCAGCTGGTCGACGAACTCGTAGCTCGCCGGGATCTTGAAGTCGGCGATCCGCCCCCGCAGGAACGGGGTGAGGTCGCGGGCGGTCACGGGTTGGTCGGGGTGGGTCACCACGAAGCAGTGCACGACCTCGCCCCAGTGCTCGTGCGGCACGGCGACAGCGGCGGCCTCGACCACACCCGGGTACGCGCTGACCGCGTTCTCGATCTCCGCCGGATAGACGTTCTCGCCGGCCACGATGATCGTGTCCTTGATCCGGTCGCGGACGAACAGGAAGCCCTCGGCGTCCAGGTAGCCGGCGTCGCCGGTGTGCAGCCAGCCGTTGACCAGGGTCGCGGCGGTGGCCTCGGGCAGGCCCCGGTACTCGATCATCCGCGCCGGGGTGGACAGGCAGATCTCGCCGACCTCGTACGGCGGCAGGACCCGGCCCGTACCGTCGATGATCTTCACACCGAAGCCCGGGTACGGCAGACCGGCCGCCTGCATGCGCGGCCCGCCGACGACGTGCGCCGACGGCGGCAGGCAGACCGCGGTGTTGCCGCTCTCCGACAGGCCGTAGATCTGCGCGAAGTCGCAGTCGAACATCTCGATGCTGCGCGCGAGCAGCGCCTCGGAGATCGGCGACCCGCCGTAGACGATCTTGCGCAGCGAGACGAAGTCCTCCCGCTTGGGCCGGGGCGGCGCGAGCATCATCTGCAACTGGGCCGGTACGACGCACGCCGTGGTGACGCCGTGCCGGCGGATGAGGCGGACCGCCTCGTGTCCGGCGAACACCCGGACCGACACGTTGGTGATGCCGGCGCTGAAGCCCTGGATCGACCACCAGAGCCCACCGATGTGGAAGCCGGGGATGCCGATCAGGCTCACGTCGTCGGGACGCCAGTCGATCCAGTCCAGGCCCTCGGAGGCGAGCGCGTCACGCACCGCGAAGAAGCTGCGGTGGGCCAGCACGACGCCCTTGGGATTGCCCGTCGTGCCGCTGGTGTAGACCTGCGCCAGCGGCTGCTCCTCGGTCCAGGACGGCTCCAGATCCCCGTCCTCGTCGCCCTGCCAGCCGGTGAAGTCGGCCAGCGACACCACCTCGCGCAGCTCGGGCAGGTCCGGCCGCAGCGCCTCGGCGGTGTCCAGCAGGTCCTCGTCACAGAAGAGGACCGTGCTGCCGGAGTCGCGCATGATGTGGCGGATCTCGCCGGCGCGCAGCCGCCAGTTGATGGGCACCAGCACGGTGCCGGTCTTGGCGCAGGCGAACAGGACGTCGTAGTAGTGCTCGGACTCCTTGCCCAGGTAGGCGACGCGGTTCCCGGCCGTCGCCCCCGCGCGCCGCAGGGCGTGCGCCGTCCGGTTGCTCGACCGGTGCAGCTCGGCGTAGCTGACCGTACGGTCCTCGCAGTGCACCGCCGGGTGCTCCGGGCGCTGCGCGGCGTGGAAGGCGACGACGTCGTGCACGGTGCGCAACTGCGGGTGGTACGCCCTCATCGGCTCGTCCCGTCCGGGACCGCCAGCGTCTCCTCGAGGTAACGCACGATCGCCGAACCCGACGCCAGGGCCGGCAGCAGGTTCGGGTCGATCTCGATGCCGAACGCCTTCTCCAGCGCCATCATGAGCTGGATCTGGCGCAGCGAGGTCCAGCCCGGCACGGTGTCCGGGTCCAGCCGCTCGGGCAACTCGCCCGGCGCGACACCGAACACCGAGGCCACCACCTCGCGGACACGGGTCTCCAACATTGCTACTCCTTGGGTGTCGCGCCGGGGCCCTGCCCCGGGGTGAAGAAACGTCGCGTGATCCGCGAAATCGTGCGGAAGTCGTCCGTGCTCACCTCGTCGAGGGAGATCTCCGTGCCCAGCTCCGCCTCTATCAGGTAGAGCAGCTCGACGAAGTGCATCGAGTTCAGGACGCCGGTGTCCACGAGGTCCTCGTCGACCCCGACCGAGTCGATGTCGGGGCATCTGGCGCGCAGGAACGCGGTGAGGAACTCGGGAACCGTCTCGGTCGTGCTCATGACCCCTCCTGGGGGCGCGTCGGTGCGGGGAGGATCTTCGTGGTGACCCGGGCCGCCGTCGGTCCGCCGGCGCAGCGGTGCGCGGCGACGGTCCCTCCGGTGGACAGGCCGGTCGGGATGAGGCGGTTGGTGCGCAGCGCGACGGCCGGGTCGCGCAGCAGCGGGTTGGCGTCGCGCACGGTGGCGGAGAAGAGCGCGAAGACCGGGTCGATGACCTTGGTCGCCCCGTCGTCGTCCTCGACCTCGACCCACGCGTGGACCAGGTCGAGCATGCCGACCACCCAGCCGATCCGGGTGACCGCCGCGAAGCCGGCCCGGTCGCAGAGCCCGGCCAGGTACCGGCTCGCCGAGTCGCAGCTCGCCACGCCGCGCGTGGTCACCAGGTCGACGTCGTCGCTCAGGGCCTCGGGCAGCTTGACCCAGCGCAGGTCCATGGCGGCGAACTCGGCGGCGATCGCGCGCAGCTCCGGTGAGCGCAGCTCGGCCCGCTCGCCGCGGGTGTGGACGGTGGCGGTGACGGCGAGCTGCGACGCCGTACGGGTGACGGTGTCGTCGTCCGGCCCGACCGTGCCGCCGGTGGGCTCGACCGTCAGGTCGTGCACCGCGCCGCCGCAGCGCTCGGGGCGCGGCAGGGCGAGCACGCTGGTCGGCTGCGGGCCGCACGCGTCGGCGGCGCACGCGACGCTCAGCGCGAACCGGGAGGCGCGGGGCGAGAGCAGCTCCTCGGTCGACGCGCGCATCCACCGCAGCGAGTAGGCGAAGGCCTGCTCCGGCACCGTCGTGCCGGTACCGGAGTACAGCGCCAGGTTGAACAGGTCGCGCGAGTCGAAGCGTTCCTCGCCCGCGTCGCCGCTGGCCGGGAGGCCACGGTCCAGCAGCTCGGACAGCGTGTGGTCGTCGCAACCGAGCACCTGCCGGGCCGTGACGCGGTCGACGTCGTCGAGCCGGTGCTCCGGCGGGACCGCGAAGAGCGTGTCGAGCCCGCGACACAATCCGGCCGCGGTCACGACGGAGCCGTCCTGTCGCGCCACATCGTCTTGATGACGCTCCCGGTGCTCAGCACGTACTCGTCGACCGAGGTCCAGCCGAGCATCTCGTTGATCTGCACCTGCTCCGGGCCGGCCGAGGTCTCCAGGTAGCCGGGCAGGCCGAGGGCGTCCGCCCGCGCCTGGCCGGCGCGGATGAGGACGTAGCCGACGCCGACCGAGTCGACCCGCCGGCCGAGCACCGCGAACCACACGTGCGGGCGGCTGGGGCGCATCCGGTCCAGCGCGTTGGAGATCCGGACGGCGTGCACCACGGCCCGCGGCCCGGCCAGCAGGCACGCCACCGAGCGCAGCGCCCAACCCCACCACGGCGTGGTGCGCTCGTCGCCGTAGAGGACGAGGATCCCGTCGAGCCGGTCGGCACGGTACGCGGCGAGGGTGATGCCCGAGCTCATCAGCTGGGCGATCACCAGTTCCGCCAAATAGAGGGCGGTCAGCGCCGACCGGCGCTGCCACCGGGGCAGCGAGCCGGCGGCGGCCCAGATGGCGCCGTCTTCGTACGCCTCGGCGAGCAGCCGCGCGCCCGCCCACAGCTGTCGCCACCGGAGATTCCGGACCTCGAGCCGGGGCTCCGGCCGGGCGATCGTCTGACTGTTCACATTGCACCCCACGTCCCGCACGCGAGCCCGCTGACCTGGGTGAATTTAATGGTCTTGGGTAATCCGCCAGTAACAAACGAGGTCTCTGCGACGGGCTGCGCGCACCCGGCCGCCCGCCCCGCGCGGGGCCCGGGGCAGCCGTCCCGGCACCCGCTGCCCGGGGCTGCCCGCCGGGCCGCTCCCTTCCCCGGGTCGGGTGCGGATCGGAGGCTGAGCCGTGTCGCGTGACGACGTCGGGAGCCCGCCCGAGCAGCACCGCGTCGAGTCGGTGCCGGCGTGATCGTCGGCCACTGGGAGGTCGTCATGGCCGGTGGCCGGAGCGTCCACCGCCTGGGCCCTCGCGCCGTACGCCGGGCGCGTCCTCGCCCTGGACGCCTCGCGGACCACCGCGATCTGGCCGCGGCAGTCCACCTGGGACCGCTCCGGCAACCTCGCGCGGGCCGAGCGGGGCCTGCTGGGGACGGTCCTGGCCTGCGGGGCCCCGCCCACCTACGACGACACCCAGCGCATCGGCGACGAGGTCGTCGAGCGGTCTACCCGCGCGAGGACGTCTACTCGTGCCGGATGGGCGTGCCCCGCGAGGTGCTGGACCCGGCGCTGTTGGCCGCGGCGCACAGCCGGGGCAACGTCACCGTGCTGCGCCCGGCCCGGGTGCGGGACCTCCGGGGCCCCGGCGAGGTGTTCCTCCGAGAACGCGTCGCCGGCGCTCGGGTCGCGCGTGCCCCACCGCCGCACGAAGTCCGCGTACGGCGGCCGGCGCGGCGGGTCGGGCTCCCGGCCGGCCCGGCGCGCGGCGTAGTCGGCGGGCGCGCGTCCCGCCGCCGCAGGTCCGACGCCACGGTGGGCGGCACGACCTGCGCCACGCCGTGCTCGCCGTCGACTTCGAAGGCCGTACGTTGCACGGCGAGGGCCGGATACCGCCGGAGGCTGCCGTTCCTGCGCCCTCGTCCGGTGCGGCGTCAGCCGGTCGCGGCGTGCTCGTCCATCCAGCGCCGCAACGACAGCGGCCGCATGTCCGTCCACACCTCGTCGATGTGGGCGAGGCACTCGGCACGTGTCCCGGTGGTGCCCTCGCGCCGCCAGCCGGCGGGCAGTTCCCGGTCGTCCCACCAGATCGAGAACTGTTCCTCGTCGTTCACGACCACCGCGTACGTCCGGGTGTCGTCGTCGTCAGCGCTCATCGGACCCCCTTCGCCGGAAGGATTTCAGCCACGTCGATCGCGTGTCAAGGAATCGGGGGCCACCGGGCAGGCGATCGCGGTGACCAGGCGTCCCGGTGACCGCCCGTGGTGCCGGTCAGGCCACCCGGGCGACCGTCACGCCGCGCCCGCCCGCAGCACGAGCCGGTCGGTGGTCCTCTCCTCGACGTACGGCAGGTCGGCGTCCCAGCCGAGCCCGGGCGAGTCAGGCACCGCGACGAGGCCGTCGGTGCTCACGATCGGGCGGGTGGTGACGTCGCGGGCGTAGTACTTGTCGGAGCCGGAGACGTCGGAGGGCAGCGTGAAGCCGGCGAGTGCGCTCAGCGCGACGTTGGCGGCCCGCCCGATGCCGAACTCGTGCATACCGCCGCACCAGACCGGGACACCGTGCTCGCGCGCGAGGTCGTGCGCCCGTACGGCGTGGGTCAGCCCGCCCATCCGCGAGACCTTGACGTTGAGGACGCGTACGGCGCCCAGCCGCAGCGCGGTGACGAGGTCGTCCACCTCCTCGACGGACTCGTCGAGACAGACGGGGGTGTCGATCCGCTCCTGGAGGGCGGCGTGCGCGACGAGGTCCCGTGGCGCGAACGGCTGCTCGATCATCATCAGGCCCAGGCCGTCGAGCGCCTCCAGGACGGCCCGGTGCCCGGGGACGTCCCGGTAGGCGCCGTTGGCGTCGACGTGCAGCGGCACGTCCGGGTGCGCCGCGCGGACGGCCCGTACGGGCTCGACGTCCCAGCCGGGCGCGATCTTGAGCTTGATCCGGCGGTAGCCCTCGTCTACCCGCAGCCGCACCTGCGCGAGGAGGTCGTCGACGGTGGGTTCGATGCCCAGGGAGACGCCCGCCTCGACGGTGCCGCGCGAGCCGCCCAGCGCGTGCGCGAGGGAGACGCCGTTCGCGGTCGACCACAGCGCCCAGGCGGCGATGTCGAAACCGGCGCGGGCGAAGTGGTTGCCGCGTACCTTGCCGAGCGCCGTGGCCAGCTCCGCCGGGTGCGCCCAGTCGGTGCGCAGCACCATCGGCGCGAGGTGGTCCCGGGCGACCGCCCAGCAGCTCTCGACGGTCTCGGCGCAGTAGAACGGCCCGCTCGGCGACGCGATCTCGCCCCACCCCACTGCGCCGTCGGTGTCGGTGAGCGTGACCAGGACGTGCTCCAGCTCGCGCTTGGCGTGGGAGCTGGTCTGGAACCGGCGCACGAGCGGCAGCCGGACCCGGCGCAGCTCCACCACCTCGATCCGCCTCACGACGCCCCCTTCCCGTGCTCGGCGTGGCCCCGGGCCGGCCCGTGGGCGGCCTCCGCGCCCCGCCACCGGCCGGTCACGGCCGCTCCGCGTAGAGACCGAGCTCGGCGGCGAGGGCGTCGCGCTCGCGCAGGCGGCGACCGGCGCCCTTCGAGCTGGCGATGGTCAGGGTCGCGAGCAGGTGCAGCGCGAGCACCACCGAGGTGGGGGAGTTGGCGTACGAGGCGCTGTCGGCGCCGATGACGATGCGCGCGGCGGCGCTCTCGGCCAACGGCGCGTCCTCGGCGTCGGTGACGAGCACCAGCCGACCGCCGTGGCGGACGTACGCGGCGGCGACGTCGATGGTCTCGCGCCGGTAGCGCGCCATGCAGACGGCCACGAGCAGGTCGCCCTGGCGGATGTCGCCGAGCACGTCGAGGGAGCGCAGCGCCGCGCCGTCGACGAGGTGTACGCCGGAGAGCCCGGCGCTGAGGTCGGCGGCGAGCAGGGACGCGAAGCCGAGCGACTTGCCGTGGCCGAGCAGGTACCGGCGCCGGGCCGACACGATGAGGGCCGCGGCCCGTTCGATCGCGTCCTGCTCGGCGGCCCACGCCAGGGCCCTGGCGAACTCGGTGCGTTGCTGCTCCAGGACCCGCTGCTTGAGCACCTGCGCCGACCTGCGCTGCACGTTGCGGTCGAAGCGCTCCGCGGGCGTCGATCTCGTCGTGGTCATGTCTCGTCCCGTTCGAACAGGTAGCTGACGCGGCCGGGGGTCCGGGTGCGCCGCACGACGCCGACCAGCCGTCCGCCCGTGGCGAACCGGTCGGCCAGCTCCCGGCGCAGCCGCGCCCGCTCGTCGGGCGCCCGCGCGGCCGTACGGTCGTCGGCGGGGGAGTCCACGGCCGCGTGCCCGGGGGCGGGCGTCGGCGTGCTGCCCCGGGCGCGGTCGAGGTCCCAGCGGACCAGGACGCGGTCGCTGCCGCCGTCGTCGTAGAAGTCGGGCAGGAAGCGGATCCCGACGGCGCCCAGCACGTTCAGGTTGAAGTGGGCGTTGCGCAGCGCGTACGGGTCGAAGGTCCACCGCATCGTGTGCACGCCCGCGCGCCGGGCGGCGTCGGCCTGGGCGTGCTTGAGCAGACGGCCGACACCGCGCCCCTGGACCCGCGCGTCGACTACGGCGGCCTGCGAGTAGTGGTAGAGCTCGCCGTGCTCGACGCCTGTAAAGCCGTAGCAGAAGCCGACGAGGCAGCCGTCCTCGTCGAAGGCGCCGATCGCGGTTCCGGCGTTCTCGCCCAGCGCGGCCAGGAGGCGGGGGCTGACGGCGTGCTCGGGACCCTCGTAGCCGAAGACGCTCCGGTAGAGCGCCGACGCCGCCGTCCGCTCGGCCAGCCCGGCGAGGTCGCGCGCCACGATGCCGCGGGTGTCATCGGCCATCGCGCCTGCCCTCCTCCCAAGATAGCGATCGTATGTCTGCCAGGCTGCCGTAACGTCCGCTCGTTGACAAGGTCTTGGTTCGATCATAGTGTCCGTATGTGTCGTCGTCGTCGCATCCCGGTCCCGCGCTCGCCGCGCTGCGCCGCTACACGTTGCACGAGTCGCCGACCGGCGACCGGCGGGCGCTGGCCGCGCTGGCCGACGTGCTCGACGCGGACGCCGCTGACGCCGGCTTCCACACTGCCCGGGAGCCGCACCCCGACGGCGACCATCTGGTCTGGACCCTCCCGGCGTGCGGGGTCGCGGGCGGTCCGCTGCTGCTGCTGACCCACTACGACACCGTCTGGCCGGTCGGCACGCTGGCGGGCATGCCGTGGTCCGTCGAGGGCGACACCGTCCGCGGCCCCGGCGTCTACGACACCAAGGCCGGGCTCGTCGCACTGCTCGCGGCGGCGGCGCGCGTCGTACGCGAGGGCGCCCCGCACCCCGAGATCAGGGTCGTCGTCGTCGCCGACGAGGAGATCGGCTCGCCCACCGCCACCGGGCTGGTCCGGGCCGAGGCGGGCCGGGCCCGCGCGGTGCTCGGCCTGGAGCCGCCGCATCCCGGCGGCGACCTCAAGACCGGCCGGCGCGGCAGCACCCGGGTCCGCATCGAGGTCACCGGCGCCGAGGCGCACGCCGCGCTCGACCCTGACGCCGGGGTCAACGCCATCGACGAACTGGTCGATCAGCTCGTGCGGGTCCGCGCGCTCGTCGCGGGCCGGCCGGTCCTGCTCAACACCGGCACCGTCGCCGGCGGGGGCCGGACCAACGTGGTCGCCGGCGCGGCCCACGCCGACCTCGGCCTGCGCTTCACCGACCCCGGGAACGAGGACGCCGTCCTCGCCGGCCTGGCGGCGCTGCGTCCGGTACGCGGGCGCGCCCGGCTCGCCACCCGGCTGCTGTCGCACCGGCCCACCTGGCAGCCGGACGAGGCGGGGGCGCACCTGCTGGACCGGATCGTGGCCGTCGCCGCCGGCCTCGGTCAGCGCCTCGCCGGTCGCCCGGCCGACGGCGCCGCCGACACCAACACGACGGGCGCGCTCGGCCGTCCCACCGTCGACGGGCTCGCCCCGCCCGGCGGGGGCGCGCACGCCCGGCACGAGTGGGTCTCGGCCGCTGGCCTCGGTGCGCGCGCCGACCTGCTGGCCGCCCTGTTCACCGGCCTGCACACGGCGGGCCCGTCCCACGGGGACGGTGCCTGACCCGGCGCGCTCCCGGGAGCCGGGGCGGCGGGCACGACCCCGTGGCCCGGGACCGGGACGGCGGGCACGACCCCGGCGCCAGCGCGCGGATCAGCGCCGCGTCCTCGGTCAGCGCGACCGGGAACGCCGCGCGCGGGCCAGCGCGACCAGCCCCACGGCGATCAGCGCCAGCCCGAGCGCGCCGGCCGCCACGAGGTAGGTCCCCAGGGCGCCGGAGCGGCCGGTCCCGTCGCCGGCGGCGCGGACCGTCGGTTCGGGCGCGGCGGGCGACGTGGGGGACGCGACGGGCGCCGGCAGCGGGTAGCGCAGGACCGTGGGCAGCGTCCCGGGTGGCTGGTCGGCCGTCTCGGACACGGTCAGCAGGGACTGCCCGTCGCGGCTGTAGGTGACCGACTCGCCCTGCGGCTCGTCCGGCAGCGCGACGACCCGTGGCGTTCCGCCGGTCAACGCCGAGACCACGTCGCCGTCGCTGACGTCGAACTCGTACGCGTCGGCGTACGTGCGCAGGACCACCCGGCGTCCGTCCGGCGCGGTGGCGGCACCGGTGACCGCCGTGCGGCCGAGCGCCCCGAACGGGTTGCTCGTCGTGGAGGCCGGCAGCCGGGCCTGCCCCACCTTCTCCAGCCTCGCCGTCGTGCCCGGGCGCAGGGGGGCGCTCGGGGCGTACAGCGTGGCCGAGTACTTGGTCACGACCAGCGGCCGGTCGTCGGCGGTCACCAGCAGGGCCTCGGCGTCGTGCGGGCCGTCCGGGTACGCCATGCGGTACAGCACCGGTCGGTCGGCACCCGGCGGCAGCTTCCACACCGCGATCGTCTGCCGGGAGCGGTCGTTGTCGCCGGTGTCCGCCACCCAGACCGTGCCGTCCGCTCCGACGGCCAGGTCCTCCGTGTCGCGCGGACGCGACGGATAGGACACGCTCCGTACGACGGAGCACCGCTCGTCCAGGAAGAAGATCCGGCGGCGGGCCTCGTCGTCCGCGCCGTCGTTGACCATGACGAACCCGCCGTCCGTGGCGACCATCCCGGAGATCTCGCTCAGCCGGCCGCCGCGCACCTCGCACACCGGCGTCGCGGGTGCCGGCGCCGGCGTCGGATTGGCCACGGCCGGGCCGGGGGCCGTCGTGGCGGCCAGGACGACGACCGCCCCCGCCGCGACCCGTAGCCTCCGGGTCCCGTTGCCTCGTCGCCTCACCAGTAGTCCCCTCGGTGCGGGCCCGCCCCGCCCGGCAGCGGCGGTTACGCGAACCGGTGTCCCGCTCCTGCCGGACCGGGCGCCGCGTCGTGTGTCGTCACCGGCCGCCGTCCGCGCGGCACCGGTGCGTCGCCGACCCCGGACGCGAGCAACGTCCGGGCGCCTGACCAGGGGGTGAGTGTATGACCCGGGGGCACCACGCCCGGCACGGCCCGCCGGTGCGACGCGACCCGGGCCGCCGCCGTGACCGCGCGGGCCGCGACGGGCGCCCCCACCGCCCGGCACCGGCCGGCCGACGGCGGCGTACGCTGCCGCGATGACCGCACCGGCCCGCGTCCTCGTCTACGGGGTGTACGGCGCCGGCAAGTCCACCCTGGCGGCGCGGCTGGCCGAGCGGCTCGGGCTGCCGTGGTACCCGGTCGACGACCTGCTGTGGCAGCCCGGCTGGGTCGAGGTGCCGGTCGCCGAGCAGCGCCGCCGGATCGAGGCGGTCTGCCGACGCGACCGCTGGATCCTCGATGGCGCGTACCACGGCTGGCGGGACGTGGTGCTGGCGCGCACCGACCTCGTCGTCGGCCTGGACTATCCGCGCTGGCTCTCCTTCTGGCGGCTGCTGCGGCGCACCGTGCACCGGCTGCTGAGCGGCGAGGAGATCTGCAACGGCAACCGCGAGTCGCTTCGCAGCGTGTTGTCCCGGGACTCCATCCTGCTGTGGCACGCGACCGCCTTCCGCCGGGCCCGGCGGCGGATGCGCGCCTGGCAGGCCGATCCCGCCGGCCCGCCGGTGCTGCTGTTCCGCTCCCCGGCGGAGCTGGAACGCTGGTTGGCTGGCCTGACCCGCCGGTGAGGATCCTCGACCACCCCGCCCCGCCACCGGGCCGGGCCGGCGACGCCGGCGGGATCCACGCATGGACGTGCGCCATTGCCTTGGTCCCCGTGATCACCTAGGTTTTCACCCGATCGCACCCAGCCGCAGCGAGCACCTCCCCGGCTCTTGGCCAGGCAGCGAGACAACACCCATCGCGCCGCCGACGTGACTTAGGAGCTCACCGTGGCACCGTCTTCCGGTCGAAGAACGTTCCCCTCCCGCTGGCGGACGCCGGTCCGGCTGGTCGCGGCGGTGGCGGCGGGCACCATGCTGCTCGCCGTGGCCCCCGCCCCGGTCGTGGCGGCACCGCTGCCAGCGGGCGACACGACAGCCGAGGGGTCAGCCCGCCCGGCGTCGAGCAAGGCGCAGCCCAAGAGCGGGCTCTGGCTGGTGAAGATGGACAAGCCGTCGGTGGTGGCCGCCTCGCGGGCGAGGCCGGCAGCCACCGGCAGGATCGACACCCGGTCCGCGGCGAGCACCTCCTACGCGCAGGAGTTGGCGCGGCAGCAGGACACGCTGGTGGACGAGATGGAGGCGATCCTGGGCCGCTCCGTACGGGTCGCCCACACCTACCGCAACGTGGTCAACGGCCTGGCGGTCGAGGTCAGCGCGGACGAGGCGGCGCACCTGTCCGGCCTGCCGGGGGTCAGCGCCGTCGTACCTGACGAGGTCCTGGAGCTGACGACCGACACCAGCAACGCGCTGATCCAGTCGCCCGCGGTGTGGGAGGGCAGGACGGCGGAGAACGTCGGCACCCGTGGCGAGGGTGCCGTCGTCGGCATCCTGGACTCCGGCATCAACCCCGACCACCCGTCGTTCGCGGCGGTGGACGGCGACGGCTACCGGCACACCAACCCGTACGGTGCGGGCAAGTACGTCGGCGTCTGTGCCCCGACCCACGCCCAGCACAAGGCGATCTGCAACGACAAGCTGATCGGCGCCTGGTCGATGGTCGGCGCCGACGCCCGGGACGACAACGGTCACGGCAGCCACACCGCGTCGACCGCCGCCGGCAACCGGCACGAGGCGACCATGACCGTCGGCACGAGCACGCACAAGGTCACGGTCTCCGGGGTCGCGCCGCGGGCCAACGTCATCTCGTACAAGGTCTGCATGGTCATCGGCTGCCTCTCCTCGGCGACGATCGCCGCCGTGGACCAGGCGATCGCCGACGGCGTGGACGTCCTCAACTACTCGATCTCCGGTCGCGACGACCCCTGGAAGGACCTCGTCGACCAGGCGTTCCTGGAGGCGTACTCGGCCGGCATCTTCGTCGCCGCCTCCGCCGGCAACAGCGGCCCGGGCGCCAGCACCGTCGCGAAGACCGCGCCGTGGAACATGTCCGTCGCCGCGGTCAGCCACGAGCGGGTCATCGCCCACCGGCTCGACGTGACGGGCCCGACCCCCGTCCCGGCGGCGCTCACCGGCATCGCCGCCGTGATCGGGGAGAACTCGCCGAACCCGCCCATCGAGGGTGAGATCCGGTACTCCGGCGCCGTCGACGCGAACAACGTGCAGGCCTGCGTTCCGTTCCCGGCAGCGGCGTTCAGCGGCAAGGTCGCCCTGCTGCCCCGGGGCGGCTGCGACTTCTCCGTGAAGGTCAAGAACGCCACCGCCGCCGGCGCGACCGGCGTGGTCGTGCACAACCAGTACAGCGGCCCGCCGATCACGATGGGCGCGCTCGCCGGGACCACCATCCCCGCCGTGATGGTCTCCCTCGCCGACGGACAGCGGTTGCGCGACCACGCGGCCGCCACCGACGGCCCCGTCACCGTGCGCGTCGACCCCGGCAGCGAGGTGCTGCGCAACGGTGACTGGACCGACGTCGTGGCCGACTTCAGCTCGCGCGGACCCAGCAGGTTCGACATGCTCGCGCCCACCGTGGCCGCCCCGGGCCGCAACATCCTCGCCGCCACCATGGCGGCGAAGGACAACTCGGCCACGTACGCCTTCATGCAGGGCACGTCCATGTCGTCGCCGCACGTCGCAGGCGCCGGCGCGCTGCTGGCGGCGCTGCACCCCGACTGGTCGCCGACGCGGATCCGGTCCGCGCTGGCGGTCACCGCGGACCGCGACGGGGTGGTCAAGGAGGACGGCCGCACGCCGGCCGACGCGTTCGACGTCGGCTCCGGCCGGATCAACCTGGCCCAGGCCGCCCGGACCGGCATCGTGCTCGACGAGACCGCCGCGAACTTCGTCGCGGCCAACCCCGACGCCGGTGGCGACCCGCAGACGCTGAACCTGCCGGCCGTCGTCGAGCACCACTGCCTCAAGGTCTGCACCTTCACCCGGACGGTGTCCAGCGTGGCCAAGGTGGCCGCGACCTACCAGGTGACGCCGCAAGCCCCGACCGGGGCGCGGATCACGGTCGCGCCGACGCAGTTCACCCTGGCGCCCGGCGCCAGCCAGGAGCTGACCATCACCCTGGACGTCACCGGGACCGCCCGCAAGAGCTGGCTCTTCGGTGCGATCAACCTGACCACCGACGCCCGGCACGCGCCGGACGGGCAGCCGATCGCCCAGGCCCACTTCCCGGTCGCCGTCCTTCCCGCGGCCCCGGACCTGACGGTCGACAAGACCGAGCTGAGCTCCAGCATGGACGTCGCGCAGAACGAGAGCCACACCGTCAAGGTGGGCAATGCCGGCGGCGCCGAGCTCACCTGGCGGGCGACCGGCGACGGCGACGACTGCGCCTGGCCGACCTGGGTCAAGGTGACCCCGGCGCAGGGCATCCTTGGCGCGTTCAAGAGTCAGGACATCCAGATCACGCTCGACTCGACCGGCCTGGACGACGGTGGCGTGTTCCGGGCCAACCTGTGCCTGGCCAGCAACGACCAGGACCAGCCGACGACGACGATCGCGCTGGAACTGACGGTGGTGCCGGTGCCGAAGATCGAGGTGGCACCCAGGTCGCTCTCCGCGCGGCAGCCGGCCGGGCTGGTCACCAGCCAGAAGTTCGCGGTACGCAACGCCGGGCACGGCGTGCTGGACTGGCGGCTGGACGACCCGGACGCCGGCCCGGGCGACGAGCGGATCCGGCTCCTGCGCGACGGCGTCCTGCTGGTGCCCAACTCGGGCAGCGCCACCCGTGGGGTGATGGCGTTCGACCCGCACTCCGGCAAGCTGATCGACCCGCAGTTCGTCCCGCACACCGCGTTCGACCCGTCGACCAGCCTGTACACGCCGTTCCAGGTCATCGCCAAGCCGGACGGCAGCGGCTTCCTCATGTCCGACCAGGTCAACTCCGTCATCACCGAGTACGGGCTGGACGGCCGGTTCCGTCGGGTCTTCGCGCCGGCCTCCGGCGTACGCGACCCGGCGATCATGACCAACGTCCGGGGCATCGCGCTGTCGCCGCGCGGCACCGTCCTGGCGACGGTCGCGAGCCAGGCCAACGCCCACTCCGTGGTCGAGTTCGACGCCGAGGGCAAGTATCTGGGCACGTTCGTCGCCCCGGGCGCCGACGGGCTCAAGGGGCCGTGGGGGATCCTGTTCCGCGGCGACGACATGCTCGTCTCCGCCAGCGACAGCGACGCCATCCACAGCTTCACGAAGGACGGCTCCCGCGCCAACGCCCGCTTCTTCGAGGGACTGAGCTGGCCCGGCCAGCTCGCGGAGCTGCCCAACGGCAACGTGCTCGCGGCGAGCTGGGGCAGCGGCTCCACCGCCGGGGTCTGGGAGATGGACCGCGCCGGCAAGCTGGTCGGCGTCTACGCGCCGCCCGGTGGCTCCGGGTACCAGGGCGTACACCCCCTCGGCAACGGCAACATCCTCACCACCAGCTCCAAGGGGGTCCACGAGATCGACCGCTCCGGCCGCCTGGTCGAGGTCGAGAACGACAAGGGGGCGGCCCGCTTCATCACCCACGTACGCCTGCCGGACCTCCAGCCGTGCGTCACGCCCGACGAGGTGCCGTGGCTGACGGCGTCGCGTACGGCGGCCGGCACCGGCGCCGGCAGATCCAGCGAGGTGACCATCTCGATGGACAGCACCGGGCTGGCCGCCGGCACGTACCGGGCCCAGCTCTGCGTGACCAGCGACGACCCCACCACCCCCCTGGTGACGCTGCCGGTGACGCTCGAGGTCACCGACCAGACCTGCACCCAGGTGGTCAGCGGCGAGCGCCGCGGGCCGCTGCTGGTCGGCGCCGGGGTGGCCTGCCTCGCGCCCGGCGCCGCGGTCTCCGGACCGGTGAGCGTCGGCAGGGGCGCGGGGCTGGTCGCGCTCGACGCCAGCGTCGTCGGGCCGGTGACCGCCACCGGGGCCTCGGTGGTGGAGCTGACGCGCAGCCGGATCGACGGCCCGCTCTCGGTCGCCGGCGTCACCGGCCGGGTCCTGATCGCCGGGACGCGGGTGACCGGCCCGGTCGCCGTGGTCGACAGCCGCACCGGCGACACACCGGTCGTGCTCTCCGGCAACCGGATCGACGGGCCGCTGCGGTGCGTGGGCAACCAGCCGCCGCCGGTGGACGGCGGCGTGGCCAACACGGTCGGCGGCCCCGCCTCCGGCCAGTGCCGAGGGTGGTGAGCGGGCCGCCCCGCCCGGCTCGTCGCTGACGTGGCCACCCCCGCCGGTCCTCGGGCGGCCGGGTGGGTGGGTGCGATGAGTACGCGGGCTCACGTCCCGGAGCCCCGGCTGCGCCAGGCTGTACGCCATGACCCCGTCGACATCCGCCGCCCGCCCCCGGTACGCCCTGGTGCTCATGACGGCGCTCTGGGTGGTGGCCTGCCTGGCGTTGCTGTGGTGGTTGTTCACCATCGGCATGGAGGGATGGGCCGACCACCACTCGAACGGTGACGCGCGGGCGGCGGAGATCGGGCGTCGCTCCGCCCGTGCGCTGGTACTGCTGGCGGTGGTGGCGGCGGGCGGAGCGGCCGTCATCGCGCTGGTGGCGTTCGGCTGCCGGTACCGCCGCACCGCACTGGTCTACGCGTTCCTGGCCGTCGTGATCACGGTGGCGTTGACGCCGGCGGTGGCGGACGCGGCGCGCACGCTGAGGCCGCCGGCCACGCCCGTCCCGGCGCCGACGACCTGCCAGGAGCACAGCGGCGGCGACAGCCGCTGCCCGGGCGGCTGAGCGCGCCGGGTGGGTGGACCGGCCTCGTGCCCGGCCGGGGCCCGGCGGTCGACAGATCCATTCGTGGCTATGTATCGTCACTGCCTCGACCGGCGCACCCGACCAGCAGGGAGCACGTGATGGACCAGCTCGACCCGCCCGCCTGCTGTGGCGACGGCCCGCCGGCCACCGGCATCGACCGCCGGGCGGTGCTGCTCGCCGCCGCCCTCGGCGCGGGCGCCCTGGCCGGTCTGGCCGTTCCCGGCCGCGCCTCCGCCGCGCCCGCGATCTACCACCCGTTCGCCGCGTACCCGGTCACCGGCACCTGGCAGGACCACCTGAACCGGGGTTCGCTCGGCGGCGTCGACTTCGGCATGCCGGTCGGCACCCGCCTGCCCGCCTGCGGCGCGGGCACCGTGCAGAACATCCCGTACAACGGCACGGGCGGGCACACCGTCACCATCCACCACGCCGACGGGTACCGCAGCCAGTACATGCACCTGTCGCAGTTCCTGCTCGGCAACGGCGCGGCCGTGTCCAGCGGCACCGTCGTCGGTCTCTCCGGCGGCGCGGCCGGCGCGCCCGGCTCGGGATCCTCCACCGGGCCGCACGTCCACTGGCACATGATCAATCCGGCCGGCGTACGCATCAACCCGTTGGCCTACCTCGGGCAACAGCCCGCGCCCGGGCGACTGCCCAAGACCTCCACCGAGCACGACGGCATTCCCGGCACCATCTTCTACCAGCGCATGCAGAACTGGCTGCGGCTCACCGCCGGATACACCGGCCCGATCGACGGCGTGCCGGGGCCGAACACGTATGCCGCCCTCCAGCGGGCCATGCGGGCCTACGGCTACACCGGACCGATCGACGGCCAGCCCGGCCCGAACACCTGGCGTGCCGTGCAGCGCCTCGCCTCCGGCCACGGCTACACCGGCCCGATCGACGGGGTGATGGGCCCCAACTCGTGGCGCGGCTTCGCCCGCTTCCTCAACCAGGACAGGTGGGACTGAGCGTCCGTCGGGCTCACAAGAGCGCCGACGAGGGCCGTCCCCCGATGCTGCGGAGGACGGCCCTCGTCGACGTACGCACGCGTCAGGCGACCGAGGCGGGGAACCTCTCCCACACCCGGTGGGCGGCCAGCAGGCGCTGCACGGCGGCGAAGACCTCGGCCCCCGAGCCACCCGCGACGACGCCCGGCGTGCCGGCGACCCCGGCCTGGCTCAGCACGTCGACGCCGGCGCCCCACGCGCCGATCGCCTTGGCGTGCCGCCAGCACTCGTCGATCAGCAGCAGCACCCGCGGGTCCACGGTGGCGGAGTCCGCCGCGCCCGCCTTGGCGTCGCGCGCCGGCGACGCGTCCGGTGCGGGCGTCGGCGCCCCGGCCAGCAGGAGCACGTCGAACTCGACCGAGCGGCCGGTGGCGAAGGTGCGCTGCACGGGCAGGTCGCCCACGAGGCCGCCGTGCGGGGCGATGAGGAGCGGCACCATGCCGGCGGCGAAGACCGCCCGGCGTACCTCGTCGACGTCGTCGAGCCCGGCGCGGGGGTCGACGACGATCCCCACCGTGCGACCGTCGGCCGGCCACTGCCTGCCGACCTGCGACAGCGCGGGGCTGGGCGCGGCGTCCGTGAGCGGCACGGTCGGCTCCGGTGCGGGCAGGCCCAGCCCGGTGGCGACCTCCGCGCACAGCACCGGGTCGATGTTGGCGAGACACTGGAGCTGGCGCTCCCGGATCGCCTGGTGGTAGCACTTGCCCAGCTCGAAGGTGTAGGCGCGGACGATGTGCTCCTTCTCGACCGGCGACATGCTGAGCCAGAACAGGCGGACCTGGCTGTAGTGGTCGTCGAACGAGACCGGGTTGGCGCGTACCTTGGGCGCCTGCGTCACCTGCACCGGCACGTCGACGAACGCGCCGTCGGTGTCCCCGGCGGGGAAGGGGTTGCCGCCGTCGAGCGAGTTCGGCCGGTACGGCGCGACCCCGGCGTGCACGGCCTGCTGGTGGAAGCCGTCGCGCAGCATGTCGTTGACCGGGGCGTGCGGGCGGTTGATCGGGATCTGCGGGAAGTTCGGCCCGCCCAGCCGGGTGAGCTGCGTGTCGACGTAGGAGAACAGCCGGCCCTGCAACAGCGGGTCGTTCGTGACGTCGATGCCCGGCGGCAGGTGGCCGACGTGGAAGGCGACCTGCTCGGTCTCGGCGAAGAAGTTCGTCGGCGTCCGGTTGAGCGTGAGCTTCCCGACCGGCTGCACCGGCGCCAGCTCCTCCGGCACGATCTTCGTCGGGTCGAGCAGGTCGATCCCGGCGAAGGTCTCCTCGGGGGTGTCGGGAAAGACCTGGAGGCCCAGCTCCCACTCGGGGAACGCGCCGGCCTCGATGGCGTCGTAGAGGTCGCGACGGTGGAAGTCCGGGTCCACACCGCCGAGCAGCTGCGCCTCCTCCCAGGTCAGGGAGTGCACGCCGAGCTTCGGCTTCCAGTGGAACTTGACCAGCGCCGTCTCGCCGGCGGCGTTGACCAGCCGGAACGTGTGGACGCCGAAGCCCTCCATCATCCGGTAGGAGCGCGGGATGCCGCGGTCGGACATGTTCCACATGGTGTGGTGCTGCGCCTCGGTGTGCAGGGAGACGAAGTCCCAGAAGGTGTCGTGCGCGCTCTGGGCCTGCGGGATCTCCCGGTCGGGGTGCGGCTTGCCGGCGTGGATGATGTCCGGGAACTTGATGGCGTCCTGGATGAAGAAGACCGGCATGTTGTTGGCGACCAGGTCGAAGGTGCCCTCGTCGGTGTAGAACTTCGTCGCGAAACCACGGGTGTCGCGGACCGTGTCGGCCGAGCCGCGCGAGCCGAGGACGGTCGAGAACCGGACGAAGACGGTGGTCGTCCTGCCCTTGGCCAGGAAGCCGGCCTTCGTCACGCCCTCGGCCGTGCCGTACGCCTCGAAGACGCCGTGCGCGCCGGCGCCACGCGCGTGCACGACGCGCTCGGGGATGCGCTCGTGGTCGAAGTGGGTGATCTTCTCGCGCAGGTGGTGGTCCTGGAGCAGGACCGGACCGCGTGGGCCGGCCTTCAGCGAGTGGTCCGTGTCGCGCAGCCGCGCGCCCTGCGCCGTCGTGAGGAAGGCGCCCTGCTGGCCGTTCGCCGTCGTCGGCGCGCCGGTCGGTACGCCCGTCGGCGTACGGGTCTCGGGCGCGCCCTGTTCCGTCTTGGGCGGCAACGGCTCGTGTGGCGTCGTCGGCTCCTCGACCGTCGGCGGGGCGCTACCCGGCGCGCCCGGCACGTCCGGGGTCAGCGCCTCGGCCACCTTCCCGGCTGCGGTTCCCACGACGTCCCTGACCGCCTTGGCGGGCTTGCTGACATCCATCTGACGAGTTCCTCCGTGAAAGTGGCGATGAGCAGGCGTCTTGGCCCGTACCCCCAGCCGGGCGGGGGAAACGGGGACGCGACGACGGGAACCACCGGTGCCGGACGCCGGCCCCGGCGCGTGGATCGACCGGGCCGACACGTACCGGCTGGACGGCCGCTACGGCCAGTACGTGGTCGCCAGCCCCGCGCGCCGGGCCGCCGTCACCGTGACCGCGCAAGCGGAGCGCGATCAGGACCTGCTCGCCGCCATCCACGAGCTGGTCGTCGCGCGGCTGTGACGCGTCGATGCCGTCCGCCAGCGGGGCGGACGGCATCGGCCGTGGCGGTCAGCAGCGCGGCACGCCGGGGATGAAGCCGTCGTGACCGGTCAGGACGAAGGCGTCAGAGACGTACCGGTTGGTGCCGATCCGGTCCCAGACGTTGGTCGTGCCGTAGGGGCCGGTCACCGTGGTGCCGACGGCCTGGCAGTAGATGCTGACGGCCGCGCCGTCGGCGACGGAACCCACGACGCTGTAGCCGGTGCCGGGCCCGGAGCGCACGTTGAGGCTCACCCCCTCGGTGTTCACCGTGCCGGAGCCGACGCCGCTCTGCTGGTTGACCAGCTGCATGTAGTAGGTCCAGTTCCAGTGGGGGCCCGGGTCGGTGTGGGTGGCGCCGGGGACCTCGTGGTGACCGATGATGTGCGCCCGGTCCTTCGGGATGCCGTACTTGTTGGCGAGGCTGCGGGTCAGCGTCGCCGACGCCCGGTACATCGCGTCGGTGAACCAGGCCGCGTTGTCGACGTACCCCTCGTGCTCGATGCCGATGGACTGGGTGTTGTAGGTCCAGTTGCCGGCGTGCCAGGCGATGTCCTTCTCCCGCACCGACTGGGTCACGGCCCCGTCGGAGGAGCGGAACGTGTAGTGCGCGCTGGCCTTGGCGGCCGGGTTCTGGAACCAGCTGATCGAGCCGGCGTAGCTGCCCTGCGTGACGTGGATGACGATGTACCGGACCGGGTGGCTGGTGGGTCGGCTCGCCACGGTGTAGTTGCTGGTGCTGGCCGGTGCCCAGGCGGCCGGCCCGTAGTCGGTGCTGAGGATGCCGACCTCGTCCGAGGCGCCCGGCAGGTCCCGTTCCGGCGTCACCGGGCGGCCCTGGACGCTGCCCACCCCGGCGGGACCGGTGTCGAAGCCGGTGCCGAGCAGGTCGTAGACGGCGTCCGCGTAGAGCCGGGCGAGCGCCGGGCTGGCCGCCCCGCCGTAGCGGGCGACCGGGGCGTACCACTCGTCGACGTCGTCGCGCTCGGCCGCGTCCAGGCCGGCCCGGTCGGCGTAGGAGCGCAGGACGGCAGCCGCCCCGGTGATGTTCGCGGCGGGGTCGGCGCGCAGCGCGCCACGGCTGAGCCCGGTCAGCGTCGCCGCCTCGTCCAGGGTGCGCAGCTTGGGGTTGCTGACCAGGTGCATCATGCCGTAGCCGCCCGCCGCGCTGGGGGCGCCGCCGTGCCCGTCCAGCCGGGTCTCGGCGTAGCCGAGGGCGACGAGCAGGTCGCGGGGGACGTCGTAGCGGCCGGCGGCGGTGTCGAAGGCGGCGGCCAGCCGGGCGGCGGCCGGTGGGCCCGCCTCCGGGGCGGCCGACACCGGCGCGGCGGCCAGGGCTGATCCGCCGGACAGGACCAGGGTCGCGGCCAACGTGGCGCCGAGCAGCCCACGCCTGCGTCGCGCGACGGGTCGAGCAGTCATCTGCACCCCTCCCGATATTCGTCGACATCGATATAAGCCGACGGGTGGCGGTACCGTACACCGCGACGCGAGTCGATGTAAATCCCTTCCGCCCTCGCGGGCGGCGATGACGGAAACCTTCATCGATGGGGCGGGCGACCCCTCGGTCGGCGGCGTGCGGGGTGCCGCGCTCGCGGCGCGACCGGCGTCACGAACCGCCGAGGCGGGGCATGACCGGCCGGACCTCGACGGGGGCGCCCGGCCGCCCGCCCGCCCGCGAGCGGTACTCCGGCACGCCCACGCAGGTGAAGAGCAGGGCCGCGAGGTCGTCCGGCTCGGCCAGCAGATCCGGGACCGCCGCGTCGAGGAAGGTCATGCCGGAGGCGCCCGCGCCGAGGGCGTACGCCGCGAGGTGCAGCCGGCCCTCGACGAGCCCGGCGGCCAGCTGGGCGTCGCGGTAGCCGCGGTCGTCGAGCGCCGACAGCGGCGCCGCGGCCACGACGACGTAGGCCGCGTCGCCGGCGAGCGCCTGGTCCAGGCAGACCCGCAGCAGCTCGTCGCGCAGGTCGCCGGCCCGCAGCGGCGCCGACAGGTCGGGCCACCGGTAGAGGCCGGGCGCCACGCCGTCGACCCCGTGCACGGCGACCCAGTGCGGCACCGGCACGCCGCGCAGGGCCGCGGCCAGGGGCCATTCCAGCAGGGCGCGCGGCAGCGTCCGGGACCTGTCCATCCGCCGTTGTGAGCCGCGCCGGCGGACGACCTCGTCGAGCGGGTCGGACGGCGGGAACGTCGACAGTGGCTCCGCCGACGGCCAGGGCGCGCCGAGCACGTCCCGCTCGCCCGCGCGCTGCGCGGCGGTGCACAGCGGCAGCTCGACCGGGGGCAGCTCGCCGGAGAGCGCCGGCCCGGTGGGCCCGATCGCCGGCTCGCCGTCGCCGAAGGACAGCAGAGCCAGCGGGTACTCGTGCACCCCGTCCGCGCCGACGAGCGCGCGCACGGTGGCGTCCGGGAACAGCGACCGCAGCCGCGGCGCCAGGCCGGCGCTCGCGGCCGCCGCCGACAGCTGGGACAGCAGCGTGCCGGCGTCCCAGTAGAGGTGGCGCCAGCCGCGCTCGGCGTAGCGCCAACCCGTGCGCCAGGGCACGCCCGTGACCACCAGCGTCGTGACCGCCCCGGCCGCGGCGGGCGCCACCCGGACGAGCGCGTGCCGCCGCGCGTCGTACCAGTGCACGCCGTCGGGCACCCCCGCGACGCCCCGGGTGCTCGCGTAGACCTCCAGCGGGAACCGCGCCCCCGCCGAGCCGGAGGCGCGGTAGAGGACGGGGCGGCCGTTGCGTTCGGCGGTGCGCACGACGCCGGCGCCGAGGAAGAGGACGCGGCCGAGCTGCGCGGCGTCGAGGGGCCGGGCGGGGGACGCGACGCCGGCCAGCACGGCGGTCGCGGGGACGCCGGGATCGGGCAGGTCGCGGGGCAGGGCGAGGACGGCGGGGCCGTCCGGGTAGCCCTTCATGGGCGGCGGCAGGGTCGCGGGGTCGTTCGGGACGAGGTCGTGGCGTACGCGGGGATCGTCCACGGGCACGTCCCACTCGCGGCCCGCCTCGTAGGACGTCAGCCGGTGCAGCAGCCCGGCGCCGGTGTCGAGGTCCATCCGGTCATCCTGCCAGCGCGCGACGCCCCACGGGGGACCGCGCGGCCGGCGGGGCGCCGCCGCCGGTCAGGCGCTCTCCACCTCGGCGGCGAACTCGCTGAGCGCGATCCGGTTCGGCAGGCCCGTCTTGCCCAACAGGCTGGACACGTGCCGCTCCACCGTGCGCGGGGACAGGTGCAGCCGGGCGGCGATCTCCCGGTTGCTCAGCCGCCCGACCAGCAGCCGCAGCACCTCGTACTCCCGCACCGTCACGCCCACCGACCGCAGCTCGGCGGGGATGTCGCCCGCGCCGGAGCGGCGCTGCGTCAGCCGTACGCCCGCCCGGCGCAGCAGGGCCCGGCAGGCGCTGGCCACCGCCGGCACGTCGCTCGAGTGGAAGTGCTCCTCGGCAGCGCGCAGCCACTGCACGGGCGTTCCCCAGCCGTCGGCGAGGGCGGCCTCGCAGACCAGCCGCAGGGCGAGGTGCCGACCCATCGCGTACGGCGCCCCGGCCCGCATCGCCTCGGCTGCCGCCTGCGCCGCCGCCTCCGCTCGACCGGAGCGGCCGAGCAGCACCGCCTTCGCGAAGAGCGCGAACTGCAGGTCCCAGCGCAGCCTGCTCGCCGAGTCGCCCTGCACCGCCTCGTAGGCCGGCCAGCCGGCCTCGCCCGACATGACCTGGAGCAGCAGGTGCAGGCCGTGCCGGCCGGAGAGGTGGAAGACCGTCGGGCTCTGCGCCTCGGCGTCGAACGCGCGGGCCAGCTCGTCGAGGGCGCGGGGCCGGTCCTCCTCCAGCAGCGCGCAGAAGGCCCGGGCCAGACCGTGTACGCGGGTGGCGTGCAGGGCCTGGTCGCCGCTCCACCGGCGGAACTCGGCCAGCGCGTGCTCCATCTCCCGGCGCCGCCCCCGGTGTGCGGCCAGCACGGCGCTGACCAGCAGCACGTACTGGGTCGTCTCCAACAGCTTCAGCCGGGTGGTGGCGGCCAGCACCTGCTGGACGAGGGTGGCCGCCGTGTCGAAGTCGCCCCGCAGCACCGCGTGCAGGGCGAGGCTCGCCTCCGCCTGGTGGCGGGCGGTCACCGCGCCGGCCTGAGAGGCCCGTTCCCGGGCCTGTTCGAGGCGGTCCAGGCGCGCGTCGCGCAGCGCGTCGTCGTTGCCGAGACGGATCAGCGCGTGGATCTCCCAGATCGGCAGCCGGTGCTGCGCGGCGATCGCCAGGGCCCGTTCCAGGCACCGGGTCGCCTCCGCCGGGTCGCGGTGCCGGGTCAACGCGCCGAGCAGCTGCCAGGCCTGGCAGGCCACCACGGGCAGCGGGACGGTCTCGGCGACGGTGGCGGCCCGCCGGGCCAGCGCCTCGGCGGTGGCGAGCTGGTCCTGGCCGGCGGTGTCCAGCACCAGGTGGGCGGCGACCACGTCGACCGGGGCGGTGTCCTCCGCGGCGGCGTCCGGACCGAGCAGGGCCCGCGCCTGCTCCACCTGGGCCAGCCCCTCGGCCGACCGGCCGGCGACCGTCGCCGCCCAGGCCAGCCGGGTGTGCAGCTGCGCCCGCCGGCGCGGGTCGACGCCACCGATCTGGTCGAGGGTGCTGACCGAGGCGAGCGCCCGCTCGACCAGCCCCGCCTCCGCCAGGGCGTGCAACAGGGCTTCGAGGGCCGCGGCGCGCGCCACGGGGTTCTCGCCGAGCAGGCCGATCGCGCGGTCCAGCAGGGCGACCGCCGTGGTGGCGCCGCCCTGGGCGATCGCCCGCCGGCCCGCCTCGGTGAACAGCCGGCCGGCCGTCTCCGGGTTGTCGGCCTCCAGGTGCAGGGTGGCCGACACCTGGCACCACTCGCCGGGCAGCCCGGGGAAGACCGCCTCCACCGCGTCGGCCATCCGCTGGGCGAGCCGGGCCCGGTCGCCGGGACCGAGGAGGGTGAGCAGCGCCTCCCGGGTGAGCCGGTGCCGGAAGGCGTACCAGTCGGTGAGCTGGTCGTCGACCGTGACCAGCCGCGCCGCGACGTCACCGCACAGGTGCTCCAGCACGCCCCGGTCGCTCAGCCCGGTGGCCGCCTGCACCACGGCCAGCGGGAAACGCTGACCCAGCAGCGCGCCCATCGAGAGCAGCTCCCGGGCCCGGGGGTCGAGCTGCTCGACCCCCTGCGCCATGCCCTTCGCCAGGGTGCTCGGCAGGCCGGCCGGCAGTTCCTCGGACATCCGCCAGCCCTCGGAGCCCCCGACCAGCAGGTCGCCGTCGACCATGCCGGCGACGAGTTCCTCGATCAGGAAGGGGTTGCCGGCACTGCCCGTCGAGACGAGGGCGTGTGCGGCCGCCGGCACGCGCTGCGGGTCGGCGTCGAGGCACGCGCCGACCATCTGCCGCAGCTCGTCGTCGTCGAGCCGGCCCAGCTCGATGAGCGTGCACTGACCGCGCTGGGCGGCCGACCGGGCGATGGTCGACGCCGCGCAGGGCTCGGCCCGGATGGCGCCCAGCAGCAGGGTCGGTTGCAGGGCGAGGTTGTCGATGAGGTACTCCAGCACCGTCAACGTCTCCGTGTCGGCGTCCTGGAGGTCGTCCAGCAGCATCAGGCAACCCCGCCCCGCGCCGGCCACCCCGGTCAGCCGGAGGACGGCCTCGGCGAGGATCACCAGGGACGCGTTCTCCTGATCGGCCGGCGGCCGCCCCCAGTCGGGCACGAGCCGGCCGAGGATCGGGCCGTACGGGCCGAGCGCGCCGGGGTCGACCGGCCCGGAGCGCAGCAGCGACAGCACCGCCTCGGTCAGGGGCCGCAGCGGCACCGCTGTGCCGATCGTGCTGCCCCGGCCGCGCATCACCCGCATGCCCGACGCGGTGGCCAGTTCGGCGACCCTTGACGCGAGGCGGGACTTGCCGACGCCGCTCTCGCCGACCACGAACACCGCGCCGCCACGGCCCGCCCGCGCCGATTCGAGGCTTTTGCGCACCGCGTTGAGCTCGACGTCCCTACCGATGAACTTCGAGGCGCGGTACACACTGCGCACGCTATCCGAGGAGGCAGGCCACGGCCCAACGCGGTGCCGACGACGCCGGCCCCGGGCGGCTATCCGATCACAGCGGGCGCTCGGGGCAGCAGGTCGTCAGGGGCGCGGCGTCCGCAGCCGCGGCGCCGCCGTCACCGACGAGACCGCCGATCACCATGCCCACGGGTACGACCAGGCTGGCGAGGGCCGCCGCGCGGATACCGAACGTCACGACGGGCTGCAACCACATCGCTCCGGCCGGGTCGTCGATCGGCGCCGCGGGGTCGATCTCGTCGGCACGGTACGAGGGGAGCTGGTTCTCGGACAACTGTCATTCCTCCTGGAGTGCTTCGTAGGGTGCTTCCGGAGCTTGCCGCTCCACTCGAGATCGTCGTCGCTCGCCGGGCGGTCCTCAACCCGAGGAACGCGGTTCAGGGGTCGGTTCCAGCAGCAGCACCGACGGCACCGGCCCGGCCCGGCAGAGCCGCAGCAGCCCGTACCCGATGCCGGCGAGGCCATCGACCAGACCGGGGGTGGGCACGTTGCCCGGCGTACCGCAGCGAGCCCCGTGGCGGTCGACGGCGGCGAGGACCCGACCGGCGAGTCGGCGCGTCGCCGACCCCTCGCCGTCGAGGACGCCCGTCGCCTCGGCGACGCCCAGCTCGCCGTGGCAGAGGCTGAGGTCGTCGAGCAGCGGCCGGTCGGTGAGCAGGCGCAGCGCGTCGGCGTCGAGCGGGCCCGTGTCGGGGGCGAGGGCGTGGTGGGCGAGGGCCAGGCCGGCCGCGCCACGACACCAGCCGTACCCCGCCGGACCGCCTCCGCCAGGGGTGCCGGCCCCCCGCAGCGCGCGCCGGCCGGCCCGCGCGTACCGGGCGCCGCCGGTGCGGGCGTAGCGGCCCAGCGCCCAGCCGATGCCGGCCAGCCCGCCGGCGAAGCCGGCCTCCGCCGGCAGCTCGTCGCGCTCGACCGCGTCGACGAGCCGGTCGGCCCAGTCGCGGGCGAGCGACGCCGCCGGCGCGTGGTCCAGCTCGGCGTGCACCGCGTGCATGGCGGCGAGGCAGCCCGCGCCACCGTCGGCCCACGCGAGAGCCGACGATCCCACGCTGGCGGCGGCGGCCAGGTCCACCGCCGCGCGGGCCTGCCCGGCGATCCCGGGGTCGGCCAGCAGGGTGGACAGCCGGGCGAGCCCGTACGCGATGCCGCCGAGGCCGTACAGCCCGCCGGGGCCGATGGCGGCCACCAGGTCCGGGCGCGCGCCGAGCAGGCGGAACAGCCCCGGCACCCCGCCGACGGCCCGGCGGGCCAGCTCGGCGTAGCGGGCGTTGCCGGTCACCTCGGCGAGCTGGCCGAGGAAGAGCGCGACCCCCAGGTGGCCGGTGGCGAGCCCGGCCCCCATCGGCAGGACGAGCCACTGCCGGTCGTCGACCAGCTCCAGGCCGAGCCAGTTGACCCGGCCGGCACCGGTGACGCCGCGGGCCTGGATCTCGTCGGCCAGCGCGCACGCGGCGGCGAGCAGGCGCTCCGGCGAGGCGGCGGCGCCCGCGACCGGCCGGGACGTCGGCGTGGCGGCGTGCCGGTCCCCGGCGGGACGACGGGTCGCCAGCGTCGCCGTGACGATCCACTCCTGCTGCCGCCGGTCGGCCTCGCCCAGCGCGGCGATCTTGTCCAGCGCGGTGTCGAGCCCGCGGCGGGCCAGCGGTACGGGCAGCGGCTCGCCGCCCCCGGCCACCCGGACCGTCCGGCTGCCCGGCGTGCCCTCGAACAGCGGTACGTCGCCCGCCCACAGCGCGGCGACCTCGTGCCGCGGGAACTGGGCGAGGAACGGGTGCCCGGCGGCGCTGGACCAGAGGACGCCGAACGCGCGGTCGCGCTCCAGCGCGTCGCCGAGCACGTCCGGGTGCGTGGTCTCGGTGAGCAGACCGTGGTACGCCGAGGTGGGGCGGGCCACCAGCCGTACCGGGACGTCGGCGCAGGAGCTGACCAGCTCGGTGAACTCGCGCCGGTGGGCCCGGATCGTGTCGTACGCCAGCCGGAACCCCGCCCGCAGGGCCGGCTCGTGGGCACCGGGGTCGACCACGGCGTCGCCGACGCGGGGCCGGTTGCGCCCGCCGACGAAGTCGACGGCCCGGCGGGTCAGCCGCATCCGGTCGGTGCCCGGGTCGGCCCAGTCGAGGGCGCTGACGGGGGCGGTCGCGCCGTGGTCGCCGCCGACGCCGGAGAGGTCCATCGCCCCCTGGTCGCCCACGACGATCACCGGTATCAGGCCGGTCCGGTGCACCGAGGCGGCCAGCAGGTCGGCGGCCGGGTCACCGGTGCCCGCCGCCTCGCCCAGCGGGGGGTGGAAGAGCGTCTCGGTGTCCACGACGACCGGGGTGTCACCGGCGGCGATCAGGTTCTCGTAGTGCATGTCCGTGGCGTGCAGGGCGTGCAGCAGCGCGACCAGGGCGCCCTGCCGGCGGTAGAAGTCGTCCGCCTGCTCGGGGCGGCTCAGTGCCGTCGCGTCGACGTACGCCGACCAGCCGTAGCCGGGGCGGGTCAGGGCGGCGACCCCGCGCAGCCCGAGCCCCGGCGCCCGCCGCTCCAGCCAGTCGACGAATGCGGTGAAGCGGACCTGGGAGGCCAGCTCGCGCGGCTTGTAGACGACACTCCGGCCGTCGGCGAAGCACAGCACCGTGGTCGTCCGGCCGCCGGTGTGCGCGTCGCCCAGGTTGCTGCGGAACGCGACCAGCGGGCCGGGGTCGGCGCCGCCGAGCAGGGCCGCCACCAACTCGTCGCGGTCGGCGAGGAAGCGGGTCAGCAGCTCCAGCCCGGTCCGGGCGGCCGTGGTGGCGGCCTGCGCCAGCAGACGGGCGAGCACGGGACGGCGCTCGACCAGCTCGGCCAGCCCGGCGGGGTCGCGGAGCTGCGCCACGAAGTCGGCGAAGCGGGCCCGGCCGTCGGCGCCGGCGAGCAGGCCGGCCGCGCGGCGCCGGTGCAGCTCCGAGACCAGCGTGCGGGCCGCGACGGCGAGCAGGCGGTCTTCCAGCGTGGCGGCGAACCGGTCGGTGAGGGTGGTCAGGTCGACCGTCTGCCGCGTCGCGATCCGGCCGGCACCGGCGCGGAACCGGTCGGCGGTGACGTCGACGAACGGTCGCAGGGGCGCGGCGAGGGCGGCCCGCCAGTCCGCCGGGTCGGCCTGCGGCCGGGGCGCCGCCGCGGTGGCCAACGCCGCCTCGACGGTCTGCGCCCACGGCGGGCGGGTCGTCCTGGCGGCGAGCGCGGCCGGGTCCTCGGCCAGCAGCCCGCGCAGCCCCGACTCGTCCAGGCCCACCTCGGCCAGCCGCGCCGCCAGGCCCGGCCCGTGCCCGGCCCGCCACCGGGCCAGCCTCCGCTCGACGTCCGGGCCGCTGGCATCATCGGCGGCAGCCGGGCCGCCCGCGCCGTGTGGGCCGTCGCTGCCGGGTCCGCCGGTCGTGGCGCGTGCCGCGTCGCCGCCGGGCCCGCCCGTCGTGCCGTCCGCGTCCGTCGGTGCGTCGGCGGGCGGCCGGCCCGGTGCGCCGACGGCCCGGCCGGGCACGCGTTCGTGCAGCGCGAGCCCCGGCGCCCACCAGTGCGGGGCCAGCCGTACGCCGGAAAAGGCGTGCTCGGTGGCGCCGGCCGGGGGAGTCGAGGTCACCGTTGCAAGGTGCCAGAGCGGGGCGCGGAGTTCATGCGTGGAAACTACCCACATTCATGCTCCGGTGCTGGCCGCGGCGGTGGGTGCGAACCCGCCGGGCCCAGGGACGGCCTCACGGGCCGCGCCGGCCGGTGATCCTCACCCCGGGCGCGACAGCCCCATCCTAGTCACGATCAGTGATCAATTGAACGGTCAGCGTGACATCGGCGGGAAATTGGGTGCCGCCCACGCATGTGGATGGTGCCGGTGCCGATGAGTCTTCGGACGACTGTCTACCCGGGGCGGCGCGATGAACGGAGCCAGGGATGGAGTTTCGGGTACTGGGGCCGGTGGGGGCCTGGAGGGGTGACGCCGAAGTGGCGCTGGACGGCGCGAAGCAGCGGACCGTGCTCGCGGCGCTGCTGCTCGCCGAGGGGCGTACCGTGCCGGACACCCGGCTGTGCGAGCTGCTCTGGGGGGAGCGGCCGCCGGCCACCTTCGCCGCCCAGCTCTACAACTACGTCTCGCGGCTGCGCAAGTATCTCGGCGCCGAGGTGGACATCGCCCGGCAGTGGTCGGGATACCAGATCCGCATCGGCGCCGCCCAGCTCGACCTCGACGAGTTCGAGCGCCTCGCCGAAACCGGGCGCGAGGCCCTGCGCGACGGCCGGTACGCCGAGGCCGCCGAGCGGCTGCACGCCGCCCTGTCGCTGTGGCGCGGCCCCGCGCTGTCCAACGTGACCGAGCACCTCGCGGCGGCCGAGACACACCGGATGGCGGAGCTGCGGATGGCGGTCCTGGAGAGCCGGATCGAGGCCGACCTGCGGCTGGGCCGGCACGTGCGGCTGGTACCCGAGATCACCCAGCTCGTCGCCGAGCACCCGCTGCACGAGGGACTGCGGGGCCACCTGATGACCGCCCTGCTGCACTGCGACCGGCAGGCCGACGCGCTGGCCGTCTACCACGAGGGCCGCCGGGTGCTGGCCGACGAGCTGGGCGTGGACCCGGGGCCGCTGCTCACCGAGGCGTACCGGTCGATCCTCGCCGGCCCCCCGGCCCCGGCGGTCGTCGCGGAGCCGAGCTGGCACGGCGTACGGCCCGCGATGCTGCCGCCCGGCGTCGCTGACTTCGCCGGCCGGGAGGAGGAGCTGAGCGGGCTGCTGCGGGTGCTGACGGCCGAGCCGACGGCCCGCCCGCCGGTCGCCGTGGTCACCGGGATGGCCGGCGTCGGCAAGAGCACGCTGGCCCTGCACGCGGCCCACCTCACCCGCGGTGCCTTCCCCGACGGCCAGCTCTACGCCGACCTCGGCCGCGCGAGCGGCAACGCCGTCGAGCCGTACGACGTGCTCGGCTGGTTCCTGCGCAGCCTCGGCCACGCCGAGGCGGCGATCCCGAAGGGCCTCGACGAGCGGGTCCGGCTCTACCGCAGCCAGCTCGCCGGCCGGCGGCTGCTGGTCATGCTCGACGGCACGGCGGACTACGCGCAGGTGTGCCCGCTGCTGCCCGGCGACCCCGGCTGCCAGGTCATCGTCACCAGCCGGCTGCGGATGCCCGAGCTGGCCGGCGCCACGTCGATCGAGGTCGGCACCCTGGACCGGCGGCAGGCGCTCGCGCTGCTCGGGCGGATCATCGGGGCGCAGCGGATCGCCGAGGAGGCCGACGCGGCCGAGCGGATCGTCGAGCTGTGCGGTCGGCTCTCGCTCGGCGTCCGGGTCGCCGGATCGCGACTGCTGGCGCGCCCGCACTGGTCGCTCGGGTACCTGGCGGACCGGCTCGCCGACGAGCGGTACCGGCTGGACGAGCTCCGGCTGGGCTCGATGGACGTCCGGGAACGGCTGGACAGCAGCTACCACCAGCTCGCCGACCTGGGCCAGCTCGCCCTGCGCCGGCTGGCGCTGCTGCGCACGCCGGCCTTTCCGAGCTGGTGCACGGCGGAGGTGCTGGGGGTGTCCCGGCACGCCGGCGAGGAGGTGGGGGAGCACCTGGTCGACGCCCGGCTGCTGGAGATCGTCGAGTCCGACGGCGGCCGACGGCAGCGGTTCCGCTTCCACGACCTCGTGCGCGTCTTCGCCCGGGAGAAGGCCGACCAGGCCGACCGGGTGCTGGTGGCCGGCGCCGGGGCGCTGAGCGCGGTGGGAAGCTGAGCCGGCGGCGGTGTAGAGAAGATATAGCCGGCGGCCGCACGGTCACGGGGTGAAAAGCGTGACAACGAGGGACTGCGCAACGGCCGTCCCCGTCGACGTGGAGCGCGTCGCCCCCGACACGATCGTGGCCCGGATCCGACCCGACCTCGACGATCCGGTCTTCGCCGGCCACTACCCGGGCTTTCCGCTGCTGCCCGGGGTGCACATCTTCGAGTTCGTCCACCGGGCGGTGCGCGCCGTGGCCCCCGAGCTGGTGCTGACCGAGATCGTCAGCTGCCGTTTCCTGCTGCCCTTCCGCGGCGACGACGAACTCGTCGTCACGATCCACCGCGACGGCGAACTGTGGCGGGGCGAGGTCGCCGTCGCCGCCGTGCCCGTCGCCGAGGTGCTGCTGCGCTACGCGAGCGAGGAGTGACCGCCATGATGGGGATCGAGGAGATCAAACGGATCGTCCCGCACCGGCCACCGATGCTGCTGGTCGACCGGGTCACCGAGCTGGTGCCCCGGCGACGGCTGGTGGGCTCGCTCACCGTCACCGGCGACCGTCCGCTGCCGATGTCGCTGCTGCTGGAGTCGTGGGGGCAGGCAGCGCTGGTGCTGATCCGACACGACCGGCCGATGCCGGACGTGCTGACCGACGGCGTGCCGGTGGCCGGCGTCTTCGAACACATCCGCTTCGGCCGCCCGGTGCTGCCCGGTGAGACCGTGCAGCACCGGGTCACCATGACCCGGCTGGTCGCCGACACCGCCTTCGTCACCGGCGACAGCGTGGTCGGCGACACCGTGGTGCTGCGGGTCGGACGGCTGGTCGGGGCGATGCGCTCGGTCGACTCGCTGCGGGCGTCCCTGGCGGCGACCCGGGACGCGCGGCCGGCGGCGCCGGACGACCCGCAGGCCGGCCCCGATCCGCGGGCGGCCACGGGCGCCCCGGCGGCGGCGGGCACCGGGGCGGCCCGGTGAGTGCCGGCGGGCGGCCCGTCGCCCTGGTCACCGGCGGCTCGCGGGGCATCGGCCGGGCCGTGGTGCACCAACTCGTCCGCGACGGCTACGACGTCGCCATGTGCTACCAGTCCAGCAAGGACGCCGCCGACGAGGTCGTCGCCGAGGCGACCCGCGACGGCGGGCGCGTGCTGGCCATGATGGTCGACGTCGCCGACGCCGCGGCGGTCCGGGACTTCGTGTCGACCACGGAACGGGAGCTGGGCGAGGCCGACGCGGTGGTCAGCGTCGCCGGCATCATCCGCGACAGGCCGCTGGCCCTGATGGCCGACGCCGACTGGCGCGCGGTCATGGAGGTGAACCTGGACGGCACGTACCACCTCTGCCGCGCCGTGGTCCGCCGGATGATGCGCCGGCGCGCCGGGTCGATCGTCACGGTCTCCTCGGTGTCGGGGGTGGCCGGCAACGCGATGCAGACCAACTACTCCGCGTCCAAGGCCGGGGTCATCGGGTTCACGAAGGCGCTGGCCAAGGAGGTCGGCCGGTACAACATCCGGGCCAACGTGGTCGCCCCGGGCTACATCGACACCGACATGATCGCCGCGCTCTCCGGCGAGCTGGAGACCGTGGCCCGGGACCGGGTGGCCCTGGGCCGGCTCGGGCGCAGCGAGGAGATCGCCGAGGTGGTCTCGTTCCTGCTCTCCTCGCGCGCGTCGTACCTGACCGGCCAGGTGATCACCGTGGACGGCGGCCTCGCGATGTGACCGGCCGCCGGCCGTCGCGGGTGATCCTCGGGTACCAGGGGCCGAGCAGCCGGGTCAGGATGTCGGTGCGGTAGGCGTCCGCTCCGATCAGGATCCTGGCCCGGTCGCGGGCCACCCCGCGCAGGATGGCGCGGGCGGCGTGCTCCGCCGTGACCGCCACCGAACGCTCGAAGTGCTCCCGGACCGCCTGGTAGTCGCGCAGCCCGTCGTTGCGGGCGTTGCGCATGATGTTCGTCCTGATCCGGCCCGGGTACACGCAGCTCACCCCGACCGGCACCCCGTCGGCCCGCAGTTCCCGCGCCACCGCCTCCGTGAAGCCCCGGACGGCGAACTTGGCGGCGTTGTACCCGCTCTGCATCGGCGCGCCGGCCAGGCCCAGCACACTGGAGACGTTGACCAGACGGCCACGCGAGGCGGTCAGCAGCGGCAGGAACGCCCGGGTACCGTGCACGACCCCCCAGAAGTCGACGTCCATCACCCACTCGAGGTCCTCCCAGGCCCCGTCGCTGACCGAGGCGAGCAGGGTCACCCCGGCGTTGTTTACGACCAGGTCGGCGCGGCCGAAGTCGGCCTCGACCCGCCCGGCGTGCGCCAGCACCGCGGCCCGGTCCGTCACGTCCAGCCGGTAACCCCGCACCTGGCCCCCGGGGCCCGCGCAGCGGCGTACGGTCTCGCGAAGCCCCTCGTCGTCCACGTCGGAGACGGCGAGCCGGGCGCCCCGGGCGGCCAGCTCGACGGCGAGCGCGCGCCCGATGCCGGAGCCGGCGCCGGTGACCACGGCCACCCTGTCAGTGAAGTCTCGCATCCTGGACCTTCCCGATCCGGTCTTCGGGCCTCGGCGGTCCGCGCCCGACGCAGGATTCCTCCGCCGGCTATGGCATTCCTATGCCGCGTCGATATGTAGAGAAGCTATGAGGCGGCTGCCCGACCTTTCTCCCGGCAGTCCTCGACGCGGCTGCCGGCCGGGTTGACGAAGGGAGAACGATGTCGGGCATCTTCGGTTCGGCGATCACCGGGCTCGGTGCCTATCGGCCCACCCGCGTGGTCACCAACCCGGACATCGCACTGCGTACGGACGTGACCACGGAGTGGATCGAGGAGCGTACCGGGATCAAGACCCGGCACAGTGCCGGCCCGGGGGAGACCGTGCCGATGATGTCGGCCGAGGCCGGCGCGAAGGCGCTGGCGATGGCGAACGTCGACCCCTCCGAGGTCGACCTGCTCATCCTGGCGACCGCCACCAAGCGGGACCGGATCCCGGGCGGTGCGCCGGAGGTCGCGCACCGCATCGGCATCCCGGCCACCGGCGCGTTCGACCTGAACGCCGCCTGCGCGGGCTTCGCGTACTCGGTGTCGGTGGCGTCCAACGCCGTGCGCCTCGGCGAGGCGCGCAACGTGCTGGTCGTCGGCGCCGAGCACCTCACCGAGTTCATCGACCCCGAGGACCCGGCGACGTACGTCATCTTCGGTGACGGCGCGGGCGCCGCGGTGATCTCCCGCTCCGGGACCGAGGGCATCGGCCCCGTGGTGTGGGGCAGCGACGGCCGCCGGGCCCCGATCCTCGGCACGAAGTGGGCCAAGGACGGCAAGGAGTACGCCTCGATGAACGGGCCGCTGGTCTACCGGTGGTCCACCAAGAACATCCCCCCGGTCGCGCGGGAGGCCTGCGCCCGCGCCGGGATCGACCTGTCGGAGATCGACTGGTTCGTGCCGCACCAGGCGAACCTGCGGATCATCGAGCAGCTCGCCGAGATCCTGGAGATCCCGGAGGAGAAGGTCGCCCGGGACGTCATCGACACCGGGAACACCTCGGCGGCCTCGGTGCCGCTCGCCCTGAGCCGGCTGCACGAGAGCGGCCGGACAAAGCCCGGCGACAAGGCGCTGCTGCTCGGCTTCGGCGCCGGCCTCGCCTACGCCGGCCAGATCGTCCGGATGCCCTGAACACCCTCCCCGAAAGGACACTGACATGACCGTTGACCAGGTGGCCGCCGACGTCGAGCAGCTGACCCGCAAGCTGATGACCGAGGAGCCGGACCGGCCGATCTCCGCCGACGACACCTTCGTGGACCTGGGCCTCGACTCGCTCAAGCTGGTCGACCTGCTCGGCGCCGCCGAGGTGCACTTCGACATCGAGGTGCCGGACGAGGAGGTCGGCAACTTCGTCCGCGTCCGGGACCTGACCGACTTCGTGCTCGGCGCCAAGTGAACGCCGGCGACGGGGACGCCCGGGAGCTGTCCGTCGGTCAGGCCGCACAGTGGGCGCTGTACCGACTCGCGCCCGAGAGCTCGACCAGCAACGTGGTGACGGCCGTGCTCGCCGAGCCGGCCCTCGACACCGACGTGCTGCGGGCCGCCCTCGTCGCCGTGCAGGAACGGCACGACCTGCTCCGGTCCCGGTTCACCGAGACCGGCGCGGGGCCGGTGCGGCTGGTGGCCCCCCGCGGCTCGGGCGCGGTCGAGGTCCGCGACGTCGGCGACGTGGACGAGGCGACGCTGCGTACGCTGATCCACGCCGTCGGTGAGCGGCCGCTGCGGCTCGAACAGGACGGCCCCCTGCGGGCGGTGCTGCTGCGGCGGGGCACGGACTGCGCGCTGGTGCTGGTCATCCACCACATCGCCACCGACGGGCTCTCCCAGTACCTGATCTGGCGGGACCTCGGCGACGCGTACCGGGCGCTGCGGGGCGGGGGCACGGTCGACTGGCCGACGCACCCCCGCTACGACGAGTTCGTCGCGCGGGAGCAGGCCATGCTGGCCGGCCCCCGCCGCGCCGAACTGGCCGAGCACTGGGCCCGCACCTGCGCCGGGGCCACCGCCGCCACCCTGCCCACCGACCGGCCCCGCTCCGCCACCCGCTCGTACCGGGGCGCGGCCGTGGCCCGGACGCTGCCGGAGGACGTCGCCCGGCAGGTACGCGCCACGGCCGCCGCCCTGGCGGTCACCCCGTTCACCGTCCTGCTCGGCGTCTTCGAGGCGCTGCTGCACCGGTGCACCGGGCAGCGCGAGTTCACCATCGGCTGCCCGGTCTCGGTGCGGCGGGGACGGGCGCTGCGGGAGGTGGTCGGGCTGCTGGTGAACCCGGTCGTGCTGCGCTCGTCGTTCGCCCCGGACACCACCTTCGCGGCGGCGATCGCCGCCGCGGGACGCCAGCTCTCGGACGGGGTGGCGCGCGCCGCCTACCCGTTCCCACTGGTCCAGGCGGCCCGCCGGGACCGGGACCCGCTGGTGCGGGTCACCATCACGCTGCTCACCCGGCAGCACGGCGACACCCTGTCCGACACCAGCAACGGCTTCGTCGGGCACCGGGTCCGCCAGGTGGTGGTGCCGTACGACGAGGGACAGTTCGACCTCGCCGTGACGGTGCACCAGCTACCCGACCTGGCGCTGCGTACCGAGTTCAACTACGACACGGACCTGCTCGACCGCGCCACCGTCGAGCGGCTCTTCGACCAGTACCTGGCCCTGCTCGGCGCGGCCTGCGCCGATCCGGCCGCGACGGTGGCCGACGCCCGCCTGGCCGGCGACGTCGACGAGCGGATGCTGCTCGAACTCGGCATGAGCTGAGCACTCCGGCCACCCGGCGCCCGTCATCGACGCGGTGCCGCACAGCGCCCGCACGGTGGCTGCGGGCGACCTTCCGTCAGCCCGGAGAGGGGGTTGAAATGGATCAGGGAATTCTCTCCACGGTCGGCAACACGCCCCTGGTGCGCCTGGACCGGTTGTTTCCCGAGTTTCCCGCCCGGGCGTACGCGAAACTCGAACAGTTCAATCCGGGTGGGAGCATCAAGGACCGGGCGGCGCTGAACATGCTGCGCGGGAAGATCGAATCCGGCGAACTGGTGCCGGGACGGTCCGTGGTGGTGGAGTCCAGCTCCGGCAACCTCGCCATCGGCCTGGCCCAGATCTGCGCGTACTTCGGCATCCGCTTCATCTGCGTGGTGGACCCGAAGACCACCCGGCAGAACCTGGCGGTGCTGGCCGCGTACCAGGCCGAGATCGACATGATCGAACACCCCGACCCGGTGACCGGCGAGTATCTCGCGGTCCGGCGACGCCGGGTGCGCGAGCTGGTGGAGACCGTGCCCGGCGCCTACCGCCCGGACCAGTACACCAACCCGCTCAACGCCGGGGCGCAGCGGCAGACCATGGCCGAGATCATGACCGAGCTGGACGGCCGGGTCGACTACCTGTTCTGCTCCACCGGCACCTGCGGCACCCTGGTCGGCTGCGCCGACTACCTGCGCGAGAACGGCCACCGGACCCGGATCGTCGCCGTCGACGCCGTCGGCAGCGCGATCTTCGGCCACCCGCCCGCGCCCCGGCTGATCCCGGGGCACGGCGCCTCGGTGGTGCCTCCGCTGGCCGCCAACGCCCGCCCGGACGAGGTGCTGCACGTCTCCGACCTCGACTGCGTGGTCGGCTGCCGGCTGCTGGCGGTCCGGGAGGCCATCCTCGCCGGCGGCTCCTCCGGGGCGACGGTGGCCGCGCTGCGGCGCCGGATGGCGGACCTGCCCGCCGGGAGCACCAGCGTCCTGATCTTCCCGGACAACGGCGACCGCTACCTCGACACCATCTACTCCGATCGCTGGGTGACCGAACAGTTCGGCGAGGTCAGCCACCTGTGGAAGGGCGACAAATGCTGATCATCGGCCATGCCGTGGTCCGGGACGTGCTCGACGGCGACGAGGCCCGGGTCATCGACCTCGTCCGGCAGGCGTACCTGCTGCACGAGCAGGGCCGCACGAGCGTGCCGCACTCGGTCTTCCTGCGCTTCCCCGACGACGCCCGCAACCGCATCATCGGCCTGCCCGCGTACCTGGGCTCCGAGCCGCCGGCCGCCGGCATGAAGTGGATCTCCTCGTTCCCGGCGAACATCGAGCGGGGCCTGGACCGGGCCAGCGCCGCCATCGTGCTCAACTCGCTGGAGACCGGCCGGCCCGAGGCGGTCATCGAGGGATCGGTCGTCTCCGCCCGGCGGACCGCCGCCGGCGCGGCCCTCGCCGCGCGGCTGCTGACCGCCGAGCGCCCTCCGGACGGCGTGGCGCTGATCGGCTGCGGGCTGATCAACGAGCAGGTGCTGCGCTTCCTGACCGTGGCGCTGGCGCCGCCGGCCGCCCTGGTGCTGCACGACGCCGACCCGCGCCGGGCCGAGGCGTTCGCCGCCCGCGCGGCGGCCCTGCTGCCGGCCACGACGATCAGCGTGGCGGCGAGCGCCGAGCGGGCCCTGGCCGCCCACCGGCTGGTCTCGATCGCCACCACCGCCAGCGAACCACACCTGGAGCTGACGGCCTGCCAGCCGGAGAGCGTGGTGCTGCACCTGTCGCTGCGCGACCTGCACCCGGCGTCGGTGCTGGCGGCCCGCAACGTCGTCGACGACCCCGACCACGTGTGCCGCGAGCGGACCTCGCTGCACCTCGCCGAGCAGCTCACCGGCGGCCGCGACTTCATCCACACCACCATCGGCCGGCTGGCCGGCGGTGCGGCGCTGCCCGACGCAGACGTGCCCGGACCGGTGGTGGTCTCGCCGTTCGGGCTGGGCGTGCTGGACATCGCGCTGGCCGAACACGTCCGCCGCGCGGCGGCCGAGCGTGGCCTCGGCGTGCGGATCGACGACTTCACACCTGTGCCGGCCGCCGCCGTGGCGGCCGCCGAACCCACGAGGGAGACGACATGAGCGACGACGACCGCAGCTACCTGGTGGTGCTCAACGACGAGGAGCAGTACTCGATCTGGTGGAGCGACCGGGCGCTGCCGGCCGGCTGGCGTGCCGAGGGCACCGAGGGCACCCGCGAGCAGTGCCTCAGCCGGATCAACGAGCTCTGGACCGACATGCGGCCGAAGAGCCTGCGCCTGCGGATGGACGGCGCGTCCGTCTGACGGCCTTCCGGCAGGCGTGACCCCCCGGCCGTCCGCGACCGACCCCCACCCCGGAGGAGCACCCCGATGAGCACCCCTCTGTCCACCCCGCCGGCCGCCGGAGCGGGCACGGCCGATCCCGTCGTCCTGCCGGACCTGATCGCCCGCCAGGCCGCGGCGACGCCCGACGCGACCGCGGTGCTGGCCGGCGACGTACGGGTCGGCTACGCCGAGCTGGACCGGCGCGCCAACCAGCTCGCCCGGCACCTGGTCGGGCTGGGCGTCGGTCCGGAGTCGACGGTCGGCGTGTACCTGCGTCGGGGCGTCGACCTCGTGGTCGCCCTGCTCGGGGTGTGGCGGGCCGGCGGCGCGTACCTGCCGCTGGACCCGGCGCACCCGGTGGACCGGCGTCGGTGGATCGTCGCCGACACCGGGGTGGACGTCGTGCTCACCCAGACCGACCTGCGCGACGACGGGCTGACCGGGCCGTCCCACGTGGTCTGCCTGGACGCCGACCGGTCCCGGATCGAGGCCGGGCCGGACACCGCGCCGCCGGTACGGATCGACCCCGACAACGCCGCGTACGTCATCTACACCTCCGGCTCGACCGGGCGCCCCAAGGGCGTGGTCGTCACCCACGGTGCCATCGGCAACCGGGTGGCCTGGACGGTCCGGCAGCACGGCCTGTCGCCGGCGGACCGGGTGTTGCAGAAGACGGCCGTGAGCTTCGACGCGGCCGGCTGGGAGTTCTTCGCCCCGCTGATCTGCGGGGCGAGCGTGGCGCTCGCCCCGGACGGCGCCGAACGCGATCCGGCCGCCCTGGTGGCGGCGGTCATCCGGACGTCGGCGACCGTGCTCCAGGGCGTCCCGTCGGTGCTGCATTTGGTGACGGAGGAGCCGGACTGGCCGAGGTGCACCTCGCTGCGGCTGGTCTTCTCCGCCGGTGAGCCGCTGCACGCCGAGCTGTGTCAGCGGCTGGCGGCGGTGCCCGGGGTGCGGGTCTGGAACACCTACGGCCCGACCGAGTGCGCCATCGACGTCACCGCCCAGCAGGTCGACCTGGCCCAGCGCACCGGCCCGGTGCCGATCGGCCGGCCGCTGGACAACCTCCGCCTCCAGGTGCTGGACGCCAACCGGCGGCCGGTGCCGATCGGCGTGGTCGGCGACCTGTACGTGGGCGGGGCCGGGCTCGGCCGCGGCTACCTCGGCCGCCCCGACCTGACCGCCGAGCGGTTCGTCCCGGACGAGTACGGGCCGCCCGGCGCGCGGCTCTACCGCACCGGCGACCAGGTCCGGTGGCGCTCGGACCGGAGCCTGGAGTTCGTCGGCCGCACCGACGACCAACTGAAGATCAATGGCGTACGCATCGAGCCGGGTGAGGTGGAGGCCGCGCTGGCCGCCCACCCCGACGTCCGGCGGGCGGTGGTCGTCGGCTTCGCCGAACCCGGCGGCAGCCCCAGGCTGGCCGCGTACGTCGCCAGCCGGCACCCGCTGACCGCCGCGCAGCTGCGCTCCTTCCTGGCCGACCGGCTGCCCGAACCCCTGGTGCCGGCCGTGTTCGTGCCCGTGGCGGAGTTCCCGCTGACCACCGGCGGAAAGGTGGACCGGGCGGCGCTGCCGCCGGTCGAGACCGCCGACCGGACGGCCTACCTGGCCCCGCGCACCGACGCCGAGCGACTGGTCGCCCGGCTCTGGCAGGAGCTGCTCGGCGTCGACCGCGTCGGCGTGCACGACGACCTATACCAGCTCGGCGGGTCGTCGCTGGTGACCGTCCGCCTCGCCAGCCGGCTCGCCGCCGAGTCGGGCGTGCGGATCGGACTGCGGGACCTGCTCGCGGCGAGCACCGTCGAGGCGCAGGCCGCCCTGCTGACCGACGACGCCCCCGCGACGTCGGCGGTGCTCCCGGTGCCCCGCACCGGCGCGCTGCCGCTCTCCCCGGCCCAGCGGCGACTGTGGCTGCTGGACCAGCTGCACCCGGGCAGCCCCGAGTGGGTGGTGCCGCTCTACCTGCGCCTGCCCGGCTCGCTGGCGCCCGACACCGTACGGGCGGCGCTGACCGCGCTCGAAGCGCGGCACGAGGCGCTGCGCACCCGCTACCTGACCCGCGACGGTGAGCCGTACCAGCGCGTCGACGCGCCCGGCCCCGTCGACCTCACGGTCGTCGACGCGGCCGAGGCCCCGCTCGTCGACCTCGTCGACGCGCAGCTGCGCGAGGGCTTCGACCTGCGTACCGGGCCGCTGTGGCGGGCCACCCTGGTCACCTCGGCCGGAGCGGACCACCTGCTGCTCGTGGCGCTGCACCACATCGCCTCCGACGCGAGTACCGCCGCCGTCCTGGAGCGCGACCTGCGGGAACTCTGCGCGGCCGAGGCCGCCGGCCGGGAGCCCGACCTGCCGGAACTGACGGTGCACTACGCCGACTACGCGACCTGGCAGCACCGGTACCTCACCGACGAGCTGGTCGAACGGGAACTCGGCTTCTGGCGCGAGCACCTGACCGGGGTGCCCGAGCTGGCCCTCCCGCTGGACCGGCCCCGGCCCCCGGAGCGCGACCCGCGCGGGGCGCACGTCGAGTTCGAGGTGCCGGCGGACCTCGCGCAGAAGCTGACCACGCTGGGCCGGCGCTGCTCGGCCACCCCGTTCATGACCATGCTGACGGGCTTCGCCACGCTGCTGGCCCGCTACAGCGGGCAGTGGGACGTCGCCGTCGGCGCGCCCACCTCCGGCCGGCGGCCCCCCGAGACGGAGCAGATCGCCGGGGTGTTCCTCAACCCCGTCGTGGTGCGCTGCACCCTCGACCCGTCCGCGCCGTTCGAGGCGGCCCTGCGGGCCGTCCGGTCGCGCACCCTGGCCGCCCTCGCCCACCAGGACCTGCCCTTCGAGCGGGTCGTCGACGACCTCGTCGACGTGCGCGACCTCTCCCGCACGCCGCTCTACCAGGTGATGCTCAACGCCCAGGAGGGCGGCATCACCGGCCAGTCGACCGACGACGAGGCGCTGCTGGACGCCCTGCGCCGGGCCGCCCGCGTCGCCAAGACCGACCTCACCATGCACGTCTGGCCCCGCCCGGACGGCACCCTGGCCGGCAGCCTGGAGTACGCCACCGCCCTGTTCGACGAGCCCACCGTCCGGCGGATGGCCGAGCACTTCGTCCGGCTGCTCGCCGCGGCCGTGGCCGAACCGAGGACCCCGCTCGACGACCTCGACCTGCTCTCGCCGGGCGAACGCCACCTGCTCCTGCACGAGGTGCACGGGCCCACCGTGCCCCGCCGTACCGAGACCGTCTGCGACCTCTTCGAGGCCCAGCGCCGCCGCACGCCCGACGCGGTGGCGCTGCGGCACGGCGACCTCACCACCACCTACGCGGCGCTGGACGACCGGGCCAACCAGTTCGCCCACCACCTGCGGCACGCGGGCGTCGCCCGGGGCGCGGTGGTGGCCGTCCTGCTCGACCGGGGCGTCGACCTGGTCGCGGCGATCCTCGGCACCTGGAAGGCCGGAGCGGCCGTGCTGCCGCTCGACCCGTCGTACCCGGCCGGGCGGATCGCGCACATGCTCGCCACCGCCGGCGTGAAGCTGGGCGTCACCCAGGCGGCGTACGCGCCCCGGTTCGCCGTGCCGACCCTGCACGTGGACACCCACCGGCTGATGGTCTGCGCCGGCCCCACCGACCGGCCGGAGCGCGACACCGACCCGGAGGAGACGGCGTACGTGCTGTTCACCTCCGGCTCGACCGGCCGCCCGAAGGGTGTGCTGCTGCCGCACCGGGCGGTCACCAACTTCCTCGCCTGCGCCGTCGAGACCGAGGCCCTCGGCGACCGGGGTGCCCGCGCGGGGCGGGGCGACGGCGCACCGCTGTTCACCACCATCGCCTTCGACCTGTCCATCCCCAACCTGTTCAGCCCGCTGGTCTCGGGGCAGTCGGTGACCCTGCTGCCCGCCGCCCTCGACATCGCCGAGCTGGGCGGACTGCTCGTCAAGGCCGGCCCGTTCGACCGCTTCATCATGACCCCGCCGCACCTGGAGCTGCTCACCGAGCAGCTCGACGACGAGCAGGCGGGCCAGCTCTCCGGTCTGATCTGGACGGCGGGGGCGGCGCTGCGCGGGGAGATCGCCAACCGGTGGCTGGACCGGCTCGGGCCGGGCGGCCTCACCAACAGCTACGGGCCGACCGAGACCACCGTCATCATGACGGCCCACCCGGTCGAGACGGCGCAGCGCACCGACATCGTGCCGATCGGCCGGGCGATGGCGAACACCACCGTCCGGGTGCTCGACGACGCGCTGCGGCTGCTGCCGGTCGGCGTGGTCGGTGAGCTGTACATCGGCGGGCAGTGCCTGGCCACCGGCTACGCCGGGCGGCCCGACCTCACCGCCGAGAGGTTCGTGCCCGACCCGTACGGGCCGCCGGGCAGCCGGCTGTACCGCAGCGGTGACCTGGTCCGGATGCGTTCCGACGGGGTGATGGACTTCGTCGGCCGCGTCGACGACCAGGTCAAGGTGCGCGGCTACCGCATCGAGCTCGGCGAGATCCGCGCGGTCGTCGAGGAACACCCCGCGGTGGCCCAGTGCGTGGTCATCGTCCACGAGGACCGGCTGGTGGCCTTCCACCGGGGCGAGGCGCCCGACCTGGCCGCGCACTGCGCCCGGCTGCTGCCCGACTACATGACCCCCAGCCTGCTCGTGCCGGTCGCCGAGATCCCCCTCAACGCCAACGGCAAGGTCGACCGCGCCGCCCTGCTCGATCTGCTGGCCCGGGCCGTGTCGACCGGCGCGGCCGGCGCCGAGGACGCCCTCGTCGCGCCGCGCACGATCGTCGAGGAACGCCTCTGTGCGATCTGGAGCGACCTGCTGGGCGTGCCCGTCGGCGTACGGCACAACTTCTTCGCCATGGGCGGGCACTCCGTCCTCGCGGGCCGGCTGGTCGCCGGCCTCCAGGAGGAGTTCGACCTCGACGTGTCGCTCCGGCTCGTCTTCGAGCACCCGACCGTCGAGGCGATGGCGGGCGCGGTGGAGGACCTCATCCGGGCCGAGGTGGACGCGCTTTCCGACGCCGACCTGACCGAAGACCTGCGGCAGACCAAGGAGCACCAGGCATGACCTCGACCGCGAACCAGCCGAACCTGCGCGAGTCGCTCGTCCAACGCCGGTTGGCGGGCAGGGCCGCCGGCCGGCGCGCCGGGATCCCGACCGTCGACCGCTCGGGCGACCTGCCGCTCTCCTTCGGCCAGCAGCAGATGTGGTTCCTCAACCGGCTGGACCCCACCAGCCCGGAGTACCTGGTCTCCTCGACGCTGCGGCTGCGCGGACCGCTGGACCGGGCCGCGCTGGCCCGGGCGTGGGACGCCCTCATCGCCCGGCACGAGATCCTGCGCACCCGGTACGCCATGGCCGACCTGACGCCGGTGCAGGTCGTCGACGAGCCCCGCCCGCAGGAACTGCCCCTGGTCGACCTCTGCGGGGTCGCCGAGGCCGAGCGGGACGCCCGGGCCACCGGGGCGATGACCGAGCTGGCCGCCACCGGCTTCGACCTGGCCACCGAGTGGCCGGTGCGGGCGACGCTGCTGCGCCTGGCCGAGGCCGAGCACCTGCTGGTGCTGGTGCTGCACCACATCGCCTGCGACGCGCCCTCCACGGCGGTGCTCCTCGGTGACCTGGCCGAGCTGTACGGCGCGTACGTGCGGGGCGAGCAGTCGCCGCTGACGCCGCCGGCCGTCCAGTTCGCCGACTTCGCCGCCTGGCAGCGCGACCGGCTGCGCGGCGACCTGCTGGAGCGGCACCTGGAGCACTGGCGCGACCGGCTCGCCGGCCTCACCCCGCTGGAGCTGCCCGCCGACCGGCCGCGGCCCCGCGTCCGCGACTGGCGGGGCGCGTCGGTGCCCTTCGCGCTCTCCGCCGACCTCTCCGCCGCGCTGCGCGAGATCGCCCGCGACGCGGAGACCACCCTCTTCGTCACGCTGCTGACCGCCTTCCAGGCGCTGCTGTCGCGCCACACCGGCCGCACCGACATCCCCGTCGGCAGCGTGACGTCCGTGCGTGACCGCGCCGAGCTGCGCAACCTCGTCGGGTACGGCATCGACAACCTCGTCCTGCGCGGCAGCTGGACCGGGGACCCCACCTTCGCCGACCTGCTGCGCGCCAACCGCGCCACCGTGCGGGACGCCTTCGCGCACGCCGACGTGCCCTTCGCGCTGCTGGTCGACGAGCTCGAACCGGAGCGGGACCTCTCCCGCACGCCGCTCTACCAGGTCGCCTTCACCCTCGGCGACGACGCCCCCGGCGGCACCTGGCCGGCCGGCCTCGCCGCCGAAACGCTCTGGCCGCCGACCCGGGTCGCCAAGGTCGATCTGCAACTGCACGTCGTCGAGGGCGCCGACGGCCGGCTGCGCGGGCACCTGGAGTACGCCACCGCGCTGTTCGACCAGGCCACGGTGCGGCGGCTGGCCGACCACCTCGGCCGCCTGCTGGAGCACGTCGGCGCCGACCCGCACGCCCGGATCTCCGCGCTGCGCATCCTCGACGACGCCGAACTGGCCGCGGCGACCCCCGCGCCGGCCCGCCCCGCCGCACCGGTGACCGGCACCGTGCACGGCGTCTTCGCCGCCACCGCCGCCGCCCACGCGGGCGCGACCGCCGTCGTGGCCGGCGCGGTGCGCCTGACGTACGCCGAACTGGACGCCACCGCGAACCGGCTGGCGCACCACCTGCGGGCCCTCGGCGCGGGCCCGGAACGGCTGGTCGCGGTCTGCCTGGAGCGCGGCGCGGAGCTGGTGCCCGCCCTGCTGGGCGTGCTGAAGTCCGGGGCGGCGTACCTGCCGGTGGAGCCGGGCGTCCCCGCCGACCGGCTCGAATTCATGCTCGCCGACGCCGGTGCGCGGATCGTGGTGACCACCGAGGCCCACCGGGCGCGGTTCGTCGACTTCGACGGCGCGGTGGTGGTGCTCGACGACCCCGAGCACGCCGGGCGGATCGCCGGGCGACCCGGCACCGACCCGGGCGTCACCGTCGACGCCGAGAACCTGATCTACGTCATCTACACCTCCGGGTCCACCGGTCGCCCCAAGGGCGTCTTCCTGACCCACGCCAACGTGCTGCGCCTGATGACCGTGGCCCAGGACGACCTGAACTTCGGCCCCGCCGACGTGTGGCCGCTGTTCCACTCGTACGCCTTCGACGTGTCCGTGTGGGAGCTGTGGGGCGCCCTGCTGCACGGCGGCCGGCTCGTGGTGGTGCCCCGCGAGGTCACCCGTTCCCCCGGCGACCTGCTCGACCTGCTGGTCGAGGAGCGGGTCACCGTGCTCAACCAGACGCCGACGGCGTTCCGCGGCCTGGTGGGGCTGGCCCGCGACGGCGACCCCCGCATCGACCGGCTCGCCCTGCGCGCGGTCGTCTTCGCCGGTGAGAAGCTGGAGTACGCCGACCTCGGCCCCTGGGTGGCCCGGCGCGGGCTGGCCGCGCCCCGGCTGCTGAACCTCTACGGCATCACCGAGATCACGGTGCACGCCACCTACTACGAGGTGGGCCCGCAGGACCTGACCGGCGCCGCCAACCCGATCGGCGTCCCGCTGGCCGACCTGAGCATCCACCTGCTCGACGCGTACGGCAACCCCGTGCCGGTCGGCGTCACCGGCGAGATCCACGTCGGCGGGCCCGGCGTGGCCCGGGGCTACCTGAACCGGCCCGAGCTGACCGCCCAGCGGTTCGTGCCCGACCCGTTCGGGCCGCCCGGCGCCCGGCTCTACCGCAGCGGCGACCTGGCCCGCCGGCGCGCCGACGGCAGCCTGGAGTTCGTCGGCCGGATCGACGACCAGGTGAAGATCCGGGGCTACCGGGTCGAGCTGGGCGAGATCGAGGCCGCCATCGCCGCCCTGCCCGGGGTACGCGAGGCCGTGGTCGTCGTCCGCGAGGACACCCCCGGCGACCGGCGGCTGGTGGCGTACTCGGTCGTCGACGAGCAGGTGGAGCTGCCCCGGCCGGGGCAGGTGCGCGCCGCGCTGGCCCGCACCCTGCCCGAGTACATGATCCCGTCGGCGTTCGTGCCGCTGGCCCGGCTGCCGCTGACCGTCAACGGCAAGCTCGACAAGCGGGCGCTGCCCGCGCCCGACCGCACGGTGACCGCCACCGACCGGCCCTACGTGGCGCCGCGTACCGAGGTGGAGGAGCGGCTCGCCGCGATCTGGGCGGAGCTGCTCGGCCTGGAGCGGGTCGGCGTCGAGGACGGCTTCTTCGACGTCGGCGGCGACTCGATCCGCGCCGTGGCGCTCGCCGGGGCCATCCGGAACGCCGGCCTCGACGTGCAGGTGCGCGACCTCTTCGAGCGGCGCACCATCGCCGAGCTGGCGGAGTTCCTCACCGGCCGCCCCGCCCCGGCCGCCCAGGAGCCGGCCGTCGCGCCGTTCGCCCTGATCGGCGAGGCCGACCGCGCCGCGCTGCCCGACGGCGTCGTCGACGCGTACCCCTGCACCCAGGTGCAGCTCGGCATGCTCGCGGAGATGCTCGCCGACGAGCACAACCACTACCTCAACGCCACCACCTACCGCATCCCCGACTCCGGCGAGTTCTCCCTCGACGCGTTCCGGGAGGCCGCCGCGCTGCTGGTGCGCCGGCACGAGGTGCTGCGCACGTCGTTCGACCTGACCGGCTACTCCGTGCCGATGCAGCTCGTGCACGCCACCGCCGAGATGCCCGTCGGCATGGACCGGGCGCGCGCCACCGACCGGGCCGGCCTGGAGCGGGAGCTGCGCGACTTCATCGCCGCCGAACGGGCCGAGATGTTCGACCTCGCCCGGCCGGCGCTGTTCCGGCTGCACGCGCGGGTCTGCGCGGACGGCAGCTGGTGGCTCACCCTCACCGAGTGCCACCCCATCATGGACGGCTGGAGCTACCACTCGCTGATGATGGAGTTGGTCGGCGCGTACCACCGGATCCGCGACGGGCTGCCGGTCGAGCCCCGCCCGGCGCCGCCGGTGCGCTTCGCCGACGCCGTCGCCGCCGAGCTGCGCTCCACCGCCGAGGGGATCGACCGGGCCTTCTGGCACGGCCGGGTCGCCGGCCGGGACCGGTTCGTGCTGCCCGAGGGCTGGGGCGACCCGACCGCCGAGGCGGGCGCCCAGTACGACCACTGGGTGCCGCTGCACGACCTGGAGCCGGGCCTGCGGGCGCTGGCCCGCCAGACCGGCGTGCCGTTCAAGTCGGTGATGCTGGCCGCGCACCTGAAGGTGATGAGTCAGCTCACCGGGGCGGAGTCGTTCTTCACCGGCCTGGTGTGCAACATCCGTCCCGAGGTCGCCGGCGCCGACCGCGTCTACGGGATGCACCTGAACACGGTGCCGTTCGTGCACGACGCGGGCGCGCGTACCTGGCGGGAGCTGATCGCGCGGACGTTCGCCGCGGAGCTGGAGGCGTGGCCGCACCGCCGGTACCCGCTCCCGGTGCTCCAGCGCGAGGTGGGCGACGGCGGCCGGATGCTCGACGTCCGGTTCAGCTTCCACGACTTCCACCAGATCGACACCGACGAGATCGACTACGCCGACTCGATCGACGACAGCCCCAACGAGTTCCCGCTCGGCGTGATCAGCCGCCTCGGCTTCATCACGCTGGAGGCCAACCTGCGCCACCTGGGCATGGCCCAGGTCGCCCGCCTCGGTGGCATGTACCGGGCGGTGTTGGAGGCGATGGTGGCCGACGTGGACGGTGACGCGTCGGTGGTGTGTCTGCCGGCGGGTGAGGTGTCGGTGGTGTTGGCCGACGGGGTGTCGGCGGTGGCGCCGGTGTCGCGTTCGGTGCTGGACGAGTTCGAGGCGCGGGCGGCGGAGACGCCGTCGGCGGAGGCGGTGTCGGTGCCGGGCGGCGCGGGGATCGGCTTCGCGGAGCTGGACGCCCGGGCCGGGCAGGTCGCCCGCTGGTTGGCAGCCCGGGGTGTGGGTGCCGGTGCGGTGGTGGGTGTGCTGCTGGACCGGGGTGTGGAGTTGGTGGCGTCGATGGTGGGGGTGTGGAAGGCGGGTGCGGCGTTCGTGCCGGTCGATCCGTCGTACCCGCCGGGTCGCATCGCGGCCATGCTCGCCGACGCGGGCGCCCGGGTCGCGATCACCTCGGGCCGGTACGCCGACCGGTTCGCCCCGGTCGGCGTGGAGGTGGTGCGCGTCGAGGAGATCGGCGAGACGGACGCGCCGCTGCCGGTCCGCGCCACGGATCTCGACGAGTTGGCGTATGTGATTTTCACGTCGGGGTCGACGGGTCGGCCGAAGGGTGTGCAGGTGTCGCACCGGGG
>NZ_JCADBQ010000007.1:0-327762 GCF_059359355.1 Micromonospora sp. ZG13
ACGACGGTGACCTCGTGCCCGGCGGCGGCCAGGGCGACCGACAGGGCGTGCACGTGCCGGCCGAGCCCGCCGACCAGGACCGGCGGGTACTCCCAGGAGAGCATGAGGATGCGGCGCGTCTGCGGGGGCGTGCCCGGTCCGGCCGCCGTCGGGATCTGGGGCCGGGAGGTGAGGGTGGGCCGGTGGACCCGACCCGGGGTGGTGGTGGGCTGCTCGACCCGCAGGGTCGTCACATCAATCTCCGTCCATGCATGGTGGAACGCGCCGACGGCGGTGGCGGCGAAACAGTGGTGGGGATGGCCGAAGGGCCGACGGGAGACGCGCGGGCGCGCCCCGCGACAAGCAAAAGGCATCCGGGCCGATCCCGCATCTCGAAAGGGGCCAAGGTGACGGAGGACACCTGAAAGTCCCGGGTCGGGTCAGTCGGGTGGATTCCGGTCATCGACCGATCGGGTGGATTGGCGGCGGAACGTGCGGGGCAATACCCGCGCACGCGCCGCCGGCCCCCGCCGTGTGGTGCGCTCATGGTGCGGTGCGCGCTCATGATCTCGCGAAGGAGCGACATGCAGGTCTGGCCGGGTGAGCGGTACCCCCTCGGGGCCACCTACGACGGGATGGGCACCAACTTCGCCATCTTCTCCGAGGTGGCCGAGCGGGTCGAGCTGTGCCTGTTCGACGAGTGGGACACCGGGGCGGAGCGGCGCGTCGAGCTGCGCGAGGTCGACGCGTACGTCTGGCACGCGTACATCCCCGGCATCGAGCCGGGGCAGCGCTACGGCTACCGGGTGCACGGCCCGTACGACCCGGCGAACGGGCTGCGCTGCAACCCGGCCAAGCTGCTGCTCGACCCGTACGCCAAGGCGGTCGACGGCGACGTGCGGTGGGACCCGGCCGTCTACGACTACGAGCACGGCGACCCGGAGCGGATGAACACGACCGACTCGGCGCCGTTCATGCCGAAGTCGGTGGTGGTGAACCCGTACTTCGACTGGGGCAACGACTCGCCGCCGCGCATCCCCTACCACCACTCGGTGATCTACGAGGCGCACGTGCGCGGCCTGACGATGCGCCACCCGGACATCCCCGAGGAGCTGCGCGGCACGTACGCGGGCCTCGCCTCGCCGCCGATGATCGAATACCTGACGAAGCTCGGCGTGACCGCCGTCGAGCTGATGCCGGTGCACCAGTTCGTGCACGACCACCGGCTGACCGACCTGGGGCTGCGCAACTACTGGGGCTACAACACCATCGGCTTCTTCGCCCCGCACCACGGCTACTCGGCGCTCGGGCACCTCGGCCAGCAGGTGCAGGAGTTCCGCGGCATGGTCAAGGCGCTGCACGCCGCCGGCATCGAGGTCATCCTCGACGTGGTCTACAACCACACCGCCGAGGGCAACCACCTCGGCCCGACGCTGAGCTTCAAGGGCGTCGACAACGCCAGCTACTACCGGCTCAGCGAGGACGACCGCCGCTACTACGTCGACTACACCGGCACCGGCAACAGCCTCAACGTGCGCAGCCCGCACTCGCTGCAACTGATCATGGATTCGTTGCGCTACTGGGTGACCGAGATGCACGTCGACGGGTTCCGCTTCGACCTCGCCGCCACCCTGGCCCGCGAGTTCTACGAGGTCGACCGCCTCTCCACCTTCTTCGAGGTGGTGCAGCAGGACCCCGTGGTCAGCCAGGTCAAGCTGATCGCCGAGCCGTGGGACGTCGGCCCGGGCGGCTACCAGGTGGGCAACTTCCCGCCGGTGTGGACCGAGTGGAACGGCAAGTACCGCGACACCGTGCGCGACTTCTGGCGCGGCGAGCCGGCCACCCTGGCCGAGTTCGCCTCCCGCATCTCCGGCTCCGCCGACCTCTACCAGGACGACGGGCGCCGCCCCTTCCACAGCATCAACTTCGTCACCTGCCACGACGGGTTCACGCTGCGCGACCTGGTGTCGTACAACGACAAGCACAACGAGGCCAACGGCGAGGACAACCGCGACGGCGAGAGCCACAACCGGTCCTGGAACTGCGGCGTCGAGGGCGACACCGACGACGAGGCCGTACGCGCCCTGCGGGCCCGGCAGCGGCGCAACTTCCTGGCCACCCTGGTGCTGTCGCAGGGCGTGCCGATGATCGGCCACGGCGACGAGCTGGGCCGCACCCAGCGCGGCAACAACAACGCCTACTGCCAGGACAGCGAGCTGGCCTGGATCGACTGGGACGACGCCGACACCGAGCTGCTGGAGTTCACCCGCAAGCTGGTCGACTTCCGCCGCCGCCACCAGGTGTTCCGCCGGCGGCGCTTCTTCACCGGCCTGCCGGTGCGCTCCCGGCTGGTCGACGAGCCCCTGCCGGACCTGGCCTGGTACACCCCCGACGGGCGGGAGATGACCGGCGAGGACTGGGGCAACGACTTCGGCCGCTCCGTCGCGCTTTTCGTCAACGGCGAGGGCATCCGCGAGCGCGGCCCGTACGGCCAGCGGCACGTGGACGCCTCCTTCCTGCTCTGCTTCAACGCCCACGACGCGCCGCTGGACTTCACCGTCCCCGGCCCCGAGTTCGGGCAGCGCTGGGAGATGGTGATCAGCACCGCGGAACCGGAACCGGAGAAGACCACGGTGGTCGAGGCGGGGGGCAGCCTCTGCGTACCCGACCGCTGCGTGGTGGTGCTGGAGAGGACGGCCTGACATGTCGAGCACCCCTCGACCCGACGCGCCCCGCGTGGGCGCCACCTACCGGGTGCAGGTGCGCCCCGGGTTCGACCTGGACGCCACCGCCGAGCTGGCCGACTACCTGGCCGGCCTCGGCGTCACCCACCTCTACAGCGCGCCCCTGCTCACCGCCACCCCCGGCTCCGCGCACGGCTACGACGTGGTCGACCACCGCGCCGTCAACCCGGAGCTGGGCGGCGAGGCGGCCCGGCAGCGGCTGCTGCGCGCGCTGCGCGCCGCCGGTCTCGGCCTGGTCGCGGACATCGTGCCCAACCACGCGGGGGTGGCCGTGCCCGCCGCGAACCCCGCCTGGTGGGACGTGCTGCGCCGGGGCCGCGACTCGGCGTACGCGGGCTGGTTCGACGTCGACTGGGACCGGGGCCGGCTGCTGCTGCCGGTGCTCGCCGACTCCCCGGACGCCCTCGACGATCTCAAGGTCGCCGACGGGGAACTGCGCTACCACGAGCACCGCTTCCCGATCGCCGACGGCACCGGCGACGGCGACCCCCGGCAGGTGCACGACCGGCAGCACTACGAGCTGGTCTCCTGGCGGCGCGGCGACGCCGAGCTGACGTACCGCCGGTTCTTCGCCGTCTCGGACCTGGCCGGCCTGCGGGTGGAGGACCCGGAGGTCTTCGCCGCCACCCACGAGCTGGTGCTGCGGTGGGCGGCGGCCGGCGAGGTCGACGGCATCCGCGTCGACCACCCGGACGGGCTGCGCGACCCGGCCGCCTACCTGGCCCGGCTGCGCGCCGCCGCGCCCGACGCGTGGCTGGTGGTGGAGAAGATCCTGGAGTACGGCGAGGAGCTGCCGGACTGGCCGGTGGACGGCACCACCGGCTACGACGCCCTCGCCGCCGTCTGCGGGCTCTTCGTCGACCCCGACGCCCAGGGCGACTTCACCGCCCTCGACACCCACCTCGTCGGGCGGCACACCTCCTGGCAGGACCTCACCCACGACACCAAGCTCGCCGCCGCCACCCGGCTGCTGGCGACCGAGCTGAACCGCCTCGCCGCGCTCGCCGGTGACGTCGAGCGCGACGCGGCCCGGGCGGGGCTGGCCGAGCTGGCCGCCGCCTTCGCCGTCTACCGGGGCTACCCGCCGCACGGTGCCCGGCACCTGGCCGCCGCCCGCGCCGAGGCCGGCCGCCGCCGCCCCGACCTGACCGCCGCGCTGGACGCGCTCACCCGCCGGCTGCGCGACCCCGACGACGAACTGGCGAAGCGCTTCCCGCAGTTCACCGGCGCGGTCATGGCCAAGGGGGTGGAGGACACCGCCTTCTACCGGTGGAGCCGCTTCGTCGCGCTCAACGAGGTCGGCGGCAGCCCCGCGCACTTCGGCGTGCCGCCGGCCGAGTTCCACCGCTTCGCCGCCGCCCGGCAGGTGCGCTGGCCGGCGAGCATGACCACCCTCTCCACCCACGACACCAAGCGCTCCGAGGACGTCCGGGCCCGCCTCGCCGTACTCAGCGAGCTGCCCGGGCGCTGGGCCGACCTCGTGGGCCGGTGGACGGCCCGCGCGCCGCTGCCCGACCCCGCCTTCGCGCACCTGCTCTGGCAGACCGCCGTGGGCGCCTGGCCGATCGAGCGGGAGCGGCTGCACGCGTACGTCGAGAAGGCCGCCCGCGAGGCGTCGGCCGCCACGAGCTGGGCCGACCCCGACCCGGTCTTCGAGCGGGCCATGCACGACGTGGTCGACGCGATGTACGACGACCGGCAGCTGCACGCCGAGCTGACCGCCTTCGCCGACGAGATCGCCCCCGCCGGCTGGTCGAACTCGCTCGGGCAGAAGCTCGTGCAGCTCGCCATGCCCGGCGTGCCCGACACCTACCAGGGCACCGAGCTGTGGGACAACTCGCTGGTCGACCCCGACAACCGCCGCCCGGTCGACTTCGCCGTACGCCGGGAGCTGCTGGCCCGCCTCGACGCCGGCCCGCCTCCGCCGGTGGACGCGGACGGCGCGGCGAAGCTGCTCGTGGTGTCGCGGACCCTGCGGCTGCGTCGCGACCGCCCGGAGCTGTTCACCGGCTACCGGCCGGTGCCCGCGCACGGGCGTGCCGGGCGGCACGCGCTGGCCTTCGACCGGGGCGGCGCGGTCGCGGTCGCCACCCGGCTGCCGCTCGGGCTGGCCCGCGCCGGCGGCTGGGGCGACACCACCCTGTCACTTCCCGTTCACGAGGTGACCGACCTGTTCACGGGCCGGTCCTACAGTGGCGGGCAGACCCTGCTGGCCGACCTGCTGGCCACCTATCCCGTCGCGCTGCTGGCTCCCACCGCCGAGTCCGTGGAGGCTTCGTCATGACCGAGTTCACGGTGTGGGCGCCGCAGGCCGCCCGCGTCCGGCTGCGCCTGCCGGGCGCGGCCGACCACGAGATGCGCGCCGGCTCCGACGGCTGGTGGCGGGTCGAGGTGCCCGCCGCCGGCCCCGGCACCGACTACGCCTTCCTGCTCGACGACGACGAGCGGGCGCTGCCCGACCCCCGCTCGCCCTGGCAGCCGCACGGCGTGCACGGGCCGAGCCGCCGCTACGACCACGCGGCGTTCGAGTGGACCGACCAGGCCTGGACCGGCCGGCAGCTGCCCGGCGCCGTCCTCTACGAGCTGCATGTCGGCACGTTCACCCCCGAGGGCACCTTCGACGCCGCCATCGGCCGCCTCGACCACCTCGTCGACCTCGGCGTCGACATGATCGAGCTGCTGCCGGTCAACGCCTTCAACGGCGAGCACAACTGGGGCTACGACGGGGTCTGCTGGTATGCCCCGCACCAGCCCTACGGCGGGCCGGACGGCCTGAAACGACTGGTCGACGCCGCCCACGCCAAGGGCCTGGGGGTGATCCTCGACGTCGTCTACAACCATTTCGGGCCCTCCGGGGCCTACGCGCCGATGTTCGCGCCGTACCTCACCGAGCAGAGCAACACCTGGGGCCGCACCGTCAACCTCGACGGCCCGCACTCCGACGGCGTACGCCGCTACATCGTCGACAGCATCCTGATGTGGCTGCGCGACTACCACGTCGACGGCCTGCGGCTCGACGCCGTGCACGCCATGCCCGACTCCCGCGCCACCGGATGGCTGGAGGAGGTGGCGATCGAGGTCGAGGCGCTCTCCACCCACCTGGGCCGGCCGCTGTCGCTGATCGCCGAGTCCGACCTCAACGACCCCACCCTGATCACACCGCGCGAGGCCGGCGGCTTCGGCCTGCACGCCCAGTGGAACGACGACGCCCACCACGCCCTGCACACCCTGCTCACCGGCGAGCGGCAGGGCTACTACGGCGACTTCGGCTCCCTCGAATGCCTCACCGACGTGCTGACCGGCGGGTTCTTCCACGCCGGCACCTGGTCCAGCTTCCGCAACCGCCACCACGGGCGGCCCGTCGACCGGCAGCGCACGCCGGGCCACCGGTTCGTCGCGTACCTGCAGAACCACGACCAGATCGGCAACCGGGCCACCGGCGACCGGATCTCCGCCACCCTCTCCCCGGGGCTGCTGCGCGTCGGCGCGACGCTGCTGTTCACCGCCCCGTTCACCCCGATGCTCTTCATGGGGGAGGAGTGGGCGGCCAGCACCCCGTGGCAGTTCTTCACCAGCCACCCCGAGCCGGAGCTGGCGACCGCCGTCGCCACCGGCCGCAAGCGGGAGTTCGCCGCCCACGGCTGGCCGGAGGGCGACGTGCCGGACCCGCAGGACCCGCAGACCTTCGTCCGCTCCCGGCTCGACTGGGCCGAGCTGGACAAACCCGAACACCGCGAGATGTACGAGTTCCACAAGCGGCTCATCGCGCTGCGCAAGAGCCGGGCCGACCTGACCGATCCTCGGCTGGACCGGGTCGACGTCCGCCCCGGCGACCAGTTCCTGGTGATGCGCCGGGGCGAGACGCTGGTGGCGGCGAACCTGGCCGCCAAGCCGCAGCGGATCACGCTGCCGGGGGTGGCGCGCCGCGTGCTGCTCGCCACCGGCGAGGGGGTCACCGTGATGCGCGACCGCATCGAGCTGCCGGCGGAGACGGCGGCCATCGTGGCGCTCTGAGCGGCGCTCGACGTCGCTTCACCGCCGGCAGTGGTGCCGCTGCCGGCGGCGATCGGCCTGCCCACCGCCGGCGCTGGTCAGCCGGCGTCCAGCACCTCACGCAGCTTGGCAGCGAACTCGGCGGGCTTGCCCGCGTAGCCGAACTCGCCGCCGAGGAAGCCGCCGTGGTGGCTCGGGAACACCACGGCCTCCTGGCCGAGCAGCTCCGCGGTGGCGACGGCCGTACGCGCCGTGTAGGTCCCCGCCGTCTCCTCGCCGACCGCGATCACGATCCGGGTCGGCGCCGCCGTGAGCGCCGCCGCGTCGGGCCGGTAGTCGCTGATCGCCCAGGAAGCCTTCGACAGCAGCGGATCGTCGCGGGAGCCGTCGTCCTCGCTCGGCATACCGAACGCCGCCGGTTCGGGCGCGGGCTGGGCGAAGTAGGCGTCGGTGAACTCGCCCTGCCAGGAGACCATCGCCATGAAGGCGGCCATGCCCGCGCCGCCGCCCTTCGTCTGGTACGCCTCGTGGAAGGCCGCCCGCGCCCGCTCGGCCGCCGCCGCGTCGGGAAGCACGGAGTTGATCGGCGGCTCGTGCGCCACCAGCGTGCCGACGTCGCCGGGGTGGGACGCGACCAGCTCCAGCGCGGTCACCGCCCCGCCGCTGCTGGCGAACACGTCGACCGGAGCCGCGCCGAGCGCCTCGATCAGCAGGTGCAGGTCGGCCGCCTGCTGCTGCGGCGTGTGGTCCGTCCGACCGTCGCTGCGGACGCTGCGGCCCAGCCCGCGCGGGTCGTAGGTGACGACCATCCGGTCGGTGAAGTGGGCCGCGAGCGCGCCGAAGCCCTCCGCCGTCATCGGCTGGCCGATCATGAGCAGCGTCCGGTGCTCGCCGGTGGCCGACTGGGGTTCGCGTACATCGTAGACAAGGTCGACGCCGGGCACGGCGAGTGTGTGGGTCTCCATCGTCGTCATGCCGGCGAGCGTACGACCGGGGGGTGACAGCTCGGGCGCCACACGCGGGAGGGGTACCCACCTGCCTCGGGCACCGGCACCGGCGTCAGGATCTGCGGTATGGAGTTCTTCTGCTACCACCGCGACCGGGCCGGCTCCTGGCCCTGCTGACCCCGGACCGGTACGCCGGGATCGAGGTCCACGCGTGCGCGTTCGGCGGGCGACCGTGACTTGTTGGTGCCGGACCCGTTCGGCGGCAGTGCGGCTCATGAAGCTGTGCCAACTTGGTGTGGGGCGGTTGGTCACGGTGCCTCCGATCGCCGGGTAGGAGTACGGTCGATGACCGCAGGGTCGCCGGCTGTAGTGACCGCCGAGGCTGACGTGACGTAGGAGAGCCGCAATGCCCCCACGCGCAAGGACGATCGTCGACCCAAGGTTCGGAGCCGAGCTGCGACGGCTCCGCGAGGCGCGAGGCATGTCGTTGCGGCAACTCGCGGCCAGTGTGAACTATGGCAAGAGCCTCATCCACCAACTGGAGGTGGGACGGACGAAGCCCACGGTGGACATGGTTGTCCGGCTCGACAACGCGCTTCAAGCACACGGCGCCCTGACCGGGCTGGTCGCTGACGCGCCCGATGGTGGTGAGCGCCTGGCGTATGTGACGACGCATCCACGTCGGGTCGACCACGCTGCGGTGCGAGCGCTCGCCGGTCTGCTCGCGGGTTACCGGCGGCTGGAGGACGCCATCGGTTCCGGGCCGATCATGGCCCCGGTACGCGCCCACCTCGACACCGTTGCCTGTCTGCTCAGGGACGCTCGGCACGATGTGCGGCCGAGTGTGCTCGACATGGCGGCGCAGTGGGCACAGTTCGCGGGTTGGCTGAGCATCGCGCGGGGAGAGGAACGTGCGGCAACGGTGTGGCACGCGAGGGCCTTGGACTGGGCGACCGAGGCCGGCAACACCGATCTCGTCGCGACGGTGCTGTTTTTTCAGGGACACCAGGCGGAGCTGCGCAGCGACCTGCCCGCGATGATCAGATCCTCCCGAGCCGCGCGGCGGGACCAAGCCGTGAACGCGGCGCTGCGGGCTTACTGCGCCGGGCAGGAGGCCAGGGGCCTCGCCATGGCCGGGGCTGGGACCTCCGAAGTGCTCGCTTGCCTGTCGGAAGCGTCGGACGTCTCGGCCCAAGCGGCGGAAGAACCGCTGTCCCCGTGGGGCTACTGGTACACGCCGTCGTTTTTCACCGTGCAGGAGGGCATCGTCTGGCGATACCTCGGCGAGGCTGACAGCCGCGCCAACGACCGGGCGCTGGCGTTGCTGACGGCCGGTGTCGCGGGGGTTAACCAGGAGGCAAGCGGAGCGGACTGGCACGGTCGCAACCTGGTGCATCTCGCCGTGGCGCAGGCGCAGGATGGTGACACGGCGGCGGCCCGTGAGACCTTGGCGACGGCCGACGCCATCGCGACTGCCGCTGCCTCCCGACAACTGTCTAGTGAGGTGGCCGAGGCAGCCCACCGGCTCGACCTGTCCGCGATGCCGTAGCGGACGCGTTTCGCCTGCTCTGCCACCCACCGCCCAGCACACGATGACCGTGGGTGACGGCGACATGGCGGTACTCCGATCCGTCGTCGCGCCCTCGATCGATGGAGGTGCGGATGGGAGTCGACGGTTCGGCGAGCCGGGGCGAGCAGGTCGACGCCGCGGAGCGGGAGGCGGCCAAGCAGCGCCTCCTGGACCAGGCCGAGGCGGAGCGCGTACCGGTGGAGGAGACCACCCGGGCGGTGCCGGACCGGCGGTGGCGGCGTGACCAGCGCTGACGAGCCGATCGGTCGCCGCGTCGCCCGCTGGCGGGCGCGGCGGCGGATGACGCAGCAGATGTTCGCCGACCGGCTCGGCAGGTCGAAGAGCTGGGTGGACAAGACCGAGCGGGGCGTACGGCCGCTCGACCGGTACCCGGTGATCCAGGAGATCGCGCGGGTGCTGCGGGTCGACCCGCTGGTGCTGCTCGGCGAGCACCGCCCGCCGCCGATCGGGACCGGCCCGGTGGACGGGGTCGACGGCATCCGGGCCGCCCTCGCCCGCTACGACGAGCATCGCGCGACGACGTCGGTGGCGGAGACGGGCCGGCACGTCGCGCACGCCTGGCTGACCTACCAGCACGCGCGCTACGCCCAGGTGGTGCGGCTGCTGCCGAGGCTGCTGCACGCCGCGCAGGGCGTGCGGGCGCAGGAGCCGGGGTTGCTGGTGCAGGCGTACCGGATCACCTCGTCGGTGCTGGTGAAGCTCGGCGAGGCCGACCTGGGGTGGCTGGCCGCCGACCGGGCGGTGGGGGTGGCGGGCGGCGATGCGGCGCTGGCGGGGGCGGCGGGCGTGTCGGTCGGTCAGGCGTTGCGCGCGCTGGACCGCGACCGGCTGGCGCTGGTGGCGACGCTGGCCGCCGCCCGACGCGCCGCGCCCGCGTCGGAGGCGGTACACGGGGCGTTGCTGCTCCAGGCCGCGCTGGCCGCCGCCGGCTGCGGCGACGCCCACCGCAGCGAGGAACTGGTCGAGCGGGCCGCCGAGCTGGCCGTGCGGGTCGCCGGGGACGACCCGCACCGGACCGGCTTCGGGCCGGGCGCCGTCGAGGCGGCCCGGGTGGTGGCGGCCCTCGAACGGGGGGACGCGGGGGAGGCGGTGCGCCGGCACGAGCAGGCGGTACGGGGACCGGCGTGGCAGCGACTGCCGGCCGGGTGCCGGGCCGCGTGCCTGGTGGACGCGGCGCGGGCGTACCTCCAGGTCGGCGACCTGTCCGGGGCCGGGCGGGCGCTGGTCGAGGCCGATGCCGTCGCGCCCGCCGAGGTCCGGTGCCGGCCGCTGGCGCGTACGGTCGTCGCGGAGGTCGCCCGGGCCCACCCGGCGCCGGCCGGCGTGGCGCGCCTGGCGACGCTGGTCGGCGTGACCCGCTGACCGGACCGGCACCGGGGCGTGCGGCAAACGACCAGCGTGCCGCCGGCGGTGGCGGGTCAGCCGTTGGTGAGGAGCTCGCGGATCGCGACGAGGCTGGCGCCGTCGCCGACGGCCACCAGCGAGTCACCGGACTGGAGGGTGAAGTCGGGACCCGGCGACGGGATCACGCGACCGTCGCGGACCACCGCGACGATCGACGCGCCGGTGCGGGTCCGCGCGCGCGTGTCACCGAGGTTGCGCCCGAGGTACGGCGAGCGGGCGGGGATCGGCATGCGGACGGTCTCGACGCCCTCCAGCGGCGGGACCAACTCCGTCAGGTTGTCCATGACCAGCGGAAGGCCGAGCAGGTCGGCGATCGTCCGCGCCTCCGTGCTCTCCAGCGTCAACGTGTGCTGGACGGTCTCGGGGTCAGCGGGGTCGTAGAGCACGATGTCGCGTCGGCCGTCGAAGTGCACGATGACGGCGCCTCGCTGGCCCGTCCCCGTGACGAACGAGTACGACTCTCCGACGCCGAACAGCCGGGTCCTCTCCAGGTCCACGTTTCCACCTTCCGAGGCGACCGCCGTAGTCGGATACCTGGACACCCAGCCTAGTGCTCCGGCCGGGATCGCGACGATGGCGGTGCTGGCCAGCCGGGCGTGGTGGCTGCTCACGGCTTGGCTGTGGTGGCGCCGGCCGTGTAATCGGAGAAGATCTCGCCGAGGACGCGCAGCGCGCTCGCGGCCTGCGCGTCGGCGTCGCCCAGGGCGTGGGCGCAGGTGACGAGCGTCTTCCAGAGGGCCCAGCCGCGCCCCCGCGCCCATGTCGCCTCGTCGACCGACAACCGCTCCCGGAACGCCTGCCGACCGTCGGCGGTCAGCAGTGTCCACGCGATGGCCAGGTCGCAGGCGGGATCGCCGACGCCACTCGTGCCGAAATCGATGACAGCCGCCAGCTCTCCATCGATGAGCAGGAGGTTTCCCTGGGCGACGTCACCGTGGAACCAGCTGTCCACACCGTCCCAGCGGGCGTCGCATGCGCCCTGCCAGATCTCGCGGGCCAGCTCGACGTCGACGTGGCCGTCGAGTGCCGTGAGCGCGCGCTGAGCTTCCCCCTCGTAGGTGCGCAGCGTGCCACCCCGGAACCAGTTGTGCTTGCCGGGGCGGGGACCGTCGGTGGTGTCGACGCTCTGAAGGGCCGCCAGGAACCCGGCCAGGTCGAGCGCGAACCGGACCGGGTCCGCGATGCTGTCCGCGCTCGCCGGCTCGCCGTCGAGCCACGGGTACACCGACCACGGGTAGGGGTAGCCCGCGCCGGGGCCGCCTCTCGCCAGCGGGGTGGGGATGGGCAGCGGGAGCCGGGGGGCGAGGCGTGGAAGCCACCGGTGTTCCTTGTCGACCGCCAGGGCGTACTCGGCTGCGCTGGGCAGACGCACCGACATCCGCGTGCCGAGGTGGAAGGTCCAGTTGTCCCAGCCGCCGTTGGCGACGGGCCGAACCGGGAGGCCGGCCCACTGAGGGAACTGGTCAGCGACGAGCCGACGCACCTGGTCCGCGTCGACGGTGAGGCGTTGGGGTGCGGGGCCGAGGTGCGGGGTGTTGCTCACTGAGACATCCTTGCCCGTCCGACGACGAATAGTGCGCTTGGCGCCACCACCGTAGTCGTCTGAGGCTGACGGTAGGCAATCGCAATTCCCACCTGTCGACAGCAGAGCGCGCCCTCAAATCGAGAGCGCGGATTCGCGGCAATGGGATTTGCGAGGTCAATTTCGAGGCTTCTGTTCGGGGTGGGCACGCTTTGTTTGTCACCGGCGGTGGGCGTTTCCGGTCGCCGGGGAGCCAGTGTCAATTACCTGTCATTCCATTACGTTGCGATCAAAGTAATTCGATCGATAGGTTTCGCTGGTCCTAGTTGGAGTACCCGAAAAAGGGGGCACCTGTTGAGATCAACCCTACGCTGGTCCGCATCGGCCAGCCTGGCGCTCGCGCTGGTACTGACCGTCCCGGCGGTCGCCCAGGCGAAGCCCACCGCGGTCGAGAAGAACGGCAACACCACCACCGTCGCCCGCACCAGTGACGGCCGCGCGATCACCAACGAGAAGATCGCCGAGGAGGTCGCCGCGTTCTGGACGCCGCAGCGGATGGCGAGCGCCGTCGACCTGGACATCGCGAAGTCCGCGAACGCCACCGAGTCGCTGAGCCGGGCGCCGAAGCCCGACGGGCCGGCCGGCTCGGTCGCGCCGGTGCGGCCGAGCGTCGCCAGCGGTGCCGACGTCGGCATCCAGCTCAACGAGTCGGCGGTCGTCGGCAAGGTCTACTTCACCACCCCCAACGGCGGCGGCGCCTCCTGCTCCGCCAGCGCGGTCGCCAGCGGCAAGGCGCGACTGGTCATGACCGCCGGGCACTGCGTGCACCAGGGCGCCGGCGGCCAGTGGTACAGCAACTGGCAGTTCGTGCCGCGCTACCGCGACGGCGCGCGGCCGTTCGGCACCTTCGTGGCCTACCAGCTCACGGCCCGCACCGCGTGGATCAACAGCAGCAGCTACGACGAGGACATGGCCATCGCCATCATGCACAACGGCGGTAACTGGGGCCTGAAGGTCGTCGAGACGGTGGGCGGCCACGGCATGCGCTGGAACTGGGGCTACAACATCTCGCTGATGACCGCGCTGGGCTATCCGTCCAACCTCGGCGGCGGCGAGAGCCAGTACTACTGCCAGAGCGGCACCTGGCACGCAGGTGGCCAGCAGATCCGGATGTGGTGCAACATGACCTACGGCTCCAGCGGCGGTCCCTGGCTTCAGGAATACAACGACCAGAATGGTCTCGGATTCATCAACAGCGTCGTGAGCCACGGCGACAACCCGGGCAACGGCCAATTCGACGGGCCGTACTTCGACGACGACATCAAGAGCCTCTACGACTTCGCGGAGGGTCTCTCCCCGGCGTAATGGTAGGTGATCGGCAGAGCCCCGGCCGTGCGGCCGGGGCTCTGCGCGCGGGTGCTGCGTCCTCGGCGCACGGTGTGACCGGCGATCCGAGGCGGCGGGTCACTTGAAGCGGATGAACTTCGAGAACTGGTTGTTGGCGGTTCCCACGGACACCGTCCGATGGCTGTACCTGTCGGCAGAGACGTAATTGTACTCGTCGATCTCGAAGGTGCCGTTCGCGTTCACCCTGGTCACGAAGGCGACGTGGCCGTAGGTGCCGCCCAGGCGCACCGCGACGTCACCGGCCCTCGGGCTGTTGTGCACCGGTACGCCGGCGCGTCCGGCGGCCGCCACCCACTCCTTGGCGTTGCCCCACCGCGCCTGGCCCTTGTACTGGTTGTGGAAGGCGACGCCGACGCGGCTGCGCAGCGCCCAGGCCACGAAACTGGTGCACTGCCCCTTGTAGAAGTTCCACGGGTCGATGCCCGACGTCTGCCCCTTGTACGGGTAGTCGTCCCTGGCCGGGTAGCTTCCCCCGGCGGAGATGAGCTGGTGGGAGGCGTTGTTGTTCTTCAGCGTGGAGTTGAGGTTCTTCTTCGCCCCGGCCGCGAAGTCCTGGTACGCGTGCGAGCCGTTGTAGCCGGTGTTGTAGTAGACGCGCACGGTCTTGCCGGTGCGGTTCCACGCCGAGGCGGCGTTGTTCTTGATGCACTGGCCCTTGCCGCTGCCGGCGCCCTTGAACTCGTAGCAGCCCGGCTGCGTCGAGCCGTAGTCGGCCAGCGAGCCGGCGTGGTCGGAGACCGAGCCCGCGTGGTCGCTGTTGAAGTAGTAACAGAACTCGCCGGCGTTGCACGTGCCGTCGCGCGACGCGGCCTGGGCCGGCGCGGCGACCGCCAGGACGCCGAGAGTCGCGCTGAGCACGCTCGCACTGAGGGCGCCGAGGACGCGAGCGGTGACCGTGGGCATGATCACTTCCCTCCTAGGGGTGAGGAGGGACCCACGCTACAAGCCATCGATCGATCGCCATACCCCTCAATCGGGGGCGGGTCCGGCGCTCGCGCCGCGATCCGGGACCGGGAGCGGCGGCCAATCGGGCGGGCGGGTCGCGCGTCAGGGCAGGGGTGCCAGGTGCGCGGCGATGTCGGCGGCGATCCGCTCCGGATGCTCGCCGTTGATGGCGTGCGAGGCTTCGGGGTAGACCTTCACCACGGCGTGCGGCAGGACGCGCCGGGCGTGCGCCGCCCCGGCCGCGGTGTCGTGCATCCGCGACCTGCCGGCGAGCAGGGTGAGGACCGGCACCCGCACGCCGGCGAGCTGTTCGTCGGTGAGTCGTTCGGGAGCGGAGAGCTTGAGCACGTACGACTGCATCCCGGCCTCGATCATCTCGGCGACCGGGACGTCCTCGACCGGCGCCCCGTTCGCCGTCCAACTCGCGAAGTCGTCCCGCCAGGACCGGGGGAACCAGCGCACGCTCGCCGGGATGGAGCGGACGATCGCCGCCGGCGACAGATCGGTGAAGACCAGGACCGGATCCAGCAGGACCACGCTTGCGACCTTCTCCGGCCGGTGCGCCACGAGGTTCATCGCGGTCCAGCCGCCGATGGACAGGCCGAGCAGGTGCAGCCGCTCGTCGGGCAGGCCCCGCAGCAGCTCGTGCAGCCACTGCGCGTGGTCACGGGCGGAGCCGATCGGTCGCTGCTGGACGCTCATGCCCGGCTCGCCGAGCAGGTCCACCGTGTACACGCTCCGCGTGCGCAGCAGCGAGGGCAGGTTGTCGGCCCACACGGGGGAGGGCGCGGCCCGGCCCGGCAGCAGCAGCAGCGGAGCGGCGGGGGAGGAATCGGCGCCGGCGAAGTGGTAGACCCGGACCACCCCGAAGCTGGTCCGCACGTCGAGCGTGCGGTCCGGCTGGGGCAGATCGGCCATCGCCCGTTCGTAGGCGCGTAGGAAGCGGTCCTGCGCCCGCGCGGAGACGTAGTAGCCGACGGGCGCGGGGTGGTGCAGGGCGACCCCCGCGGCCACCGCCAGGGTGGTGACGAGCGCGACGCCGCCGCCGACGATCCAACGCCGGCGATGCCTGATCCGAGGTACGCGTACTCGCATGGTGCCCACCTTCCGTTGCCGTGGTGGTCGTGGACGTCGCTGTCCACCCCAGGATTCTACCGCTCGGTCAGATTTTCTACCATGCGGTAGAAAATCCGACCGGGTGGTTACCCTTCTCCGTGCCGCGGCTACCCTGGCCGGGCAGGGCCGCCACGACACTCGAGGGACGCCGAATGACGCCGGACGCCGCCACCCGCAAGGACCGGTCGCGCCGGCCGCTGACCATCACCGAGCAGGCCCGTCGCGCCCAGCTCATCCGGGTGACCACCGACCTCGTCGCCCGCCACGGCTACGCCGGCACCTCGCTGGCGCGCATCGCCGAGGCGGCCGGCCTGTCCAAGGCGGCGGTGCTCTACCACTTCCCCTCCAAGGACGCCGTGGTCCAGGCCGCGTACGCGGCGGTGATCGAGGCCCTCACCACCGACGTCGGCGCGGCCGTCGAGCGCGCCCGCGGGGCCGCCGCACTGGAGGCGTACGTCCGCTCGCTCGTCGCCCACCTGCGGGAGCACCCCGAGCACGCCCGCATGATCATCGAAGCCATCACCGAGGAGACCGGCATCACCGACGGGCCGGACGCGCCCAGCCGGCGGCAGAGCGTCGTGGACCTCATCGAGGCGGCGCGCTCGGCCGGGGACTACCGCGAGGACACTGACGCCGAGCTGCTCGCCGTCATGGTCAACGGCGCGATCGACGCCATCGTCGCCGAGCAGCTCGCTCGACCCGGGTTCGACGGCGCCCGCGCCGCCGAGGAACTGATCGCGATCCTGGACCGGGCGTACCGCCGCCGGCCGGAGCCCGACGCGCGCTGACGGGTACGGCGGTGCCCGCCCGCGCCGCAGCGGTGCCGGCGGCGACCGTGCCCGGCGTGCGCGAGGCGGTCGTCGGCGCGGCCCCGGCCGAGGGGCGGAAACAGGGCGGGTAGCGGGCGTCGGGTTGTGGGCCGATTCGGGGTTCGTGGGGCGATTCCCGGGCATAGCGTCAGGCGTGACGGCTTCCCGCCGCCGGGCCCACCCCGGGGCGGGCCAGGACGATCTGACGGTGGTGCGACGTGGACGAGACCGATCCGATGATGCTGGACCAGCGGAACCGACGTGCCCGGGGCACCGGGCTGCCCCGGGCGCTGGGCGTGGTCAGCCTCGCCCTCGGCGCGGGCGGGCTGCTGGCCCCGCGCGCGGTGGCCCGGCTGACCGGTGTGGACGACTCACCCATGGCGCGTACGGTCATCCCGGCCGTGGGCGCCCGCGAGCTGGCCCACGCGGCCGGCCTGCTCGCCGGCCGCCGGCCGGTCGGCTGGACGTGGACCCGGGTGGCCGGCGACGCCATGGACCTCACCATGCTCGGCCGGGCCTGGGCGGACCGGTGCGGCGAGCGACGCCGGCGGGTCGCCCTCACCACCGCCGCCATCGCCGGCATCGCCGCCGTGGACCTGTTCGCCGCCGTACGCGCCGGGCGGGCCCAGGCCGCGCGCCGGCGGGTGATCGACATGGAGGTCGCGGTCACCGTCAACCGTTCCCCGGCCGAGGCGTACCGGTTCTGGCGGGACCTGGAGAACCTGCCCCGGTTCATGACCCACCTGGAATGCGTACGCGCCGAGGACCTGCGCCGCTCGCACTGGACCGCGCGCGGACCGGCCGGCCGCCCGGTCGAGTGGGACGCGGAGATCGTCGACGATCAGCCCAACCGGTCGATCGCCTGGCGCTCGCTGCCCGGCACCCGGGTGCCCAACGCCGGCCGGGTGCGGTTCGTGCCCGCCCCGGGCGACCGCGGGACCGAGGTCCGGGTGCGGCTGCGCTACGCCCCGCCGGCCGGCGCGCTGGGTCGGGCGGTGGCGAAGCTGTTCGGCGAGGAGCCCGAGCAGCAGGTCCGCGACGACCTGCGCCGGTTCAAGCAGGTGGTGGAGACCGGCGAGGTGGTCCGCTCCGAGGGCAGCCCCGACGGCATCTCCGTACGCCAGCAGGTCATGCAACGCCCCGCCCAGCCGCTGCCCATCGCCCGCCGCTGACCGCCCGTGACCCGAGAGGACGAACGATGAAGGCCACCGCCTGGATGGGCAAGGACAGCGTCAAGGTCGTCGACGTGCCCGACCCGACCATCATGAACGCCCGCGACGCGATCGTACGGATCACCTCGACCGCGATCTGCGGCTCCGACCTGCACCTCTACCACGGCTACATCCCCGCCATGCGCAAGGGCGACATCCTCGGCCACGAGTTCATGGGGGAGATCGTGGAGGTCGGCCCGCAGGTGCGCAACCTGCGCCCCGGCGACCGGGTGGTCGTGCCGTTCCCCATCGCCTGCGGCCACTGCTCCTCCTGCCAGCGCGGCCTCTTCTCGGTCTGCGAGAACTCCAACCCCAACGCCGGTGTGGCCGAGAAGATCATGGGTCACTCGCCGGCCGGCATCTTCGGCTACTCCCACCTGCTCGGCGGCTACGCCGGCGGCCAGGCCGAGTACGCCCGGGTGCCGTTCGCCGACGTCGGCCCGATCAAGGTGCCCGACGAGGTGCCCGACGACCAGGCGGTGATGCTCGCCGACGTCCTGCCCACGGGCTACATGGGCGCGGAGATGTGCGACATCAAGCCGGGCGACGTGATCGCCGTGTGGGGCGCCGGCCCGGTGGGGCTGCTCGCCGCCGCCAGTGCCCGGATGCTCGGTGCGGAGCGGGTGATCGTCATCGACCGGTACCCGTACCGGCTGCGGCTGGCCGAGGAGCACGCCGGCGCGGAGACCATCAACTACGACGACACCGACGTGCTCGACGCGCTCAACGAGATGACCGCCGGCCGGGGACCGGACGCCTGCATCGACGCCGTCGGTCTGGAGGGGCACCACGGCAACACCGCCGTGTACGCGTACGACCGGGCCAAGCAGGCCGCCCGGGTCGAGACGGAGCGGCCGTTCGCGTTGCGTCAGGCGATCCTCGCGTGCCGCAGCGGCGGCGTCGTCTCGGTGATCGGCGCGTACGGGGGCTTCGTCGACAAGTTCCCGATGGGCGCGTTCATGAACCGCTCGCTGATCATGCGTACGGGTCAGTGTCACGTCCAGCGCTACACGCGTCCGCTGCTCGAGCGCATCCAGCGCGGGGACATCGACCCCAGCTTCATCATCAGCCACCGGATGCCGCTGAAGGACGCCGCCAAGGGATACAAGATCTTCCAGAAGAAGCAGGACGAGTGCAGCAAGGTCGTCCTGAAGGTCTGAGCGGGAGGGCGGGCAGCGCCGGGGCCCGACCCCGGGGGCGGCGGGCCTCGCCGTCCCCGGGACTCGTCAGCGCCGGCTCAGGCCCAGGGGGCCGTCGGATACCAGGGGATGATCTCGCGGCGGGCGAGCAGCCGCACGTCCCAGTAGAGGAACGTGAAGGCGCCGGCGACGATGAACGCGACCGCGGTCAGCACCGCCAGGCGGCTCGGCCGGGCGCTGAACCAGCGTTGCAGGCGGGTGCCGGCGAGCCAGGCCAGTAGCAGGAACAGCACCGCCATGATGACGATGTTGCCGAGGGACTGCAGCGTGAACGCCGCCGCCCCGTAGAGCGGGTTGCCGCTCTCGGCGGCGTCGCGGAACATCTGCCGGAACAACGCGAAGGGCCGGCCGATCAGGAAACCGGCGATCAGCGCGCCCATGAAGACCATCGGGGCGTTGGGGAACCGTCGGGCGATCCGGGCGAACGGATCCGGCACGACGCCCAGCGCGGCCAGACCGAGGTAGATCATGATGAGCCCGATCGCGCCGAAGACCACCATGGACTGGATGCTCCTCGGCGACAACCCGCCGGGGGCGTTGGGCGCGGTGGAGAACTGCGGCATCGAGGTGCCGACCAGGCCGACGACCGCGCCGTAGGCGGCGGACACGGCGACCATGCCCACCGACATCCAGCCCAGCGGCTTCAGCGGCGCGACGATCCGGCTGAACCGGCTGCCCGTCGTGCCGGTCAGCGGGGCCAGCGCGCCGAACGCGGCGATGTTGCAGGCGGTGAACGTGCCCGCGATACCGGAGACGAAGGCGAACAGGATGCCGGCCGCGATGCCCTGGATGGGCGTCTCCTTGGCGTCGTGGCCGAGCAGCGTGTTGGCGACGTTGTCGCCGATGGTGCGGTCCACGAACTCCGCCGACCAGATGACGGTGAGCAGGAACCCGCCGAGGACGCTGAGGAGGATGATCAGCCCTCTCCGCCGGGGGAAGTGCCCGTTGACGAACGCGGACGTCCCGCTCCGCGTGGCGTCGGGGCCGAGCGGCGTGGTGCCAGGCCCGCGCCGGGCGGGCGCGGCGGGCGGCTGGGAGGACCTCTGGGTCTGCGTCACATGCGCTCCTCGTGTGGTGGGGGAGGGAGGGGCCGGCGCAGGGAAACCCGGGCGCCGCGCCGACGCCTGCGGGCCGCGTCGATGACCATCGATCGATGTGTAAGCGTCAGCGCGGCCCTCCGGACCCGATCGGCGCCGGTCGATGTCCGCGTTTCATCATGGGGTGGCCGCCGTCGGCCCGGTTCTTCCATCGTGCGCAATCTCCCCGGCCGTTCGCCCCGGTCAAGGCGCCGGTCAACTCCGGAACGGTCCCAGCCGCCGCCCTCCCGCCCGCGCCAAGCCGGCCCGGCCCAGCCCCGCGCGGCCCGGCCCGGCCTGCCTGGCTTGGCCTGGCTTGGCCCGGCTTGACTCGACCCGGCTTGGCCCAGCCCCGCGCAGGGGTGCCCCGGCGCGGTTGGTCAGGTCTGGCCGAGGGTGGGGTGGTGTCCGTCGGTCCTGTCGAACTGATGTCGTAGACGATTCAGCCGGTGCCCCAGGGCCGCCCCGCTGCGGTGACGACCGGCGGACGCCGGGAGCCGTTCGGGTGGGCCGTCGGGGAAGGGCTGCGGGGCGGTGCCCGCCGTCTGGCTTGAGTCGTCTACGACATCAGCTCGACAGGGCGCTCGACGCGCCCCGGTGACCCCGCGGAGACAAGGATCAGCGCTGGCAGGAGGGCGGCCTGGCCGTGGCGGAGGGGGGCAGCGTGGGCTGCGGTGCGGGACAAGGTCGACTGCGGCGGTCTTGTTGCCAAGAGCTTGCAATAAGGTGGGACGAACGATGTCGCCGCGAAAGGAGTCCGTATGCCGGACGCGCTCACCCGGGCGGCCGTGGACGGTCCGCCGTGCACCGTGGCCGAGCTGATGATGGCCTGGGGGAGCGGCTGGGCCGTGTCCCGGGGCACTCCCGCCCCCGTGGAGATCCCCGGCGGCTTCCGCGTCGACGTGGGCCTGCCGGGCCATCGCGTACGCCACGTGCTGCATACCTACGATGCCGGGTCGCTCGGACGGCTCGGCCGGGAGTTGACCGCGCCGGGCACCTGGATCAAGGTCAGCGGGGATCGGGCAGGGCTGCGCGCCGCCCTGTCCGACGCCTGGACGATGGACCGCGCCGGACACCTCATGAGCGCACCGCTGACGCCGGGTGCGGTCGAGCCGCCCACACCGTACGCGATGCGGGTCGTCGTCGAGGGCGGGGTAATCGTCGCGACCGTCCTCGACGCGTCCGGGCGCCGGGCGGCCTCGGGGCGGCTGGGCGGCGCGGGGGAGTTCGGGACCGTCGACCAGGTCGAGACCGAGCCCGCGCACCGGCGGCGCGGGTTGGGCAGCGTGGTCATGCGCGCGCTCGGCGACCACGCGGCGAGGCGCGGGATGCGCACCGGGATCCTCGTCGCCACCGACGACGGACGCGCCCTGTACCGGGCGCTCGGGTGGACGGTGCGCTCGGAGGTGTCGGGGGCGTACCTCAGGGAGGCGCCGGGCCCGTCCTGACGGGCGGCCCGGCCGGACGACACCGACGGCGGACGGCCACCCGACGGGCCACTACCCGGCGGCGACCGGTCAGGGGATGGGCCACTCGTGGACCGGGCGGTTGCTGTGCATCAGCGTCACGTAGTGCCGCACCACCTCGCGCAGTGCCTCCGGCCGGTCGAGGTGGTCGGCGGACTCCAGCCGATGCAGGGTCTCCACCTGCCAGCTCGCGCCGTTGCGGCCGGTCAGGCAGCGCTGCTCGATGATGCCGAGCAGCCGGTCCCGCTCGCTCGGGTCCAGGCCCCACCGGTCCAGCCCGTGGTGGGCCAGCGGCAGCAGCCGGCGCAGCACCAGCTCGGTGACCGGGAGATAGCCCAGGCCGGGCCAGAAGACCTGGGCGTCGATGCCGTGCCGGGCGCAGGCGTTGAAGTTCTCCTCGGCCGCGCTGAACGACATCTGCGACCACAGCGGCCGGTCGGCCTCGGCGAGGGCCCGGACGAGGCCGAAGTAGAAGGCGCCGTTGGCCACGGTGTCGAGCACCGTCGGCCCGGCCGGCAGCACCCGGTTCTCCACCCGCAGGTGCGGGCGACCCTTCAGCACGTCGTACACGGGGCGGTTCCAGCGGTAGACGGTGCCGTTGTGCAGTCGCAGCTCGGCGAGCTTCGGCACGTCCCCGCGCGCCAGGGCCTCGGCCGGGTCCTCCGCGTCGCAGACGGGCAGTAGCGCCGGGAAGTAGCGCACGTTCTCCTCGAACAGGTCGAACACCGTGGTGATCCACCGTTCGCCGAACCACACCCTCGGGCGTACGCCCTGGGCCTTGATCTCCTCCGGCCGGGTGTCGGTGGCCTGCTGGAACAGCGGGATGCGGGTCTCCCGCCACAGCTCCCGGCCGAAGAGCAGCGGCGAGTTCGCGCCCAGGGCCACCTGGATGCCGGCGACCACCTGCGCGGCGTTCCAGTAGTCGGCGAACTGGGCGGGGCTGACCTGGAGGTGGAACTGGGTGCTCGTGCAGGCCGCCTCGGGCGTGATGGTGTCGGCGGTGACCGCCAGCCGTTCCACGCCGTTGATCGCGATCCGCAGGTCCTCGCCGCGGGCGGCGAAGATCTGCTCGTTGAGCAGCGCGTAGCGCGGGTTGGCCGACAGCGTCTCGGCGGTCAGGTGCTCCGGGCGCAGCGTCGGCAGGATGCCGATCATCACCATGTGCGCCCCGACGCCCCGCGCCTTGGTCTCGGCGGCGTTGAGGCTGGCCCGTACGCTCTCCTCGAACTCGTGCGTGCCGGTGCCGGCCAGCCGGCGCGGCGCGACGTTGATCTCGACGTTGAACTGGCCCAGCTCCGTCTGGAAGCTCGGGTCGGCGACGGCGGCGAGCACGTCGGCGTTGCGCATGGTCGGCATCGAGTCGTCGTCGACGAGATTCAGCTCGATCTCCAGCCCCGTCATCGGCCGTTCGACGTCGAAGCGGGACTCCCGGAGCATCTCGGCGAAGACGTCCAGGCACCGCCGCACCTTCTCCCGATAGCGGGCCCGGTCCTCACGACTGAAGGTCCGCACCCCGACGTCCTCGCCCATGGTCACCGCCCTGTCACCGTTGGTTCCCCTAACCTCGCACGCCCGGGGCGGGCCGGGGAAGACCCGAAGCTTCTTGTACGTACCCAGCTCGGGCCCGCGTGATCCCTGTCGCCTCCGCCCGTCGTGCCGTCGGCGCGGCCGGCGGGGTGGCTAGCATGTGCGGCAACCGGTGGGGGAGTGACGATGCGCGAAAAGATCACCAGGCTCTTCGTGGCGGCGGCGATCGCCGAGGCCTGCTCCTGGCTGGCCCTGCTCGTCGGCATGGCCGTCAAGTACGGCCCCCCGGGCAACGAGATCGGCGTGCAGATCTTCGGCCCGATCCACGGCGCGCTCTTCGTCGCGTACGGCCTGCTGGTCCTCGCGATGGCCCGGCTGCACCGCTGGCGGCCCTGGCCCACCCTCGTGGCGCTGGCCTGCGCCGTGCCGCCGTTCGCCACCCTGGTCTTCGAGCGCTGGGCAGCCCGGCGCGGCATGCTGCGCACCGCGGGCGAGCCGGACCGCCCGCTGACCCCGGTCGGCTGACGGCTCAGCCGGCGAGGAAGTCGGCGAGCGCGGCGGCGAGCTGCTCCGGGGCCTCCTCGGCCATGTGGTGCCCCGAGTCGATGGCGGCCACCCGCACGTCGTCGGCCCAGTCCCGCCAGATCGCCGCCGGGTCGCCGTACAGGTCGACCATGTCGTCGCGCTCCGACCAGCAGAACAGCACCGGGCAGGCGATCCGCCGCCCGGCGGCCCGGTCGGCGTCGTCGGCCGCCCGGTCCGGGCCGAGCCCGGCCCGGTAGTCCTCACACATCGCGTGCACCGTCGCCGGGTCGTGGATGGCCCGGCGGTAGTCGGCGTACGCCTCCTCGCCCATGGCGGCCGGCGACCCGCCGTACCAGGCGTCCGGGTCGGCGGTGATCACCCGCTCCGCCGGCTTGTCGGACTGGCCCAGGAAGAACCAGTGCCACCAGCGGGCCGCGAACCTCGCGTCGGCGCGGGCGAGGGCCTCCCCGATCGGCACCCCGTCGAGCACGCCCAGCCGGCTGACCCGCCGCGGGTGGTCCAGCGCCGTGCGCATCGCCACGTAGCAGCCCCGGTCGTGCCCCACCACGGCCGCGCGGTCGTGCCCGAGCGCGTCGAGCAGGCCGACCACGTCGCGGGCCATCGCCCGCTTGGCGTACGCGGTGTGCCCGGGGTCGCTCGGCGGCTTCGACGAGCCGCCGTAGCCGCGCAGGTCCGGGCAGATGACGGTGTGCTCGCGGGCGAGCAGCGGCGCGACGCGGTGCCACGTGGCGTGGGTACGCGGATGCCCGTGCAGCAGCACCACGGGCGGGCCCGAGCCGCCGTGGCGTACCCGCAGCCGGACCTCGCCGACGTCGACGTGCTCCAGCGTGAACCCCTCGAACATGGTCCCCACCGTGCCCGCCGCCGCGACGCCGGAAACCGGCCCGCCCCTCGGCCCCGCCCACGTCGCCGGGCGGAGAGCCCGTCCGGCCGCGCTTCCCGGGCGTCCGGCTGCGCCTCCCCGGCGTCAGGTCAGCGTGGACCAGGTCACCAGGACGGCGACCAGCAGCGTGCCCAGCATCGCCTGGAGCAGCAGCGGCGGCCCGAGGTGCGACCACAGGGTGGCCGTACGCGGGGTGAGCAGCTGACCCGTCGTGAGGTTGACGATCCGCTCGATCTTCGGCGGCAGGTCCGGGTCGCCCTGGCGGCGCAGCGTCAACTGCACGTGGTCGGCCGGGTGCAGGGCGCTCTGCGGCAGGTGCCCGTGCAGCTCGACCTCGCAGAGCTGCCCGGCGGCGTCGCGCAGCCGTACGGGGGTGACCAGGTATTCCGGGCCCTTCTTCAGGTCCTTGAACCGCCGACGGGCCGCGCCGGAGCCGGCCGAGAACAGGGAGCGGACGAGCGCCGTCAGCAGGCCGGCGACGCCGGCCGCCGCGAGCACCGCGACCAGCACCGGCTGGCCGATGCGTACCTCGCGCGGATAGCCCTCCATCAGCCGCACGATCCGCCCCGTCACGATGCGGTCGCTCGGGTGGACGATGCGCCGGATGTGCAGGTCGCTGTCCATTTCCACCACCCAGAGTCCGGTTGCGTTCACTGATGGTATCGGTCATCCGGGTTGAACGACATGAATGAACCTCGGTCACGTGCCGCCCGGCGGCCAGGTGACAACCGGGATGGCGCGGGTAAGCGGGGGGCCGAGCTGGAAAGGGGTCGAGCATGCAGCTGTCCTTCCTGCGCCCGCTCTACGACCGGCCGGGACCGTGGGTCTCGGTGTACCTGGACGCCTCCGCCAACACCGAGGACGCCCACGCGGCGCTCGATCTGCGCTGGCGGGCCCTGCGCCAAGAACTTCAACAGCAGCGCGCCGACGTGGAGACCATCGACGCCGTCGAACGGGTCGTGCGGGGGCACGATCCCATGCCGGGCGACTACGGGCTGGCGATCTTCGGTGCCCGGGGCCGGGTGGTGCTGTCGGAGTACCTCTCCGCCCCGCCGCTGCGGGACCTCGCCGCGTACACCTCGTTGCCGCACGTGATGCCCATGCTGGCGCAGCGCGGCGAGCAGGTGGCCTGGGTGCGGGTGCTGGCCGACCGCACCGGCGCCGACGCCATGGCGATCAGCGCCGGCGGCGTGCCGCGCCGAGCCCACGTGACCGGCCGGGAGCACTTCCAGCTGCGCCGGGTGCAGCCCGGCGGCTGGTCGCAGTCGCACCACCAGAAGGCAGCCATGGAGGCCTGGCACCACAACGCGGGCGACGTCACCGCCGCCACGGTGGAGCTGGCCGAGAAGGTCGGCGCGGAGGTGGTGGTCGTCGCCGGCGACGTGCGCGCCACCGGCATGATCGCCGCCCAGATGCCGGAGCGCTGGCAGGACCTGATGGTGCGCACCGACGCCGGATCCCGGGGCGGTGGCGCCGACCAGAGCCTGCTGGACGACCTCACCGTGCAGACCATCGCCGAGGTGGCCGACCAGCGGATCTCCGCCGTGCTGGACCGCTTCGGCACGCAGGAGGACGTCGGCGCCGGGCTGGACGCCGTGGTGTCGGCCCTGCAACGCAACCAGGTCGAGACGATGCTCATCGTCGACGACCCGTCCGCGAACGGGGAACTCTGGATCGGGCCGGACCCGACCGAGATCGCCACGGATCCGGGGCAGCTCGCCGCCATGTCCGTACGCGACCCGGAGAAGGTCCGCGCCGACGCCGCGCTGGTGCGCGCACTGGTCGGCATCGACGCCGAGCTGACCGTGCTGGGTCCCGACGAGGCACCGGAGTTGACCGACGGCGTCGGGGCGGTGCTGCGCTACGTCGACGCCGGCACGCCGGGGCGTGGCGATGGCTGAGCGCAGGGTGGCCGACCTCGTGGTCGAGCGACTGCGCGCCTGGCGGGTGCCGCGGGTCTTCGGCTACCCGGGGGAGGCCATCGCCCCGGTGGTCCAGGCGTTGGACGCCTCGGGCGGGGACCCCGAGTTCATCCCGGCCCGGCACGAGGAGACCGCCTCGTACATGGCCACCGGGCACGCGAAGTTCACCGGCGGGATCGGGGTCTGCCTGGCCACCCAGGGGCCGAGCGCCGTGCAACTGCTCAACGGCCTCTACGACGCCAAGCTGGACAGCAAGCCGGTGGTGGCGATCGTCGGCGAGGACGTCTCGGGTCCGCTCGGCGCCGCCCACCAGGAGATCGGGCTGAGCCGGCTGTTCGCCGACGCCTGCGACCAGTTCGTCCGCTACGGCAGCGCCCCCGACGGGGTGCCGGCGCTGCTCGACCAGGCGTTCCGCACCGCCGCCGCCACCCGCAGCCCGGTCTGCGTCGTGCTGCCGCGGCAGCTGCAGGAGGCCGCCGTGCCCGACCTTGAGCCGTACGCGGCCGGGGTGCTGTCGGCGACGCCGGGGGAGCCGCTGGCCCGGGTCCTGCCGCACGACGCCGACCTGGACGCGGCCGCCCAGCTGTTCGCCAACGGCCAGCGGACCGCGATCCTGGTCGGCCAGGGCGGGCGGGGCGCGGCCGCCGAGATCGTCGCCCTCGCCGACCGGCTCGGCGCGGGGGTCGCGGCGTCGCTGCTGGGCAAGCCGGTGCTCGACGAGCGGCTGCCTTTCCACGCCGGCGTGCTCGGCGAGGTCGGCACGCCCGCCGCCGCCGAGCTGATGGGTGGCTGCGACACGCTGCTGCTGGTCGGCACGAACGACCCGTGGACCGACTACTTCCCGATGCCGGGGCAGACCCGAACGGTGCAGATCGACATCGACGGGCGCCGCATCGGCACCCGCTACCCGGTGGACGTCCCGCTCGTCGGCGACGCCCAGGAGACGCTGCGGGCGTTGCTGGCCCGGGTGCCCGACCGGCCGAACGCCCGGTGGCGCGAGACCGTGGAGGGCTCCGTCGACCGCTGGCGGGCCGAGCGGGCCGAGCGGGCCGCCGCCCCCGCCGAGCCGGTGAACCCGCAGCTCGTGCTGCACGAGCTCTCCACCCGGCTTCCCCGCCGCGGGGCGGTCGCGGTGGACGTCGGGTCGGTCCTCTACTGGTACGCCCGGCACCTCGAACTGCCCCCGGGCGTCAACGCGCAGCTCTGCGGCACGCTCGGCTCGATGGGCTGTGCCCTGCCGTACGGGGTGTCGGCCAAGCTCGCCGCTGCGGACCAGCCGGTGATCGCGCTGCTCGGCGACGGCGCCATGCAGCTCAACGGGCTGGCCGAGCTGGTCACCGTGGCACACCACTGGCGGGAGTGGCGCGATCCCCGTCTGGTGGTGCTGGTGCTCAACAACCGGGACCAGTCGGGCATGGGTGGCGGCCGTATGCCCACCGACCCGACGCGCCGCCGGCCCGACGTGCCGTACGCCGGCTGGGCACGCCTGCTCGGCCTGCACGGGGTGCGGGTCGACCGGCCGGAGCTGGTGGGGGCGGCCTGGGACGAGGCGCTGGGGGCCGACCGGCCCTGCCTGCTGGAGGCCGTCGTCGACCCGGCGGTACGGCTGGCGCCGCCCGAGCCCGCGTTCGCCGACCTGCGCGAGGTGTTCGCCAACGGCGACGCCGCCCGGCGGGTGCGCGACCGGATGCTCGCCGCCGGGGTGGCCGTCGAGGCCGACGACCTCGTTTAACGACCCGGACGACGGGCACTGAGGACGGGCAGTACGACGCTGGAGGTCACCTTGTCAGAGTCCCCGGATCGCCGGTACGGACCCGCGCCCCTGCCGCAGCCCCGTGGACCGGTCTCGGCGGCACTGCTGGACGCGCTGCGGCGGACGCCGCACGACCTGCCGGCGGGGCTCGGCGACGGGCTCGACCCGGCCGACCCGCTCACCGACGAGGACCTCCAGCTCACGCTCTTCTGCTGCTACGAGCTGCACTACCGCGGCTGGCGGGGCGTCGACGAGGGCTGGGAGTGGCAGCCGTCGCTGCTCGCGCTGCGCGCGTACGCCGAACGCCACTTCGAGGCGGCGGTGCGGGCGCTGGCCGGGCCGCTGCCGGCGGCGCTGCCCGGCGGGGTGCCGGCGGCCCTGGCCGACGTGGTCGCCGCCGACGACGGACCGTCACTCGCCGGGTACCTGCAACGCCGCGCGTCGCTGGCCCAGTTCCGCGAGTTCGTCACGCACCGCTCGATCTACCACCTGCGCGAGGCCGACCCGCACAGCTGGGCCCTGCCGCGCCTCGGCGGGCCGGCGAAGGCCGCCCTGGTCGAGATCCAGATGGACGAGTACGGCAACGGGCGCCTCGACCGGATGCACGCCGAACTGTTCCGGGTCACCCTCGGGCGGCTGGGGCTCGACACCGGCTACGCCGCCCACCTGGACGCCGTGCCGGCGATCACCCTGGCCACCAACAACCTCATGTCGCTGTTCGGGCTGCACCGGCGGCTGCGCGGGGCGCTGCTGGGGCACCTCGCCGCGTACGAGATGACCTCCTCGCTGCCGAACCGCCGCTACGGCAACGGGCTGCGCCGCCTGGGCCTGGACGAGGTGGCCACGCGCTTCTACGACGAACACGTCGAGGCCGACGCGGTGCACGAGCAGATCGCCGCCCACGACATGTGCGGGGGACTGGTCCGCCTGGAGCCGGGGCTCGCCCCCGACGTGCTCCTCGGTGCCGCCGCCGCGCTGGCGGTGGACCGGCTCTTCGCCGCGCACCTGCTGGACGCCTGGACCGCCGGCCGCACCTCCCTGCGCGCCACCGCCCCGATCCGCATCGCCCTCCGCGACCGCCCCCGCCCCGGCGAACTCCCCGCCGCCGTCGCCTGACCCGGGCCGCGGACCGACGCACCTCCCCGCCCACGAGGGATCCATGATGCGCCCTGGCGCGGGCGCGCGGAGGGGCCGGGGGATGGCAGTCAGGGAGTGTCGCGGGTGGTGCCGGCGCGGAAGCCGACGGCCTTGTGGGTGCCGTCGCAGAACGGCTTGAGCGCCGACTTGCCGCAGCGGCACAGCGCCACCGTTCCCCGCCGCGCGTCGATGGTCTCCCCGTCGGGGGTGACCAGGGCGAAGTCGCCCCGGACCAGCAGCGGCCCGTCCTGGTAGGGCGTGATGGTGGCCGCCGCCGCGGGGGCCTCGTCGTCGCTGCGCATGGGCGCAGATGTGCCCCTTACCGCGCCGACGAAACCCCTGCTCACCGGCGTACCGGGCCGGCGGTGACCGCACCCCGTGGTCCCGTTCACCGGGCCGGTGCCGCCCCGCCCGGGATCTTCTGATTGCTCCCGCCCGGTGGGGGATGCCCTGTTTGAACCCCATCGGGACGGGAAGCCGGGCCGCGTGGTGAGCGAACGAGGCAAGGTGGGGCCGGTGCACAAGGTGCGCGAGGGGCTCACGGCCGACGGTGCCGGGCTGGCGGGCGACCGGGTCGTGGCGGCGGGCAGTGCGGCGCGGGTCCTGGTGGCCGCCACCGCGCGGGCGCTGCGCGGCACCGACTGCGCCGACCTGGGACACCCGGGGCACCCGGGGCCGCTGTCGCGGTTCACCGGCGCGCCCGAGCCGGTACGTCGGGCGGCGGTGATCCGGGCGGCGGGCCGGGTGGCGCTCACCCCCGGGCAGACGGCCGAGGTCGACGCCGGCCGGGTCGCCCGCTGGTTCGCCGACCAGTATCCGCGCCGACGGTACCCGGGGGCCCTGATCGGCTCCCCGCACGGCGCGGCCGCGCACCTGGCGACGGCGCTGGGGGTGCCGTGGCTGCCGGCGGGCTTCGAGATGACCGTGCACTGGGCGCAGGGGGCCGTCGACCGGCCGCAGGCCGCCCTGGACCACGGTGCCGCGCTCACCGCCCGCCTCCTCGGCGGCAACGCCGACCTGCACGTACGCCAGGTGCACTGTCCCGCGAGCCGGGGCGCGCTGGCCGGCGCCACGGTGTCCCTGGCGGCCCGTTGGCGGTCCCTGCCGGCCGCGTACGCGCGGTTCCTGGCCGACCGGCTGGCACCCGGCGCCCCGGTGCTGCTGCTGCGCGACGCGCGCACCTGGCCGGTCTTCGACTCCGCCCCGGGGCACAGCTTCCAGGTCGGCTGCCCCGGCAGCGGCCTCGACCCGGTCGACTTCCACCCGGACAGCCACGCCCTGCGCCAGGTGCTCCGCTCGGCCGGCGGCGACGGCGCGCACTGGCAGCCGCCGGAGGTCACCTCGCCGCCCGAGCCGGCGGAGCACGGCGTGGAGTCCGGTTTCGAGGCCGCCGTCCGGGACTGGACCGGCCGGCACGAGCATCCGCTGCACCGGGTCCTCGTGCCGCGGCCGGAGGCGCTCAGCGCCGCGACCGCCGACCTGTACCGGCGCTGGCTGCGCGCGGCCGGCAAGACCGGCGACCGGCTGGTGGTGGAGTGCGGCCGGCTGCTGGACCCGTGGCAGGTGGTGCGGGCCGGGATGGTGCCGTACTGGTGCGAGAACGCCACCCGGCGCAGCGTGGAGGGGGTGGAGTGGTGGCTCGCCGGCAGCGAGCCGTTCAGCTCGGTGGACGTGCTGCCCGAACCGCCCGGCCTGCGCTCGCCGGCGCTGGCCGGGCTGCCCCAGTGGCTGGCCGTCGCCGGCTTCGGTCGCCGCCGGCGGGCGCTGGACCGCACCTCGGCGCGCGGCTACCCGGTCACCTCGGTGCCCACCCGCCGGGCCACGGAGGTGTTGCGGGCGCAGCCGTACGACCTGCCGACGCCGCCGCCGATGACCGTGGACGACGCCCTCGCGGCGCTGCGCGACGGTGGCGCCGGCCAGGGCCTGCTGGTCTGTTGAGCCGGCCCTTTCGAAACATCCTCGCGAACCCCGGGTCCCGTGATTGAGTACCTACGGAGCGGGAACACCGCTGGCTGCGACGGCCTGATCACGCCGTCCGGCGTGGCGTCGTCGCCCGCTGACATCCCAGTCATGTGACCCACTTTCCGGCCCGGGCGTGGTGCGACCACGCGCGCGCACGACCGGTTTCCTGAATCCGGGCGGGGGACCTTCCTGAGGGAGGCGCGGATGTTCGGACAGACCACCACGACCACACCACCGCCGACCGAGCGGGGCCTGGAGGACCTCGACGCGGCCGCACTGGCGTACGCGGCTCGCATCGAGGGCCTACCGCCCGAACGGCGCCAGGAGGCGCGGGACGACCTGGTCCGCTTCGCCCTGCCGTTCGCGGGCCGGCTGGCCCGCCGCTACCGGGGGCGCGGCGAGCCGCTGGAGGACCTGGAACAGGTGGCCCGCCTCGGGCTGGTCAACGCCGTCGACCGGTACGACCCCGAGCGGGGCTCGTTCACCGCGTACGCGGCCATCACGATCGTCGGGGAGATCAAGCGGCACTTCCGCGACCGCACCTGGGGCGTGCACGTGCCGCGCCGGCTGCGTGACCTGATCCTGGAGGTGGGGCAGGCGACGTCGGCCCTGACCAGCGAGCTGTCCCGGGCCCCGACGGTCGCCGAGCTGGCGGAGCGGCTGGAGACGCCGCAGGAGGAGATCCTCGCCGCGCTGGAGTCGGCCGCCGGCTACAGCCCGGCCTCGCTGAACGCCCCCGTCGGCGGGGAGAGTTCGGCCGAGTTCGGCGACCTGGTCGGCGAGTCCGACAACGCGCTGGAATCCGTCGACGACCGGGTGACGGTCAGCGGGCTGCTGCACCGGCTGCCCTGGCGGGAGCGGCGCATCCTGGCCATGCGCTTCTACGGCAACCAGACCCAGGCGGAGATCGCCGCCCGCTTCGGCATCTCCCAGATGCACGTCTCCCGGCTGCTGTCGCGGGCGCTGACCTGGCTGCGCCAGGCGATGCTCGCCGACGCCCCGCCGCCGTGGCAGAACGGCGCCGCCGGGTCGGAGCCGGCGAAGACCAGGATCTCGGTGCGGCACAACGGCGACCGGGTCGTCGTGGAGGTCGGCGGGGAGGTCGACCGCGACGGCGCGGACCAGCTGCGCCGGGCGATGCTGGAGGCGGTGACCGGGCAGCCCGCCGAGGTGGTGGTGGACCTGGACGGCGCGGGCGGCTTCGACGCCGGCGGCATCGCCGCGCTGATGGCCGGCCGCGAGGCCGCGGCCCGTACGGGGGTGCCGCTGCGGCTGACCCGGGTGCAGCCGGCGGTGCGCCGCTCGCTCACCGCGGCGGGACTCGCGGCGGCCCGCGAGGGCTGAGCACGTCGGAAGGGCCGGCACCAGGCGGTGCCGGCCCTTCCGCGCTCAGTAGTCGGGCGAGTCGCCGGGCCCGCGCGGGTGCCGCCAGCGGTCGTTCTCCTGCTGCTCCCGCTGGGCGCCGAGGTTGGTCTCCTCCGGCTCGTCGGTCTGCTCGAAGCTGGGCCGACGGATGTCGCCCGGCTCGGGGACGTCCACCGGCCTGGCCCCGGACTGCGCCGCGGGCTGGTACTCGGCGGCCTCCCGCGCGCCGTGCGCCCCCTCGAGGGACGGCGACTCGGGCACGTGCTTCTCGCGGTGCAGTTCGTCGCGGAAATCCTGCGGCGGCTTGGTGCTGCGCTGCGGCAGGTCCCGGCCGAGGTCGGAGACGAGCGGGCCGTACTTCAGGTCGAAGGCGGGCCGCTCGGAGCGGATGCGGGGCATCCGGTCGAAGTTGCGCAGCGGCGGCGGGCAGGTGGTGGCCCACTCCAGCGAGTTGCCGAAGCCCCACGGGTCGTCGACGGTCACCTGCGCCCCGAAGCGCCAGGACTTCCAGGCGTTCCAGATGAAGAACAGCGTGGAGGCGCCGAGTACGAAGGCGAAGATGGTGGAGATCGTGTTCAGCGCGGTGAACCCGTCGCTGGGCAGGTAGTCGGCGTAGCGGCGGGGCATCCCCTCGTTGCCCAGCCAGTGCTGCACCAGGAAGGTGCCGTGGAAGCCGATGAACATCGTCCAGAAGTGGGCCTTGCCGAGCCGCTCGTCGAGCAGCCGCCCGGTCATCTTCGGCCACCAGAAGTAGAAGCCGCCGAAGAGCGCGAAGACCACGGTGCCGAACAGCACGTAGTGGAAGTGCCCGACGACGAAGTACGTGTCGTGGGTGTGCCAGTCCGCCGGCGGGCTGGCCAGCAGCACCCCGGTGAGGCCGCCGAAGAGGAAGGTGACCAGGAAGCCGATCGCGAAGAGCATCGGCGTCTCGAAGGTGAGCTGCCCCTTCCACATGGTGCCGATCCAGTTGAAGAACTTGACCCCGGTGGGGACCGCGATCAGGTAGCTCAGGATGCTGAAGAACGGCAGCAGCACCTGGCCGGTGGCGAACATGTGGTGCGCCCACACGGTCATCGACAGCACGGTGATCGCGATGGTGGCCAGCACCAGTCCCGTGTAGCCGAAGATCGGCTTGCGGGAGAAGACCGGGATGATCTCGGTGATGATGCCGAAGAACGGGATCGCGATGATGTAGACCTCGGGATGGCCGAAGAACCAGAACAGGTGCTGCCAGAGCATCGGCCCGGCGGTTATCGGGTCGTACACGTGGGCGTTGAGCAGCCGGTCCGCGGCCAGCGCCATCAGGGCCGCGGCCAGCAGCGGGAACACCAGGATCACCAGCACGCTGGTGAAGAGCATGTTCCAGGTGAAGATCGGCATCCGGAACATCGTCATGCCGGGCGCGCGCAGGGTGAGGATCGTGGTGATCAGGTTGACCGCGCCGAGGATGGTGCCCAGCCCCGAGACCACCAGGCCGATTACCCACATGTTGGCGCCGACGCCGGGGGAGTGCTCCTGGCTGCTCAGCGGCGTGTAGGCGGTCCAGCCGAAGTCGGCGGAGCCGCCGGAGGTGAGGAAGCCGCCGAGCACCATCAGGCCGCCGAAGAGGTAGAGCCAGTACGCGAGGGCGTTGAGCCGGGGGAACGACACGTCCGGCGCGCCGATCTGGATCGGCACGATGTAGTTGGCGAACCCGAACGCCGCCGGCGTGGCGAACAGCAGCAGCATGACCGCGCCGTGCGAGGTGAAGAGCTGGTTGTACTGCTCGGCCGAGAGGAACTGCATGCCCGGCCGGGCCAGCTCGGCCCGCATCAGCATCGCCTGGACACCCGCGACCAGGAAGAATCCGAACGAGGTCAGCAGGTAGAGCAGCCCGATCTGCTTGTGGTCGGTGGTGGCCAGGAACCGGGTGAGCTTCCCACCGGGCAGCGCCTTGCGCAGCGGCCCGGGATAGCCGCCGAAGCGTGCTGGCGCCAGGATCGCCGGCCCCCGGTCGCGTGGTTCCGTGGTTACCCGCTCGGGCATGTGACTCTCACCCCGCCGTGACGACAGATAGGACGGCGCGGCTACCCGCCCCACAGCCCATGAAACCAGGCGACAGCGGTTATTCAGGCGAGAGTGGTAAATCTGGTCAATTCGCGGGCAGTATGGCCCAGACGACCTTCCCGTCGCCGGCCGGCGAGCTGCCCCACACCTGGGCCAGCTCGCGCACCAGCATCAGCCCCCGGCCGCCCTCGGCACGCCCGTCGGGGCAGCCGGCCCGGACCAGGGTCCGGTCGCCGTCGGTCACCGCCACGTGCAGGTACGGCCGGCGCAGGGTGAGCGTCACCCGCATCGGCGTGCCGGCGTGCCGGACCACGTTGCCGACCAGCTCGCTGAGTACCAGCGACGCCGGGCCGACGGCCTCCGGCAGGTTCCACCGCCCGCAGGCGTCGGTGACCAGCTCCCGCGCCCGCCGGCAGGCCTCCGCGACCGGTTCGAGCCGGGCGCGCAGCCGGGGCGCCGCCGCCGCGTTCGCCACCCGGGTCGCCTCGTCGCAGTCGCGGCGCACGGGCACCACCCGGCACGCGGTCGACTGCGCCAACCAGGTCGCCGCGTCGGGCGGCGGGGCGCACAGCACGACGGGCACCGCCGGCCAGCCGGCCGCCCGGCGGGCGGTGGCGGCGAAGACCGAGAGGGCCAGCGGGTCACGGACGGTGACGTCGGTGAGGTCCACCACGAGCGCGTCGGGCTGGCTGGCGAGGCAGGCGTCCAGCGCGGTGTGCACCGTGCGCATGGTGCCGAGGTCGAGGCCGCCACGCAGGCGTACGACGGTCACCGGAGACCTGTCTTGCACCTCGCAGGTGATCCGCCGCGGCATGTGCGCCCTCGTTTCGCGTCGTCGGGGATCTGCGAAGTACCCGGACGCGGGCGGGCGAAACCGGCCCGGCCGGGGCGGCGGGCCTCGGCCGTTGACGCTGCGTCACCGGGTGGATCGGCCCCGGGTGGTCAGGACGCCCAGCGCGATCATGCCCAGGCCGAGAAAGAGGTGCAGCCAGTTGTCGGCGTTGTTGACCGGAATGAAGTTGGCCCCGCTGTCGTGGTCGATCACCAGGCCGTAGAGCCAGAGCACCAGGTAGATCGCGCCGCCGCCGACCAGGTAGGTCCGCGCGCCCGCGACGGTGCGGGCCAGCAGCAGCCCGGCCACCCCGAAGAGCAGGTGGACGAAGTTGTGCAGCACCGAGACCTGGAACAGGCCGAGCAGCCTGGCGTCGGAGTCGTGCCCGGCGAAGCGCAGGTCGCCGAAGTCGCTGGTGATGCCCGGCACGAAGCCGAGGATGCCGACCAGGAGGAAGACCACCGCGACGGCGGTGGCGGCCCGCCGGACGGGAGCCTTGCCGTCGGCCGGGTTGTGCCGGGCGCGCGAGCGCGCCATGGGACCGGTCACCGCCGTCTCCTCACTGTGCGGGAACGCTGAGCGGACCGCGACTTCCCGCCGCCCGGGCCGCCAAACCTCCCGCCCAGGACGGGCGGCGCCCCACCGCCGACGGGGCGAACGTCGTCGCGGTCCCGGGCGCGTACGCCGACGGGGCCGGCCCCACCGTGACGGCGGGCCGACCCCGGGACGCGGACGGACGATCAGGCCGGCAGCAGGCGCCCGGCGGCGGCGGACTGGCGGACCCGCTCGTAGAGGCCGACGTACTTCTCGGCCATCACGGCGGGGGTGAAGCGGACGGCGGCCTCGCGCCGGCACTCGTCCGGGTCCAGCAGGCTGGCGGCCAGCAGCAGGTCGCCCAGCTCCTCCTCGTCGGTGGTGAGCAGCCCGGTGCGGCCGTGCTCGATCAGCTCGGGCAAGCAGCCGCGGGCGGTGGCGACCACGGGCGTGCCCAGGGCCAGGGACTCGACCACCGCCGTGCCGCCCGGCTCCTCCCAGCGCAGCGGGAACAGCGAGGCCCGGGCGCCGGCCAGCAGGTCGTCGCGCTCCTGCCCGGCCACCGTGCCCACCCAGCGGACCAGGTCGCCGTCGACGTGCGGCGCCACCTCGTCGTAGAAGAACCGGACGTCCGGGTTCTGCCGGGCCTCGTCCCCGGCCGCGGCCAGGTCCTCCGGCCGGTGGTACGGGCCGACGGGACCGGCGAGCACCAGCGGCACCCCCACCCGCCGGGCGAGACGCGCGCCCACGTCCTGGCCCTTGCCCGGGTTGATCCGGCCCAGGATGATCAGATAGTCGCCCTTGTCGGCCCGGGGGCGCCGGTCCGCGTCGACGGCGAGCGGGGTGGACAGGTGCACGTGGCCCACCGAGTGCTCCTGCAACGCCCGGGGCGCCCGGGCCAGCTGCGAGGCGGAGACCCCGTTGACCCGGACCCGGTCGCCGCCGTCGAGGTTGCCGTAGAGCGCCGGGTGCTTGGCCAGGTCCCAGTGCAGCGTGTGCAGCACCGGCGGGGCGTCCGGGCCCATCGCGGCGAGCGTGGCCAGGCCGACCGCCTCCACGTGGTCGTGCACCAGGTCGATGTCGTCGCGCGAGTGCAGCGTGCGTACCACGCCGTTCAGGTGCGCCTGCGAGATGCCGCAGACCTGGTTGTACGGCCGTTGCAGGGCGGGGAACTGCCCGTCGGGGAAGACGGAGATCTTCTCGTCTACCGGCAGCGTGCTGCTGTCGACCGACGCGAGCACCACCCGTACGCCGAGGCGACGCAGCTCCGGCACCAGCGTGGCGATGACGTTCTCGATGCCGCCGTAGCCGGGCGGCGGCACGGACAGCCACGGACCGGCGTTCATCAGGACGGTGAGGCTCATGCGGGATTCCTTCCCTCGGCGGGGCCCTCGGCCGTCCGCGCCCGGTCGTTCGGGGTCACAAGAGGTCGCGTGGTCACGCCGCGGCGACCCGTCGGCGGGGGATGCGGTGCCGCAGCTCCGCCAGGGGTGGCCGCTCGTCCACCGAGACGTCGCTGACGACGATCTCCCGGTCCAGGTTCGGCAGGGCGTCGGAGCCGCCGCGCCGGAACTGGGTCAGCAGGGCGGCGGGCATCGCTCCGGGCGCCGCCCAGCCGCGCCGCTGCAACCGCGACCAGGCGGTGAGCATGATCTGGGCCGACATTTGGCCCAGCGCGGCCGTGTCCTGGTGGCGGTGCTTGCGCTCGCCCAGGTCCACCTGGGCCAGCGCGTCCAACCCGACCAGCTCGAGCAGGTCGATGAGCATCGCCGTCTCGACCCCGTAGCCGGAGACGAACGGCACCCGCTCCAGGACCTCCCGGCGGCCGGCGTACTCACCGGCGAGGGGCTGCACGAAGCCCGCCAGCTCGGGCCAGAACAGGTTCAGCATCGGCCGGGCCATCAGCTCCGTCACCCGCCCGCCGCCGTCGGCCTCCACGCTCGACGCCCCGACCAGGGGGCGGTGGTAGAAGCCCTTCACGAAATCCACCGAGGGATCGGTCAGCAGGGGACCGATCAGCCCCGTCACGAAGTGTGGCCGGAACTCGCGCAGGTCGGCGTCGATGAACGCCACCACGTCGCCCTCGGCCGCCGCCAGCCCCGCCCAGAGCGCGTCCCCCTTGCCGGTGAGCCGCGGCAGGCCCCGGGTCATCGCGTCCTGGCTGACCACCTCCGCGCCGGCGGCACGCGCCACCTTGGCGGTGCGGTCGGTCGACCGGGAGTCCACCACGATCAGCTCGTCGATCAGGGCCACCCGCTCCATCAGGTGCTCCCGGATGGTCGACACGATCGCGCCGACCGTCGCCTCCTCGTTGCGGGCCGGCAGTACCACGCTGACCCGGCTGTCGCCCTTGGCACGCATCAGGCGCCGCGCCGGCCAGTCCCCCGCCGACGTCGTGCGGTAGGTGGCCCAGGCCTCCACCACCGGTGACACCATCGTTTCCGTATTCCGCACAGGCACCCCCAGATCGTGGCGGAAAAACCTTCGTTGTTTTTCCCACTACCGCGCTCGCGCTAACCGCAGCATGCCTAACAGCTTGATCACGGCGGTGACATGGCCGGGTTCCGCCCCGTGAACGTTTGGTTGCGCGTACGCGGGGGGAGTGCAGTCGTGGAACGCGAAACTGTGGCGAAGGGGCTTCACATGCGCACGTGCCGGGTGGGACTGGTTGGGGCCGGCGGGGTGGCGCAACGCCATGCCCGGGTGTTGGGCGGCTTCGCCGACGTGGAGCTGATCGGGGTGACCGACGTGGTGCCGCAGGCGGCGGCGGAGCTGGCGCGGGCGCACGACGCCCGCACCTTCGGCGACGTCGACGAACTGCTGGCCGCCGGCCCGGACGCGGTCTACGTCTGCGTGCCGCCGTTCGCGCACGGGCCGGCCGAGGAGGCGGTCGTCGCGGCCGGGGTGCCGATGTTCGTGGAGAAGCCGGTCGCCGTCGACCTGGCCACCGCCGAGCGCGTCGCCGACCTGGTCGCCCGGCGCGGGCTGCTCACCGGCGTCGGGCACCACTGGCGCTACCTGCCGGTGGTGCAGCAGGCCCGGGAGCTGCTCGGCGACCGTCCGGTGCGGCTGGTCACCGGCGCGTGGTGGGACAAGGTGCCCCCCGTGGCCTGGTGGTCGTCGCGCGAGCGTTCCGGCGGTCCGGTCGTCGAGCAGGCCGCCCACGTGCTGGACCTCATCCGGTGCCTGGTCGGCGAGGCCACCGAGGTCACCGCGTACGGCGACGGCACCCCGCCGCCGGTCGACGGCGCCGACATCGACTCGGTGACCACCGCGACGCTGCGCTTCGCCGGCGGCGCGGTCGGCACGCTCACCGCCGCCTGCGTGCTCGGCTGGAAGCACCGCGCGGGACTGGAGATCCTCGCCGACGGGCTGGCCCTGTCGCTGAGCGAGGACGGGCTGGTCGTGCGCGACGCCGACGGGGAACGCCGCTTCGACGCCGACCCGGAGGCCGCCCGGGTGGCCGTGGACCGGGCCTTCGTCGACGCCGTCCGGGGCGTCGGCGACGACGTGCGCGTCCCGTACGCCGAGGCCCTCGGCACCCAGCGCCTCGCCCTCGCGGTCGCCGACTCCGCCCGCACCGGCCGGCCCGTACGCCTGGACACGCCCGCCGCCGCGCCGCTGGCCACGGGGGTGACCGTCGATGCGTGACCGCGTGGTGGTGGTCAGCGGCCCGGGCCGGGTCGAGCTGGTCGAGCAGGACGCCGCCGAGCTGACCGACGGCACGTTCCGCGTCGAGACGCTGTTCAGCGGGGTCTCGGCGGGCACCGAACTCAGCTACGTCAAGGGCACCAACCCCTACCTGAACGTCACCTGGAACGCCGACCTCGGGCTCTTCCAGCCGGGTGCCGCCAGCACGCCGTACCCGGTGACCCGGCTGGGCTACATGCAGGTCGGTCGGGTGGTGGAGAGCCGCACGCCGGCCGTCGCCGTGGGCACCGTCGGCGCGATGACGTACGGCCACCGCACCGGCTGGGTCGCCGACGCGGTCGCCGAGCGGTTCGTGCCGCTGCCCGAGGACCTCGACCCGCTGCTCGGCGTCTACGTCGCGCACATGGGGCCGATCTGCGCCAACGGCGTGCTGCACGCCGCCGCCGACCTGCACGGCGCGGACGTGCGCTCGCTGGGCGACGGGGTGCGGGGCCGGCGGGTCGCGGTCGTCGGCAGCGGGGTGGTGGCGCTGCTCACCGCCCTGTTCGCCAAGCGGCACGGGGCCGCCTCGGTGGTGGTGCTCGACCCGACCCCGCAGCGGCGGGCCGTCGCCGAGGCGCTGGGCCTGGAGACCCTCGACCCGGAGGCGGACGACCCGGCGGTGGTGCTCAAGACCCGCTGGGCGCACGGGCCCGGCGACCGGGGTGCCGACGTGGTGTTCCAGTGCCGGGGCCAGGCCTGGGCGTTGCAGCTCGCGCTGCGCCTGCTGCGTCCCCAGGGCACGGTGGTCGACCTGGCCTTCTACCAGGCCGGCGCGGACGCGGTCCGCTTCGGTGAGGAGTTCCACCACAACGGACTGTCGCTGCGCTGCGCGCAGATCGGCCGGGTGCCGCGCGGGCTCGCCCCGACCTGGGACCGGGAGCGCCTCTCCGCCGAGACGATCGACCTGCTGCGCGCGTACGGGGACGTGATCCGCAAGCACCTGGTCTCGGCGGTGGTGCCGTTCGAGGAGGCGCCGACACTGCTGACCGACCTCGCCGAGCGGCGCCGCCAGGAGCTCCAGGTGGTGCTGACCGCCTGAGGTCGCGCGTACGGTCCGGGCGGGTGGCGCGGGCGGATACCGTTCCAGCCATGACCGCCGACGCCGCCGTCCTGACCGCCGACGAATCCGTCCCGGCCGCCCCCGGGGGTCCCGGCGGGGGCGGAGCCGACCGGCGGGTCGGCCTCGCGGCCCTCCTGCCCTACCTGCGCGCCCACCGCGGCACCCTGGCCGTGGTGGGCGCGCTGTCGCTGGCCGGCGCGGCGGCGTCGCTGGCCCAGCCGCTGCTCACCCGCTCGGTGCTCGACGGGCTCTCCGCCAGCCGGCCCGTCGCCGGGCTGGTAGCGGCGCTGGTCGCCCTCGTGCTGGTGGGCGCGGCGCTCGGCGGCGTGCGGGACTACCTGCTGCAACGCACCGCCGAGGGGGTCGTGCTCGGCACCCGGCGGCGGCTGGCGGGGCACCTGCTGCGCCTGCCGATCGCCGAGTACGACCGCCGCCGCACGGGCGACCTGCTCTCCCGGGTCGGCTCGGACACCACCCTGCTGCGTGCCGTGGTCACCTCCGGCCTGTTCGAGGTGGTCACCGGCGCCGTGATGGTGCTCGGCGCGGCCGGGGCGATGGTCCTGCTCGACCCGGTGCTGTTCGGGGTGACCCTGCTCGGGGTGGCCGCCGGCATCGCCATCGCCGTCGCCTTCGCCCACCGGGTGCGCGGGCTGGCCCGGGCCGCCCAGGAACGCATCGGCGAGATGACCTCGGCGGTGGAGCGGGCCATCTCCGCCGCCCGCACGATCCGCGCGGCCCGGGCCGAGCGGCGCGAGGCCGACGCGATCGGCGTGAGCGCCACCCAGGCGTACGCGGCGGGGCTGCGGGTGGCCCGCGTGCAGGCGTTCGTCGGCCCGGCCAGCGGCGTCACCATCCAGGGGGCGTTCCTACTGGTCCTCGGGGTGGGCGGGGCGCGGGTGGCGGCGGGCGCCATCACCGTCGGCGACCTCGTCGCCTTCATCATGTTCCTGTTCTTCCTGGTGCTCCCGCTCGGGCAGGCGGTGCACGCCTACACCCAGTTGCAGACCGGCCTCGGCGCGCTCCAGCGGATCGAGGAGGTGCTCGCCGTGCCCGTGGAGGGGGCGGCCGACCGGCCGGCGCGCGCCCCGGCCACGGCGGCGACCGGCGGGGCCCCGGCGTCCGTCGAGTTCGACCGGGTTGGCTTCGGTTACCCCGGCGGCCCGCCGGTGCTGCGCGAGGTGAGCTTCACCGTGCCGGCCGGCACCCGCACCGCCCTGGTCGGCCCGTCCGGCGCCGGGAAGTCGACGCTGCTGGCGCTGGTCGAGCGCTTCTACGAGGTCACCGAGGGCGCGCTGCGCATCGACGGCGTCGACGTGCGGGACCTGCCCCGCGACGCGCTGCGCGCCCGGATCGGCTACGTCGAGCAGTCCGCGCCCGTGCTGGCCGGCACGCTGCGGGAGAACCTCCTGATCAGCGCGCCCGAGGCCACCGAGGCCCGGCTGCGCGCGGTGCTCGACGAGGTCAACCTCGGCCACCTCGCCGAGCGCGCCCCCGAGGGGCTGGACGTGCAGGTGGGCGAGGGCGGGGTGCTGCTCTCCGGCGGCGAGCGGCAGCGGCTGGCGATCGCCCGCGCCCTGCTGGCCGGGCCGCCGGTGCTGCTGCTTGACGAGCCGACCAGCAACCTCGACGCCCGCAACGAGGCCGCGCTGCGTCGGGCCATCGACGCGGTGGCCGCCCGGCGCACCCTGCTGATCGTGGCGCACCGCCTCTCCACCGTCGTCGACGCCGACCAGATCGTGGTGCTCGACGGCGGCCGGGTGGCGGCCACCGGTACCCACGACGAGCTCACCGGGACCAGCCCGCTCTACCGTGAGCTGGCCACCCACCAGCTCCTGGTGAGCTGAGCGGCCGGGCCCGCGAGCGGCCCGGCGGCGACACCCGCGCGGCGGCGCGCCGGGCGGGCCGCCAACGCGGGCTCCGGTCGCGTACCGTTGCCGCTCATGGGTGTGTCGCAACGCTTGAAGACCAGGTTCCGCCGGTTCCTCCAGCGCCCGGGGACGACGGTAGACCTGGGGCCGTTGGAGAAGCTGCTGCCGGCCGTCGAGGCGCGCGAGGACGAGCTGTCGGCGCTCGACGACGCCGAGCTGACCGAGGCCGCCGGCAAGGCCACGGGCTACGAGGAGATCTGCGCGATCGGCCGCGAGGCCGCCCGCCGGGGCCTCGACCAGCGGCCGTACGACGTGCAGCTGCTGGGCGCGATGGCGCTGCTCTCCGGCAAGGTCGCCGAGATGGCCACCGGTGAGGGCAAGACGCTCACCGCGACCATCGCCGCGTACGGGCACGTCCGGCTGGGCAACGGCCCGGTGCACGTGCTCACCGTCAACGACTACCTGGCCCGGCGTGACGCCCTCTGGATGGAGCCGGTCTACACCCTGCTCGGCCTGACCGTCGGCTGGGTCAACGAGGCCTCCACCCCGCAGGAGCGGCGCGACGCGTACGCCTGCGACGTCACGTACGTCTCGGTCAGCGAGGCCGGCTTCGACTACCTGCGCGACCAACTGGTCACCGACGTGGAGGACCGGGTGCAGCCGCCGCTGCGCACCGCGATCGTCGACGAGGCCGACTCGATCCTCATCGACGAGGCCCGGGTGCCGATGGTCCTCGCCGGCTCGGTCGCCGGTGAGCAGGACCCGGTGCACGCCGCCGCCGCGCAGGTGCGCGGCCTGCGCAAGGGCAAGCACTACACGGTGGCCGAGGACGGCCGCAGCGTCGCCTTCACCGCCGCCGGCCTGGCCGCCGTCGAGGCCAAGCTCGGCATCGACCTGTACGACGAGGAGCACGTCGCGCAGCTCTCGGCCGTGAACGTGGCGCTGCACGCGCACGCCCTGCTGCACCGCGACGTCGACTACATCGTCCGGGACGGCTCCGTCGAGCTGATCGACGAGATGCGCGGCCGGGTCGCCCAGCGTCGCCGCTGGCCCGACGGGCTCCAGGCGGCGGTGGAGGCCAAGGAGGGCCTCGACGCCACCGCCGAGGGCGAGGTGCTCGGCACCATCGCCGTGCAGGCGTACATCGCGCTCTATCCGAAGGTGTGCGGCATGACGGCGACGGCGGTGCTGGTCGGCGACCAGCTCCGCGAGTTCTTCGGCCTCGAGGTGGCGGTGATCCCGCCGAACACCCCGTGCGTGCGCGAGGACGAGTCGGACCGCATCTACGCCACCCGCGCGGAGAAGGACGAGGCGCTGGTCGACGAGATCAAGCGCAACCACGAGCGCGGCCGGCCGGTGCTCGTCGGCACCCTGGACGTGAAGGAGTCCGAGGGGCTGGCCGCCGGCCTCAACGCCGCCGGGGTGCCGTGCGTGGTGCTCAACGCGAAGAACGACGACGAGGAGGCGGCGATCATCGCCGAGGCCGGCGCGTACGGCGCGGTGACCGTCTCCACCCAGATGGCCGGCCGGGGCGTCGACATCCGGCTCGGCGGCAGCGACCAGGCCGACCGGGACCGGGTCGCCGAGCTGGGTGGCCTCTACGTGATCGGCAGCGGCCGGCACGACAGCCGGCGCGTCGACGACCAGCTGCGCGGCCGGGCCGGGCGGCAGGGCGACCCCGGCGGCTCGGTCTTCTTCGTCAGCCTGGAGGACGACCTGGTCGTCCGGCACGCCGGCGACGCCGTGCCCGCCTCGCCCCGGATGAACGCCGACGGCCTGGTCACCGACGACCAGGTCGAGTACGCCGTCGAGCACGCCCAGCGGGTCGCCGAGGGCGTCAACCACGAGATCCACCGCAACACCTGGCGCTACAGCGTCGTGATCGAGCAGCAGCGCAAGGCGCTCGCGGAGCGCCGGGAACGCCTGCTGACCAGCGACGTGGCGGCGCTGATGCTGCTGGACCGGGTGCCCGAGAAGGCCGGCGAGATGGACGAGGACCTGCTCGCCCGCGCCGCCCGCTCGATCGCCCTCTACCACCTCGACCGGCTCTGGGCGGAGCACCTCGCGGAGCTCTCCGAGGTACGCGAGGGCGTGCACCTGCGCGCCCTGGGCCGGCTCGACCCGCTGGACGAGTTCCACCGGGCGGCGGTGCCGGCGTTCAACAACCTCATCCCGGAGATCGAGCGGCGCACCATCGAGACCTTCGAGGAGACGGAGTTCGGCGACGACTGGGAGCCGGACGAGGCGAAGCTGGTGCGGCCGTCCGCGACCTGGACGTACCTGGTGCACGACAACCCGTTCGGCTCGGAGCTGGACCGGTTGATCGCCTCGGTGGGGCGGCGACTCAGCTCCGCGTCGCGCTGACGCGTGGGGCCCCTTCCCGCGCCTCCGGGCGCCGGGAAGGGGCCCCCTTTGCGCCGTTTCGACCCCGGTTTGCGAGGGTAGTAGGCCGGGTCCGAGGAGTCAGGAGAGACCAGACGATGGAACAGGTGACGGCGCCGGTCGGGCGTGCGGCAGCACGCGCCGGGACGGTGGGGGCAGCGCGGCGGTGAACCTGGAGACGCGGGACCTGGCGGTGGAGCGGCTCGGCGTCCTCGAGACCGCCGCCCTGCTGCGCGAGCTGACGGCCGGGCTGATCGCCGTCGACGACTTCGACGAGGCGCTGGACGCGCTGGTGCGTACGGCCCGCGACGCCGTGGCCGGCGTGAGCTGGTGCGGCTTCACGGCGCTGCGCGCCGGCGAACCGGCCGGGGTGGCGGCCTCCGACGCGCGCCTGGCGGGCCTGGACGACCTGCGGCACGGCCCGGACTCGCCGGCGATGGACGCCATCCGGCGGCGGGAGTTGGTCCTCTCCGACCGGTTGGACCGCGAGGAGCGCTGGCCGGCCTGGACGCCACGGGCCCGGGAGTTGGGTGTGCAGTCGGTGATCTCCGCCCCGGTGGACGTCGACGAGCAGGTCATCGGGTCGATCAACCTCTACGCCAATGCCGCCGACCTGCTCACCCCGGGGCACCAGCTCACCGCGATGCTGCTCGCCGAGCACGCCGGGCTGCTCCTGGCGGCGGTCCGCGACCGGGCGCGCCGGGCCGCCCAGGCCGGTGAGCTGGACGCCTCGATGCTCGGCGACGGGGTGATCGGGCAGGCCATCGGCGTGATCATGACGCAGCGTGGCTGCCCCGCCGAGGAGGCGCTCGACGTGCTGCGCAGCGCGGCGTCCGCGCTGGGCATCCCGCTGCGGGACGTCGCCGACCGGCTCGTCGCCACCGTGTCGCGCCCCCGGGACAACTGAGCCCGCCCGCCGGCGCTCCGGCCGCCACGCGGTCCTCGACGCGGGCACCGGCGGATGCCCACGTTCCGCTGGCGCCCCGGGGCCGCCGTCGCCGGGGCAGGGGCCGGCCGCTGCCGGGCAGCCCACGTGACCGGTGGGACCAGCGGGGCGATCGGGGCCGGTGGGCCGCGTGTCGTTTCGGCGTACCGGTGCCCGGGTAGCACCCTGGACTGGTGACGCGTGCCGACCTGGGGAGGAACCATGCAGAGCCGGCTGCGGGTGCAGGGGCACCCGATCCAACCGATGCTGGTGACGTTCCCGTTCGGGCTCTTCGTGAGCGCGACCGTGTTCGACCTGACCGACGTGCTCGGCGGGCCGGCCTTCCTCGGTGAGGTGGGCTACTGGACGTCCGTGGCGGCCCTGTTCGCCGCCGCGCTGGCCGCCGTGGCCGGCATGATCGACCTGTGGGACGTGCCGGTCGACCGCACCCGGCGTACGGCGATCACCTTCAACCTCGTGAACGTGGCGATGGCCGCGCTGTTCCTGGTCGCCTGCCTCGTCCGCGCGGACGCGCCGCAGCGGGGCGCCTCCGTCGTGCTGCTGCTCACCGAACTGGTGGCCCTGGGCGTCGGCGCGGTCGGCGTCTGGCTGGGCGCCCGCCTGGTGCGCCGCTTCGACGCCGGCCGCCGCTCCGAGGCCACCACCTTCGACGCGCTGAGCGGCGCCGCCGACGCCACCGTGGACCTGGCCCACCACCGCCCCTGAGGGGTCACGGGCCGGGGTGGGCCTCGGCGTGGTGGGTGGCGAGGACGTCGGTGCCGAAGTCGCTGGCCGGGCGGCGCAGGACCGTGTGGGCGTGGTTGCCGTCGTCGGTGGTGTTGTCGTACTCGATGAGCAGGTCGTCGCCCTGCACCCGGTAGTAGTGGCGCCGGCCGGGCACGGTGGGGCCGGCCCAGGCGAAGTGCAGCCGCCCCGAGTCCAGTCGGCGGGCCTCCCGGATCGCCAGCTCCGGCGGGAGCCGGTCCAGGTAGAGCGCCACGAGCTGCTCCAGCAGGGCCCGGCCGGTGGGCCCGAGCCGGTCGGCGGGCACCCCGAGCGGCTCCAGCGGGCCGTCGACGCGGGGGCGCGTGGCGCTGATGATGTCCCCGGGCGCCTCGTCGGCGACGATCGCCGCCGCCCGGCCGGCCGGGCCCATCGCGTCGAGCAGGGCGCGGGCCAGGTCCTCCTCCACGCCCAGCGGGCGGGAGACGGGGTGGCCGGCGTGCCGGACGGTGGCCGGGTTGGCGCCGAGGAAGATCGGCGCGGGGGAGACCTGGTCGGCCACCACGGTCATGTTCACCGAGAGGTGGTGCCCCTCCAGGCGCCACGCCCAGGCGTCGTCGCGGGCCGGGTCGCCGAAGACGGCCACCCAGTAGTCGCCGCTGTGCCGGCCCCGGCGCCACCCCTCCGCCCGGTCGAGCACCTCCTCCAGCGCGACGATCGCCATCGCCTGGGCGTACGCCGGTGGGCTCAGCGCGGTGGCCAGCAGCCGGTGCGCGGCCTTGCGCCCGGCGCGGTCCAGGTCGGCCAGGCAGACCCCGGGCCGGGGTCGTGGCCGGTACTCGATCCAACGGCGGGCCGCCTCGTCGTCGAACCGGTGAGTGGCCCGGTCGCGGGCGGGTTCGTCCAGCGCGGCCAACAGTGCCGTGGCGGCGGTGCGCATCTGTTCGGGCAGCGGATCATCCACCGACCCTGTATACCGGTCGCGCGCCGGACCCGCCGGGCGTCGCGGCCGTTTCCGCCCCGACGCCGGACGACGCGGGCGGCCCGTGCCGTCAGCCGGTCGGCGCTGTCAGCAGCGTGAGCATCTCGGGCAGGTCGAAGAAGCGGGCCGTCTCCACCGCCGACGGGCCGCCGTGGTGCGGGTCGGCCCCGGCGGCGAGCAGCGCCCGGACGGCCTCGGTGCTGCTGCGGAAGGTGGCGGCGGCCAGCGCCGTCTGACCCCGGTCGTTGGTCCGCGAGTGGTCGGCGCCGCGGGCGAGCAGCGCGGCGACGGTCTCGGGGTGGGCGTGGTACGCCGCCAGGATCAGCAGGGTGTCGCCCTTGTCGTTGGTCATGTCGACCGGCAGCCCGGCGTCGACGTAGTCGGCCAGTTCGGCGGTGGCGCCGTCGCGCGCCAGGTCGAACATCCGGTGCGCGAACGCCAGCGTCTCGGCGTCGAGTTCCTCACTCACCGGTCCAGGTTAGTCGGACACCGGCCTGGTACGTTGCTCGGCCGGTGTGCGGGGGAGGGGCGTGGTGGACGACAGGGTGTACGTGGGCAACGCGGGCGTCGACGGGGCGACGAACGCGGGCTGGCTGCTCGGCCACTTCATGCCTGCGGGCGAGGTACGGCACAGTGTCGACGTCGAGGTGAAGTGGGGGGTCCATCCCGCGGGCGAGACGCGTTCCCGATGGGCCACGGGCGAGCGGCGGACGGCCCTGCTGGTGCTGGTCAGCGGCCGGTTCCGGGTCGAGTTGCCGGACCGGACGGTGGTGTTGGGCGAGCCCGGCGACTACGTGGTGTGGGGGCGGGGCGTGGACCACTCCTGGTTCGCCGAGCGCGAGTCGGTGGTGCTGACCGTGCGCTGGCCGTCCGTCCCCGGCTACCGGGTGGCGCCGCCGCTGCGGCGCTGACCGCCGCCCGGAGATCCCGAGGTCTGGGATTACCTACTAAACCAATAGGGTTTGCAGCCTATGCTGGGTCGACGCTCCGTCGAACCGCGAGGACCGCCATGCCCGACCGCCGCCCGACCGATCTGCTCGCCGTCGCCCGACGCTGGGCCGCCGACCCCGCCCGCTGGCCCGTGCCGCTGCGTTTCGACCCGGCCGCCCGGTGGTACGCCCGACTGGCCCACGAGGCCGACCACGAGGTGTGGGCGTTGAGTTGGCTGCCCGGGCAGGGCACCGACCTGCACGACCACGGCGGCTGCGGCGGCGCGTTCCTGGTCGTGTCCGGAGCCCTGACCGAGGAGACGGTCGACGGGGGCGTGCTCCGCCCGCACCGGTTGCCGGCCGGCTCCGGCCGTCGGTTCGGCCCGCGACACGTGCACCTGGTGTCCAACCGGGACGACGAGCCGGCGGTGAGCGTCCACGTCTACCGGCCCGCGCTGCGCCGGATGACCAGCTACCGGCTCACCGACGGCCGGCTGCGCGTCGCCGAGGTGGCCGAGGCCGGGGTCGCCTGGTGAGCGTCACGCCGCCCCGACCGCGCCCCGGCCACCCCCGGCCCGTCCCGGCCCGTCACCGCGCCGGCCCGGCCGCCCGTACGCGTACCACCGACAACCAGTGGAGGCAACGACCATGCCGCAGACCGACGACCCAAGCGTGTGTCCGCCCCCGGTGGCGCCCCCGGGCTCCCGGGGCATCGACGAGATCCTGGCCGCCGCCCGGGCGCGCCTGCACCGGCTGGATCCGGAGAGCGCGCACCTGGCGCACCGGCGCGGCGCCCTGCTGGTCGACATCCGCCCGGCCGCCCAGCGGGCCGCCCACGGCACCGTGCCCGGCTCGCTGGTGATCGAACGCAACGTGCTGGAGTGGCGCTTCGACCCGCGCTGTCCCGCCCGGCTGCCCCAGGCGGTCGACTACGACCTGCGGGTGCTGGTCGTCTGTCAGGAGGGCTACACCTCCTCGCTGGCCGCCGCCGCCCTGAAGGACCTCGGGCTGCGCCACGCCACGGACGTCGTCGGCGGCTTCGTCGCCTGGCGGCTCGCCGGCCTGCCCGTGCTCGGCCCCACCCCGCCGCCGCCCACGCCCACCCCCGCGCCCCCGGTGACCGCCGGCCGGGCGCCGTCCTGACCCGCCACGCTCCACCGGGCGTGGCGGCACCACCGCCGCAGGAGGCTCCATGTCCGTCGTCGCCATCCCCACCCGGATCCATCCCACCGCGCGTCCCGAGCGGGTCGGGCCGGTCCGCCCGCGTACCGCACCGAGTGTCACCATCACCCTCGACCTCGCCCCGGGGCCGATGAGCCCCCGGGTGGCCCGGCTGCTGGAGCTGATCGGGGAACTCGCCGAGTCGGGGGAGGGGCGGCTCGGCCCCGGCCCCGCCGAGGACCGGCCAACGCCCCGTGCGGTGCCGGCCGCCGTCGACCCGCACGCCATCCGGATCGCCGCCGGCTCGCGGGTGGTCCACCAGGGCGCCCGCGTCATCCCGCTGACCCGCATCGAGTACGACCTGCTGCTGTTCCTGGCCGAGCAGCCCCGCCGCGTGTTCACCCGCCTGCAGTTGCTGAGCCGGGTGTGGGGCTACGAGCACGCGGTGGCGCGCACCGTCGACGTGCACGTCCGCCGGCTGCGCGCCAAGCTCGACCCGGACATGCCGGTGGTGACCACCGTCTACGGCGTCGGCTACCGCCTCGCCGACGAGGCCCGGATCGAGATCGACCCCGCCCGCTGACGGTGCCACCCGCGCGGCGTGCCCGAGACGGGGCGCGCCGCGCCGGCGCGTACGGGGACCGGTCCCGTCCCCGGTACGCCGTGCCCCTCCCGGCCCCACACGGGTGGCCCGTCGCCGCGCCGACGTGACGCGGACTCGCCCGCCCCGGCGCCACCCGTGTCGAGCACCGTGAACCGGGCGGGCACCCCCCCTATCGGGTCAACCCGGCGGCTCTGCTGTAATCATCAGGCCTCGTACGCAGAGCGAGCATCCGGCTCCGATGCGTTCGTCAATTGTCACATTCATGCAACGCAGCCGCCCCTTGACCCTCGCCCGGGCGCCGGGAAGCATCGATGGAGCGGCGTCCCGGGCCGTGGGGAGATACCCGGACCAGCCAAGGAGGACCATGTCGGTCAGCCCCGCCTCGTCGCGCGCCGGATGGCATACGTCCCAGCCTGCTGTTCCCGGTCGCCCCCCGGGCGGCCAGCGTCGCCCCGCCAACACCGCCGCCCCGATGCTCACGGTGACCCTGAACATCCCGCTGGCGTCCGAGGAGTCGCTGACCCCGCCGGCCCGGCGGCTGCTCGAGGCCGCCCGGGAGATGCTGGAACGCGGCGAGGGCACCATCATCACGGCCACCGTCGAACGCCGCCCGGACCCGGTGCCCGCCGGCCGCGCGCCGTCGCGCGCCGTCGCCGCCACGATCCCCACCCTGCACATTCTCGCCTCGTCGCGGTCGGTGCTGCGCGACGGCGAGCCGTTGCCGCTGACCCGGCTGGAGTTCGACCTGTTGCTGCACCTCGTCGCCCACCCCCGCCGGGTGTTCACCCGGTTGCAGCTGCTCAACGCGGTCTGGGGCTACGAGCACGCCGGCGTGCGCACCGTCGACGTGCACGTCCGCCGGCTGCGCGGCAAGGTCGGTGTCGACGTCCCGCTGGTCACGACCGTCTACGGCGTCGGCTACCGTCTCGCCGACGACGCCCGCGTGACCATCGACCGCAACGGCTGACCGCCGCCCGCCGCGCGACCGTCTCCCACCGTGCCGGCCCGCCCGGCGGGGCACCATGGTCGGATGCGCATCCGCCCCATCACCCCGCAGCGGCTCGTCACCGAGCTGACCGAGCGCCTCGCCGGCACCGACGTCCCCGGCCGGCTGCGGGTGGCCGTGGACGGGGCCCCGGCGGCCCGCCCGGACGACCTCGCCGCCGCGCTGGTCGACCCGCTGCGCGCGCTCGGCCGGCCGGCGCTGCACGTACGGGCCGCCGACTTCCTCCGCCCCGCCTCGGTGCGGCTGGAGTACGGCCGCACCAACCCCGACGCGTTCTACGAGGGGTGGGTCGACGAGCAGGGGCTGCGCCGGGAGGTGCTCGACCCGGCCGGGCCCGAGGGCTCCGGGCGGGTGCTGCCCTCGCTGTGGGACGCCGCCGCCGACCGGTCGAGCCGCGCCGCGTACGTCGATCTGCCGCCCGGGGGCGTCGTGCTGGTCAGCGGGGCGCTGCTGCTCGGCGGCGGCCTGCCCTTCGACGTCACGGTCCACCTGGTGCTCTCCCCGGCGGCCCTGGCCCGACGCACCGACCCGGCGCTGCGGTGGACGCTGCCCGCCTTCGCCCGGTACGCCGACGAGGTCGCCCCGGCCACGTTCGCCGACGTGGTGGTCCGCGCCGACGATCCACGGCACCCGGCGCTGGTGGAGTTCCCCCGGTCGCCCTGACGCCGCGCCCCGACGAAAAATCGTCGGTTTGACCGTCGGTGCGGTGGGGTATTCGCCCGGCTCACAGAGCGCGGGTGATCCGCCCGCGCGCAGACCACCACGGCGCTGGGCGCACGAACCGGTGCCCCGGCGGATTTCAGGCCAGAAAGGCAGGCAGCGATGCTCGTCCACGACACGATCGGTACGGGCCGGTCCCAGGCGGAGATCGACCAGATCCGGCGCTCCCTGCAGGCCCGCTACGACGAGCTGTCCGCGGAGTACGAGCAGGCGGTGCTCCAGAGCCAGGTGCTGCGGCTGGTGGAGGTCGGCGACACCGCCGGCGACGACCAGGCCGACAGCGGCACCAAGACGGCCGAGCGGGACACCGCGCAGTCCCTGCTGCGCACCATCCTCGACCGCCGCGCCCAGTACGAGCACGCCCTCACCCGGCTGGAGGAGGGCACCTACGGCTTCTGCGAGGGCTGCACCTCGGCCATCCCGGTGGAGCGGCTGGAGATCTTCCCCTCCGCCACCACCTGCGTGCAGTGCAAGCAGAACCGGGAGCGCCGGGCGGCCTGACACCGCCCACGGCCGACGGTCGGTCCGGAAACGCGGTGAGGTCGAGCCATGGGTGCGATCAAGGTGGGCACCGCCTCCTGGACCGACCGGACGCTGCTGGACTCCGGCTGGTACCCGCAGACGGCCGACGATCCCGAGAAGCGGCTGGCGTACTACGCCCGGCAGTTCCCGCTGGTCGAGGTGGACGCCACCTACTACTCGCCGCCCGCCGAACGCACGGCGAGACTGTGGGCCGAGCGCACCCCGGCCGGCTTCACCTTCAACGTCAAGGCGTTCAGCCTGCTCACCGGGCACCCCACCCGACCCGGCGCGCTCTACAAGGACCTGCGACCGGAGACGGACAAGAAGAACCTCTACCCGGACGACCTGCCGTCGCAGGCGTACGAGGAGGTCTGGACGCGCTTCCTGGCCGCCCTGGACCCGCTCGTGGCGGCGGGCAAGCTCGGCGCGCTGCTGTTCCAGTTCCCGCCCTGGTTCACCATCAGGCGGGACAACAAGCAGTACCTGCTGGAGGTGGCGAAGCGGTGCGCCCCGCTGCGCCCCGTCTACGAGTTCCGGCACGCCTCCTGGTTCGACGGCGACAACGCCGACGAGACCCTGGCCTTCCTGCGCGAGCACCGGCTCGCGTACGTCTGCGTGGACATGCCGCAGGGGCACCGCTCGTCGGTGCCCCCGGTGCTGGCCGCCACCGCGGACCTGGCGGTGGTCCGCTTCCACGGGCACAGCGACAAGTGGACCAGCCGGGACATCCACGAGAAGTTCGGCTACCGCTACTCCGACCGGGAGTTGCGCGACTGGGCGCCGAAGCTGCGCGAGCTGGCCGACTCCACCGGTGAGACCCACGTGCTCATGAACAACTGCTACCGCGACTTCGCGCAGACCAACGCCGCGACCCTCGCCGGGCTCCTCGACGCGGACTGAGGGCGGCGCCGTGTACCGGCCGGCGTTTCACCCCGCCCGGGTGAGGGCCGCTCACCCCGTCGCCGCGCAGCATGGACGGTGCGTGCGGTCCACCGTGGCCGCGAGAAGGCGACACCAGGGAGGTGGCTGGAGATGACGGTTCGGGTGGTACCGGGTCGACGGCCCGGCGCCGTGCTGCACGTCGTCGGCTCGTCCGCCGACACCCGGTGGGCGCCGCGTCCCGTCCGGGGCGGCCCGACCCGGCAGCCGCGTGGCCCGGCGGGGCCGCCGCGACGGGACGACGACCGACGCTGGGAGACCGACGTACGGGGGTGGACAGATGGCTGAGCAGCTTCATTCCGCGTTCGAGTCCTCGATGGACAAGACCAACCTGATCCTCAAGGACATCGAGCAGGCCTACGGCTGGCCCAAGGAGCAACGCAACCAGTCCTACTGCGCGCTGCGCACCGTGCTGCACCTGCTGCGCGACCGGATGCCGGTGCAGGAGAGCGTGGAGTTCGCCGCGCAACTGCCGGTGCTGGTGCGCGGGATCTACTTCGACGGCTGGAAGCCGTCGGACGTGCCGATCAAGCTCAACCGGGACGACTTCCTGCTGGAGGTCCGGCAGGGCTTCCCGTACGACGTGGAGGGCGGCCCGGAGCGCGTGGTGCAGGTGGTGCTGGACACCCTGCGCCGGCACGTCACCCAGGGCGAGTGGGACGACGTGAAGGCCACGATGCCCCGGGACCTGGCGAAGATCATTCCCTGACCCGCCGCTCGTCCGCGACGGCCCGCGCCACCCCGCGGTGGGGCGGGCCGCGTGCCGTTCAGGCCGGCGTCGTCAAAGGAGACGCTGGTCGCGGTGTAGCCACCGGCGAGTTGCCGAGCAGGATCATCCGCCGCCCCTACGCGTCGACGTGGAAGACCTCGAAGGCCGCGCCGTGGCGCACACCCAGCCGGGTGCCGACCGGGCGGCTCAGCCCTTCGAGGAACTCCTCGGCGTCGAAGCTGCCGTCGCCCAGCCCGGTCAGGTACGCGTCGTGCGCCCGCAGGGAGGCCACGCCCCGCTCGAAGGTGTCGGTGACGTCCACCCCGTGCGCGGCCAGGGGCGAGGAGGCGGCCCAGACCTGGCGCACCCCGTTCCACGGCTCGACGCCGTCGACGAGCTGTTCCGGGAAGACCCACCGGTTGCCGGCGTCGCGGACGGCGTCCAGCGCCGCCCGGCCGGTGGCGATGTGGTCGGCCTGGTTCAGCGCGTACGCGCCGTCCCAGGTGTCGCGGAAGTTGTTGGTGATGACGATCTCGGGGCGGTGCCGGCGGACCACCCCGGCCAGGGCGCGACGCAGCGGCACACCGTACTCGAGGACACCGTCGGGCAGGCCGAGGAACTCCACGGTCCGTACGCCGACCAGGGCGGCCGACTCGCGCTGCTCGCGCTCCCGCACCTGCCTGGCCCGCGGCGGGGGCATCGCGTCGATGCCGGCCTCGCCGCTGGTGACGAGGCAGTAGACGACCTGCTTGCCCTGCCCCGTCCAGCGGGCCACCGCCGCGGCGGCGCCGAACTCCAGGTCGTCGGGGTGCGCCACGACAGCCAGCGCACGCTGCCACTGCTCCGTCACCGGTTCCAGCGGGCGCGGCCCGGTCTCGTCGGTCATCGTCACCTCCCGGTCGAGGACCATCCTGTCACCGTCCGCGCCGGCGCGCGGCGCGGCGGCGTCGACCCCGGCCGGGATGCCCGGCGCCGACGGCTCCGCAACGCGCCCACGCGCCGCCGCCGCCGTGCCTTCCGGCGGCCCGGGCCGGGCGCGGCGAACCGCCGGTGTGAACCGGAACGGGCGTCTACGGTGGGGTTAGAGAAGATCGCGTGTGGGGTACCACCCGCTGCACGACGGACCCCGGCCCAACGGCGGGGCGGCACATCCCTAGGGAGCACCGATGGCACTCAACGACGACGACATGCAGACCACCAGCGGCGGCGGCCTCGAGGGCCCGGCGGACGGTGGCGCGACCCCGGGCCACCAGGACGGTGGCGCCGATGGTGGCGCGGAGGGCCCCGCCGACGGCGGTGCGACCCCGGGCCAGCAGGACGGTGGCGCCGATGGTGGCGCGGAGGGCCCCGCCGACGGTGGCGCGACCCCGGGCCAGCAGGACGGTGGCGCCGATGGTGGCGCGGAGGGCCCCGCCGACGGTGGCGCGACCCCGGGCCAGCAGGACGGTGGCGCCGATGGTGGCGCGGAGGGCCCCGCCGACGGTGGCGCGACCCCGGGCCAGCACGACGGTGGCGCCGACGGCAGCGCCTGACGGATCGCCATGACCGACATCGACCCGCCGGGCGGCGACCGCCGCCCGGCGGCTCCGTCCGAGGCCGCCGCCGCGCTCGCCCGCTGCGTGTCGGTCGAGCCGGCGAAGTTCGCCGCCGCCCACTGGGGACGCACGCCGCTGCTCTCGCGCGCCGACGAGCTGCCCAACCGGGCCGGCTTCACCGACCTGCTCAGCCCCGCCGACGCCGACGAGCTGCTCAGCCGCCGCGGCCTGCGTACCCCGTTCCTGCGGATCGCCAAGGACGGCCAGCTCGTGCCGGCGGCCCGCTTCACCGGCGGCGGCGGCGCCGGTGCCGAGATCGGCGACCAGGTGCTCGACGAGCGGGTGCTGGAGCTGTACGCCGGCGGCGCCACCCTCGTCCTGCAGGGCCTGCACCGCACCTGGCCGGCCCTGGTCGACTTCGCCCGCGAACTCGGCACCGCCGTCGGGCAGCCGTTGCAGGTCAACGCCTACCTGACCCCCGCCGGCAGCCAGGGCTTCGCCACCCACTACGACACCCACGACGTCTTCGTCCTCCAGGTCGACGGCCGCAAGCACTGGCGGATCCACCCGCCGGTGCTGCCCGACCCGCTGGAGAGGCAGCCGTGGGGCGGCCGGGCCGACGAGGTCGCCGCCACCGCCGACGGGCCCGCCGCGCTGGACGTGGTGCTCGCCCCCGGCGACGCGCTCTACCTGCCGCGCGGCTGGCTGCACAGCGCGCAGGCACAGGAGTCCAGCTCACTGCACCTGACCGTCGGCGTCCGGGCGCTGACCCGCTACGCCATGGTGGAGGAACTGCTCGCTCTCGCCGCCGAGGACCAGCGGCTGCGCGCCACCCTGCCGTTCGGCACCGACGTCGCCGACCCCGACGCGATCGAACCGGAGCTGACCGAGACGGTGGAGGCACTGCGGGACTGGCTGCTGCGGGCCGATCCGGCGGCGGTCGCCGCCCGGCTGCGGCAGCGGGCCTGGCCGGCCGCCCGGCCCGCGCCCATCCGGCCCCTGGCCCAGGCCGCCGCGCTCGCGGCGCTGGACGTCGACGCCCGGCTCGCCCCGCGACCCGGCCTGCGGTGGCAGCTCACGCCGCGCGGCGACCGGGTCGCGCTGGTGCTGTCCGACCGCACGATCACCCTGCCCGCGTCGTGCGCGCCGGCCGTGCGCGCCCTGCTCGACGGCACCGTGCGCGTCGGCGACCTGCCGGGTCTCGACGACGACGCCGACCGGCTCACCCTGGCCCGCCGCCTCCTGCGCGAGGCGGTGCTGGTCCCCGCCTGAGCACACGAACCGGGCCGGGCCGTCCGCGGCCCGGCCCGGCGGTGTGCCGTGGGAGGGCCGCTTCAGGTGGGGTTGACCTCCGTGACCGGGCGGACCTCGATCGGCAGGGTGGTCGCCCGGGACAGCTTCTCCGCCCAGCCCAGCGCCGCGTCCAGGTCCGGCGCGGCGATCACGGTGAAGCCGCCGGGGTGCTCCTTGCCCTCGGCGTACGGGCCGTCCGTCAGCGACGTGCCGTCGTCGTCGACCCGGACCACCCGGGCGGTGTGCGCCAGGTCCAGTTCGGCGCGGAAGACCCAGGCACCCGCGCTGCGCATCTCTTCGTTGACGGCCTTGACGTCGCGCAGGATCGGTTCGAGGAACTCCGGCGGCGGCGGGCTGTCCCTGTCGGGCTGGATCACGTTGAGCACGAAGTTGGGCATCGTACGCTCCCTGTCGTCGGATGGGGCCGGCGTCGTCCGGCCTCCACATCTACACGACCGGCGGGCGGGCGCACCGGCAACGCGCTGCGGCAACCGCGCCCGGAACGCCCGGACGCCGCCGCGACGGCGGATCAGCGGCCGGCGACCAGCAACGCGACGGTGGTCACCAGCCCGGCGACGAGCACGACGGTCATCGGCCGTGGGCCGAGCACGGCGTGCCGGCGGTCGGCCAGGACCTTCGCCGGCACCAGACCGACCAGCGGGCCCAGCAGCGTCACCACCAGGGCCAGGACCGGCAGCCCGACCCCCAGCTCCCCGCCGTACCGGTCGCCCGCCGCCCGGGCCGCCCCGCCGAGGGCGTACGCGAGCACCGCGCCGGCCACCCCGCACAACGCCAGCAGGGGGTTGACCGAACCGGGCAGGTCACCCGGCTGGCGGGTGCGGACGAGCAGGTCGCGCACCCCGGCCAGCAGCGGAGCCGGATCGCCCGTCGCGCCGGGCACCGGTGCCGGTGGCCCACCCGCCCGGCGGCCCGAACCGCCGAGCCGAGCGCGCAGCGACTGCCACAGGTCGGCGACCTCGGCGTCGACCCGTTCCTGCTCCTCCCGGGCGTCCACCAGCTCCTGCTCCGCGCGCCGGAGCGCCGCCTCCGCCTCGGCGACGGCCCGCTCGGCGGCGGCACACTGCTGGGCGTGCCAGGTGTGCGCCTCGTCCCGCTGGGCGCGCACCCGGGCGCTCAGCTCCGCCAGCCGACGGATCTGGGCCGCGTACGACCCGCTGGTCACCGGTTCGTTCATCGCGCCGGCCCGTAGGGAATGATCACCTGACCGGTACGGTGCACCGCCCGGTCGAAGAACAGCCCCCGCCAGGGGCGGGGATACCAGTCCGGGCCACCGGTGCCCGGGTACAGCGAGGAGCCCAGCTCGCCGCCGTGGGCGTCCAGCGCCACCCAGGCGCCGATCTGGTCCGTCCGGGCCGCCGGCCCACCGAGGTCGACCCGCATCCGGGCGACGCCCCGCCACCAGGCCAGCACGTGGGTACGCCGCTCCGGCCCGTCGTGCAGGATCCGGCGCAGCTCCTCCAGCCCCGTACGCCGGCCGATCCGCGTCGCCAACGCCCCGGCCGCCGCGTCGACGGCGAACAGCAGCAGGTAGTGCGGGGTGCCCGGCGCGCCCAGCCCCTCGGCGGTCTCGGCCATCAGCTCACCGACCGTCTCCTCGTCGTACCAGGCGGCGTCGTCGGCGAGGTCCTCGTAGAGGGACCGGGCGGCCGGGTCGGCGTCCGGGTCGAGGCAGGCGATGGAGAAGCGGGCCGTGCCCGGGCGGTGCTGGCGGGCCAGGGAGCGGGCCGCCGCGTCGAGCACCGCGCACGCCTCGTCCACCCGGGTGCCGAGCACCGCCAGGTTGCGGCCGGGCGCCCGGGGCAGCCGCAGCGCCGCCGAGCGCGCCTGCACGTCGATGATCTCGCCGAGCAGCGCGACCGGCGTACGCGCGTGCCCCGTCTCCGGCGCGGTCAACGCCCGGAAGTCCGGCGCGTCGGCGAGCCGGGGGATCGCGTCGCCGTCGAAGAGCCGGGCCGGCGCGGCGTCCTGCGGGCGCATCCGCCACAGCCGGTGCTGCAACTCGCTCCACGTCTCCCAGTCGCTGGCCGACGGGATGCGGGCCACCTGGTTGCCCTCCGCCATGCCCGACTCCGCGTTGACCACCGCGTGGTGGCGCGGCAGGGACTGGGCGGCGTCGTTGCGCTCGGCGAGGATCCGCAGGGCCTTCGGCAGGGCGATGCGCAGCGTGAACTGCGCGACCAGCGCGGGACGACCCCACAGCGCCTCGATGCCGCGCACGTCCTGCGAGGCGAGCACCAGGTGGATGCCCTGCGACCGGCCGCGCCGGGCCAGGTCCTCCAGCAGGTCGGCGGCCTCCCGGGCGACCACGTCCCGCCCGGCCAGCAGCATCTGGAACTCGTCGACCACCGCGACGATGCGCGGCCAGTGCCCCGTCGGGTCGACGGCGCGCAGCTCCGCGAGCTTGGTGACCTCGTGCTTCTTGGCGGCGTCGGCGCGTCGGCGCAGCTCCTCGGCGAGGAAGCGCAGCAACGCCAGCCCGAACTCCCGGTCGGTGTTGACGTTGATCCCGACGAGGCGCATGTGCGGCAGCCAGCTCGGGTCCCGCCGGCCCTTGGCGAACCGGGCGAAGGACACCCCCTCCTTGAAGTCCAGCAGGTAGAACTCCAGCTCGGCGGGGGAGTAGCGGGCGGCCAGCGCGCCGATCCAGGCGAAGATCAGGTTCGTCTTGCCGGTGCCGGACGGGCCGCCGATCAGCGCGTGCGGCGGATAGTCGCCCAGGGTGAGCAGCACCGGCCGACCGTGCGGCCCCTCACCGATCGGGGCGGTCAGCCCGGTCGCGGAGTCCTCCCGCCACATCTGCTCGGGCGGCGGCAGCAGGTCGGTGAACGGGGTGGGCGCCGGCCCGGCGTTGACCCGTGCCGCCACCTCGCGGCAGGTCTCGGTGACCAGCACCGGCGGGGGCGGGGGGTCGAGGCGTACGGGCAGGCCGCCCGGCCCGCCGATGCGGGCGCCGTCGGTGTGCGCGCCCACCCGGGTCACGGTGGGGTCCTCGGGCAGCGAAACGCCCCGCACCACCAGGTGCACGCCGCAGGCCGCCCCGGTGCGGACCACCCGGTCGAGCTGGCCGCGTTCGTGACGGGACAGCTCTTCGCCGCCCAGCAGCACCGCCACCCGCCACGGTTCGGGCCGGCGTCCGGTGGCGGCGGCGAGCTCGCGCAGCGAACCGTACTCGCCCGCCAGCACCGTCTCGTTGATCCGGCGGATCTGCTCGACCAGGTCGTCGAGCAGCCGGGCCAGCCCGCCCGGGCCGACGAAGGTGAGCAGCCCGGCGGTGCCGAGGGGGGCGAACCCGGCCAGGCCGCCGCCCAGGTGCTCGGGGTCGTAGCCGACCAGCCGGACGGCGCCCGGGTCGGCCCGCCCGACGCCGCGCAGCAGCAGCGCCGACACCACCGCGTCGCAGCCCACCCGGTCGTCCCCGGTCAGCTCGACGTGGCCGGCGTCGAGCAGCGGCACCAGCGCCGGCACCGGCTCGGCGCCGGGGATGCGTACCGTGCCGACGCGCAGCGCGCCCGGCGGTTCGGCCCGCCGGGTCGGGGTGGGGCGCCACCGGGCCCAGTCCGCGGAGGCCGCCCCGGGGGCCTCCCGCTGCGCCGCGTCCGCCGCACGCCGGGCCAGCTCCGCGATGCGTTCGGCGTGCCGCTCGTCGATCTCGGCCAGCCGTCGGTCGCGCTGCGCGCCGACCCGCTCCGGCACGCCCGCCGCGGCGCGGCGGACCTTCGCCAGCCGCTCCCGGGCCGTGGTCAGCTCGGTCTGCGCGGTGGACAGCCGGGTCCGGGTCGCGCCGAGGGCCTCGCCCAACATGCCCCGGACCCGGGTGACCAGCTGGCTGCGCCGGTCAGCCATCGACGCCCCGCCCGCGCGGGTCCGTCCCGGCGCCCCGGGCCGGCCGGCCCGGGGGCGGGCTCGACCAGACGCCGCCGGGCCGTCCCGCGCCCGTCGCGCCGTCGACCGCTGCGCCCTGTCGCGGCGCCGCGCCGCCCGGAGATCCACCGGGCCGGGCACTCGCCGCCCGGTCGTTCGTCGGGGTGGGACGGTCGTGCGTCGCCGCCCGGTCCCGCGCCGCGCCGGGCCGCTCGGGGGTCCCCGTCCGCTCGGCTGCGTCGGCCCGGCCGGTTCGCGCCGCCCGCTCGGCCGCGTCGGGTCGCGCCGCCCGCTCCCGGGCCGCGCTGGCCTGGTCGTGGGCGGCCGCCGCCCGCTGCTGGGCCGCCGCGACCCGCTCCCGCGCGGCGGCCACCCGGCCCTTCGCGGCGGCGGCGCGGCGCTGCCACTCGGCGTCGTCGGCCCGGTCCCGGGCGGCCTCGCCCTGCCGGCCCCGCTCGTCGGCGGCGCGCCGCTCCCGGGCGGTCTCGGCCTGCCGGGCCCGCTCGTCGTCGGTGGGCAGGTCCCGGCCGAGCCGGGCCAGCAGCACCCCGGTGAGCACCCCCGCGGTGACCGCCGGGTCGGCGGCGTGCGGCTGCTCGGCCTCGCCGCGCCGCGGCGGTGGCATCCGGCAGATCCGGGTCAGCAGGGTGTCCAGCACCGCCGGGGGCAGGCCGGGCAGCAGGTCCCGGACGCGGCCGTCCAGCTCGCGGTGCAGCCGGCCCAGGTCGTCGGCACGCGGTGGGTGCCCGAGCAGCTCCCCGGCCAGCTCGCGTAGCAGCGGCGGGGCCACGGCGGCCATGCCGAGGCCGACGTCGGCGTGCGCGCGACGCAGCTCGGCGTGCAGCCGGTCGCGGTCGCCGGCCCGGACCCCGCCGACGACTCGGCGCAGCAGCTCCCGGGCGTCGTCGACCTTCTCGTCGGGCTGCTCCGGTGGACCCTCCCGGCCGCCGGTCAGCTCCGCCACCCGTACCGACCACCAGCGGCGGGGCGTCACGTCGGCGGCCGGCTCGGGCGCCGCCGCGCCCGGGGTGGCCTCGCGCGGCGCGTCGTGCACCGGCCGGCGCTGCTGCTCCTGCGGCCTCGGGGCCGGGGAGCCGTCGGCGGCCAGCCCGATCGCGGCGAGGTACGCCGACAGCTGCTCCTGCGCGACGCGCAGCGCGTAGCCGGCGGTCTCGGCGTGCTCGGTGGCGGCGGAGAGCTCCGGCACCCCCATCGGGTCGGCCGACTCCTGGCGCACCCAGCGCAGCCGCTCGGCGGCCAGCCCGAACTTCTCCAGCGCCAGAGCCAGCTGGGCCAGCGGCAGGTCATCGGCGGCGGCGCGGACCTGTGCGCCGACGTCCTCGACGATGGACACGGCCGGACCTCAGAGCGTCGCGACGTAGAGTTGCGCCTGCTCGACGGCGACGAGTGTCGCGGCGAGGCACTCCTCCAGCTCCTGGCTGGCCTGGGTCAGCGAGGACTGGGCCGCCTCGACCGTCTCGTGCCCGCTGCCCTCCAGCGCGCCGGCCAGGGTCTGCTGCGCCTCGGCCAGCTTCTCGCCGGCCGCCTGCACGGCGCTCTGGCCGTCGCCGATCTGTTGCAGCGCGACATCGATGGCTGCCTTGAGCTCGGCGACGCTCGCCACGGCGAAACCTCCTGGGGGCGGGGAGGCCTCCATTAGAGCCTATCCCTCACGGTGAGAGAACATCCGCCCTGTCAGTGTTCCTGCCCCGCTGACCGGTTGTCGACCGGAAGCGCCGACAATCCGATCAGCGGGACCCGCCGGGCGGGGTGGTGCCGTCGCGCAGCCAGCGCGGGCCGTACACCTCGGCTCCCTGCGCGGTGACGCGTTCCCGCAGCTCACGGTCGGCGGTGACGACCAGCCGCCGGCGTTGCGGCGCGGCGGCGACCAGGTCGACGACGGCGTCGTCGCCGGACCCCGGCGCGGCGACCACCCGGACCTCGGCGGTGCCCGGCACGTCCCGCGCCCGGCCCTCCACCACCAGCACCACCTCCACCGGGGGCGGCAACTGCGGGGGCAGGCCGGCGGCGGCGACCGGGGCCAGCGAGTCGCGCAGCCGGGCGGTCGCACCCGTGCGGTCGCGCCACCAGCCGTCCGGGCGGGATCCCACCACGTTGGCGGCGTCCACGATCAGCAGCGGCGTCGTCGCGTCCATGCCGTCAGCCTGCCACCCGCCCACCCCGCGACCGCGCAAGGTGCCCGTGGCCTGCCGCGAGCGTCGGCGGGGAGCCCCGGTCCGCCCGCCCGGCGGCGGCGTTTGTCGCGACGGTCGCCGGGTAGCCCCTGGCGACCGTCGCGCCCGACTGCGGAGGACAGACATGATGGGACCCGGTGACTTCGGCTCCGACCCCTGGGACGAGTTCCTGGCCCGGTACTTCGGCCGGGGCGAGGGGGGACGCCGACCCGCGCACCGGGTCGACATCACCCGGCTGATGACCGCCGACGCCCGGGAGATGCTGGCCGACGCGGCCCGGCGGGCCGCCCAGCGGCAGAGCACCGACCTGGACACCGACCACCTGCTCTGGGCCGCGCTGCAACGCGAGCCGCTGCGCGACCTCGTCCGCCGTGCCGGCGCCGACCCGGACACGCTGCTCAACGCCCTCGGCGGGCGCGGTGACGGCGCGCCCCGGGGCGAGGTGCCGCCGAACCTGTCGCTCACCCCGGCGGCCAAGCGGGCGTTGCTCGACGCCCACCAGCTGTCCCGGGCGATGGGCGCCAACTACATCGGCCCCGAGCACATCCTGATGGCGTTGCCGCTCAACCCCGAGTCCCCGGCGGGCCGGATGCTCGCCGCCGGGCGGATCCAGCCCGAGTCGTTGCAGGCCGCCAGCGCCGAGCGCGGGCCGGCGAACGGACCCCGGCCCGACCGTGGCACCCCCACCCTGGACCAGTACGGCCAGGACCTCACCGACCTGGCCCGCAACGACCAGATCGACCCGGTGATCGGCCGGGCCGAGGAGATCGAGCAGGCCGTCGAGATCCTGTCGAGGCGGACCAAGAACAACCCGGTGCTGATCGGCGAGGCCGGCGTCGGCAAGACGGCGATCGTGGAGGGCCTGGCGGAGCGGATCTGCGACGGCGACGTGCCGCAGACGCTGCTCGGCAAGCGGGTGATCCAACTCGACCTGGCCGGCCTGGTCGCGGGCACCCGGTACCGGGGTGACTTCGAGGAGCGGCTGAAGAAGGTCATCGACGAGATCCGGGCGCACCGCGAGGAGCTGATCGTCTTCCTGGACGAGATCCACACCCTGGTCGGCGCGGGCGGGGCGGGCAGCGAGGGCGGCATGGACGCCTCGAACATGCTCAAGCCGGCGCTGGCCCGGGGCGAGCTGCGGGTGATCGGCGCGACCACGCTGGACGAGTACCGCAAGAGCATCGAGAAGGACGCGGCGCTGGCCCGCCGGTTCCAGCCGGTGTTCGTGCCGGAGCCCACCGTCGACGACACCGTGGCCATCCTGCGCGGGCTGCGCGACCGCTACGAGGCCCACCACCAGGTGCGCTTCACCGACGAGGCGCTGGTCGCCGCAACCGAGCTGTCCGACCGGTACGTCACCGACCGGTTCCTGCCGGACAAGGCGATCGACCTGATCGACCAGGCCGGCGCGCGGGTGCGGCTGCGTACCCGCACCCCCGCCTCCGACGTGCGGGAGCTGGAGACGCAGCTCGACGAGGTACGCCGCGACAAGGAGCAGGCGGTCGCCGACGAGCAGTACGAGAAGGCGTCCGCGCTGCGTGACCGGCTCGCCGAGCTGGAGGAGCAGATCCGCCTGGCCCGCGGCGACGAGGGCGGCTCGTCGCAGGTGCCGGCCGTCGGGCCGCAGGAGATCGCCGAGGTGGTCTCCCGGGCCACCGGCATCCCGATCAGCCAGCTCACCGAGGAGGAACGCGACCGGCTGCTGCGCCTGGAGGGCCACCTGCACGAGAAGGTCGTCGGCCAGGAGGACGCGGTCACCGCGGTCGCCGAGGCGGTGCGCCGCTCGCGTACCGGGCTGGCCGACCCGAACCGCCCGATGGGCAGCTTCCTCTTCCTCGGGCCCACCGGCGTCGGCAAGACCGAGCTGGCGCGGGCCCTTGCGGAGGCGCTGTTCGGCGAGGCCGACCGGATGGTCCGGGTGGACATGAGCGAGTTCCAGGAGCGGCACACCGTCAGCCGGCTCGTCGGCGCCCCGCCCGGGTACGTCGGCTACGAGGAGGCCGGCCAGCTCACCGAGGCCGTCCGCCGCCGCCCGTACGCGGTGGTGCTGCTCGACGAGATCGAGAAGGCCCACGCCGACGTGTTCAACATCCTGCTCCAGGTGCTCGACGAGGGGCGGCTCACCGACAGCCAGGGCCGTACGGTCAACTTCAAGAACACCGTGCTGATCATGACGAGCAACCTGGGTTCGGAGCTGATCACCGGCGCCCAGCGCGCCGTCGGGTTCGGCACCGGCGCCGAGGGCGGCGATCAGGAGCGCGACGAGCTGCGCGAGCGGCTGATGCGCCGGCTCCAGGAGAACTTCCGGCCGGAGTTCCTCAACCGCATCGACGAGGTGATCATCTTCCGTCGGCTGGAGGCCGAGCAGCTGCGCCAGATCACCGGCCTGCTGCTGGAGGAGACCCGCCGCCGGCTGCACGCGCAGGACATCCAGGTCCACTTCACCACCCCCGCCATCGACTGGATCGCCGAGCACGGCTACCAGCCGGAGTTCGGTGCCCGCCCGCTGCGCCGGGTCATCCAGCGGGAGGTGGACAACCAGCTCTCCCGGATGCTGCTGGAGTCGGCCGTCTCACCGAGCCAGAAGGTCACCGTGGACGCCCGCGACGGGCGGCTCGCCTTCGACGTGGCGGCCGGCGAGCGCGGCTACACCCCGGCCACGACGTCCCATCCCCGCTGACCGGAGGACGGACATGACCGAACCCGAGGAGACCCGGGACGAGAGCGAGCGCACCGATCCGATCCTGGCCCCGCCGACCGCGAACCCCGCCCGGGTGCGGGTGCCGCCGGAGGGCGTGGGCCAACAGGGCGACGACCCGGAGCCGGCGGAGTCCGACCGCCGCCGTCGAGAGGAGGGCTGATGGTACGCGAGCAGCGGCTCGAACCCGAGGTGGAGGTGCTCTGGGACGACTTCCACGCCCAGGTGAACGTCCCGTCGGAACAGTTGCGGCAGTGGCTGCTGACCCGCGGCTCCGGGGAGGAGTCGTTCGGGCCCGACCCGGACCTCGACCTGCCCGGGCTGGGCCGGCGGATCCTGCGGGTGCTGAGCAAACGCAAGGTCGACCTCACCCCGGAGGACATCCGGGTGATGCGGGACGCGATCGACGAGATCCAGTCCCTGCTGGACGAGAAGCCACCGCGCGGCAACGCCGACGACGAGTGGCGCCACGCCCTGCTCGACCTGGGCCACGACGTCCTCGTCGAACGCTGACCGGGGGGCACGACGCTCCTCGTTAAACGGTGACCGGGGCGTACGGCGCCTCGACGAACGCCGGGCCGGCGACACCGGGGTGTCGCCGGCCCGGCGTGGTCAACCCTGGTCGCTCTCCAGGCTGCCGATCGTCAGGCCCGCGGCGTCCGCCGCCGCCTCGCGGTCGGCGCGCGTCTGCTGCTCGCGGGTCAGCAGGTTGGCGTACTCCGTGACGTCCGCCGGGTCGGGCACCTCCGGCAGGCGACGCAGGAACGCCTCCACGTCGCGGGTGGCGGCGGTGTGCGCGGCGGCGGCCTGCCGGAGGATCTCCCGGTCGTCGGCGGCGGGGTAGAGATCGGTCATGCCCGCCTGATACCCGGCGTCACGCCGTTCGCACCCCGTCGGCCCCGGCAGCCGTCAGCCCCCGCGCCCCGTAGGTCGGGTTGCGCAGCAGCCAGGCCAGGTACTCCGGGTGGGCCGCCAGGGAGTCGGTGTACGCGGCCAGCGCGTGCTCCAGCACCAGCTCGGCGTCGCGGGCGGCGGGGGAGTCCGGATGCCAGCCCAGCATCAGCCGCCAGCGCAGCGGCGTCCCGGCCAGCATCCGGGTCACCAGCCCGGCGACCGGGCGGAAGGTGGCCTGGCAGAGCGCGATGGCTTCGCCCGAGTCCACCATGTCGATGCAGCAGCGCACGTCGGTCTCGTACACCTTGCGCGGGGTGAAGCCGGCGCGGGCGCAGGCGGCGGCGAAGCAGTCGCCGAAGCAGCCGTCGCCGGGCGCGGCGACCCACTGCTCGCGGCTCAGGTCGACCAGGCTCACCTCCGCCCGCCCGGCCAGCGGGTGCTGCTCGGGCAGCAGCACCAGCACCGGGTCGACCGCCACCTCGCGCCAGCTCAACCCGAACTCGGCCGGCGGGGCGGCGTCGCCGCACACCCCGATCAGCGCGAAGTCCAGCCGACCGCCGGCGACCAGCTGGGCCAGCTCCTCGGCCGACCAGGAGGCGTGGGTGGTGATCTGCGCGGGCGGGGGCTCGGCGGCGAGCCGGTGCACCAGGCGGCCGAGGATGGGGCTGTTCACCCCGCCGAAGCGGTACCGGCGTGGGGCGTCCCCCGCGCCGGCCAGCCGCGCCGCCTCGTCCTGCAGGCCCTTCATCGCCGGCAGCAGCACCCGGGCCCGGGCGAGCACCAGCTCGCCGAGGGCGGTCGGTCGGGCGCCGCGGCGGTCCCGCTCGAACAGCGGCCCGCCCAGGGTCCGCTCGATGCGCTGGAGCTGGGCGGTGAGTGCCGGCTGGGCCAGGCCGAGCGTCGATGCCGCCTTGGTCACGCTCCCCGTCTCCGCGATCGCGCAGATCACCCTCAGGTGTCGCAGCTCCAGATTCATACCGTGACGGTATGACCCCGTAGCGGCCGACGGAAGGGCCTGGACGGATCAACGGTCTCCGATCTGTCCGACGCGGCCCCGCCGGCTCAGGCCGGCGGCGGCTCGGTCAGGTCGGCCAGGTAGGTGGGCCGGCCGGTGACGGCGTCGCGGACCTTGTCGACCACCCCCACCGCGGGCTCGACGACCCGGTTCCACGGCGGGGTCGCCGGCGTGCCCGGGTGCGGGCGGGTGGGGGCCGCCTCCTCGGCGATCTCCAGCCGGTTGCCCAGGCGGATGAGCTCCTCGGCGCTGGCCACCTCGCGCAGCGCCGCGACCAGCGCGCCCGCCTCCTCGACGTGGCGGTGCACCCGCGCGGCGACGTCGGCGAGCCCGTCGTCGGTGAGCCCCCGCAGGGCGGTCAGCAGGGCGCGGTCGTCGGCGATGGCCCGGTCGATGCGGCCGGCCGCGTCGGGCAGGGCGGCGCGCACGGCGGGCAGCAGATACTGCTCCTCGGCCGAGAGGTGCCGCGACAGCGCCGCGGTGAGCACCTCCAGGCCCCGCCCCGGGGCGGGCTCCGGGCCCTCGGCGGTGAGCCGCCGCAGCAACTCCCGCAGCTGGCGGTGTTCGGCGTCGAGGATGTCGGCGATGCTGCGCCCGCCCGGACGGAAGTCCTCGTCCTCTCCGGTCGGCGGCAGCGGTGGCAGGGGAACGGTCATGGTGCCCTCCTCTGGTGGCGGGCGAAGCATGTGGTGGGGAGCGGTCGCGAGCGGCGGTACCCGGCCCCGTCGGCGGCGAAACCGCGCCCGGTCGCCGGCGGCTCCGGCCCCCGGGTGGGCACGCGGCCGGCTCCGCCCCACCCGCAGCCGGGGCGGGCGGGGTGGGGCCGGCAGGGCGGGACGACCGCACCGGGCCGGCGGGCTGGTATGAAGAACCGATGACGAGCGACGCCGCCTCCGCCCGACCCGACCCCACCGACGAGGTCGTCGACCTCTGCCGCGACCTCCTGCGGATCGACACCACCAACACCGGGGACAACGACACCAGCGCCGGGGAACGCCTCGCCGCCGAGTACGTGGCGGAGAAGCTCGCCGAGGTGGGCGTCGAGCCCGTCATCCACGAGTCGGCGCCCGGCCGGGCCAATCTCATCGCCCGCATCCCGGGCACCGACCCGAGCCGCGGGGCGCTGCTCGTGCACGGCCACCTCGACGTCGTACCCGCCGACGCCGACGAGTGGTCGGTGCACCCGTTCTCGGGCGAGCTGCGCGACGGCTACCTGTGGGGCAGGGGCGCCATCGACATGAAGGACTTCGACGCGATGGTGCTGGCCGTGGTGCGGCACTGGCAGCGCACCGGGGTCCGCCCGCCCCGCGACATCGTCCTCGCGTACACCGCCGACGAGGAGGCGGGCAGCGACTACGGCGCGCACTTCCTCGTCGAGCGCCACCGGGGTCTGCTCGACGGCTGCACCGAGGCCATCGGCGAGGTCGGCGGCTTCTCGTACTCGGTGAACGACAGCCAGCGGCTCTACCTGATCGAGACCGCCGAGAAGGGCATCGACTGGCTGCGCCTGCACGCGAAGGGCCGGCCCGGGCACGGCTCGATGGTCCACGACGACAACGCGGTCACCGCGCTCGCCGAGGCGGTGGCCCGCGTCGGCCGGCACCGCTTCCCGGTGGTGGTCACCGACACCGTGCGGGCGTTCCTGGAGGAGGTCTCCGACCTGCTCGGCATCGAGCTGGACCCGGAGGACCCGGAGACCGCGATCGCCAAGCTCGGGCCGATCGCCAACATCATCGGCGCGACGATCCGCAACACCGCCAACCCGACGCGGCTCGCCGCCGGGTACAAGGACAACGTCATCCCCGGCCGGGCCACCGCCACCATCGACTGCCGCAGCCTGCCGGGGCAGTCGGAGCTGCTGGAGCGGCAGCTGCGCGAGCTGGTCGGTCCGGACATCGTCATCGAGTACGTGCAGCGCCAGCCGGCGCTCGAGACGACGTTCGACGGCGACCTGGTCGACGCGATGTCGGCCGCGCTGCGCGCGGAGGACCCGGGGGCGCGGCCGGTGCCGTACATGCTCTCCGGCGGCACCGACGCCAAGGCGTTCTCGCAGCTCGGCATCCGCTGCTTCGGCTTCGCGCCGTTGCGGCTGCCCGCCGACCTGAACTTCTCCGCGTTGTTCCACGGCATCGACGAGCGGGTTCCGGTGGACGGACTACAGTTCGGCGTGCGGGTTCTCGACCGGTTCCTCCGCACCTGCTAGCCCCCGCCAGGAACCCGGTGTTCCGGCGGGAACCTCTGATCGTGAAGGGACTGACCCACATGACCGACCAGCACGGTGAGCTGGACGCCGCCCTCGAGCGCGTGATCGATGCGGCCCGCCACCACCTGGCCGCCGTCCGCGCCGCGCAGGGCCGCATCGACGACGACGACGTCTGGCAGGCGTACGTCGCGCTGAACAACGCGTCCTTCGCGTACGACGAGCAACTCCTGGACGCCTTCGGCGAGGTCACCCCGTGGGACGTCGAGTCGATCGACCCGGAGGAGGCCGACCAGCGCTTCGGCGACGCGGAGGGCGTGGAGCCCACCGACCCGCACCCGCGGGTCATCTCGGTGCGCCAGCGGCGCGACTACCGGGTGCCGAGCGTCTCGGCGCTGATCCGCGTCGCCGAGGCGGCCCGGCGGGAGGGCACCCCGGCCGAGGACGAGCCGGAGCCCGTGGAGGGCGTCGGCGAGGCGGTGCTGGAGCTGCTGCAGAGCGGCGACGGCTCGCTCGGCGCGCTGGACGTGCCGGAGCTGGAGCCGCTCGACGGCGTGGTGATGGTCAGCGAGGTCGGCACCCCGGTCGACCTGGAGTCCTTCGACGACGACGACCCGGCGGGCCCGTTCCAGCCGGCCGCCGACGACCGGCTGGTCGGCCGGCTCGACGAGCACCCGTTCATGGAGCTCGACGAGGAGCACGACCACGCCCACTAGGCGCTGACGGCCCGCCGACGCGGCGGTGAAGGCCCGGGGCCGACCGATCGGTCGGCCCCGGGCCTTGCGTGTGTCGGGCTCAGTACGACAGCCCCGGCTGCGGCTGGTTGACCCGGCGGCGGCGCAGCACCACCTGTCGCGTGCCGTCGCGGTACAGCCGCACCCGCGCCAGCTCCCACCCGGAGAACTCCGCCTGGATCGCCAACTGCGCCGCGGCGGTCAACCGGTCGACGTTCGGCGGTAGCCGCAGCGGCGCGTACTCGTAGTCCATGAGCCCTATGCTGCCCAGCCCGGCGGCCGTTTGCCACCCCCTCGCCGGTGACCCGCGCCGCCGTCGCCGGGCGCGGTGCGCGCCGACGGCCCGACCGGTCGCGTCCCGGCGCGGCGGGCGTACGGCGAACCGATTGACTTTCGATAGCTTGCAAGCGATAGTCGATGCATGTTGAACGAGCATCGAGCGGTAGCGCCGCTCCGAGTCTTCCTCGTGGTGCTGTTCGGGATCCTGGTCATGCTCCAGACCTTCTCGCTGCCCGGTCAGTTCGCACACATGGCGCAGGAGTCCCCGGATCTCGCCTACCTCAGGTGGCCGATGACCGCCGTCGCGGTGTTCTGGGTGCTGTGCGTGCAGGTGGTGGTCGTCTGCACCTGGAAGCTGCTCACCCTGGTCAAGCACGACCGCATCTTCAGCGACGCCGCGCTGGCGTGGGTGGACGCGATCGTGTGGGCGATCGTCGCCGCCTGGGTCGTGCTGCTGGGCGTCTTCCTCTACGTCGGCTTCAACGCCACGGACCCGGGGCTGCCGCTGCTGCTGTTCCTGCTGCTGGTGGGCGTCGCCGTGCTGGGTCTGCTGATGGTGGTGATGCGCGCGCTGCTGCGGCAGGCCACGACGCTGCGGACCGACATGGAGGCGGTGATCTGATGCCCATCGTCGTACGCATCGACGTCGAGCTGGCCAAACGCAAGATGAGCGTCGGCGAGTTCGCCGAGCGCGTCGGGCTCACGCCCGCGAACGTGGCGGTGCTCAAGAACGGCCGGGCCAAGGCCGTCCGATTCAGCACCCTGGAGGCCATGTGCCGGGTGCTCGACTGCCAGCCCGGCGACCTCCTCAAATGGGTCGAGGAGTGAACCCACACGGCGCGCCGCGCCCCACGCCCCGGACCAGCGACCACGAACCGCCCGTCGGCAGCTCCGCGAGCGGCCCGGCCGCCACCAGGGAGACGCCATGAAGTACCTGAAGTACCTGCTCGTCCTCGTCGCCGTCGCGCTCGGCGTCGCCGGCGTCGTGCTCGGGGAGGCCGACGACTCGCCGGGCCTCCAGCTCCTGGGCGTCGTCCTCGTCGTCGGCGCGATCGCGTTCGGCGTACGGGCCGTGCGGCGCGGCAGGTAGCGTGCGGCGGCGGTCAGCCGGTGGGCGGGTTCGCCGCCAGCAGGGCGGCCAGCGACGCCGCGCCGAGGGCGAGGGCACGCGGGGTACCCGCGTCCACCACCAGCCCCCACGCCGGGTCGGGCCAGTCCGCGAGCAGGTCCGCGCAGGGCACGGCGACGAACGGCACGCCCTCCCCGGCGAACGCGGTCAGCGCGTCGGGGGAGGTGAAGACGGGCAGCAGCGGCGCGCCGGTCGGGTCGGTGACGATCGTCCACGGCACGTCGCGGTCCGGCCCCGGCTCCGCCGCCAGCGGTACGCAGACCGCCGCGGCGGCGAGGATGCCGAGGTAGCCGGGCAGGTCCCGCCGCGCGCCGGCGTCGCTGAGCAGGTCGAGCACGGACGCCCCACCTGCGGCCGGCTCACCGGCGGCCGGCTCACCGGCGGGTGGTTGCCCAGCGGTCCGCTCCTTGTCGGCGGGCGGTTCCCCGGCGGCCCGGACGCGGGGCACCGGCGGGACGGTCGGCTCCGGCCGCACCCGGGGGCCGGTGGGCGGGAGGATCTGGCAGGACAGCGCGCCGGGCTCCGTGGTGAGCACCGTGGCGGCGGTCCGCGCCGCGAACCCGCTCCACCAGCGCAGTCCCTCGGCGGTGCGCGGCGTCTCGTACCACCAGCCGCCGGCCCCGCGCGGCGCCTGCCAGCCGAGCTCGGCCAGGCGTGGCTCGTCGTAGGGCGGGCAGACCCCGCGCACGGTGTTCCGGCGCACCATCAGGTGCAGCCGGCGGGGGCCGGCGGCGAGTTCCAGGTCGGTGTCGCGGTCGCAGCCCGACAGCGTGTCGTGGAGCCGGGCGACGATGTCGGGCCAGCCCGGCGACGTCATGCCGGCGGCCCCGCGAGGCGTCCGTCGAGGCGCCCGAGGCGTCCCATCGCCTCCTCCAGGCGACCCAGCGAGGCAAAGTCGCCGGGCGTGCCGAAGATGCCGTTCAGCCCCGCGCCGAGCGTCGCGTCGAGACCCTCGGTGCGCTCGTTGAGCTGCTCCGTCGCCGCCGCCCGGGCCTGCCGGTACGCCTGCAGGACCATGGCGGCGAGATCCTCCGTGCCCACCCGCAGCGCGGTCGGGGCGAAGCTCAGGTCGGTGAGCTCGCCGGTGGCGCCGACGGTCGCGGAGACCAGGCCGCTGTCGTCCGTGGCGGTGCCGCTCAGCTCGTCCAGGTCGTCGGTGAGCCCGGCGAAGCGCCGCTCGATGTCGGCGAGCCGTCCGGCGAGGGCGTCGAACGCGGACAGCGGGTCAGACATGGGAACCTCCCGTACGCGGTGCCGCCCGGGGTGGCGGCGGGCGGCGGCATGATCGTATCGTCGTCCCGCCGGTGCGAGTGGGGGAGGAACGGCGTGCCTGACATCGACGTGGACGTGCAGGCGGTACGTCGGCTGGAGGTGGCGGCGAAGCGGGTGGCCACCTCGCTGAGCGCGCTGGAGGGTCGGCTCACCTCCGCCGGGGACATCCCGGACGGAGCCTTCGGGCACCTGCCGTTCGTCAGCGACCTGCTCCGCGAGAAGTACGCCGAGCAGGTCACCGGCGGTATGGAGCTGTTCCGCTCCGGCCACGACGCGTTCGAGCGGGTCGGCGGCGCGCTGGGCGCGACCGCCGAGTCCTACGAGCGCAACGAGCAGGACATCGACGCCTCGTTCCGCGCCATCGGCGCCGGGATGCCCCGGTGAGTGGGCCCGCGGGCACCGCCGTCGAGCTCTGGAACGGCATCGACAACGCCCTGTCCGGAGTGGACAAGGTGGTCGACAGCGTCTGCCGCACCCTCGCCTGGCCGCTGATCCAGCTCGTCGACCTCGTCGACGGCGAGCCGGCCGCGCTGCGCGCCAAGGCCACCGAGTGGGACGCGCTGGCCACGCAGGTGCGGGAGCTGGCGATGGGCCACCGCGGCGTACGCGTGGCCGAACAGGCCGGCTGGCGCTCGCCGTCCGGCGAGGCGTACGGGCGGCGGATGGCCGACGTCGAGCAGCAGTTGCTGGACGTCGCCGAGCAGTTCGCCGCCACGGCCGAATACCTGCGCGGGGTCGCCGACGCGTTGCAGACCGTGCACGACGTCCTGGTCGACATCTGCGTCGAGTTCGTGAACTTCCTGCTGGTGACGCTGGTCACCGCGCTGCTGATGGCACCGTTCACCGCCGGCGCGTCCTGGGCGGCCGGCGTGGCGCTGGGCGTCACCCGGGGCATGATCGCGCTGGCCCGGATGCTGAAGATCATCCGACCGTTGGCGACGCACCTGCAGAAGGTCATCCGGCTGCTGCAACGGGTCCTGCTCCACCTGCGCAAGCTGCGCAACCACCTGGACAGGCTGGTCGACAAGCAGAAGGCGCTGCGCGCCGGCCAGAAGTACGCCGACAGGCGCCGCGCCGCCGGCGACGCCGACAAGTGGTTCCACAAGTTCATGGATCCGGCGAAGGGCAACTGGAAGCTCGGCAAGTCCGGCACGCCGTTCGACATGAGCACGTTCGAGCGCCTCGGCGCGCTGCGGGCGCACGGCATGGCCGACGGGGCGCGGATGATCGGCCGGGACTGGGCCACCAACCTGCCGTGGAACATCCCGAACTCCGTCGTGCACGGTGCCACCTGGGGCACCGTGGCGATGGTCTCCGGGCTGTCCGTGCCCGGCATGGACCAGGTCGGCGACAAGGTCGACGCGGCGGTGCGGGGCGGCGCCGAGTGGATCGACCAGAATGTCTTCGGGCAGCCGCCGGCGGAGCAACCGGCCGGCAGGTGACGGCCGACCGAGGGGGTACGAGGTGTCCGAGGGGCGCAGCCGGCTGGGCCGGCTGACCGACGCGGTGCTCGGCGGCGCGCGTGCCGCCCGGGAGAAGGCCCGGGAGCTGCGCGACGAGTTCCGCACCAGCGACGAGCCCGAGCGTGCCCTCGTCGCGCCCCTGCTGCCCGGCGAGGAGATCCGCTACGTCGGCCTGGCGCCGGTGCGGGCCCCGGAGAACCACCGGGCCGGCAGCCAGCTCGCCGACCGGGTCAACGCGGAGCTGGCCGAGGCGCTCGACCCCCGCGCGCTGTTCGGGCTGCTCAACATCGTCAACCCCGTCGCCTGGGTGGACGCCGTGATGACACCCGTACGCATCGCCGCCGGCGTCCTGCTGCTGCCCGGCAAGGCCGCCGTGCTCGCCGCGGGCACCCCGGAGGCGGCCGAGCCCGAACCCGCGCCGGGCGCCGCGCCCCGGGAGCCGCTGCCGCTCACCGACGAGCAGGAGGCGTTCCGGGCGCTGTTCCGGCTCAGCCGCTACCGACCGCTGGCCGACCAGCTCGCCGAGATCGCCTACCGGCGGCGGTACGTCTTCAGCGGCGACCTGGCGACGCTCGCCGGCAGCCTGCTGCTGTTCCTCGAGCGCTACACCGGCACCCCGCTGGCGGTCACCGACACCCACCTGCACCTGCTGCGGATGGGCCGCCGCCCCGACCCCGACCGCGAGGACCGCCGGCGCCCCCAGGTGCTGTGGAGCGTGCCGCGGCAGCGCGTCGCCCGCATCGAATCCGAGCACGGGGCCCGCCTGATGCAGTTCCCGTCCACCATCGTCTTCGACGACGGGTCCTGGATCCGGATCGTCAACCCCGCCACCCGCGACGACCAGGCCCGCTTCCTGGCCGCCGTACGCGAGCTGCCCGGCGGGCGCCCGGCGGCCTGACGCGCGCTCGCCCCGCGCGACGCGGGGTCAGCCGTCGCGCTCGGGGTAGCCCACCGGCACCGCCGACACGTCGTCCAGCGCGGTGACGATCTCGTCCGGCAGGGTCACCCGCTCCACCTGGAGCGCGCCGAGCAGTTGCCCGACCGTCCGCGCGCCGAGGATCGGGGCCACCACCCCGGGCCGGTCGCGGATCCACGCCAGCGCCACCTCCGTCGGGGAGACACCCAGCCCGCCGGCGGCGATGGCGACCGCCTCCACGATGCTGGAGCAGCGGGGCTCCAGGTAGGTGGCGACGAACCGCTCGAAGTGCGGCGAGGCCGCCCGCGAGTCGGCGGGCCGGCCGTGGCGGTACTTGCCGGTGAGCACCCCCCGGCCCAGCGGCGACCAGGGCAGCACCCCCAGCCCGAGGGCCTCGCACGCGGGCAGCACCTCCCGCTCCACGCCCCGCTCCAACAGCGAGTACTCCACCTGCGCGGCCACCACCGGGGCGCGCCCCGGCCAGGCGGTCTGCCAGGCCGCCGCCCGCGCGGTCTGCCAGCCGGCGAAGTTCGACACCCCGACGTAGCGGACCCGGCCGCTGGCCACCGCGTGGTCGAGCGCCGCGAGCGTCTCCTCCAGCGGCGTGTCCGGGTCGTAGCCGTGCAGCTGGAACAGGTCGACGTGGTCCGTGCCGAGCCGGCGCAGCGAGGCGTCCAGCGTACGCAGCAGGTGGCCCCGGGAACCGTCGCGGCGTCGGCCGCTGCCCGGACGCAGCCCCGCCTTCGTGGCGATCAGCAGCTCGTCGCGGGGCACCAGGGAACCCAGCAGCGACCCGATGACGGCCTCGGCGTCGCCGTCGCCGTAGACGTCGGCGGTGTCGATGAGGTTGCCGCCCGCGTCGAGGAAACTCTTCAGCTGGGCGGCCGCGTCGTCGGCGTCGGTGTCCCGGCCCCAGGTCATGGTGCCGAGCGCGAGCCGCGAAACCGCCAGCCCGCTTCGGCCGAGCGGTCGCTGTTGCATGGGTGAACCTTATTTCGAACCAGGGCCCGCCGATATCCTCGCCGCCGTCAAGTGTGTCGGGCGCGTCGCCTTTCCGACCGTCCGGGCGACGCCCCGGTGGGGGCGACCGGTGATCGGGCCGTCTTCCGGCATTGCGTAACCTGATGCGACCTGTGGTGCGGATGGGGGAGGACCTAGTGCGACTCGGGCTCAGCCTCGGATACCAGACGGCGTGGAGCACACCGGCCGATCACCTTGCGTTCGCCCAGGAGGCGGACCGGCTCGGCTACGCGGTGGTGTGGGCGGCGGAGGCCTACGGCTCCGACTCGCCGAGCATGCTCGCCTGGATGGCCGGGCAGACGGAACGGATCGACCTGGGCAGCGCGGTGATGCAGATCCCCGCCCGTACGCCGGCGATGACCGCGATGACGGCGGCCACCATCGACGCGCTCTCCGGCGGCCGGTTCCGGCTGGGCCTGGGCGTGTCGGGCCCGCAGGTCTCCGAGGGCTGGCACGGCGTGCGGTTCGGCAAGCCGCTGGCGCGGACCCGCGAGTTCGTGGACATCGTGAAGCTGGCCGTGGCGCGCAAGTCGGTCGCGTACGACGGCGAGTTCTACACGCTGCCGCTGCCGGACGGGCCGGGCAAGGCGCTGAAGCTGGGCTTCCACCCGCCGCGCGAGCACATACCGATCTACCTCGCGGCCGTGGGCCCGAAGAACCTGGAGCTGGCCGGCGAGATCGCCGACGGCTGGCTGGCCGTCTTCTACGCCCCCGAGTTCGCCGAGGAGCAGCTCGCCTCGGTGCGCGCCGGGCGGGCGAAGGCCGGCAAGGAGCTGGCCGGCTTCGACGTGGTCCCGTCGGTGCCCGTGGTGGTCGGCGACGACGTCGCCACCTGTGCGGAACTGGTCCGCTGGTACGCGGCCCTCTACGTCGGCGGCATGGGCAGCCGCCAGCAGAACTTCTACAACCAGCTCGCCACCCGGATGGGCTACGGCGACGCCGCCCGCGAGGTGCAGGACCTCTACCTGGCCAAGCGGCAGCGCGACGCCGCCGCCGCGGTGCCGATGGAGTTCATCGACCGCACCTCGCTGCTGGGCCCGAAGGAGCGCATCGCCGAGCGGATGCGGGAGTACGCGGCCGCCGGCGTCACCACCCTGTCGGTGAGCCTGTTCGCCGCCGACCGGGACAGCGGCCTGCACACCCTGCGTACCGTCGCCGAGGCGCTGGACCTCTCGGGAGTCGGGGAGTGACCTGGATCGAGGCCATCGTCCTGGGCATCGTCCAGGGACTGACCGAGTTCCTCCCGGTCAGCTCGTCCGGTCACCTGCGGATCACCTCCGCGATCTTCTTCGACCAGGACGCCGGGGCGTCGTTCACCGCGGTCACCCAGCTGGGCACCGAGGCGGCGGTGCTGATCTACTTCGCCAAGGACATCTGGCGCATCACCCGGACGTGGCTGGTCGGCATCCGGGACAAGTCGGTGCGCTCCAGCCTCGACTACCGGATGGGCTGGTACGTCATCGTCGGCTCGATCCCGATCGGGCTGTTCGGTTTCCTGTTCAAGGACCAGATCCGCACCGCCGGGCGCAACCTGTGGCTGGTGGCCACCACCCTGATCGTGTTCGCGTTCGTGCTCGCGTTCGCGGAGTACTGGGGCCGGCAGAGCCGCACCCTGGAGAACTTCCGGATGCGCGACGGCGTGGTGATGGGTTTCGCCCAGGCGATGGCGCTGATCCCCGGGGTGTCCCGCTCCGGCGGCACGCTCACCGCGGGGCTGCTGCTCAACCTCACCCGGGAGGCGGCGGCGCGCTACTCGTTCCTGCTGGCCATCCCGGCGGTGGTGATGTCCGGGATCTTCAGCGTCGGTGACGTCTTCGAGCCGGCGGCCCCCGGCACGTCGGTGCCGAGCCTCGCCCAGATGATCGTCGCCACGATCATCGCCTTCGGCGTGGGGTACGCGGCCATCGCCTGGCTGCTGCGCTACGTCGCGCACCACACCCTGTACGTCTTCGTGCTGTACCGGGTAGCGCTGGGCACCCTGGTGCTCGCCCTGCTGATGACGGGCACCATCAGCGCCACCTGATCCGCCACCCACCTCCACACCGGCCCTCGTTCCGCAGCAGCGGACGGGGGCCGGTCCGTGTCCGACCCACCGCCGGCCGTCACTGCCTGCCTGGCGCCTTGGCGTCTGGCGCCGCACTCTCTCGCCGGATTGCGTCCGTCGTGCTCGCCGTCCTTACGTCGAGATCTTGGACGGTTGTCGTTTGGTGTGAGCGGCAACTGTCCAAGATCTGGTGGTGGAGATGCCAGCGGCCGGCGCCCCTGTCGGGGCGTCGGCCGTGGGGTGGTGGTTGTGTCGTGGTGGATGTGCCGCAGGCCGGCACCGATTGATCGGTGCCGGCCAGCGGTCCCCCTTGTGGTGGTGGAAAGTCTCTGGGGTCAGGTCAGCTGTTCCAGTGCTCGGTGACGAGGTCGGCGGCCTGCTGCTCCCACTGGGCGTAGTGGTCGGGGTAGGCCGACACCTGCACGGTCTGCGCGGCCTTGGTCAGGGGCATGTCCTGCCACCCGTCGACCTGCTTGAGGCCCTTCAGGAACGCCGTCGTCGAGTACTCGGGGTCGGTGATCTGCTCCACCGTGCCCCAACCGGAGGACGGGCGCTGCTGGAACAGGCCCTGCGAGTCGTGGTCGTTGCGGTCACCCAGGTGACCCAGGTTCTCCAGCTTCGACTCCTGCAGGGCCGTCGCGATGGAGACGACGGCGGCGCGCTCGTCCATGCCGGCCTTCTTCGTCGCCGCGATGATCGCCTTGACGTTGTCGACCTGCTCGTCGGACAGGTCGATGCGCGACTGGGCGCCCTGCACACCGTGCGGGACCAGCTTGCCCTTGTCCACGGCCGGCTTGTCAGCCTGCATGGCCACAGCCGCCACGGGCGTGGTGTCGACAGTCGTCGGGGTGCTGTCGGTCATCGGGCCGGCGGCCACACCACCGGCGAACGCGAGACCAGCAATACCGAGAACGCTGTTACGAATGAACGTGTTCATGGGGGACGCTCCATTCGGGGGTTGGCACCGCACACCGAAGGGGGATCGGCTCTGTGTGCGGGTGCAAGCACCGTCCGGCGCTCGATGAACAACGGGGAACCTCCGGCGGCCTGCCGGAGGAAAGATCAGAGTCGGCCGCGTGGGGCGGAGGGGATGCCCTGCACGTGGGCCGGGACCATGTGTAACGACCGGCCGGCCGCCATCATTCCGGGGCCCGGGCTGGCCACCTGCCCGGGAGGCGGGGCGTGCCTTGCTCGGTCGTACGCATGGTGTAACGACCCGGGGCCGGCCACGATTCCGCCCCCACGATGCTCCCGGTCACACCGCGAACCGGACATGCGTCTCGTTGTCGACTCGTTTCGGCTGGGTCTGGTGGGGTTGCGGTGGGCGCTCCGGATTGGTGTCGGTCGGGGTGGAGGGGCGGCGAAGCCGCGTGTCAGGGGATGAACCCGACATGTGGGTGTCGGTGATGTCCGTTGGTGGCTTCCGGGCATGGTCAATGGTCAGCCGAGCCTGTCGGGCCGGCCCCGGTTGCGAGATCTTGGCGAGGATCGGCCCCTGGAGGGGCACTCTCGTTCCAAGATCTGCCGACGCCGACGCCGACGCCGACGCCGACGCCGACGCCGACGCGGTGTGGGCGCGGGGCCGGCAGACGCGGGGGCGGTGCGGGATAAGCGCGGGATAAGTGCGGGCCGCGGGTGTTATGCCCGGTGTGGGACTGCCATCGTCGATGGGGCGGTCAGCGCCGTCGAGGTGGGTCGGGCCCGGGGCCGTAGCGCAGATGGGGGAGCGCGGGCCATACCGCGCACCGGGGAGGCACCCGTGGCCGGACACAGGTCATAGGGTGGTCCCGTGGCGACCCTTCTGCTTCTGCGACACGGCCGGACGACCGCGAACGCCGACGGCGGGCTGGCCGGCCGTCAGCCCGTGGAACTGGATGAGACGGGCCGGGCCCAGGCGAGCGCGGCCGGCGAGCGGCTGCGGGCGGTGCCGCTCGCGGCGGTGGTGACCAGCCCGCTGATCCGGTGCCGGCAAACCCTGGAGCTGGCGTTGCCCGGGGCCGCCCCGGTGGTGGAGGAGGGGCTGATCGAGTGCGGCTACGGCGCATGGGAGGGGCAGCCGCTGAAGAAGCTGGCGAAGGAGCCACTCTGGCCGGTGGTCCAGCAGCATCCGAGCGCCGCGGTCTTCCCCGAGGGGGAGGCGATGGCCGCGATGGCCGCGCGGGCGGTCACCGCGGTGCGTACGTGGGACGCCCGGATCACGGCGGAGCACGGCCCCGAGGCGGTCTGGCTGGCGTGCAGCCACGGCGACGTGATCAAGGCGATCGTCGCCGACGCGCTCGGCGTACACCTGGATCTGTTCCAGCGGATCGTGGCCGATCCGGCCTCGGTGACGGCGATCCGCTACACGCCGCTGCGGCCGTTCCTGCTGCGGCTCAACGACACCGGCGGCGACCTCGCCGGGTTGGTGCCGCCGCCGCGAAAGCGCCGCCGACGGGCGACGCGGGCGGCCGGGGCGGCCGACTCCGACGCGCCGGTCGGCGGCGGCGCGGGGGCGGGCCGGTGACGGGCCGGCGGCGACCCGACCCACGGCCTCGCCGCAGGGCGCCGCGTCCGGCGGGGCGGTGCCTGGGCGTGGCGGCCGTCCCGCCCGCGACGCTCGCCCCGGCCGACGAGGAGTCCGCGCGCCGGTGCGGGCCGGGAGTCCCGTCCGCGACGCTGGGGCGCGGGACCGGCGTCTGGCCGGCCGCCACGCCCGGGTGCGGCGCGCGGTGCGCCGGGCGCGGCGGGCGCGCGGCGATTCACGTCGGTGGGGTGCGCGGCGCTGTGGCGCGCCGGATAGGGTCGTGGGTATGACCCACCAGGTGCACGCCTTCGAGCCGCCGGAGCGGTTCGTCGCCGGGACGGTCGGGCCGCCGGGGGAGCGCACGTTCTTCCTCCAGGCGCGCGGCGGTGGCCGGCTGGTCAGCGTCGCGCTGGAGAAGGTCCAGGTGTCGTTGCTCGCCGAGAAGCTCGAGGAGCTGCTCTCCGAGGCGCAGCGCCGCTTCGGCGTGGAGCTGCCCGAGCCGGTGGCCGTCGTCGGCGACAACGACCCGCTGGACACGCCCGTCGACGAGGAGTTCCGGGTCGGCACGCTCGGGCTGGCGTTCGACGTCGACACCGCGACCGTGGTGATCGAGGCCATCGCCGTGGGCGAGGCGGAGGCCGAGGTCGACCTCGGCGAGCCCGACGACGACGAGGACGTCGACGACGAGGACGAGGAACCGGACGAGGACCTCGACCGGCTCCGGGTGCGGCTGACCCCCGAGGCCACCCGCCAGTTCATCGAGCGGGCCCGGCGGGTGGTCAACGCCGGCCGGCCGCCCTGTCCGCTGTGCGGCCAGCCCCTCGACCCCGCCGGTCACCTCTGCCCGCGCCATAACGGTTACCACCGGTGACGTCGTCGGACCTGCAACCCCGACAGGACGGTGAGGCCGCGCTCCGGTTGCTCCGCGACGGCCACCTCGACCTGGAGGGGCGGCTCGTCGACGCCTCCAACACGACCCTGCGCGGCATCCTGACCCTCGACGGGGTGACGGCCCGCTGCGTCTACAAGCCGGTGCGCGGTGAGCGCCCGCTGTGGGACTTCCCGGACGGCACGCTGGCCGGCCGGGAGGTCTCGGCGTACGTGGTCTCCCGGGCCACCGGCTGGGACCTGGTCCCGCCGACGGTGCTGCGCGACGGCCCGTTCGGGCCTGGCTCCTGCCAGCTCTGGATCGACGAGCCGGAGGAGGCCGAGCCCCTGGTCGGGTTCGTGCCGGCCGACGCGCTGCCGCCCCGCTGGTTCCCGGTCGCCGCGGCGCGCGACGACGACGGCACGCCGTACGCGCTGGCCCACGCCGACGATCCGAGGCTGGCCCGGCTCGCGGTGCTCGACGCCGTGATCAACAACGCGGACCGCAAGGGCGGGCACGTGCTGGTCGGCGCGGACGACCGGATCTACGGCGTCGACCACGGGGTGAGCTTCCACGTGGAGGAGAAACTGCGCACGGTGCTCTGGGGCTGGGCCGGCCGGCAACTGCCGGCGGACGCCGTGGAGATGCTCGACGCGCTCGCGGGCCAGCTGCCCGGGGCGCTCGGCGCCGAGCTGGCCGAACACCTGACGGTCCGGGAGGTCGCCGAGGTGGCGGCCCGGGTCGACCGGCTGCGGCACACCGGCCTGTTCCCGCAGCCGTCGCAGGACTGGCCGGCGGTGCCCTGGCCCCCCATGTGAGTGCCGGCCGACCGTCGCGCGGCGCTGTCATGTTGATCACTGTGGGCCGGTCCTGCCGCGCGGCGCCGGCTCGTTAGGCTGACGGTCATGGACTCTTGGGCGGGACACGAGGTGCCGCGGCTGCCGGGCAGGGGCCAGCCGCTGTCGTTGTTCGACTCGGCGCGGCAGGGCGCCCACGCCAGCGACCCGAGCGGCACCGCGACCATGTACGTCTGCGGCATCACCCCGTACGACGCCACGCACCTGGGCCACGCCGCCACCATGATCGCGTTCGACCTGGTGCAGCGGGTGTGGCGGGACGCCGGCCTGGACGTGCACTACGTGCAGAACGTCACCGACATCGACGACCCGCTGCTGGAGCGCGCCGAGCGCGACGGCGAGGACTGGAAGGTCCTGGCGATGCGGGAGACCGCGCTGTTCCGGGAGGACATGGAGGCGCTGCGGATGATCCCGCCGGCGCACTACGTCGGCGCGGTCGAGTCGATCCCCGACATCGCCGACAAGGTGCTCCTGCTGCTCAAGGACGGTGCCGCGTACCGCCTCGACGACGGCACCGGCGACGTCTACTTCGACGTCTCCGCCTCGCCCCGCTTCGGCTACGAGTCCAACCTGACCCGCGAGCAGATGGTGGAGATCTTCCCCGAGCGCGGCGGCGACCCGGACCGCGCCGGCAAGCGCGACCCGCTCGACCCGCTGCTGTGGCGCGGCGCCCGCGAGGGCGAGCCGTCCTGGCCGGGCGGCGAGCTGGGCGCCGGGCGTCCCGGCTGGCACATCGAGTGCGCGGTCATCGCGCTCAACCTGCTCGGTGACCGGATCGACGTGCAGGGCGGCGGCAACGACCTGATCTTCCCCCACCACGAGTGCTCCGCCGCGCACGCCGAGCGGCTCACCGGCGTCGCGCCGTTCGCCGACCACTACGTGCACGCCGGCATGATCGGCCTGGACGGCGAGAAGATGTCGAAGTCCCGGGGCAACCTGGTCTTCGTCTCCCGGCTGCGCGCCGACCAGGTCGACCCGATGGCGGTCCGGCTGGCCCTGCTCTCGGGGCACTACCGCGCCGACCGCGCCTGGACCGACGAGCTGCTGGCGACCGCGCAGGAGCGGCTGGACCGCTGGCGGCGGGCCGCCGCCGCGCCCGCCGGCCCGTCGGGCGGGGAGTTCCTGGCCGGCGTACGCGCCCGCCTCGCCGACGACCTCGACTCGCCGGGCGCCCTGGCGCTGGCCGACGCGTGGGCCGACGCGACCCTCGCCGGCAACGCCGACGACCCAGCCGCCCCCGCCCTCTTCGCCACCACCCTGGACGCCCTCCTCGGGCTCCACCTCTGATCCACCCCCTCCACGTCGACGGGGCGGGGGTGGGGGTCAGCCCAGGACCAGGCCGGGGTCCGGGGTGGGGTCGGGGGCCGGGGCGGGGATCTTGTACTCCTCGGTCAGCGTGGTGACCGGGCCGGGCCAGGTGGCCTGGGCCACCTCGATGGGCTTGCGCTGGCCGTCGTAGGCGACGTGCAGCAGGTGCAGAACGGGGGTGTCGGGGCGGATCTGGAGGATCTCGGCCTCCTCCCGGCTGGGCTGGCGGGCGCTGATGGTGTCGGTGGCGGAGACGTACCGTCGGCCGGTGGCCTCCTCGGCCTCCTGGTAGAGCGGGCGACCGAAGGCCTCGGCGCGCTCCAGTGAGGTGCCGGCGGTGTCGGCGGGCAGGAACCACGAGGCGCCCACCTCGACGGGGGAGTCCTCGGTGCGTACGAGGTGGCGCCGGCAGAGCAGGTCGGTGCCGTCGGCCACGCCGAACGCGTCGGCCACCTCCGGCGGGGCGGGGGCCCGGCCGACGGAGACGAGCTGCTGCCGGTACCGCGCGGCCAGGTCGGTGTGGTAGCCGCGGAAGCCGCCGTAGCGGCCCCGGGAGAGCCGGTTGAGCCGCCGCCGGGTGCCCCGGACGTACGTCCCGGAGCCGGGCTTGGTGATCAGGATGCCCTCGACCCGCAGTTGGTCGACGGCGCGCTGCACGGTCTGCTTCGCCACGCCGAACATCTCGGCGACGGCCGGGATGGACGGCAGCCGCTCGCCCGGACCCCAGTCGCCGCGGCGGATCTGGGCCTTGAGCTGCGCGGCGATCTGCCGGTGCGGGAACTCGGCCGCCCCCGGATTGATCTGCATGCCCGCCTCCTCGATGACAGCTAGGTTCCTAGGATGCCGTAGAGGTGGTGACGGCGCCACCCCGGACACGCGAAACCCACGCGGCGGGAAGACACTCGGGCCCCGGACGCGACGCGTCCGGGGCCCGACGGGCAGGCGGTGGGTGCTACCAGGAACCGGCGGTGGGGCCGGCCGAGCCGCCGCGGCGGCGCAGGTACTTCTCGAACTCCTGGGCGATCTCGTCACCGGTCAGCGGGGTGATGCCCGCGTCGCCGACGCGTTCCTCCAGCTCGCGCACGTACTCGCCGAGCTCGGCGTCCTGCTCGGCGGCGCTGCGCACCCGCTGCTCCCACTCGGCGGCCTCCTCGGCCAGGTCGGCCATGGGCACCGGCAGGTCGAGCACCTCCTCGACGCGGTGCAGCAGGGCGAGGGTGGCCTTGGGGCAGGGCGGGTTGTTGGCGTAGTGCGGCACGTGCACCCAGAACGAGACGGCGTCGACCTCGGCCTTGTTGCAGGCGTCGTGCAGCACGCCGACGATCCCGGTCGGCCCGTCGTAGCGGGTGGGGGTGAGCTGGTAGCGCTGGGCGGCCTCCGCGTCGGAGGCGCTGCCGCTGATCGGCAGCGGCCGGGTGTACGGCACGTCGGCCAGCAGCGCGCCGAGCACGACCACCCGCTCGACCTCCAGGCTGTGGCAGATCTCCAGCACCTGCTCGCAGAAGGTGCGCCAGCGCATGCTCGGCTCGATGCCCCGGATCAGCACGACGTCCCGCTCCGTGCCCTCGGGGCTGGCCACCATGAAGCGCGTCGTGGGCCACTCGACCCGGCGGGTCTCGCCCTCGGCCATGGTGATGGTGGGCCGGCTGACCTGGAAGTCGTAGAAGTCCTCCGGGTCCAGTTCGGTGACCTGCCGGGCCTGCCACACCTGTTCCAGGTGCTCGACCGCGGCGGTGGACGCGTCGGCGGCGTCGTTCCAGCCCTCGAACGCGGCGATCGCCACGGGGGACCGCAGCACCGGCAGTCCGTCGAACTCGGTCACGCCGTCACCTCACCCTGCTCGTCGGGGCCGGCGCCGGGACCGGACCCGGTCGTCCGCCCGCCGGGCGTGGTGCTGTCGCTGTAGTCCTTCACGTCCGCCAGCCTACGTGTCGGGGCGGGATGCGGCCCGTCGGCCGCGCCGGTCGTGCCCGGGGGTGGCCGGCCATACCACGATGAACCGGACAGCGTGATCCCGCTGACACAATGTGGGAAGGCGCGTACGGGGGGATCGGTCGCGTCGCGTCGGCACTAACCTGATCCCGTGCGGACCTCATTGCTCGACGTACTGGCAGACCGGATTCTCGTCGCCGACGGCGCCATGGGCACGATGCTGCAGGCGGCCGACCTCACCCTGGACGACTTCGAGGGCTACGAGGGCTGCAACGAGGTGCTCAACGTGACCCGGCCGGACGTCGTACGCGGGGTGCACGAGGCGTACCTGGCGGCGGGCGCCGACTGTGTCGAGACCAACACGTTCGGGGCCAACCTGGCCAACCTGGGTGAGTACGACATCCAGCACCGCATCCGGGAGCTCTCCGAGGCCGGGGCCCGCCTCGCCCGGGAGGCCGCCGACGCGTACGCCACGCCGGAGCGGCCCCGCTTCGTGCTGGGCTCGATCGGCCCGGGCACCAAGCTGCCCACCCTCGGGCACGCCGACTACGCGACCCTGCGCGACGCCTACCAGGAGAACGCCGAGGGCCTGATCGAAGGCGGATCGGACGCGTTGATCGTCGAGACGTGCCAGGACCTGCTCCAGGTCAAGGCCGCGGTGGTCGGCTCGAAGCGGGCCATGGCAAGGCTCGGCCGGCCGGTCCCGATCATCTGCCACGTCGCCGTGGAGACCACCGGCACCATGCTGGTCGGAAGCGAGATCGGGGCGGCGCTGGCGGCCATCGAGCCGCTCGGGGTCGACCTGATCGGGCTGAACTGCTCGACCGGGCCGGCCGAGATGGGCGAGCACCTGCGCTACCTCTCCCGGCACTCCCGGATCCCGCTGTCGGTGATGCCGAACGCGGGCCTGCCGGTGCTGACCGCGGACGGGGCGTACTTCCCGCTGACCCCCGTCGAGCTTGCCGACGCCCTGGAGCGGTTCGTCACCGAGTACGGCGTCTCGCTCGTCGGCGGCTGCTGCGGCACCACCCCCGAGCACGTGCGGGTCCTGTCCGAGCGCCTGCACGGCACGCGCCCCGCGGCGCGCGAGCCGCGGCACGAGGCGGGCGTGTCGTCGGTGTACCACCCGGTGCCGTTCGCCCAGGACGCCTCCCTGCTGATGGTGGGGGAGCGGACCAACGCCAACGGCTCCAAGGCGTTCCGCGAGGCCATGCTCGCCGGCGACTGGCGGGCCTGCGTCGAGATCGCCCGCAGCCAGGCCCGCGACGGCTCGCACCTGCTGGACCTCTGCGTCGACTACGTCGGCCGCGACGGTACGCGGGACATGCGCGAGCTCGCCGGCCGGTTCGCCACCGCCTCGACCCTGCCGATCATGCTGGACTCGACCGAGCCGGCGGTCGTCGAGGCGGGGCTGGAGATGCTCGGCGGCCGGTGCGTGGTCAACTCGGTCAACTTCGAGGACGGCGACGGGCCGGAGTCCCGCTACGCCCGGGTGATGCCCATCGTCAAGGAGCACGGAGCGGCCGTGGTGGCGCTGCTCATCGACGAGGAGGGGCAGGCGCGCACCGCCGACTGGAAGGTGCGGGTCGCGGGCCGGCTGATCGACGACCTCACCGGGCGGTGGGGGATGGACCGCGAGGACATCCTGATCGACGCGCTGACGTTCCCGATCGCCACCGGCCAGGAGGAGACCCGGCGCGACGGCATCGAGACGATCGAGGCGATCCGGGAGATCGCCCGCCGCTGGCCGGGGGTCAACTTCACCCTCGGCATCTCCAACGTCTCCTTCGGGCTCAACCCGGCTGCCCGGCAGGTGCTCAACTCGGTGTTCCTGCACGAGTGCCGCGAGGCGGGTCTGACCAGCGCCATCGTGCACGCCAGCAAGATCCTGCCGTTCAACAAGATCCCCGACGAGCAGCGGGAGGTGGCGCTGGACCTGGTCTACGACCGGCGCCGCGAGGGCTACGACCCGGTGCAGAGGTTCATCGAGATCTTCGAGGGCGTGGACGCCGCGTCGGCGCGGGCGGGGCGGGCGGAGGAGTTGGCCGCCCTGCCGCTGGAGGAGCGGCTGAAGCGGCGGATCATCGACGGCGAACGCAACGGCCTCGAGGTCGACCTGGACACGGCGATGGCGCAGGGGCGCAGCCCGCTGTCCATCATCAACGACATCCTGCTCGACGGCATGAAGGTCGTCGGCGAGCTGTTCGGCTCGGGGCAGATGCAGTTGCCGTTCGTGCTCCAGTCCGCCGAGGTGATGAAGACCGCGGTGGCGTACCTGGAGCCGCACATGGAGACCGCCGAGGACGGCGGCAAGGGCCGCATCGTGCTGGCCACGGTGCGCGGCGACGTGCACGACATCGGCAAGAACCTGGTCGACATCATCCTGTCCAACAACGGCTACGAGGTCGTCAACATCGGCATCAAGCAGCCGATCAGCGCGATCCTGGAAGCCGCCGAGCAGCACCGGGCCGACGCGATCGGCATGTCGGGCCTGCTCGTCAAGAGCACCGTGATCATGAAGGAGAACCTCGCCGAGATGGCGTCGCGCGGGGTCGCGGAACGCTGGCCGGTCCTGCTGGGCGGGGCGGCGCTGACCCGGGCGTACGTCGAGGACGACCTGCGGGCGATGTTCCCCGGCCAGGTGCACTACGCCCGCGACGCCTTCGAGGGACTGTCACTGATGGACCGGGTGATGACGGCCAAGCGCGGCGGCGCGCCGGTCATCGACGCGGAGCGGGAGGCGGCCCTGGCGGCCCGCCGGGCGCGCCGTGAGCGGCAGCGGGCGATCGTCAGCGAGTCGTTGCCGGAGCTGGACGACGCGTCGGTGCGCTCCGACGTGGCCACCGACGTGGAGGTGCCCGCCCCGCCGTTCCTGGGCACGCGGGTGGTCAAGGGCGTGCCGCTGGCCGACTACGCGGCGCTGCTCGACGAGCGGGCCACGTTCCTCGGGCAGTGGGGCCTGCGGGGCGCCCGTAGCGGGCAGGGGCCGTCCTATGAGGAGCTGGTGGAGACCGAGGGCCGGCCCCGGCTGCGCTACTGGCTGGACCGGCTGATCGCCGACCAGGTGCTGGAGGCGGCCGTGGTGTACGGCTACTTCCCGGCGTACGCCGAGGGCAACGACCTGGTGGTGCTGGACGAGAACGGGCACTCCGAGCGGGCGCGGTTCTCCTTCCCCCGGCAGCGGCAGGAGCGGCGGCTCTGCCTGGCCGACTTCTTCCGCCCGCGCGGCGACGAGCTGGACGTGGTGGCGTTGCAGCTGGTCACGGTGGGGCATCCGATCAGCGAGTACACGGCGAAGATGTTCGCCCGCAACGAGTACCGCGACTACCTGGAGGTGCACGGGCTGTCCGTGCAGCTCACCGAAGCGCTCGCGGAGTACTGGCACCGGCGGATCCGCGCCGAGCTGACCCTGCCCGGCGGTCGTACGGTGGCCGACGACGATCCGGCGGACCTGGCGGGTCTGCTGCGCACGGACTACCGGGGCTGCCGGTACGCGTTCGGCTACCCGGCCTGCCCGGACCTGGAGGACCGGGCGAAGATCGTGGAGCTGCTGGGCGCGGAGCGGATCGGCGTGCAGTTGTCGGAGGAGTTCCAGCTGATGCCGGAGCAGGCGACCGACGCGATCGTGGTGCACCACCCGGAGGCCAGCTACTTCAACGCCAAGTGACGCCGTACCCGTCCCGGGCTGCGCGAACGCGGTCCGGGGCGGTGTCGGGGCGCCCGGGTCCGCAGGTCGGGCCCGGAGGCGGTGTCGATCGCCCGGCGGGCGCGCTACTTCGTGAAGTACGCCGCACTCTCCGCGTCTGCCGGGTAGTAGGACTCGATCGCGATCTCGTCGACCGTGATGTCCGTCGGTGTGCCGAACGTGGTGATGGTGGAGAACAGCCGTAGCTCCCGTCCGCCGACGCGGAGGATCATGGGGATCACGACGCCCGTGTCGATCCCACGGCTCGACTCTTCGCCGGGCTCGGGCGCCAACAGCTCTTCGTAGAGTGCGGCGAGTTCGGGGTCGGGAGCAGCGGCGAGCTGGCGGGAGATGCGGCTGCGGAACACCGCGCGCACGTCGGCGAGGTTGACGACGATGCGGGCGAACCCGCGCGGGTGCAGTCCCAGCCGCACCAGGTTGACTGGCGGCCGCAGCAGGTCGGGATCCGCCTGCGCGAAGAACGGGTCGACAGCGCGATTGGTCATCACGATGTTCCACCGGCGATCGAAGACCACTGCCGGGTACGGCTCGTGTGCGCGCAGGACCCTGCGGACGGCGTCGCGGACGGCCGCCAAGGCGCCGTCGTCGAGCGGACGCTCGGCGTACCGGGGTGCGAAGCCGCCGGCGAGCAGGAGCCGGTTGCGATCCCGCAGCGGCACGTGGAGGTGGTCCGCGAGTCGGAGGATCATGTCGGCGCTCGGCTTGGACCTGCCCGTCTCGACCAGGCTGACGTGACGGGCCGAGACGTCCGCCGCGATCGCGAGATCCAGCTGGCTGAGTCCCCGCCGGTGCCGCCACTGCCGCAGGAGCTCCCCGACCGTGTGCACGATCACGAAGCGTACCCGTCGTCGCGGCGGACGCCATGAAGTCCGACTTCATCGACAATCGAAGCAGTCGCGGAAACACTGCGTCTGTGACCATCGAGAACAAGAGCATCGTCCAACAGGCGCTGACCGGGCTCATCGAGACGGGCGACGTGGACGCGCTCGCACGGTTCCTGAGCGACGACTTCGTCCACCACAGACCGGGCTCGACCACATCGACCAGGAAGGAGTGGCTCGCCGCCGTCCGCGCCGCGCTGGCGCCCCTCGCCGGCATGCAGGTCGAGATCCATCAGATGCTGGCCGACGGTGATCATGTCGTGGTGTACTCGCGGCGCTGGCTTCCCGATGCGGGACCGGAGATCGCGGTCGTCGACATCTGGCGGATCGACGACGGGCTGATCGCCGAGGGATGGGAGATCATCGAGCCGACGGCGCAGGTGGCGGCCAATCTGGTGTGGTGGGAATCTGCTCAGCGCTGACCACGCGTGAGCGGCCACCCGCCGATGATCGGCTATCAGGACCTGCGTGAGCGCGCCGCCGCCGATGATCGGCCCTCAGGAGTTGGGGGGACGCGCCGACCGGGAACGGACCCCGATCGGCGCGTCGCGGACCGCGGGCGTTATCGGCCGAGGTGCCGGGCGAAGAACCGTAGCGCACTGTCCAGCTCGAACGCCGGGATCTCGCCGTGCCTGCCGGGGTTGGCGTGCAGGGTCTTCTCGGTCGAGGCCAAGGCGTCGAACAGTGCCAAGCCCTGGGCCCGCGGCACCCGCTCATCGTCCCACTGCAGCAGGAACTCCACCGGGACGGTGATCCGCGCGGCGGCCTGGGCGGATGCCAACGCACCGCCCAGGCCCAGCACCGCCGCGCGGACGCGGGGTTCGGCGGCGACGAACGGCACGCCGAGTCCGCAGCCCAATGACACACCCCAGTAGCCCACCGGGCCGGCACCGACGTAAACAAGATCCTGGACCGCGTCCAGGACCGCCCGCCACTCCGGGACGGTCTGGCGGGCCACGAGCGCCTGGAAACCAGCGATCAGCGGAGCCAGGTCCTCTCCGGCGTCCACGCGAGCCTGGTTCTCGGTCGCGATCCGGTCGTACTCCTCGTCCTTCGGCCGGTCGCCATGGCCGGGCACGTCCACCGCCGCCACCGCGAAGTCACACTCGGCCACGAAGCGGCGCGCGCGGGCCACGATGCCGGGGGCCTTCTTGTGCTGGCCGCCGCCGTGTCCCATCAGGATCAGGGGGCGGGTACCGGCGGCGCCTTCCGCCGTCCACAGCACGCCGGGAATGTCACCGAGGATGAACATCTGTTCGCGGACGCCGTCCGACGACGTCGCAGAGTTGAAGCGCATAGCGCTCACGCCTTTCGGGATGCCTTTGCGGGCGCTCCCTAGGCCATGCGAGGGAGGGAGCCCCGACCTGTCGCAGCGTTGATCGGTCTCACCTCCTCGGTTCGCAGCAGCGCACAGCGACGCCGAAAATACCACGAAGGCACGCTCGCGTCCGCGTACGCAGGTCGCCGAGCGGAGGGTGTTTCTGGCACTCCACGTCGATCGACCGGTCAACCGTCAAGGAGCCCGGGGCATAGCGGAGTCACCAGGGCTCCGGGTCCCCAGCGGAGGGAGGAATCCTTCGCAACTCAGATCGGAGGGCGTAGACATCTTTCATCGGGCATCGAGGCTCCACTATATTGCGGGCACTGTCGATCTCTCCCGATGACGAGGTGCACATGTTCGACAACCCGACGCTGCGGCGGCGTACCCTCCTGGCGGCCGTCGCCGGCGCCGCGGCCGTCCCCGTGGTCGCCGGCCCCGCTTGGGCCGCGTTGCCCAAGGTCTACATCGACCCGGGCCACGGCGGCACCGACCCCGGCGCGGTGGGCAACGGGCTGCAGGAGAAGGCCCTGACACTCGACATCTCCCTGCAACTGCGCAACATCCTGCTGGCCAACTGGGCCGTCGACGTCCGCATGTCCCGTACGACCGACATCACCCGCAGCCTGGCGTACCGCACCGACGACGCCAACGCGTGGGGCGCGAACCTGCTCGTGAGCGTGCACATCAACTCCGGCGGCGGCACCGGCTTCGAAAGCTACCGGTACCCGACGTCGGACGCCGCCACCGTCAACCTGCACAACGCCCTGCACCCGAGGGTGATCGGCAACATGCGGACGATCGGTGGGGTCACCGACCGGGGGCTGAAGACCGCGAACTTCCACATGCTGCGCGAGTCGGCCATGCCCGCCGTGCTGACGGAGAACCTCTTCATTGACTCCGTCGCCGACTCGAACCTGCTCAAGCGCGCCGACTTCATCACCGCCACCGCCCGTGGCCACGCCGAGGGCATCGCCGCCTACCTCGGCCTGAGCGCGCCCAACCCGCCCACGTTCAGCACCATCGTGGACAACGCCACGGCGGGGCGGTTCACGGCGAGCACCAACTGGGGCACCTCCTCGTACTCCGCCCAGCGCTACGGGGCCGACTACCGCTTCGCCAACCCCACGCCGGCCAGCGACGCCGCCTGGTTCAAGGTGAACATCCCGGCGGCCGGTAACTACCGCGTCGAGGTGCGGCACCCGGCCGATCCCGGCTACAACAGCTCGGCCCCGCATGTCGTCGTCACCGCCTCGGGCAACCGCACGGTCAGCGTGGACCAGCGCTCCAGCGGCGGCGTCTGGCGCTCGCTGGGCACCTTCGGGCTGGCCGCCGGCGACCGGAACCTGGTCGCGGTCAGCCGCTGGACGAGCACCACCGGCTACGTGGTGGCCGACGCCGTCCGGGTCACCCGCGTCTGACAGCGCCGCCGGTCCGTGCCCGGTCGCCGACGACGTGCCGGTGGTGCGTCGTGGCGAGGTGACCGACGAGGCGTGGCCGGTGATCGCGCCGCCGCTGCCGGAGCCTGGTGCTCCGCGGTGGCGGCGCGATCACCGGCGGGACGACCACGGGACCCGGTGGCGGCCGCGCCGCGACCTGCCGAATGGCCCGCTCAGCATCCGCCCGCGCAGTCCGGCGTACGGCTGCTCGTCGCCGGGCCGGCCGGTCCGAGCCCGGGCGTGCAGCAGGCGTCGCCCCGCCACGCCTCGCGGCCCTCCTTCACCGCCACCGCCGCGATGACCAGCGCGGCGACGGGGTCTGCCCAGGACCACCCGAACAGGCTGTTCAACCCCAGCCCCACGAGCAGTACGGCGGACAGGTAGGTGCACAGCAGGGTCTGCTTGGAGTCCGCGACCGCCGAGCGGGAGCCGAGTTCCCGGCCGGCGCGGCGCTGCGCGTACGACAGCCCCGGCATGATCGCCAGCGACAGCGCGGCGAGCACCAGGCCGACGCTGGAATGCTCGGCCTCGGCACCGCCGAGCAGCGCCCGTGCCGACTCCACCGTGACGTACGCCGCGAGCGCGAAGAACGAGACCGCGATGATCCGTAGCGCGACCCTCTCGCGGGACTCCGGGTCGCGGCCGGCGAACTGCCATGCCACCGCAGCCGCCGACGACACCTCGATCACCGAGTCCAGCCCGAAGCCGATCAGCGCGGTCGACGACGCGAGCGTGCCGGCGGTGATCGCCACGACCGCCTCGACGACGTTGTAGGTGATCGTGGCGGCGACCAGCAGCCGTACCCGGCGGGCGAGCACCTCGCGGCGTGCCGGCGAGGGCCCCACCGGCGCCGGGTCGATCAGGGGCAGGCCCATCAGCAGCAGTCCTTCCCAGCGGAGTCCGGGCAGGCGTCGGGATCGACCGTCAGGGCGAGGCCGAGCAGGTCGGTCAGGGCGTGGGCCAGTCGGGCGTCGGCCAACTCGTAGCGGGTGCGCCGCCCCTGGGGTGCGGCGACCACGAGGCCGCAGCCGCGCAGGCACGCCAGGTGGTTCGACAGGTTCTGCCGGGTCGTGCCCAGCAGTTCGGCCAACTCCGCGGGATAGCCCGGCCCGTCGCGTAGCGCCAGCAGCAGCCGCGCCCGGGTCGGATCGGACAGGGCGTGACCGAAGCGCGCCAGCACCTGACCGTACGTCAACGTCTCCACGCCCCGATAGTACAGCCGACGATGTACGATCGGAGGCGGCTCGGTCTGCGCTGGCCTCGTGGGCCGGACGTCGACGGGAGCGGCCCCGCCGCCGGCAGCGGCCCCGCCGGCGCCGCGACCGGCGTCCGTAAGCCGCTCCCGCATCACTGCGCCCCGTCCGCGTGGGTCGTCACCTGGTGATCAGGACCCTGTGGACCTCATCCGGCGGTCTGGACGTCCAACGCGTCCTGATCACCGCTGGTTGCCGGGCGCAGCGTGCCGTGGGCGGTGCGTCGACGCGGGCATCCGGCGTGCGATCGACAGGCGTCATCCGGCTCGCCGACGACACGCCCGGCACCGACATGTGGGGTGTGACAACGCGGCCAACCCTATATATGGTGTCGGCGCAGCTGGTTCGGCCGCTCATCCGGAGCGGTCGAGGCAAGAGGGAACCCGGTGGGAATCCGGGACTGCCCCGCAGCGGTGAGTGGGAACGACCGCCGTCATCAGCACTGGGCCGTCAACGGCCTGGGAAGCGACGGCCAGTAGGAGACCGGCGAGTCCGGTCGCGCCCGCGAGTCCGAAGACCTGCCAGTGCGCCGTACGCCCGCATCAGGGTGTGTGGCGGTCCGAGGCCGCGTGGGACGGCCGACGCCATCTCGACGCGTGCTCGCGCGCGTCGTCGTCGGTGTCCGCTCCCCGCGTGCCCAGGAAATCCGTCTGGGATCAAGGCTCGCGAGGAGTGAGTGGTGACAGTCACCGAGGTTGTTCCGGCCGCCGGCACGGCGGTCGACGATGCGGCCGTGGCAGGCCAGCGGCGACCGCAGATGCGGGTCCGCAAGCGCGACGGCGGCACCGAGGCGGTCGACGTCAACCGGATCGTCCGGGCGGTCGAGCGGTGGGCCGACGACCTCGCCGACGTCGACCCGCTGCGGGTGGCGACCCGGACGATCAGCGGCCTGTACGACGGGGCGACGACGGCCGAACTGGACCGGCTGTCCATCCAGACCGCCGCGGAGATGATCGGCGAGGAGCCGCAGTACTCGCGGCTGGCGGCCCGCCTGCTGGCCGGGTACGTCGACAAGGAGGTCCGCCGGCAGGGCATCGGCTCCTTCAGTGAGGCGATCCGCCGGGGCCACGGCGAGGGACTGATCGGTGACGACACCGCCGCGTTCGTCGCCGCCCACGCCGGCGTCCTCGACGCCGCCGTCGACCCGCGCGGCGACCTGCGGTTCGAGTACTTCGGGCTGCGTACGGTCTACGACCGCTACCTGCTGCGCCACCCGACGAGCCGGCTGGTGCTGGAGACCCCGCAGTACTGGCTGCTGCGCGTGGCCTGCGGCCTGTCGCAGACGCCGGACGAGGCGGTCGAGTTCTACCGGCTGATGTCGAGCCTGGCGTACCTGCCGAGTTCGCCGACGCTGTTCAACTCCGGCACCCGGCACACGCAGATGTCCTCCTGCTACCTGGTCGACTCCCCGCGCGACGAGCTGGACTCGATCTACCAGCGGTACGCGCAGGTGGCGAACCTGTCGAAGTTCGCCGGCGGCATCGGCATCGCCTTCTCCCGGGTCCGTTCCCGGGGCGCGCTGATCAGGGGCACCAACGGGCAGTCCAACGGGATCGTGCCGTGGCTGCGGACGCTCGACGCCTCGGTGGCGGCGGTCAACCAGGGCGGCCGGCGCAAGGGCGCGGCCTGCGTCTACCTGGAGTCGTGGCACCCGGACGTCGAGGAGTTCCTCCAGCTGCGCGACAACACCGGTGAGGACGCCCGGCGCACCCACAACCTGAACCTGGCCAACTGGATTCCCGACGAGTTCATGCGGCGGGTGGAGGCCGACGGCGTGTGGTCGCTGTTCGACCCCGATGTGGTGCCGGAGCTGCCGGACCTGTGGGGGGAGGAGTTCGACGCGGCGTACCGGGCCGCCGAGGAGCAGGGCCGCTACGTGCGGCAGGTCCCTGCGCGGGAGCTGTACGGGCGGATGATGCGCACCCTCGCCCAGACCGGCAACGGGTGGATGACGTTCAAGGACGCCGCGAACCGGCTGTGCAACCAGACGGCCGAGGCGGGCAACGTGGTGCACCTGTCCAACCTCTGCACCGAGATCATCGAGGTGTCCAGCGACGGCGAGACCGCGGTGTGCAACCTCGGCTCGGTCAACCTCGCCGCCCACCTGGGCGCCGACGGCATCGACTGGGAGCGGCTGCGCGCCACCGTCCGCACCGCCGTGACGTTCCTCGACCGGGTCATCGACATCAACTACTACCCGACGCCGCAGGCGGCGGCGAGCAACCCCCGCTGGCGGCCCGTCGGGCTCGGGCTGATGGGTTTGCAGGACGTGTTCTTCGCGCTGCGGCTGCCGTTCGACTCCCCGGCCGCGCGGGAGCTGTCCACCCGGATCAGCGAGGAGCTGTACCTGACCGCCCTGGAGACCTCCGCCGACCTGGCGGAACGCTCGGGCGCCCACCCGGCGTACGGGCAGACCCGGGCGGCGCGCGGGCAGCTGCAACCCGACCTGTGGGGCGTGACGGTAGGCCAGCCGGCGAGGTGGGCCGCGCTGCGGGAGCGGGTCGCCGCGTACGGGCTGCGCAACTCGCTGCTGGTGGCGATCGCGCCGACCGCCACCATCGCCTCGATCGCCGGCTGCTACGAGTGCATCGAGCCGCAGGTGTCCAACCTGTTCAAGCGCGAGACCCTGTCGGGGGAGTTCCTCCAGGTCAACACCGCCCTCGTCCGCGAGCTGAAGGCCCGTGGCCTGTGGACGGAGCGGATCCGCACGGCGATCAAGCGCGCCGAGGGCTCCGTGCGGGACGTCGCGGAACTGCCGGCCGAGGTGCGGGAGCTGTTCCGTACCGCGTGGGAGCTGCCGCAGCGGGCGCTGATCGACCTGGCCGCGGCCCGCGCCCCGTACATCGACCAGTCGCAGTCGCTGAACCTGTTCCTGGCCGCTCCGACGATCGGCAAGCTCTCCTCGATGTACCTGTACGCCTGGAAGGCCGGGCTGAAGACGACGTACTACCTGCGGTCGCGGCCGGCCACCCGGATCCAGCAGGCCACGGTCGCGCCCGCCGGGCCGACCCGCGCCGCCGGCCTCGTCGCGCCGGTGGCGACCGTCGACGAGGCGCTGGCCTGCTCCCTGGAGAACCCCGAGTCGTGCGAGGCCTGCCAGTGACCACCCCGACCACCAGCGAACCGAGGACCGCCCACATGCTGCTCGACCCGGGGATGGATCTCACCCTGCGCCCGATGCGTTACCCGCACTTCTTCGACCGCTTCCGCGACGCCATCCGCAACACCTGGACCGTGGAGGAGGTCGACCTGCACGCCGACCTCGCCGACCTCGACCGGCTCTCCCCGGCCGAGCGGCACCTGGTCAGCCGCCTCGTCGCGTTCTTCGCCACCGGCGACACGATCGTCGCCAACAACCTCGTGCTCAACCTCTACCAGCACGTCAACTCCCCGGAGGGCCGGCTCTACCTGTCGCGGCAGCTGTTCGAGGAGGCCGTGCACGTCCAGTTCTACCTCAACCTGCTCGACACGTACGTGCCCGACGAGACCGAACGCTTCGCCGCGTTCGCCGCCATCGAGAACATCCCGTCGATCCGGCGCAAGGCCGAGTTCTGCTTCCGCTGGATCGACTCGCTGGGCGAGCTGCGTGAGCTGCGTACGCGACAGGACCGGCGGGCGTTCCTGCTCAACCTGATCTGCTTCGCCGCCTGCATCGAGGGGCTGTTCTTCTACGGCGCCTTCGCCTACGTCTACTTCCTGCGCTCCCGGGGGCTGCTGCACGGCCTGGCGTCCGGCACCAACTGGGTGTTCCGCGACGAGTCCATGCACATGGCCTTCGCCTTCGACGTGGTGGATACGGTCCGCGGGGAGGAGCCCGACCTGTTCGACGACGAGCTGGCCGAGCAGGTGCGGCAGATGCTCACCGAGGCCGTCCAGTGCGAGGTCCAGTTCGCCGAGGACCTGCTCGGCCAGGGCGTACCCGGGCTGTCCCTGGTCGACATGCGCGAGTACCTGCAACACGTCGCCGACCGGCGGCTCGCGCAGCTGGGCATCCCCGCCCACTACGGGTCGACCAACCCGTTCGCGTTCATGGAGTTGCAGGACGTCCAGGAGCTGTCGAACTTCTTCGAGCGGCGCGTGTCGGCGTACCAGGTCGGGGTGAGCGGCACGGTGGCCTTCGACGACGACTTCTGAGCCCGGGGGCGCCCCCGCCCCTCGCGGACCGGGGGCGCCCCGGTGCGTGCGTCAGGCGGAGCAGCGGGTGCGGCGCCGTCGGGCGGACCGGCCCGTCGTCGTGGCGGCTGCTGCGGGTCACGTCGCCGCCATCGAGATGTCGAAGGCGGCGTCGCGGACGTCGGCCACCGGGTGCTCGCGCAGCAGGCGCAGCAGGTCCCGCCACGGCGCGGACCAGCCGTACGCCCTGCCGCCACCGGCGAGGGCCACCGCGAACAGGCCGGTGGTGGCCTCGCCCCGCGCGGCGAGTAGGTGGGCCGCGGCGAGCACCGGCTCGGCGTCGAGGGTCTTCGGCGAGGCGGTGCGCCGGCTGAGGAGACGGGCGAGCCGGGCGGCGAGTGCCGGCCGCCCCGCCACCAGTCGCGCGATGCCGAGGATCTCGGCGCTGAGCCGATCGGAGGTCGTGTCGGCGAGCGGCAGCAGCCCGGTCAGCAGGGTGCCGGCCTGGGCCCCGTACGCGCGATGGCCGCCCAACTCGTCCGCCATCCGCCGCCACGGCGCGGGATCCATCCGGGGATCGGAGGCCCACACCGAGGACGCCTCGGCCACGATGGCGTCGATGCGCCGCCGGGCGGGACGGTCCGCGCCGGGGCCACCCGGGTCCGTGTCGGCGTCGTCGGCCCGTACGAGGGCGCGCAGGGCGAGGGTGGGCGCCTCCCGCTCGGGACGACCCGGGTGGCGCAGCACCGCGTCGACGAGCGGGCGTACCGACTGCCAGTCGTGCCGCTCGCCCGGGTCGGCCAGCGCCGCCGCGACCAGGCCGGTGAGGTCGGGTGCCCAGGGCAACCAGTGCACGAGCCGGGGTCGGGCGAGCCGGCTGACCTCGCGGTCGGTGCTCGCGCAGGCCCGGGCGACGAGGGCGGCGTAGCGGGGGCGATCCGGCGCGGCGACCCCGTCGGGCGGGGTCGCGAGCACCGTCAGCGACTCCTCCCGGCTCCCGACGACCGCCTGTTCGAGGAGCGGCCAGCTCTCCGGCGCGTGCAGCCGCTGCCGGGCGGCGGCGACGATCGCCGCGCGTACGTCGCGGTGCTGGTCGGGCTGCCGCCACGCCGACACCAGCACCGTCATCGCCGCCGGGGGACCGAAGCGCCCGAGCAGTCGCAGCGCCTGCTTGCGGCTGGTCACCTTGCCCCGCCCCAGGGCGACGGCGGACAGCGGGGCCACCAGGTCGGCCGGGCGGGTGAAACGCGCGACGCGACCGGCGGCGTAGAGGGCGACCCTGGCCCCCTCGTCGTCGGCGTGCGACAGCAGCAGCGGCAGCGCCTCTTCGGGCCGGTCGGTCCACGGCAGCGCCGCCAGGGCCGCCTCGGCCAGGGTGACGTTCGGCGAGTCGACGTGGCGCAGCACCAGCTCGCGCCCGGGGCCCGACACCGGCGCGGCGGCCCGGACGGCGGCCGCCCGGTGGTGCAGCGGGGTGCCGGCGTCGGCGGCGAGGCGCGCCTGCAACCGTACGAACGCCTCCTGCTGGCGGGGCAGCCACCGCTCGGCGTGCACGGGCGGGCCCGGGACCCAGCGGGTGCCGGCGGTGAGGAACGCCCCCTTCGGCGGGTGGCGCAGCACCCGGTCGAGCAGGTCGGTGCGTCGTGCGCTGACGGTCCGCCACACCGTGGGGAAGGTGATGGTCGAGGCGTCGGAGCGCAGTACGTACGCCACGCGTTGCGCCCGTGTCCTCGGATCGGCGAGCCACAGCTCGACGGCCTCCCGCACGACGGGGGCGACGGTGCCGGGAGCCGTCGCCCGGCGCAGCAGTTCCTGGAGTTCGGGCAGCCCCCAGGCCCGCCGACCCAGGGCCCGGGTCACCGCGAACAGCGCGGCGAACCGGCCCCGGACCATGCCGGCCTCGACCCAGCCACGCAGCCGGGTGAAGACCAGCTCCTCCTGCCCCCGACGCAGCGTCTCGTCGAGGCGTCCGAGCGGTGGCAGCCGGTGCCCGCCGAAGAGCCGGTCGAGGGTGTCCAACGCCCACCGCAGCAGGGCCGGTTCGTCGACGTGGTGGCCCAGCACCCGGGCGGCGAGGGTGCCGAGCGCGGCGAGGGTGCGCGTCGACGCGTCGCGGGTGGTCGTGGCGTCGACGGTGATCCGGGCCAGCATCTCGACGGCGTCCGCGCGCAGCATCGGGGCGAGGTCCGCCAGCTCCGCCAGCGCCACGGCCCGGACCGGGTCCTGCTCGTTGCGCAGCCGGTCCAGCCTGGCCAGGCCTCGGCCGCCGCGACGGGGTCACGGCTGCGCCGTGCGGCGGCCAGGAGCAACTGGTACGCGACGGCCCGGTCGCGCGCGTCGGCGGCGCGCAGCGCGGGGGTGAGCACGGCCGACGCCGCCGGCCAGGGCAGCAGCGCGCTCCAGGACCGCACCTGCGCCTCGTCGTGGCGGACGTCGTCGAGGGTGAGCACCCGGCGGGCCTCCCGCTCCCGCCAGGCGTGCGGCAGCACCTCCATCAGCGGCGCGTCGGGAATCCGGGTGGCCGTTTCGACATCGGCGAACACGGCGTCGTGCAGCTCGCCCCGCCGCGCCGGGGGCAGCGCCCCCAACAGCCGCCCCAGTGAGTTGTTGCGGTCGCGTACCCGCCGGCCCAGGGTGACCAGGTCCGCCTGCGGCAGCCGGACGAGCCGACGCAGCAGCGCCGGGGGCAGCCACTGGTAGCCCACCCAGTCGGCGCGGGACACCGCGGTCAGCAGGGCCAGTACCCGTCGTGGCGCGGCGGCGGCGAGCGGCCCGTAGCTCGCCAGGTCGCCGGGGAGGTACCCGGTGGGCGCGTAGCGTTCGAGCAGCGCCAGCGCGCGTTCCGGTCGACGTGCACCGGCGACCAGGACCCGTGGGCCGTGCGTCGACCACCAGCGGTCCCGGTCGGCGGGGTGGATGTCGGGCAGCGTCGACTCCGCGTGGTCGAGCACCACGTCGCCGTGGCGGCGGGCCAGGCGGACCGAGTCCGGCAACGCGTGTTCGACGACCGGCAGCAGCCGGCGGACGGTGTCCGCCCCGCAGGCGGGCAGCAGGGCGACCGCCTCGGCGGCGCCGAAGCGCCCGAGCACGCCGTCGACCAGGTCGTCGGCGACCGTCGGCCGGCGCAGGTGCCGCAGCGACCGGTAGACCAGGTGGCGCAGGTCGGCCGACGCGTCCCCGACGAGTGCGTGCAGGTCGTCGCCGGCGAGCCAGCCGGCGCGCAGGCCCGCCTTCACGGCGACCGCCCGGATGGTGGGTTGCGGGTCGCCGAGGGCCGCCCGCACCGCCGTGTGGTCGCCGACGATCCCGGCGGCGGTGACGGCCAGGAAGCGGTGGTACGCCTCCCCGCCGCGCAGGTCCGCCAGGATCTCCGGCAGCTCGCCCGTAGCGGCCACTTCGCGGGCGCGGCGGGCGAGCGCCACCATCCGTTCCCGGTGGGTCAGCGCGTCCAGTTCACCGAGCAGGCGACGTGTCGATCTTCGCACGCCGCTCATTGTGTCGGTCGGGATGCCGCCCCGCACACCCGTTCCGCGGGGCTTGCCGGCGTCTGCCATGCTCGGGCCGGTGACGACCGGCCTCCGCAGCAGTCCCCGCACCCACCGTCGCGTCCGCAGCCGCCGCCTCCGGGTCGCGCTCGTCTCCGGCGCGGTCGCGCTGCTCCTCGCCGCCGCCGTGTTCGTCGTCGCGGTGGTCGTGCCGCTGGTGCGGCCGGCGGGGCCGCGTCCGCTCTTCCAACTGCCCGTAGCGTGCGGGGAGACGTGGCAGTTGGGCACCTATCCCGGTCACGACGACTACGACGTGGACCTGTTCCCGACCGAGGGCAAGGCGTGGGGGCGGCCGGTGCTCGCGTCGTACGCGGGGAAGGTCACCGTGGCGGGCATCAACGGGTCGGTGGGTGGCCGTACGCCCGAGGACCCGGACGGGCCGCGCGGGCGTGGCGGCGGCTACTGGGTGAAGATCGACCACGGCGGGAAGTGGGAGACGCAGTATCTGCACCTGCTGGAGCCGCCGCTGGTCCGGGTCGGTCAGCGGGTCGCCCAGGGCGAGCAGATCGGGCGGGTGGGCAGCACCGGCAACTCCGGCGCCCCGCACCTGCACTACGAGCAGCGGCGGGGCTGGGAGAAGGTCGAGGCGTACTTCGACGGCGCCCCGTCGGGCATCACCCACGACGACACCGAGTACACGGTCAGACGCAAGAGCAACAACTGCCCGCCCGGGTGAGCGTGGCGCCGATCGCCGTCAGTGGCAGTGGCAGTCGCCGCCGGCCGTGGCCGTGTCGTAGGTGTCGTGGAGGGGGAACTCGTTGACGTAGCGCTGCCGGCCCAGCGGCGTGAGGTCCAGGAAGTTGTAGGTGTTGAGCAGCGTCTCGAGACCCCGGCCGTACACCGAGTAGGTGTGCAGGATCCGTTCGCCGTCGCGGACGAAGACGCTCAGGCCGTGGCCCTCGCCCTTGATGAAGCCGGTGAGGCCCTGCGCGGCCAGGGTCTCGGCGTCCTTGTAGTTGTATTCCACCGGTGCGACGGCCGGGTCGTTGGTGGCGTGGAAGTCGTAGTTGAAGTCGCTGCCGTGCGAGGAGTACCAGGGAAAGCCCCAGCCCATCCGGCTCCTGAAGGACGCGAGGGTCGCGTACGGCGCCCGGGAGACCACGGCGAGGGTCGTGTCGCTGGCGTGCAGGTGCGCGAGGTGGCCGAAGTTGTCGACCAGCAGCGAGCAACTCGTGCAGCCCTCGGTCCACTCGGGATCGAACATGAAGTGGTAGACGAGCAGTTGTCGCCGCCCCTCGAACATGTCCGCCAGCCGGACGGAGCCGGAGGGCCCGGTGAGGGAGTAGTCCTTCTCGACGGCGACCGCGGGCAGTTCGCGTCGCAGCGCGGTGACCTCGTCCCGGCGTCGGGTGATCTCCTTCTCGCGCTCGAGGAGTTCCTTGCGGGCCTCGACCCACTCGTTCCGGGACACGACCTTCGGAATAGTCATCGACGACACGCCTTTCCGCTGAAGCGCCTGCGCCATTCTTATCGGGCGCTACGCGTTCACACCAGCCTCCGGCCGGCGCGGTGGGATTCCCATTTCCGATGACCGTCGCGGCAATTTCCGTCGGCGGAGGCGACAACGGGCAGGTCGGACCGTCCGACCCGTCCCGGGCCGGTTCCCGCGCGGGGGAACGGTGGTCGGCGTACGCCGGGCAAGTGCGCAAGGAAGAACAAATTCGCCGACGCGCCCGGTCCGCTCGCGGATCGCGGAGCGCCGTCGCGCGGCGGGACAGCCGGTGGCGTACGGGGACGGCGGGACAGGCCGCACCGGCCCGCCGGCGGTGGGCCGGCGACTCGCTCGCCGGGGCGGTCCGACGAGCCGTCCCGCGCATCCCCGCCGGGCGGTCGCGGACGCCGCACTAGTCTTGCGGCGCGGGTACGTGACGGAAGGGGCGGTTCCGGTGGGGGAGCGGTCGGTACGGAAGGCCGCGGCGCTGTTGGCGCAGGCGCGTCGCGTCGTGGTCTTCACCGGCGCGGGCATCTCCGCCGAGAGCGGCGTGCCGACCTTCCGCGACGCCCTCACCGGCCTGTGGCGCAGCTTCGACGCGCGGCGGCTCGCCACGCCGGATGCCTTCCGCGACGATCCCGCCCTGGTCTGGGGCTGGTACGAGTGGCGGCGCGCCACGGTGGGCCGGGCCCGCCCGAACGCCGGTCACGTGGCCGTGGCGGCCATCGAGGCTCGCGTCCCCCACGCGGTCGTCGTGACGCAGAACGTCGACGACCTGCACGAGCGCGCCGGCTCCGTCGCACCGATCCACCTGCACGGGAGCCTGTCCGCGCCGCGCTGCTCGGCCTGCGCCCGCCCAGCGCCGCTGCCCGCCGGGGCGTCGCTGCCCGACGGGACCTCCCTGTCCGCCGAGGCGCCGCCGTTGTCCGGCGGGGCAACGCTGCTCGACGGGGCGCCGTTGTCCGGCGGGGCGCCGGACGAGCACGGTGACGGCCGCGTGGCGCCGCCCCGGTGCGCGCACTGCCCGGGCCTCGTCCGGCCCGGGGTGGTGTGGTTCGGCGAGGCGTTGCCGAGCGCCGCGTTGGAGGCCGCCGTCGAGGCGGCGTCCGCCTGCGACCTGCTGCTGACCGTGGGCACCTCGGGACTGGTGTATCCCGCCGCCGAGATCCCCCGGGTGGCCGCCCGCTTCGGCGCCCCGGTGGTGCAGGTCAACCCGGAGGAGACGCCCCTGGACACCGTGGCTGACGTGAACCTGCGCGGCCCGGCCGCCCAGGTGCTTCCCGCCCTCGTGCACGCCGCCTGGGACGCCGCCGACCCGGCCTGACGGCGCGCGGCGAGGTCTGGGCGGTCGTCCAGGCGGAGGACCTGGCGCCGGGCGGCCGAGGCCGTCGGATCAGGAGGGGCGAGGCATGCCGAGTTGGTCCAGCCAGCCGTCCACGTCGAACCCCTGCTCCTCGGCCCGGTCGAGCCACCGGGCGGCGCGGGCCTGGTCGGTGGGCACGCCGGAGCCGAGCAGACACATCACCCCCAGGGTGGCCGCCGCCCGCGCGTTCCCGGCGTTCGCCGCCCGCTCGTACCAGCCGGCGGCGACGGCCTCGTCCCGGGGGAAGCCCCGGCCGCTGGCGTGCCCGGCCGCGACGTTGTACAGGGCGCGGGGGTGCTCCCGCTCGGCGGCGCGCAGCAGCCACTGCCGCGCCACCGCCTCGTCGCGCGGCACCATGTCCCCGGTGTCGTACAGGACGTGCAGCTCGAACATCGCGTCGGCGTTGCCGGCCTCGGCGGCCTGCCGGTGGTACGCGACCGCCGCCTCGCCCTCGCCCAGCAGGTAGTGCACGATGCCGGACCAGTAGCGCGCCTCCCCGGTCGGGTCGTCGGCGCGCAGCGGCTCCAGCAGTGTCAGCGCGTACCGCCCGACCCGGCCCACGGCCTCCCGGCCGACGGCGGCGAACAGGTACGCGCCCTGGCGGTTGCCCTGCCCGGCGGCCTCGGCGAAGCAGCGCAGGGCCGCGTCCAGGACCTCGTTCCCGCTGGTGGGGAACGGGCGCGGCGACGGCCACGCCGCCGGCTGCCCGATCGGCAGGTCGAGCAGCCGACGCCCCAGGGGCACCCACGCGTCGGTCCGGCCAGCCCGCGCGGCGGCCAGGTAGCCCCGGACCAGCACCTCGTACGCCCGGATCGGCAGGATCCCGATCATCACGTCCCCGCGCACGATCCGGCCGTCGAGCTCACGGCACAGCCCTTCGAGGTACGCGGCGTCGAGCGGCTCGGCGGCCGTCACCCGCTCGGTCTCGGCGAGCAACGAGTCGCCGGGGGCGGACGAGGCGGTGGCAGGGGTCAAGGTCACGCCGCCACCCTACTGTCGGCGCTCACGCGCCCCGGGGCCCGCCCGGGCCGGAGTTGTCACACAACCGTCATCCGCCCGAAGGGTGACCGCGAACCGCGACCGGCAGGTTGAACCGGGCGGCGACGCCCGCCGGCGAGCGCGTGGTGGCGACGCCGTACGGATGCGGTGGAAGGAAGGGACCGGCACGATGAGCGTCGTCCGGGGTGACGAGCACACGACTCTGATCTGCGACGTCTGCGGCGAGACGGTCGTGGAGGCGGGGAGTGGACCGGCCGGTGTGGTCTGGGAACTGGTGTCCGACCACGAATGGACCGGCTCGCCGCTCGCCGACGGGCCGCACCGCTGCGCCCACTGCACCCTGCTGGCGGGTTCCGGAGAGGCGAGCACGGGCGGCCCGGGACCGGGCGGGATCCTCGGCATCGACCATCGCGGCGACGCGACCGTCATCACCTGCGCCGGAGACATCGACGTCGACGGTGCGGGCACGCTGCGTACGGCCCTGCTGCACGCCACCGACATGGGCGGGCACGTCGTCGTCGACCTGACCAACGTCCGGCTGATCGACTCCACCGGGCTGGGCCTGCTCGTCGGCGCCCAGCGGGACTGCGCCGCGCGGGGCGCCACGCTCAGCCTGGCCGCGCCGTCGCCGTTCCTGCGGACCGTCCTGCGGACCCTGCGCCTGGACGAGGTGCTCCCGGCGTACGACAGTCTTGGCGAGGCGGTCGCCCGGGTGACCGGCGCCGAATGGACCGGGGCGCCGGGGCGCCGACCCTGATCCCGGCGGATCTATTGGCGTACGTCTATTGACAGGGGGGCGCGTCGGTCCGACGCTGAGAGAGCGCTCTCTCAGTTGTCCGCCACCCCCTGAGGAGGAGTACGCGTGAAGCTCCGAAGAAGGCTGCTCGCCGCCGTGTCCGCGCTGGTCGCCGCCGTCGCGGTGACCGTCGCGGCGTCCCCCGCCCACGCCGTCGGCCCCGCGCTGCTGCCCGTCACGATCACCAACAGCACCGGTCGAGGCGAGGCCGTCCACCTGTACGTCATCGGCGTGCAGCTCGCCAGCGGCCGCCTCGGCTACGTCAACCAGGGCGGCACCTTCGTCCCCTGGTCGGGCGGGCAACTCCCGCCGTCTCCCGCCCCGGACGCCTCGATCTTCGGCCCCAACAACGGCGGCAGCACCACCATCCGGTTCCCGCGCGGCTTCTCCGGCCGCGTCTACTTCTCCTTCGGCGAGAAGCTCAAGTTCTTCCTCACTCCGGACGGCTTGGTGCAACCCGCGCCCTGGGCGGCCGGCGACGCCAACCGCGACATCCTGTTCGACTGGAGCGAGTTCACCTACAACGACGCCGGACTGTGGCTCAACAGCTCGCAGGTCGACATGTTCGCGGTGCCGCACGCGGTCACGGTGACCGGCGCCAACGGCGTCACCAAGCGCACCGGCGACGTCGTGGCGGGCGGCCGCAACGCGATCATCGAGGGCATCCGGTCGCAGCCGGGCTGGGCCAACACCGTGCACACCCGCTCCGACGGGACCGTGCTGCGGGTGCTCGCACCCGGCAAGGCAGCCGGCGCCGGGCTGTTCAGCGCCACCTACCTGGACTCCTACATCGCGTGGGCGTGGAACGCGTACACGACCAGGACGCTGACCGTGGTGCCCTTCGCCGACCAGCCGAACACCCGCTACTTCGGGCGGACCTCCGGCAACGTCATGACCTTCACCAACGGTGCCGGGCAGGTGGTCGCCTCCTTCAACCGGCCCTCCTCCGCGAGTGTCTGGGGCTGCGACGGGGACCTGCCCGCACCCAACGACCCGGTCGTCGGCCCGATCTCCCGGACGCTCTGCGCGGCACTGAACCGGGGCACCCTCGGCACCATCGACACCCAGCCCAGCACCAACGCCGCCGAGTTCTACCGCAACAACCCGACGAACCACTACGCCCGGGTCATCCACGCCAACATGGTCGACGGCAGGGCGTACGCCTTCGCCTTCGACGACGTCGGCGCGTTCGAGTCCCTGGTCCACGACGGCGACCCCCGCGCGGCCGGCGTCGTCCTGAGCCCCTTCGGCGCGGGCGGCGGGCCGGTGAACCCCGGCGGCGCGGTACCCGTGCTGAGCACCTGGAACAACAAGTGCATCGACGTGCCGAGCGCGAACTTCGTCGACCGCGCGCAGTTGCAGATGTGGAACTGCAACGGCACCGACGCGCAGAAGTGGACGTTCACCGGCGACACCCTGCGCAGCCGGAACGACAAGTGCATGGACGTCGACGGCGGCGCCACCGGCAACGGCGCGGTCGTGCAGCTCTACGCGTGCAACGGCACGGGAGCACAGCGGTTCACCCTGAACGCGGCGGGCGAACTGGTCAACCTCCCGTCCGGCAGGTGCGTCGACATCCGGGACTGGAACGGCGCCGACGGCGCGAAGCTCCAGCTCTGGGACTGCGCGGGCGCCGCCAACCAGAAGTGGCGCAAGGGCTGACCGGCCCGGCGGGTGGCGGCGCCCCGTCGCCACCCGTCGCCGGGGCGAGCGACGGCCGCCGCGCCCGCTGTGCCATCGTGGTCCTTCCATCGACGCGCCGGACGTCGGCACCCGGCGGGCGCCACGACGCGCCGGGGCGTGGCGTCGACGGGGAAGGGGCGCGGCGATGGGGGAGCAACGGTCCGGGCCGCTCAGCGGCGTCCTCGTCGCCGACTTCTCACGCATCCTCGCCGGCCCGTACGCGACCATGCTCCTCGCCGACCTCGGCGCCGAGGTGATCAAGGTGGAGGGGCCCGGCGGGGACGACACCCGGGCCTGGATGCCGCCCGTCCGGGAGGGGACCTCCACCTACTACCTCGGCGTCAACCGCAACAAGCGCTCCATCGCCCTCGACCTCGCCGACCCCGCCGACCTGGAGGTCGCCCGGGAACTCGTCCGCCGCGCCGACGTCATGATCCAGAACTTCCGGCCCGGCGGGCTGCGGCGCTTCGGCCTCGACTACGACAGCGTCGTGGCCCTCAACGAACGGATCGTCTACGCCTCGATCAGCGGGTTCGGCGCCGGTGCCGGCGCCGATCTGCCCGGCTACGACCTCGTGGTCCAGGCCGCGTCCGGCCTGATGAGCCTCACCGGCGAGCCGGACGGGCCACCCTACAAGGCCGGGGTCGCCGTGTTCGACGTGATCGCCGGCCTGCACGCGGCCGTCGGCATCCTCGCCGCCCTGCACCACCGCGACCGCTGCGGCACGGGCCAGCACGTCGAGGTGGACCTGCTCTCCGCCGCGCTGTCCGGCCTGGTCAACCAGAGTAGCGGCCACGTCGCCGGGGGCGCGACGCCGTTCCGGATGGGCAACGGACACCCGAGCCTGTTCCCGTACGAGCCGCTGCCCACCGCCGACGGCGACCTCGTCGTCATCGCCGGCAACGACGGGCAGTTCCGCAAGCTGTGCCACGTGCTCGGCCTGCCCGACCTGCCCGACGACCCCCGCTTCGCGCGCAACCAGGACCGCACGGTCAACCGGGAGGCCCTGCGGCCCATCCTGGTCGCGCGCCTGGCCGAGCGCACCCGCGACGAGTGGTTCCGGGACCTGCGCGCGGCGGGCGTGCCGTGCAGCCCGATCAACACCGTCGCCGGCGGCGTCGACCTGGCCCGGCGACTCGGGCTCGACCCGGTGGTCAGCGCCGGCGGCGTGCCCGGCATCCGCAACCCGATCGGCCTGAGCGCCACCCCGCCGCGCTACGACCTGCCGCCGCCGGGGCTCGACGAGCACGGCGACGAGATCCGCGGCTGGTTGGCCGGCTGACGCCCGCCCCGCCCCGGCTGACGCCCGTCCGGCTGCCGGACCTCGCCCGGCTGCCGGGTCCCGGCCGGCCCGCCCGGCTGCCGGGTCCCGCCCGCGTTCGTTGGTCGGAGGGCGTCGGTGAGCGGCGTCACGGCCGCAGCCCGGCCGCGTGAAGAACGCGTCAAGAAACGTGCCGCCGCCGTCATGATCGCGTGATGAACCCTGTCCCTCGCGCGGGCACGGAGTTTCGATTGCCCGGCACGGCCGGAAGGCGGTCGTGACGAGCGGTCCGGTAAGAGGAGTCAGTGTGTCCGACGTGGTGTTCGTCCTGGTGACGGTGGGGCTGTTCGCCGCACTCGCCCTCGTGGTGAGGGGCGTGGAGAAGCTGTGAACGTCGTCGATGCCGTCGGCCTGGTGCTGGCGCTGGGCCTGGGTGTGTTCATGGTGGTCGCGTTGCTGTTCCCGGAGCGCTTCTGATGTCCGCCACGACAGCCGGCGCCCTCTTCGTCCTGTCCCTGGTGGCGGCCCTGGCGGCCGTCCACCGGCCGTTCGGCGACCACCTGTACCGGGTGGTCGCCGCAACCCGGCACTCCCGCGTCGAGCGTGGGATCTACCGTCTGGTCGGGGTCGACCCGGCCGCCGGGCAGACCTGGGGCGTGTACGCCCGCGCCGTACTCGCCTTCGCCAGCGTGTCGATCCTGTTCCTGTACGTGTTCCAGCGGTGCCAGGACCACCTGTGGCTGTCGCTCGGGCTCGACCCGGTCGTCGCCCACGGCGCCTGGAACACCGCGGTGTCCTTCGTAACCAACACGAACTGGCAGTGGTACGCGGGCGAGTCGACGATGGGCCACCTGGTGCAGATGGCCGGCCTGGCGGTGCAGAACTTCGTCTCCGCCGCCGTCGGCATCGCCGTCGCGGTGGCCCTGGTGCGCGGCTTCGCCCGCAGCCGCACCGGTGAGTTGGGCAACTTCTGGGTCGACCTGACCCGGATCACGCTGCGGGTCCTGCTGCCCGTCGCGGTCCTCGGCGCGCTGGTGCTGATGGCCGGCGGGGTGGTGCAGAACCTCTCCGGCGGCACCGAGGTCGCCACCCTGACCGGCGGCACCCAGACCGTCACCGGCGGCCCCGTGGCCAGCCAGGAAGTGATCAAGGAACTCGGCACCAACGGCGGCGGCTTCTACAACGCCAACAGCGCGCACCCCTTCGAGAACCCGACCCCCTGGACGAACTGGATCGAGATCTTCCTGATCCTGCTGATTCCGTTCAGCCTGCCGCGCGTCTTCGGCCGGATGGTCGGCCAGACCCGGCAGGGCCACGCGATCGTCGCGGTCATGGCCGTCCTCGCGATCGCGAGCGTCACGCTGACCAACGTCTTCGAGCTCGCCGCCGGTGGCACCGTCCCGCAGGCCGTCGGCGCCGCGATGGAGGGCAAGGAGGTGCGCTTCGACGTGTCGAACTCGGCCACCTTCGCCGCCGCGACGACGCTGACGTCGACCGGGGCGGTGAACTCGTTCCACGACTCGTACACCGCGCTGGGCGGCATGATGACGCTGGGCAACATGATGCTCGGCGAGGTCGCACCGGGCGGCGTCGGCGCCGGCCTCTACGGGATGCTGGTGCTCGCCGTGATCACGGTGTTCGTGGCCGGGCTGATGGTCGGTCGCAGCCCCGAGTACGTGGGCAAGCGGATCGGCTCCCGCGAGATCCGCTTCGCCTCGCTGTACTTCCTGGTCACCCCGGCCCTGGTGCTGATCGGAACGGCCACCGCCTTCGCCACCGGCAACCACGCGACCGCGCTGAACGTCGGCCCGCACGCCCTCACCGAGGTGCTGTACGCGTTCACCTCCGCCAGCAACAACAACGGCTCGGCCTTCGCCGGCATCACGGTGAGCACGCCGTGGTGGAACACGGCGCTGGGCCTGTGCATGCTGCTCGGCCGGTTCCTGCCGATCATCTTCGTGCTCGCCCTGGCCGGGTCGCTGGCCCGCCAGCGACCCGTACCCGCCTCCGAGGGCACCCTGCCGACCCACCGGCCCCTGTTCGTCGCGATGGTCGCCGGCGTCACGGTGATCCTCGTGGCGCTCACCTTCCTGCCCGCGCTCGCGCTCGGCCCGCTGGCCGAAGGGCTGTGACCCGATGAGGAAAGAGACCATGACCGTCGTAACGCGGGCACCGCACGACCGGGCCGACGCGGGCACCCCCGTCGTACGGGGCGGCCGGGGCGGCGGCCTGCTGGACGCGCGGCAGCTGCTGCGGTCACTGCCCGACGCGCTGCGCAAGCTCGATCCCCGCACCCTGTGGCGCAACCCCGTGATGCTGATCGTCGAGATCGGCGCGGCCTGCACCACCGTGCTCGCGCTGGCCGACCCGTCGGCGTTCGCGTTCGCCGTCACGGCCTGGCTGTGGCTGACCGTGCTCTTCGCCAACCTCGCCGAGGCCGTCGCCGAGGGGCGCGGCAAGGCACAGGCCGCCAGCCTGCGCAACGCCAGGAAGGACACCGTGGCCACCCGCCTGCGCGGCTGGACCCCGGGCGCCGCGGCCGGCGCCTACCGCGACGAGGCCGTGCCCGCCCCGGAACTCGCGCAGGGCGACATCGTCCTGGTGGCGGCCGGGCAGCTGATCCCGGGCGACGGCGACGTGGTGGAGGGCATCGCCAGCGTCGACGAGTCGGCCATCACCGGCGAGTCCGCCCCGGTGATCAGGGAGTCCGGCGGGGACCGCAGCGCGGTCACCGGCGGCACCCGGGTGCTCTCCGACCGGATCGTCGTACGGATCACCCAGCGGCCGGGGGAGAGCTTCGTCGACCGGATGATCGCGCTGGTCGAGGGCGCCAACCGGCAGAGGACGCCGAACGAGATCGCGCTGAACGTCCTGCTCGCCGCGCTCACCGTCGTCTTCCTGCTGGTGGTGGCGACCCTCCAGCCGCTGGCCGTCTTCGCCAAGGGCCACCAGGCGGCGGCGCCCGACAACGGCGCGATCACCGACGCCGGCGTGACGGGCGTGGTGCTGGTGTCGCTGCTGGTCTGCCTCATCCCCACCACCATCGGCGCGCTGTTGTCGGCCATCGGCATCGCCGGCATGGACCGCCTGGTCCAGCGCAACGTCCTGGCCATGAGCGGTCGCGCCGTGGAGGCCGCCGGCGACGTCGACACCCTGCTGCTGGACAAGACCGGCACCATCACCCTCGGCAACCGGCAGGCCGCCGGGTTCCTGCCCGTCGACGGCGTCGACGCGAGCCTCGTCGCCGACGCGGCGCAGCTGGCCAGCCTCGCCGACGAGACGCCCGAGGGTCGCTCGGTGGTGGTCCTGGCCAAGCAGGAGTTCGGGCTGCGCGAGCGCGAGCCGGGCCTGATCCCGCACGCCACGTTCGTGCCGTTCACCGCGCAGACCCGGATGAGCGGCGTCGACCTCGACCCCGGCGGGAGCGCGCCCTGGCCGGCCCGGCGGATCCGCAAGGGCGCCGCCTCCGCCGTCACCGGGTGGGTCCGCGAGCACGGCGGAGAACCCGCCGGGCAGCTCGGGCGGATCGTCGACGAGATCAGCGGCGCGGGCGGCACCCCCCTGGTGGTCGCCGAGCACGTCGACGGCGAGCCGGCCCGCGCCCTGGGGGTGATCCACCTCAAGGACGTGGTCAAGGCCGGCATGCGCGAGCGCTTCGACGAGATGCGCCGCATGGGCATCCGCACCGTGATGGTCACCGGCGACAACCCGCGTACGGCCGCGGCGATCGCCGCCGAGGCGGGCGTCGACGACTTCCTCGCCGAGGCCACTCCCGAGGACAAGCTCGCCCTGATCCGGCGCGAGCAGCAGGGCGGCCGGCTGGTCGCGATGACCGGCGACGGCACCAACGACGCCCCCGCCCTCGCCCAGGCCGACGTCGGCGTCGCGATGAACACCGGCACGTCGGCCGCGAAGGAGGCCGGCAACATGGTCGATCTCGACTCCGACCCGACCAAGCTGATCGAGATCGTGGAGATCGGCAAACAACTGCTGATCACCCGGGGCGCGCTGACCACGTTCTCCATCGCCAACGACGTGGCGAAGTACTTCGCGATCGTCCCCGCCATGTTCGCCGGCATCCACCCGGGCCTCGACACCCTGAACGTCATGCGGCTGGCCAGCCCCGAGTCGGCCATCCTCGCGGCCGTCATCTTCAACGCCGTGGTCATCGTCGCCCTGATCCCGCTGGCCCTGCGCGGCGTGCGCTACCGGCCGGCGTCGGCGTCGCGGCTGCTGCGCCGCAACCTGCTGGTCTACGGCCTCGGCGGCATCGTCGTGCCGTTCGTCGGCATCAAGCTCGTCGACCTGCTCCTGCAACTGCTTCCGGGAGTCTCCTGATGCGTCTGCCCACCTGGCTCTCCGCACACGTGGCCGCGCTGCGCGCGCTGCTGGTCTTCACGGTGCTGCTCGGCCTGGCCTACCCGCTCGCCCTGGTCGGCGCCGGTCGGCTGCCCGGCCTGCGCGACCGGGCGGACGGGTCCCTGATCACCGCCGACGGCCGGCCGGTCGGCAGCGCGCTCATCGGCCAGGCGTTCACCGACGCCGACGGTGAGCCCCTGCCCCGCTACTTCCAGTCCCGGCCGTCGGCCGCCGGCGACGGCTACGACCCGACGGCCACCGCCGCGTCCAACCTCGGCCCGGAGAGCGTGGTCGACACCCTCGCCGCGGACCCGCGCGCGTCGAGCCGGAGCCTGCTCAGCCAGGTCTGCGCCCGCAGCCGCGCCGTCGGCGAACTCGACGGCGTCGACGGCCGGCGCCCCTACTGCACCCCCGACGGCGTGGGGGCGGTGCTGGCGGTGTTCCGCGCCGACGGGCTGACCGGCCCTGTCACCAGGGTCGTCAGCGTCAACCAGAGCGCGCCGGCCACCCCGTTCCTCGCCACGTACGAGGGGGTGGTTGTGGAGCTGGCCCGGCCCGGCGAGGACCTCGTGGCCGCCGGCGGCCTGATCGTGCCGGTGCGGGGCGACGCGCCGCGGACCCCCGCCGTGCCCGCCGACGCGGTCACCGCCAGCGGCAGCGGCCTCGACCCGCACATCAGTCCGGCGTACGCCGAGATCCAGGTGGCGCGGGTGGCCCGCGAGCGGGGCGCGGACCCGGCGGCGCTCCGGCGCCTCGTCGCCGAGCACACCCGGGGCCGGGCGCTCGGCTTCATGGGTGCCCCCGCCGTCGACGTGCTCGCCCTCAACCTCGCCCTCGACGAGACGCTGCCCGTCGCGTGAGGGTCGGCGTGGGGCGGGGCCGGGTGCCCCGCCCCACCCGTGGTCCGTGGTACGACGACCGGCCGTGCCGGTGATCAGGGAGGATGGCTGCGTGCCCAGGGGAGAACTGCGCATCTACCTCGGGGCCGCGCCCGGCGTCGGCAAGACGTACGCGATGCTGGAGGAGGCCCGGCGGCGCGCCGAGCGCGGCACCGACGTGGTGGTCGGCCTGGTCGAGACCCACGGCCGCGCCCAGACCGCCGCGATGGTCGGCGACCTGGAGGTGCTGCCGCGCCGGGTGGTGACCTACCGCGGCGCGACGTTCACCGAGATGGACCTCGACGCGGTGCTGGCCCGGCGGCCCGAGGTCGCCGTGGTCGACGAGCTGGCCCACACCAACGTGCCCGGCTCACGTCACGAGAAGCGCTGGCAGGACGTACAGGAGCTGCTCGACGCCGGCATCACCGTCCTGTCGACCGTCAACGTCCAGCACCTCGAATCGGTCAACGAAGTCGTCGCCCGCATCACCGGCACCACCCAGCGCGAGACGGTGCCCGACGCGGTGGTCCGCGCCGCCGGGCAGGTCGAGCTGGTCGACATGACCCCGGAGGCGCTGCGCCGCCGGATGGCCCACGGCAACATCTACCGGCCCGACCGGATCGACGCGGCCCTCGGCAACTACTTCCGCATCGGCAACCTCACCGCCCTGCGCGAGCTGGCCCTGCTGTGGCTGGCCGACAAGGTCGACGAGCAGCTCGGCGCCTACCGCGCCCAGCAGGGCATCTCCGAGACCTGGGAGGCCCGCGAGCGGGTGGTGGTGGCGCTCACGGGCGGGCCGGAGGGCGCGACGCTCATCCGCCGCGCCGCGCGGGTCGCGGCCCGCAGCAAGGGCGCGGACCTGCTCGCCGTGCACGTCGCCCGCAGCGACGGGCTGGCCGGCGCGGATCCGGCGCAGCTCGCCCGGCAGCGCGTCCTGGTGGAGAGCCTCGGCGGCACGTACCACCAGGTGCTCGGCACCGACATCCCGGCGGCGCTGCTCGACTTCGCCCGGGGCGTCAACGCCACCCAGCTGGTGCTCGGCGCGAGCCGGCGCGGGCGGTTCGCGCAGCTCTTCTCCCGTGGCGTGGGGGTGACCACCACGGCGCTGTCCGGGCCGATCGACGTGCACCTGGTCACCCACCCGCAGATGGGCCGGGGGCGGCACGGCGCGGGCGTGCCGGCCGCGCTGTCGCGGCGGCGCCGGCTGCTCGGGTTCGGCCTCGCCGGGCTCGGCATGCCGCTGCTGACGGTGCTGCTGCGGGCCCTGCCGGACCTCAGCCTCACCAACGACATCCTGCTCTTCCTCACCGGCGTCGTCGGGGTCGCACTCGTCGGCGGGCTGTGGCCGGCGCTGGTCGCCGCGCTGGGTGGTTCCCTGCTGCTCAACTGGTTCTTCACGCCCCCGTTCCACACGCTGACCATCGCCGAGGCCGACAACCTGCTGGCCCTGGGCGTCTTCGTCGCCGTCGCCGTGGCCGTCAGCGGGGTCGTCGACGTCGCGGCGCGGCGCACCAGGGAGGCGGCGCGCGCCTCCGCCGACGCGCAGACGCTGGCCACGGTGGCCGGTGGCGTCCTGCGCGGTGAGCGGCCGCTGCCGGCGTTGCTGGACCGGCTGCGCGAGACGTTCGGGCTGCGTGCGGTCAGCGTCCTCGAACTCGTCGCCGACACCGGCGGTCGACCCGGGCGCGCCAGCGAGGACGGGGCGTGGCGGATCGTGGCCAGCGTCGGCGAGGACCCGGCGGGCAACCCGGGCGCGGGCGAGACGGCCGTGCCGGTGGACGACCGGATCACCGTGGTGCTCTCCGGCCGGCGGCTGGAGGCCGCGGACCGGCGCGTCGTGGAGGCGTTCGCCGCCCAGGCCGCCGTCGCGCTGCGGCAGGAACGCCTCGCCGAGGAGGCGGCCAGCGCCCGGCCGCTCGCCGAGGCCGACCGGATGCGTACGGCGCTGCTCGCCGCGGTCAGCCACGACCTGCGTACGCCGCTGGCCTCGGCGAAGGCCGCGGTGAGCAGCCTGCGCAGCCACGACGTCGAGTTCGACGCGGACGACCGCGACGAGCTGCTGGCCACCGCCGACGAGTCCCTGGACCGGCTCGGGCGGCTCGTGGCGAACCTGCTGGACATGAGCCGCCTGCAGGCCGGTGTCCTCGGCGTGACCCGCGTGCCGATCGGGCTGGAGGACGCGGTGCCGAGGGCCCTGGACGAGCTGGGCCCGCAGGCCGCCGACGTCGGCACCGACATCCCCGCCGACCTGCCCGCCGCCGTCGCCGACCCGGGGCTGCTGGAGCGGGTGCTGGTCAACATCGTCGCCAACGCCCTGCGGCACAGCCCGCCGCAGCGGCCCCCGGCCATCACCGCCAGCGCCCACGCCGGGCAGGTGGAGCTGCGCGTCATCGACACCGGCCCCGGCATCCCGCAGGACCAGTGGGAGCACGTCTTCCTGCCGTTCCAGCGCCTGGGCGACCGGGACAACGCCACCGGCGTGGGTCTCGGCCTGGCCCTCTCCCGCGGCCTCGCCGAGGCCATGGGTGGCAGCATCACTCCCGAGACCACCCCCGGGGGCGGCCTCACCATGGTACTGCGGTTGCCCGCCGCCACCTCGAGCGCCACGGAGGGGCAGCAGGAATGACCCGCATCCTGGTGGTCGACGACGAGCCGCAGATCGTCCGCGCCCTGCGGATCAACCTGCGGGTCCGGGGCTACGACGTGCAGGCCGTCGCGACCGGCACGGCGGCGCTCAAGGCAGCCGCCAGCGATCCGCCCGACCTGGTGGTGCTCGACCTGGGCCTGCCCGACATCGACGGGGTGGAGGTGATCCGGGGCCTGCGGGGCTGGACGCACGTGCCGATCATCGTGCTCTCCGGCCGCGCCGGCAGCCAGGACAAGGTCGCGGCCCTGGACGCCGGCGCCGACGACTACGTCACCAAGCCCTTCGGCATCGACGAACTCCTCGCCCGGATCCGCGCCGTGACCCGGCGACTGCACGTCAGCGCCGACGCGACCACCGCCACGCTGCGGGTCGGCCGGCACACCGTCGACCTCGCCGCCCGTACGGTCACCCGGGACGACGGCACCGACGTCCGGCTCACCCCCACCCAGTGGGGGGTGCTCGAACAACTGCTGCGTCACCCGGGCAAGCTCGTCAGCCAGCGCCAGCTCCTGCACGACGTCTGGGGGCCCGAGTACCAGAACGAGACCAACTACCTGCGCCAGTACATGGCCCAGCTGCGTCGCAAGCTGGAGGACGATCCGGCCCGCCCGCGCCACCTGATCACCGAGCCCGGCATGGGCTACCGGTTCCGGCCCTGAGCGCGGTGGGGGCGCGCGTGCGTCGCGGGTGCCCGGCGCCGACCGTCGGCCGCGGGGGTGCGGCCGTGGTCGGCGCCCGGGGTGGCGTGCGGCTCAGCGGCCCTGGAGGGCCCGGACGTTGTCGCCGAACGTCCAGCCCTTCGACCCGTCCCAGTTCAGCGACCAGGTCATCAGGCCCTTCAGGCCGCCCCGGTAGGTGTTCCACGCCTGGGCCACCGTCGCCGGGGCCATGTGGCCGCCCCCGGCGCCGGGCTGCGCCGGCAGCCCGGGGACCTGCTTGTCGTACGGGACGCGGATGGTGGTGCCCTGGACGACCAGCCCGGCGTTGAGGCAGTCGGTCTGGGCGGTGAAGCCCTGCACGGTCCCGGCCGGGTACGAGTCGCCGGAGCAGCCGTACATGCTGCCGTTGTAGTACTGCATGTTCAGCCACCAGAGCCGGCCGTTGTCGGCGTACCGCTTGATGACCGGCAGGTACGCGCCCCAGATCGAGCCGTAGGTGACGCTGCCGCCGGTGACGTACGCGGTCTCCGGCGCCATGGTGAGGCCGAAGCCCGCCGGCATCTGGGCGAGCACCCCGTCGATGATGCGGATGAGGTTGGCCTGCGACGGGGAGAGCTGCGAGATGTTCCCGCTGCCGGTGAGCCCGGTCTCGATGTCGATGTCGATGCCGTCGAAGTTGTACCGCTTGAGGATCGGTACGACGGTCGCGACGAACCGGTCGGCGACCGCCGCCGAGCTGAGGTCGATCCCGGCGGTCGCGCCACCGATGGACAGCAGGATGGTCAGGCCGGCGGCCTTGGCGCGGCACATCTCGGCCGGGGTGGGCACCTTGACCGTGGCGTCCATGCCGTCCTCCCAGAGCACGGTGCCGTCGGCGCGGATGACCGGGAACGCCGCGTTGATCACGTTGTATCCGTGCGCAGGGATGCGGGGGTCGGTGATCGGGATCCAGCCCAGCGGCGGGTGGACGCCGTTGGCCGCGCCGTCCCAGTTCTCCCAGTAGCCCTGGAGCACCTTGCCGGCCGGCTTCGGCTTGCCGGCGCAGGTGTCCGGGCCGGGTGGGGTGGGCGTCGCGGTGGGCGTCGGGGGCGGGGTCGGCGTCGCGGTGGGGGAGGGCCCGGAGGTGGCGGTCGGAGTGGGCGACGGCGTGCCTCCGCCGTCGCAGGCGCCCAGGTCGCTCCAGAGGGCGGGCGTCGCGGCGGGGTTCCAGCCGGCGCCCGGCGGGGGTGTGTGCGCCACCAGCGCCTGGTAGAGCCGTCCCGCGTGACTGACCCGGCTGCCGACGGCGTAGGCGGTGCCTTCGGCCCAGGCCGGCGCGGCGCAGGCCGCGGCGGCGACGTCGGGGACGCCGGGCTGCGCGGCGGCGCGACCGTCCACGGCGGGCACGGCCAGGGCGGCGGTCAGCGCCGCGCCGGCCAGGAGTGCGGGCATCGTACGTCGAAGTCGCATGGCATTCCTCCTCGTCGATGGCGGCAGGCTATCAGTTAACTTTGTTAAACGTAAGCGACGGGGTGGCGGCGCCGGGCGATCGGGATGGCGGGGAGAGCGGTAAAACTTTTCGCCGACATCGACCGTGCTCATGGAGCTAATCTCCGAGATTCGATACCCTCCTGTGGACCCACCCGCCGTCCACCGTGGAGGAGATCGAGCATGCGCAGATTGATGTCGGCGATCGGAGCCGGAGCGATGCTGACCGTGGGGCTGCTCGTCGGCGCCAGCCCGGCACAGGCCGCGAGCTGCACGCTCGTGCAGTCCGAGATCTACAACGGGGCCAACATCATCGCCTGGTCGCAGGGCCTCCAGGGCTGCTCGGGCGACGTCTACTGGGAGATCCAGTCGGGTGACGCCGGCGGTTGGCAGGTCGCGCAGAGCGGCACCACGCACTACGACGACGAGGTGCAGAGCTACTACGGCGACGTCGAGCTGCCGTGCTACCTGCGGGTCTACGCGAAGTTCGGCACCCAGGAGAAGCTGACCCAGCCGGCGCGCAACAACAACTGCGCAGGCTGACGACCGGGCCGGACGGGGCGGGGTGCGCGCCCCGTCCGGCTCGGTTTGCCGCAGGAGTTACGGGGCGGGATAGCGCGTGAGGTACACGGGCGCGCCGACGCGCGTCGTGTCGGCCGCCTCGCCGACGCCGTTGACCACGTGGTCGATCGTGCCGGCGCTCAGGTTGACGGTCATGACGTGGTGCAGCCGCACGCCCGGGGTGACGGGGACCTCGAAGCCGTTCTCGGTGCGGATCGACGGGTTGTTCTGGTTGAACACGTACACCCCGCCGCCGTGCAGGGTGTGGTGGCGCACCCGGTCGCCGACCTTGTAGCCGGCCCATCCCCTGGTCCTGCCGTTCATCCAGTCGGCCTGCGTCGGCGGGTCGTACGGCAGCTCGTTCTGGTAGAGCACCGTCGTGCCGTGCTCGCCGTTCCAGACCGTGTTGTACCGCTGGAAGTGCTCGACGAAGAGGCCGGTGGCCGTCACGTGGTCGCCGTTGATGACGGCGCCGTAGCGGCCGGTGTTGGTCCGCCAGCGGTCGGTGTCGCCGTTGACGCCCTCGGTGAAGCCCTCGACGCCGTGGTCCCCGCGCCACACCCAGGTGTGGTCGATGAGGACGTGGTCGGCGTTGACCTCCAGCGCGGTGTGCGTCCTGCCGACGTGCGGCCCGCCGACGCGGAAGTACACGTCGGAGAGCGTGATCGGGTTGTGCGGGGTGCTGGCGTTGCGGCCGTGCCGCTGGCCGACCCGCAGCAGCACCGGCGACTCGGTGCGGCCCGCGTCGACGGTGACCCCGGCCACCACCACGCCGGGTACGCCGGCGACGTCCAGCGGGATCGCGCCGTTCACGGCGGTCAGCGTGGCGTGGCCGATGCCGAGGACCACGGTGTCGGGCCGCCTGACCTCGATGCTGCGGGCGATGTCGTACACGCCGGGGGTCAGCAGCAGGTGCCTGCCACGGGCGAGCTGGGCGTTGATGACGTGCACCGGGTCGGAGGGCTTGGCGATGAAGAAGTCCCGGATGCCGATGGTGCGGCCCGGCGTCATGCCGTCGGCCCAGGAGACGCCGCGGGTGTCGCGCCGGGCGGCGGGGACCCGTACGTGGTACCTGCCGCGCTCGTCGACGAACAGGTACGGCTTCTCCCTGCTCAGCGGCGTCGTGTCCAGCGTGGTGTAGGGCGGGTCGGGGAAGCCGGCGTCGTCCGGAGCGCCCACCGTGCCCGCGAAGACCTGGTTCCACACGGCGTTGGACCAGCTCTCGACCTCGCTGTTGCGGGTCAGCCACTGCTGCTGGGAGCCGTTGGTGGTGGCGGGCAGCCGGGAGTCGGCGATGAACCCGCCGCTGGCGTACTGGGGGCCGGCGGTGCAGTAGTCCATCAGCGACAGTCCGCCGCCGCTGACGTCGAGGCGGCGCATGGACACCGCCTGGGACACCGCCCAGAAGTTGGCCGAGGCCCGGCAGCCGTCCTGGCCGGTGGCGTCGACGGACAGCGACAGGTTCGACAGGGTGCGCCAGAAGTTGACCAGGGCGATGCAGTTGCCGGTGCCGCCGTCCTCGAGGCAGCGGTTGTAGGCCTCGATCTTGCCGGTGACGGTGACGTCGGTGGGGGAGGCGCCCAGGCCGGAGACCTCGGTGTAGTAGCCCACCTTCGCCCGGAGGGGCTGCGCGGGCGTGCCGTAGCTGCCGGGCTTGAAGAGGTACGCGTGCCGCGCGGTGCCCATCTCGGCGTCGACCTGTCGGGCGTGCGCCGCGTCGAGTGTCGCCTGGATCTCGGCGAGGGGTGTGTCGGGGTCGAAGATCGTCACGTTGGGCCCGAAGTCCGGGGTCCCGTGGCGGGCCGGGCCGGCGGCGGCCGCCGTGCCGGTCGTGCCGGCGACCGCCGCCATTACCAGGCCGAGCGCGAGCGCCCGGCGCAGCCGCCGTCGCTCGTCGGGGGACTGCATTCTCATCGGTGTTCCTCTCCGCCGGCCGGGGCGGGTGCCGGGCACGGCGACGCGGTGGGGGAAGGTGCTCCGGCGCTGGGCGCGGGTGGGCGCGCCGGTGTCGGGCGGGCGGTCGTCGTCGACCTGCCGCCGGGGGCGACGGTGGGGACAGCGCGTCTGTGAGAGCGCTCTCTCGCCGCCGCGGGCTTGCCTCACGTCGGGATGGAAGGGATGGCATGTTTCTACCCCCTGGGCCCCGCCGGCGCTACTCCTGCGATCAGGAAAGATGTGCGTACGCCGTGCGGGTGGGCCGAGCGTTCAGCCGTCGACGACCAGGCGGACGGTCACTCCGTCGCCCACCGCCAGCCCCTCGGCCCGTCGTACGGCCGCCTTCACCGGCACGAGGTAGCGCCCGTCCTTCGGGAACAGCGAGGTGCGCCAGCCGGTCTGCCCGATCCGCGCCGCGACCGGGATCATGCCCCAGCCGTAGCTGACCCCTGCGGCGCGCGCGGCCAGCTCCTGACAGCCGTCCTCGGTGACGGTGACGAAGTGCCACGGCGCTGGCCCCCGCCAGAACCACAGCTCGCCGCTGAACTCCAGCTCCATCGGCTCAGCATAGGGACGGGGACCGACGCTTCGGTCCGGGTGAGCCACTGACCGATCCGCGCCGCGCGGCGGCACTCGCGTCGTCAGCGTCGATCAGGGAGCATGCACCCGTGCTGCTGCTCGTTCCGGCGGACCCGCTGCGTCCGCGCCACCCGGATGCCCACTTCGCCCCGGAGGCGCACGCCGCCCGGGATGCCGGCGTCGAGGTCGCCGTCGTCGACCACGACGCGTTGGCTCGTGGCGACGACGTGCCGCGAGCGGTGTCGCGGGTGACCGGGGAGGGCGTCGCGGTCTACCGGGGCTGGATGCTGCGCAGCGAGCGGTACGCCGCCTTCGCCCACGCGCTGGCCCGCCGGGGCGTCGCCCTGCGGACGACCGGGGAGCAGTACCGGCGCGCCCACGAGTTGCCCGGCTGGTATCCCGGCCTGGCCGAGCTGACGCCGCGCTCGGTGTGGACGGTCGGGACGCGGCGCGCCGACTTCGACCGGGCGCGGCACGCGCTCGGCGGCGGGGCGGCGGTGCTACGCGACTTCACCAAGTCGATGAAGCACCACTGGCACGAGGCGGCGTTCATCCCGGATCTCGACGACGGCCAGGCCGCCTGGCGGGTCGCGAGCCGCTTCGTCGAGCTGCGCGGGGACGATCTCGTGGGCGGCCTGGTGCTGCGCCGGTTCGAGCGGTTCACCGGCGCCGAGGTCCGTACGTGGTGGGTGGACGGCGCCTGCGTCCTGGTCGGCGCCCACCCCGACAGCCCGCGCGACACCCCGCCGGAGACGTTCGATGCGGGGTTGGTCAGCGGGTCGGTGGCGGCGCTGGGGCTGCCGTTCGTGACCGTGGACCTGGCCCTGCGCGCGGACGGCGGATGGCGGATCGTCGAGCTCGGCGACGGGCAGGTCAGCGATCGACCGTCCACCATCGCACCGGCCGTCATGGTCGATGTGCTCCGCCAGGGTGCGGGCTGAGTCCCGAAACTTCCGGTGCCCCGGCCGGTTGCGGGACGGCCGTTCGACGGGGGTGAGGCTCTGGCGGGGCGGGCGGAGCGGAACGCCAGCGCCGGAAGGATCCGATAATCGGGCGTTGAGGTTCCGGACACGTTCCGATACGGTCCGATGGAAGGGCTTCGATCAACACACGGTGTCGAGGATGCTGACGGCGGCGTGGTCTCCGGGCGACCACTCCATCGGCCCCACCGTGGCGGGCGGTTGTCGAGGCGGCCCTGCCCATCCATTCGATCCATCGAAAGGCTCTGCCATGGACAACAATCCAACCCCCGCCGGCGGGCGCCCGGTGGCCCGCAGGCGGCCGCGCGTCGCGCTGGCGTCGGTCGTGGTCGGTCTCTCCGTCGCCGCCGCGACGATGGCGGTGGCGTCCGGCGCCAACGCCGGCACGACCCTGGGGGCGTCCGCCGCCGAGAAGGGGCGCTACTTCGGTGCTGCGGTGGCGGCGCACAAGCTCTCCGACACCACCTACGTCGGGATCCTGAACCGCGAGTTCAACTCGGTCACGCCCGAGAACGAGATGAAGATCGACGCGACCGAACCACAACAGAACCAGTTCACCTTCACCAACGCCGACCGCATCGTCAACCACGCCCGCGCCAACGGCATGCAGGTACGCGGCCACACCCTCGCCTGGCACTCACAACAGCCCGCCTGGATGCAGAACATGTCCGGCACCGCCCTGCGCGCCGCCATGCTCAACCACGTCACCCAGGTCGCCACCCACTACCGCGGCAAGATCCACTCCTGGGACGTCGTCAACGAAGCCTTCGCCGACGGCAGCACCGGCGCGCGCCGCGACTCCAACCTCCAACGCACCGGCAACGACTGGATCGAGGCCGCCTTCCGCGCCGCACGCACCGCCGACCCGAACGCCAAACTCTGCTACAACGACTACAACACCGACGACTGGACGCACGCCAAGACCCAGGCCGTCTACACCATGGTCCGCGACTTCAAGCAGCGTGGCGTGCCCATCGACTGCGTCGGCCTGCAGTCACACTTCAACAGCGCCTCGCCCTACCCGGGCAACTACCGCACCACCCTGTCCAGCTTCGCCGCACTCGGCGTCGACGTCCAGATCACCGAACTCGACATCGAAGGCTCCGGCAGCAGCCAGGCCACCACCTACCGCAACGTCGTAACCGACTGCCTCGCCGTCACCCGCTGCACCGGCATCACCGTCTGGGGCATCCGCGACACCGACTCCTGGCGAGCCAGCGGCACCCCGCTACTCTTCGACGGCAACGGCAACAAGAAGCCGGCATACGACGCGACGCTGAGCGCGCTGAACGCCGGCACCAGCACGCCGCCCCCGACCACCGCGCCCCCGACGACCCCGCCGCCCAGCTCCCCGCCGCCGTCCGGTGGCTGTGCCGCGTCGGTGTCGTTGAACTCGTGGAACGGCGGCTTCGTCGCCACCGTACGGGTCACCGCCGGAGCCACGCCGATCAACGGCTGGGCGGTCGCCCTCACCCTGCCGGGCGGCGCGACGGTCACCAACACCTGGAGCGCGCGCGCCAGCGGCGCCACCGGCGCCGTGACGTTCCAGAACGTCGACTACAACGGCCGACTGGCCGCCGGGACCACCACCGAGTTCGGCTTCCAGGGCACCGCAACCGGACCGACCGGCACCCCCACCTGCACCGCGAGCTGACCGCGTACGGCCCGGTGTGGGACGTCCTCCCGCACCGGGCCGCCGACGTCGCAGGCACCTCTCGTTCGGATCGGGGAGGTCAGCCGGTGTGACCGGCCGGCTCGACCGCCGGGACGGACCGGCGGTCGATGTCGGGCTCGAGGTAGATCGCCGTAGCGGTGGGCAGCACCCTGCGGATTCTCGCCTCGGCGTCGTCGATCGTGGCGGCGACGTCGGCTCCCCGGTCGACCGTTCCGATGGCGATCTTCGCCGCGACCAGGAGGTCTTCCGGTCCGAGGTGCAGGGTGCGGAGGTGGATGACGCCGTCCACGCCAGGGGTGGACACCAGCTCGGTGTGGATTGCGGTGATCTCTTCGGGCAGGGCGGCCTCGCCGATGAGCAGGCTCTTGGTCTCGGCGGCGAGGACGACCGCGATGACGACCAGGAGGGCGCCGATGCACAGGGTGGCGATGCCGTCGAAGATGGCGTTGCCGGTGAGCACGCTGAGTCCCACGCCGGCCAGCGCGAAGACCAGGCCGAGCAGGGCGCCCGCGTCCTCGAGCAGGATCACCGGCAGTTCGGGGGCGCGGGCGTGGCGAACGAAGGAGACCCAACCTCGGGTGCCGCGAACCTTGTTGGCCTCCTTCACGGCGGTATACAGGGCGTAGCTCTCCAACGCGATCGCGATGACCAGGACGGCGACGGCGATCAGGGGCGAGGTGAGCTCGTGCGGGTCGCTGATCTTGTGGTAGCCCTCGTAGAGGGCGTACAGGCCTCCGATGCTGAAGAGCACGATCGCGACGATGAAGGCGTAGATGTAGCGTTCCCTGGCGTACCCGAACGGGTGCAGCGCCGAGGGGGCGCGGCGGGCGCGCTTGCCGCCGATCAGCAGCAGCGCCTGGTTGGTCGAGTCCGCGACCGAGTGCACGCCCTCGGCGAGCATCGACGCCGAGCCGGTTATCGCGGCCGCGACGAACTTGCTCACCGCGATGCCCAGGTTCGCGATCAGGGCTGTCACCACGGCTTTGGTGCTGCCTTCAGCCGCCATCGGTTGGTTCTCCCTCGTCACATGTCGTCGGTCGGGGCGTCCTACGACACGACACCCGTCCGTCAGGGTCTTCTACCGGCATCGCGCCCGGGTATGCGTCGGCCCGTCCCCGCGGGACGGGCCGATGATCCGTCGTCGGCTGCGGTCTGTGCCCCGTCGCGTGGGGGCCGAAACACCGCCCCTCCCGGCCGCGTCGTTCAGCCGGCGCCGAAGCAGACGAAGGCGGCGGCGGTGGCGTGCGCGGCTGCGCCCCCAGCGGCGAACGCGCGCTGGGCGTCGGCGAGCGCCAGCGCCGGGGCGGCGCCGGCGCGCATCCGCCGGTGCAGGTCCAGCATCAGCGCGGTGGTCAGGTCGGCCGGGACCGGCAGCACGGTCGCGATCAGGGTGCGGGCACCCAGGGCCAGCAGCACGGCGGTGAAACCCATGACCTCGTCGCCGGGCCGGACGCCGGAGAGGCCCGAGTCGCAGGCGGAGAGGACCACACAGCCAGGTGGGTGGGTCAGCCGCTCCAACTCGTACGCGGTCAACGGCCCGTCGGCCAGCTCCAGGGTGGAGAAGAGCGGGTTGTCGGCGCGGAAGGTGCCGTGTGCGGCGACGTGCGCCAGCGCGGTGGCGTTCAGCGCGTCGGTGACCGCGTCGGCCGTGGCGTCGCCGCCGGTGAGGTGGCGGGCGCCGGGCAGGGCGGCGCCGAGCTGGCGTACCTCGGTCTCGGCGGCGGGCAGCCGGGGCCCGGCCACCAGCACCGGCGGGCCGGTCGGGACGATCCGACCGGCGGCGCGCAACCAGACCGTCGCCGAGGGCGCCACCGTCACCGGGCGGCCGGCGCAGGTCGGCAGGCCGGACCAGGCCACGGCGTGCAGCGCGCCGATCGGGACGATCACCAGTGGCCGGTCGCCCAGGAGCCGGCGTACGGGGTCGAAGAGCTGCCGGTCCAGCGCGGTGGCGGCGAACTCGACGCCGGCCCGGGCGCTGGCCGAGTCGCCGGTGGTGACCAGCCGGCGCAGGCCGAAGCGGTGTCGTCGGGCCCGACCCAGCGCCTCGTCGAGCGGACCGAGGTCGTGCAGGCTGGTCCGCCCGTCGCGGACGAGCACCGCCCGCAGCCGGGGCCCGTGCGTCACCAGTTCCAGCAGCACGGCGTCGCCCAGCGCGGCGGCGAGGGCCCGCACCGAGGGCGGTGCCACCAGGCCGTCGCCGGCGGCGCCCCGCGCGGCACCGCCCACTCCGCGCGCCAGTTCCCGGATGCGCTGTTCGAGCCGGCCCTGGCTGCGCCGCAGCGTGTGCACCGGGTGGCCGGCGAGCAGCGCGTCCTCCAGGGCGGTGCTGACCATCCGCAGCTCGGCCAGGGCGGCGGCCAGTTCGGGATCCTGCGGCGGCTGCACCGGGCGCATCCGCAGGGCGTTGGCCCGCCAGCGCTCCGCCCAGGCCAGCACCTGTGCGGGCGTGCCGGCGCGTACGGCGATGTCCAGCCCCTCGGCGGCCAGTTCGTGCCCGTACGTCCCGCTGTGTGCGCGTAGCTCGGTGGCGCCCAGGGAGGCCCGGTGGCCGTCGAGCACCGCCAGGCCCCGGCGCAGGGCCCGGGCCGCGCCCCGCGGGTCACCGTCGAGTCGGCGGCGCAGGGCGAGCGCGTACCAGCCCTGGGCGCGGTGGGGTGCGGTGCCCCGGCGGTGCGCCCGGGCCGCCACCGCCAGCAGCTCGGCGGCCCGGGCGGGCCGGCCCAACGTCTCGGCCAGGCGGGCGGCCTCGATCCGGGTGGTCAGCGCCGGCGAGGGCCAGCCGGTGGCGTCGAGCTGCCCGGCGGTGCGCACCATGGCGGTGAGCAGGGCCGCCGAACGGTTGCCCCGGGCGAACTCGGCGCGCAACTCCACGTGCCGGGCGAAGGCGGCCCAGATGCGGCGTCCCTGCCGGCGGAAGCGGGCCCGCGCCGAGGCGGCGGCGGTCGCGGCGGTGTCCAGGTCACCGGCGAGCAGGGCCGCGCGGGCCCGGGCCAGCAGCGCCTCGGCGAGATCCGAGGCCATGCCCCGCCGGCGCAGCTCCGACACGGCGGTGGTGGCGACCTCGACCGCCTCGTCGACCAGCGGCACCGACAGCAGCAGCTCGAACCGGTCCAGCAGCAGCGCCGGGCGGGGTACCGACAGCCGGCGGTACTCCTCGTCGACCGTGGCGAAGCCGCGCAGCGCGCCCGCGACGTCGCCGCGTTGCCCGGCGGCGATGCCGATGTTCCAGCGGGCGTCGGCGGCGGCCAGGTCGAGCCCGAGCTGGTTGAAGATGGCCGCGGAGCGGGACAGGTCGTCGTCGGCGTCGCGGCCGGTGCCCCGGTGGGCGTTGAGGAGCCCGCGGTTGTTGCGCGCGCGGGCCTCCAGCAGCAGGTCGCCCTCGCGCCGGGCGACCTCCACCGCGATGCCGTAGTCGCGGACCGCCTCGTCGAACCGCCCCCGGTAGTGCAGCACGACACCCCGCTGCATCCGGGCCCGGCCGGCGTCGGCGCCGGTCAACCGGGGCAGGGCCAGGGTCACCGCGCGCAGGGCGGCGCCGGTGCGTCCGGCGTTGGCCAGGACGTACCCGAGGCTCATCCGGGCGAGCGCCCGCACCCGGGGCGAGTCGGCGACCCGCACCGCCCGGCGCAGGTGCCGCAGGGCGCCCGGCAGGTCGTTGATCTCCCGCAGGGCCAGCCCGATGGCGCGTTCGGCGGTGGAGCGCTCGTCGGCGTCGGGGTGCCCGGCGGCGAGGACCCGCCGGCCGATCACGATCGCCTCGCGGGGCCAGCGCTGGACGGCGTCGAGCGCGGCCTGGGCCGTGCCGGCACCGGAACCGGCGCTGTCGGCCATGCCAAGAAGAATCCCGCAGTCGCGCTCCTCGGTCAATCGCGAGGGCGGTATCGGAAATCCGTCGGCTGAACGACGATCAATTGACACACGACTATCCTTTGAAATAATCGTCCGGTGCCTCGGAGCGTCCTTCCGTGGCTGCCCGGCCCGTCGCCGACCACGCATCTCCGACCGCTTGGAGGACCGGTGCCGTCCGACGACTCCTTCGTGCCGCGCCCGCCCGCCGGGTTGTCCCGTCGGCAGGTCGTGGCCTGGTCCACCCTGGCCGTCGCGGCGGCGCCGCTCGGTCTCGTCGGGGCGGGCCGGCCGGCCACCGCCGGCGAGTCACCCGACGCCACCTACCAGCGGCTCTTCCTGGAGGCCCTGGCCGCGGACCCCGACGTGCGTCGGTACGCCGTCGCCGGCCGGGAGTTCCTCCACCGGCCACGGCAGCTCCTGGTGGCCCGCCCCGACGTGCAGCGGGTCGTGGCTCGGCTGCGCGGCTACGGCCACCCGGTCACCGAGGGCGTCGGCTTCGGCGGGGTCGCCCGGCTCCTCTTCGCCGTCGAGACCGACATCCCGTCGGTGGTGACCAGGCTGCGCGACCCGCAGCAGTGGCCCGGGCAGCCGGTTCCCCTGGTCCAGCCGCACCACGTCCTCGTCGGCTTCGGCAACATCATGGGCAACCCGGGCGGCCCGCCCCGCGTCGCCGCCGCCCTGCCGGCGCCGGATCCGGCGCGCGCCGGTGAGGGCGCGGGAGTGACGGTGGGAATCTGCGACACCGGCATCTGGCGGCAGGCCGGCTCCCGTCATCCGCAGTGGCTGGGCGGCAGCTACCTGCCCGAGGTCGACGACGAGGACGCGGTCTACGTCGGCGCGGACGTGCTGGCGCTTCAGGGCGGCCACGGCACGTTCGTCGCCGGAGTGGTCCGGCAGGCCGCGCCGGGCGTACGTCTCGATCCCGAGGCCGCGCTGGACGCCACCGGCGTCGGCGACGAGGAGATGCTGGTCGCCGCGCTCGGGCGGCTCGGTCCGCAGGTGTCGGTCGTCAACCTCTCGCTGGGCTACTTCACCCAGGACGACCAGCCTCCGCTGCCACTGGTCGACGCGCTGGCCGGGCTGCCCGGCAGAGCCGTGGTGGCCTCGGCGGGCAACGCCGGCACCAGTAGGCGGACGTGGCCGGCCGCCCTCGACCGGGTGCTGGCGGTCGGCGCGGTGAGCGCCGGGTCCACCGGCCCGGTGCCGGCGCCCTACAGCAGCCACGGGTCGTGGGTGGACGCCTGCGCCCTGGGGGACCGGCACAGCACCTACGTCCGGGGCCGGCTCCCGTTGCCGGGCCATCCCACCCGCTACTTCGACGGATTCGCCGCCTGGGCCGGCACCTCGTTCGCCACGGGCCACGTCGCCGGCCGGCTGGCCGTGCTGATGACCAGCGCCGGACTCAGCGCCGAGGCGGCCCACGCCGCGCTGATCGCCGGCCCCCGCTGGCATCCCGACTACGGCGTACTTGTCGCGTGAGGCCGGTATCGGCGTGCCGGGCGGTGGCCGGATGAGCGAGCGCGGCACGGTCGGGCTGGTCGCCGCCGCCTCCTGCGGGGACGAGGGGGCGTGGGGCGAGTTGGTCCGCCGCTACACGCCACTGGTGCTGTCGGTGATCCGGTCCCACGGACTCGACCACGTCGACGCGGCGGACGTGAACCAGACCGTCTGGCTGCGTGCCGTGGAGCAGCTGGGCCGGCTGCGGGAGTCGAACGCGTTGCCCGCCTGGCTGGTCACCACCACCCGGCGCGAGTGCTACCGGCTGCTGCGCCTCGGCCGGCGGACCCAGCCGTTCGACCCGTACGACGACTCGGTGGGCGGGCACGTCGGCGCGTCCCTGCTGGTGGACCCGGTCACCCCCGACGAGGACCTGCTGCGCGCCGAGCGGCGGCAGGCGCTGCGGGAGGCGTTCGCGCAGTTGCCGCCGCGCTGCCGCGAACTGCTCACCCTGCTGATGGCCGAGCCGCCGGTCAGCTACCGCGAGATCGGGGCACGGCTGGGCATGCCGGTGGGCAGCGTCGGTCCCACCCAGGCCCGGTGTCTGCACAAGCTGCGGAACTGCCCGGCGCTCGCCCCGTTCGTCGGGGCGCACCCGGGCAACGACGGGAGCGGAGGTGACCGGGATGGAGCCGTGGCCGCCAGCCGCTGACGACGCCCTGCTGGCCGAGTTGAGGGCCGCCCTGCGCGAGCCCGGTCCGGTGCCGGAGGAGTTCGTGGCCGGGGCGCTGGCCGCGTACGGGTGGCGGAGCGTCGACGCCGAGTTGGCGCTCGCCGAGTTGACCTTCGACTCGTCCTGCGACCCGGAGCCGGCCGGTCTCACCCGGTCCACCGGATCGGCGCGCACGCTGACGTTCCGGGCCGGTGCGGTCGTCGTCGAGATCGAGGTGACCCGGGCCGGCATCGTCGGGCAGCTCTCGCCGGCCCGGGGCGGGCGGGTCACCGCGCGTACGGCGATCGGTGCGTACGAGGAGGTGCCGGTGGACGCGGTGGGCTTCTTCTCGATGGGGGTGCCGCCCGCCGGCCCCGTCCAGCTCTGTGCCCGCACCGCCGGGTACGCGGTGGCGACCGCCTGGGTCAGCCTGCGCTGAGCGGACGCCCCTTCGCCGCCATCGCGCGCGTTGGGCGGCGCTCCGGCCCGCGCCGGGTGGCGGACGGGGTTTGCGCCGGAACGGGTGGAACGGAGGTCGCGGGCCCCGTCCGCGACCTCCGTCCCTGCCCTCGGAGGGCTACCCGGCCCGCTGGCCGACGGTGACGTCGTAGCGGACGCCGCCGAGGTCGGCCCGGGCGGCACCGGTGGTGTCCGGGCCGATCTGGGTCACGTTGACGGCGGTCTTCTCCCGGGTCGGCACGGTCGCCGTGAAGCTCAGCGAGAAGGCGAGCCGCTCACCGGGGTTGAGCTCCAGGTTGTCCAGACTGGCCTGGCCGATGTCGACGATCTCGACCTGGTTGCGGCCCACCTCGCGCACGCCCTTGCCGGCCTTGCCCCCCTTGACCCAGCGCTCGAACAGGGTCGGGCCGAGGTCGGCGACGAGCCGGCCACCGGCGGTCTGGAACGGGGCCCCGTTCTGGCTGAAGACCACGCTGCTGCGGGCCGGGCGGGTCAGGGTGTTGCCGATGGCGAACGGGCGGATCTGCGCCTGACCGCCGGCGGTCAGCGCCACCGAGTCGACGTTGCGCCAGGCGATGTTGTTGTTGTGGCGGGTGTTGACGCCGATGTCCGGGCCCTCGAAGGTCATCGGGTCGTTGGGGGAGACCCAGCGGGCCAGCAGGCAGAAGTGACCGGGGCCGGGCACGTTGTCCCACGGGATGGTGACGGAGGTGACCCCGGGGTAGACCGGTACCGCCATCGCCCCGATCTGCGTCCACGCGCCCGGCCAGGCCGCCCCGCCGCCGGGCGTGGTCCGGTAGACCAAGATCGTGCCCTGCTCCATGACGCTGTCGCCGTACGGGCCGGGGTTGCGCAGCTTGATGAAGATGTAGTTGCGTTGGCCGACGATCGGGTTCTGGCTGGTCGCGCACTCGACGGCGGTGTGGCAGACCTTGATGTCCGGGCTCTGCCAGAGGGGATTGAGCGCGTGCGGCTCGATCCCCACGTCGGCGGGAGTGTCCTGCATGTACACGTCGACGGCAGCGGCGGCGGCGCGGCTGTCCGTCGGGCCGGCCAGTGGCGCGGCGCCGGCCGCGGTGACGGACAACAGCGTCGCCAGCGCCGCGCCGGTGAACAGGGCGAGCGTCGAGCGGCGCGCTCTTCCTGCGAGTCTGGTGGACACATTTCCTCCCGGTGGTGGGGAATCGCCGCGCGCCCCGGTGTGGCGGCGTGGGCGGGTGGACATCCATACGGAGCGCGATCGACAGAAATAAATACGTCTGTCGCTGTCGGTCGATGTCAGATGACGGGGGTTCGCATCAACCTGGCGAAAGCCGCGCAACGGCCCTCGGCGCGACCGTCCGTCGGCATCCCGCCCATCGCCCCGCCCGCCGTCCGTCGGCCTGGCCGCCCCGAGCGTCGGCCCAGCCGGCGCGGGGTCCGATCGCGGCCGACAACTCGGGGCATTGGGCGCAGTCGCTGTCCGATGGTCGACGGGTCACTGACCGCGACGGCCGGCCGGGTGCTACCTCTTCGCCAGCGTTCGGCTGACCGGGCCGGGCCGGCAGCGCGCGAAGGAGCCGCCACATGTTCCCGTTCCCCGACGAAGCGACCAGGAATGCGCTCGATCTCGGCCGGCGCGAGGTGTTCCAGACGTACCGGGTGCTGATGGCCTGCGAGCTGCAACGGTTGCGTCCCCTGGTCGCCGCGCTGCGGGCGGGGCTGCGTCGCGACCGGTCGACCGCGCGACTCGACACGGTGGCCGGCCTGGTCGACGGGCCCTGGTTGCAGCAGATCTCGGTACGCGGCGCGACGGTGCACCGGGCGGCCACCCTGTTCAAGGAGGTGCAGGACTCCCTGGACGGGGTCGTGCCATCCGCCGCCGGCAATCCCTACCTCGGCGCCGCCCTGGACGAGCTGCAGAACAAGATCGTCGACGTCATGAACGACGTCGGGAGCCCCGGGCACACGGCCGTCAACAACGCCTTCGCGCGTCTGTTCGGGTCCACCTCGTCGGTGGCCAAGGCCCGCTTCGCGCAGACGGTCACGGCGCTGCGGGCCATGCTCAAGCGCACCGACGGCCAGCGGTCGGGATTCGTGTGCAACCTGACGTTGCCCGACGGGATGGGCGCGCTCGCCAGCGGTCAGGGCGACACCGCGATCATCAACGTGGGTCGCTCCGCACTCGACGGAACGATGCACGTGTGGGAACTCGCCGCCACACTCCTGCACGAGGGGACGCACACCCTGGCGGAGAACCCGACGGTCGACATCGTCTACCGCCACCGCAACGCCCCCTACTACCTCCAGGGCCAGATCGCCCTGCGGAACGCCGCCAACTTCGAGCAGACCGTCTACGAGGCGCTGGGCCAGGGCGGGCCGTTCCCCGCCGACGTCCAGGTGGCCGCCATGCGGGGCCGTGCCGCGCCCCGGATGGACTCGCTGCACACCGTTCTCGCGTCCCGCATCACCCGCGCGTGGGTACGCAGCTACGACTTCGCCTGCCTCGACTTCAGCAGGACCGACCTGCCCAGGTCGGTGGCCGCCGTGCTCACCGACCTGCCGCAGGGCCGGGCGTACGCGCCGTTGACCAAGGCGTACATGGAGGCGCTGCACGCGGCGATGCTGTCGCTGATGCGGGCGGAGGAGCGGCTGGTGGTGCGGGCCGAGCCGAACATGCTGAACCACTCCACGGTGATCAACGCGGACGGCACCATCCGGTTCACCATCAACTCCGACCTCGCCGCCCGGACGCCCATGGCCCAGCTGCTGCACTGGATGCTCGACGAACTCGTCACCGAGGTGAACTGCCGGATCCCCAAGGACAGCGCGGAACTGTTCGCCCTCATCCTGAGCATCGAGAAGTTCGACCGGGACAACGTGCACGACGCACTGACCGACTTCTACGGCTCCTTCCAGTAGGCGGCGGCTGCCGGGCGACGCCCTGGGGCGCCGCCCGGCGCGCACCTCGGCGGAGCCGGCGAGCCCGTCGACGGCCCGACGTCCGGGCACGGCGCGGGTGCGGTGTCGGCGCGCCGGGCGGCCCGCGGCGCGCTCTCAGTCGAGCGACGGCGGACGCCAGTCGGCGTAGCGGGCCATCGAGCGCAGCGCCAGTCGGGGCGGGGTGAGGCGCAGGACGGCGTCGCGGGCCGCCACGGCGACGGGGTTCTCCAGTTGCTGACCGAAGCGGCCGACCGCGCGGGACGCCCTCGCCACCCGCTGGCTGCGCGGGCGGCGCTGCCGGTCGTAGGCGAGGGGCCCGTCCGGGCGGCCGGCGACGGAGGCGAGCACGACGGCGTCCTCCAGCGCCTGGTTGGCGCCCTGGCCGAGGTTGGGTGTCATCGCGTGCGCCGCGTCGCCGATCAGGACGACCCGGCCCTTGACGTACGTCGTCAGGGGTTCGTCCAGACAGGCGAGGTCGTCCCGCAGGACGGTGCCGGTGGCGGCGATGAGGGCGGGGATCGGATCGTGCCAGCCGCCGAACCGCTCGCGCACCCGGTCCGGCTCGTCGCCGGCCGGCGACCCGGGCGCGGCGTTGACGGAGGCGAACCAGTAGACGCGGCCGTCGGTGAGCGGCACCATGCCGAACTCGGCGCCCCGGTCCCAGCTGATCGCGACGACGAGCTCGCCGTCCCAGGTCGGGGTGACCCCGCGCCAGGCGGTCACGCCGATGGGGGCGGGGGCGGCGGCCTCCGGCCAGAGCAGCCCGCGCACCGTGCTGTGGATGCCGTCCGCGCCGATCACGAGATCGGCGCTCGTCCGGGCCGTCCCGTGCCGGCCCTGGTAGGTCACCTCGCCGTCAGCGGTGACGGCGCGGACCTCGGCGCCGGTCAGCACGACGCCGTCCGGCAGCGCGCTGAGCAGGATCTCGTGCAGGGCGGCGCGGTGGATGCCGACGGCGGGTGTGCCGAGCGCGCGGGCAAGCTCGCCGGGCCCGATGCGGGCCAGCCACCGGCCGTCGGCTCTGCGGGTGCCGCCGGAGACGTCGGCGCGGCCCCGCTGCCGTACGGCAGCGCCGAGGCCCAGCGCGTCCAGGCAGCGCAGCCCGTTCGCTTGCAGGACCAGTCCCGCCCCGACCGGACGGAAGGCGGCGGCACGTTCGAGCACCGTCACCCGCCAGCCCGCGCGGTGCAGGCCGATGGCCGCGCCCAGCCCGCTGATGCCGGCTCCGACCACCACTGCCGTCCGCGTCATCGCCGCTCCTTCTACAGATGTAGAAAGAGATACTACCGCCGTGGAAGGAGGTGGCGACGCCGTGCCGACCGACCGGTTCGCGGTCCTGACCGACGCCGCGATCGACGTACTCGCCGAACTCGGCATGCGTGGGCTCACCCACCGCGCCGTCGACGCGCGGGCCGGGCTGCCGCAGGGCACCACGTCCGCGTACTTCCGCACCCGCGCAGCGCTCATCGAAGCGGTGGTGCGCCGGCTCGCCGACCTCGACCGGGCCGACCTGGAAGCCGCCGGGGTGCCGGCCGGGGAAGGCGTCCCGGAACTCGCGCCGGACGACGTCGTCGCGGTGGCCGGCGGCATCGCCGCAATGCTCGATCGGTGGATGAGCACCGCCCGCAACCGCACGCTCGCCCGCTACGCCTGCCTGCTGGAGGCCACGCACCGCCCGGAACTCCGGACGATCCTCGCGTACGGCGACGCGTCGCGCGCGCAGTCGAGGGCGATGCTGGCGGCCGCGGGCGCCCGGCACCCCGGGCAGGCCGGTGACCATCTCGTCGCCTGCATCGACGGTCTGCTCTTCGACCGGCTGGCCGGCGCGGGCGCGCGCACCGCGCCGCCACCCGGTACGGCCGCGAACCGTGCGGACCTCACCGTCGCGGTCACGACCCTGTTGCGGGCGTTCGCCGGTCGGCACCCCGACCCGCGACGTCCCGCCGGCTGACCGCCGCCGTCGCTCCGGTCGCGGGCCGTTCACCCCCGTGAAGGCCTGCCGTGGCGTCGGGACCGGGCATCGACCACAATCGGGATCCGTCATCGTCCATCGTCGAGAGGACACGAGTGAAACGCCGACTCCTGCACGCACTGACGGTCGCGACCGTCGTTCTTTCCGGCTCGGCTGTGGCCGCCGCACCGGCCTCGGCGAGCGACGCGTGGGGCATCGTCTGCAACCTCCGGGAGAACACCTGGCTGCGCGCCGCGCCGCACAGCCACGTGCTGCTCACATTGACCGCCGGGCGCGGGTTCCGCTGGCACGGTCAGGTCTGGGCCGTCGACGACGACGTCTGGATCTACGGTCACGGCGCCGAGCACCCGTCCGTGGACGGCTGGGTGCCGGCCGGCAACACCACCTGCTGAGCCGACGGTTCCGCCGGGACGGCGGCGGGCGACCGCCGCCGTCCCGCGCACGTCCCGCCAGACCACCGCTCGCGTCGCGGCTGTCGACCTACCGCCGCGGGTACGCCGCTGCTCGCCCCGCGGTCGGCCACCGAACGACAGGCCCTGTTCGCGCTGCCCGGCAGGCTGCTCGATCACCACGGCGGGGTGCGTCCCCCTGATCCGGCCGGCACCGTGCCACGACGGGGCCTCGGCCCGACATGGCCCGGGTGCCGCGTCCCAACGGGAGAGGATCGCCAGCGCCGGACCGGCTGGAGCGAGGCTTCTCCGGTCGCCGTGTGACCTAGGTCATCACCGTGGGGTTCCCGCCGGGCTCGCCGTCGGCCCTGCGCCGCGCACTCCGGCCCGCCGGACCTGCGACTTCCGTGAGCCGCGCCGTCCTCGTGTCGCCGACCCGGCCTCGGCTGCTCGGCCGATGGGTCGCTGTCGTGTCGGTCACTACTGTTAGCGTGCCCTCGTTGTCGATCACGGCCGATTCCTCACGAAATCTGGCTGTTCTGCCACTGCGGAGGGTGTTCCTGATGGCCTGGCTACCGGTGGGGGACTCGTACGAGATCTCTCTCGTGGACGGAAAGGTGGCGGCCCGTTCCACCGGCCCGCGCGCCGGCGGCCGTCCACTGAAGACTCTGCCGAAGGCGCTGCGCGACGCCCCCGAGGTGGACGGGCTGCGCCAGCTCGCCCAGTGGCTGGACCGGCACGGCGTCGAGTGCCTGGCCCGGGTCGACGCCTGGGTGGTGTCCTCGCTGCCGGTGCCGACCGCGCTGCTGGCCCGCGTCTGGCCGGACCCGGCCTGGCAGCACGCGCTGCGCGACCTCGTGGTCCTCGGGGACGACCCGGCCGAGGCGGGCTTCCTGCGCGACGTCACCGACGGCGGCGACCTGCGCGTGGTCAACCTCGACGGCGACACCGTCCGGCTCTCGCCGGCGACCGCCACGCTGCCCCACCCGGTGCGCCTGCCCGACCTGGCCGACCTGCGCGAGTTCGCCGACGAACTGGACGTGACCCAGCGCATCGAGCAGTTGCACCGGGGCACCTGGGACAAGCCCGAGGACCTCAGGGCGCGGGACACCACGGTCGCCGACTTCCGTGGCACCAAGGTCCCCAACCGGCTGGCCGTCCGGGCCGCCACGCTCGGCTTCCGGGTCTCCGGCTCGCAGATCAGGTGCCGCGTCTGGGAGGCCGGCCGCACCGTGGAGGCCGCGCTGTGGTTCGACGAGGACTACTGGGACTCCGAGGCGACCCTGGGCACCCTCTCCTGGGCGGTCGTGGACGGCCCGACGCTGCGGTTGACCGAGGTCGGGCCGGTGGCCTGGTCGGAAGGAATGCGGATGGCGACGGCCCTGTCCGGCGCCGTGACCGGAACGGGGAAGAAGGCGTGAGCGCGATGACCACGACCGCGGGCGAGCACTCGGCCGAGAGCCTGCTGACCGCTGGCGCGGTGCTGCCGACCGACACCGCCGGGGCGGGGGAGCGGGCGGTGCCCCTGACCGCCCGCACCTACCGGCACCCGGCCCTCGACGACCGGCCGGTGGTCCGCCTGGTCGACGCCGCCCTCGGCGAGGGCGAGGACATCGCCCTCGAATTCCTCGGCCTGGCGCCGGGCGCCGAGCCGGTCGTCGTCGGGCTGGGCCCCCGCCGCCCGTTGGCCTTCCCGGAATGGGTGCTGGTGCACCATCCGGCGGACGGCCGGCACGCGTTGGCGGTGGTGCCGGAGCTGCAGAAGCTGGCCAAGCAGGTGCGCTCGCGTCCCAAGGCCGCCCTGGACGCCCACCAGGGCATCGCCGACCGGTTCGCCCGTACGCTGCCGCACTTCCTGCCGACGTTCTTCGAGCAGGCGGCGCGGGTGTTCCTGGCCGCCGGGCAGGACGCGTACGCCACGCAGCTGTTCAACAAGGCGCGTAAGGCGGAGGCGCAGCACGGCCTGCCGGTCGACCTGCACCGGCTGGACGAGGTCTACGTGGAGTTCGCGTCGGCCAAGGTGGTGTCCGCGACCGCGCTGGCCGGCTACGCGAAGGAGCTGGCCGCCCAGTTGCCGGCCGACGAGGCGCTGGACCGCTTCTGCCGGCTGGCGCTGCGGGCCGCGGCCGCCGGGGTGGTCCCGTCCACCCAGTCGGCCACCGCGGTGAACCGGCTGGTCCGGACCGCCACCAAGGCCGCCGGCAAGGGCGCCGCCGCCGTCGCCGACCGTGAGGCGGCCTACCTGACCGAGCTGCTCCGGCTGCCGGTGGCCGCCGAGGCGCCGGCCGGCTGGTGGAAGGCGCACCTGCCGGCCGTGACGGCGCTGGCCGGGCGCGATCCGGCGGTCCGCGGCAGCCTGCTCGACCTGATGCCCGCCGACCGCGACGACCTGGTCACCTGGCTGGCCCTGCTCACCGACACCGGCGCGCTCACCGGCCTGTGCGACCCGGACGTGCCGGAGGCGGCCCGCCCGCGCGACGGCTCCGTCGGCTGGCTGCGCCGCTTCGTGAGCCGGGCCAACTCCGGGCACCACCACCGCCATCGCCGGCTGCCGCAGCTGTACCCGCTCGTCGAGCGGATGGCCGACCGGCTGCGCGTCGAACTGGCCGACAGCGGCGAGAGCCTCGACGTCGACGGCGACCTGGAACTGCTCGACCTGATGCTCGCCCTCGGCCTGCCGGTGACCCCGCCCAAGAAGCGCGACGTGCTCGACCTGGCGAACTGGGTCAAGCGTGGGGGAGAGCGGGACCTGCTCGCCGTGGCCGGCGACGACCGGTTCACCGCCGCCCTGCGCCGGGGCCTCGACCAGCTCGACGACCAGCAACCGGCGCTGCGCCGGATGGTCGACACGCCGGGCGTCCGGCCGCTGCTGACCGACTGGCTGCGGGCGCGGATCCGCGCCCGGTTCACCGCCGGGCTGCCGTACCTGCCGGCGTCGGTGGACTGGCTGGGCAGGATCCCGGTCGAGGCGCTGCGTCTCGTCCCCGACGTCGTCGGCGAGCCCGGCGCGGGCGGCGACCTCGGACAGGCCCTGGGCGTCGACCTCGCCGAGCACGTCGCCCGCGCCCTGCGCGGCGGCATCGTCGACGAGCTGGGCTGGCCGGACTGGGAGGCGGCCTGGCAGGAGGTGACCGGCGGCGACCGCCGGGTCGAGGTCACCCGGCAGGAGGCCTGGCCGTACGTGATCCTGGCCGGGCCGACCACGGTGCGCGTGATCGGCGCCGAGGGCATCGTGCTCCGCCACGACCTGCGCATCCCGGCCAACGACATGTGGGGCCAGCCCGGCTACCACTACGTCGACGGCCACCTGCTGGTCTACTGGCGTTCCCAGGCGCTCGACTACGACCTGCGCGGCTACTGGCACTCGGCGCCCGGTGAACCGCAGCCCCTCCAGGGCCGCCACCACGGCAGCCAGCCACGCGGGAAGGGGATCACCCTGCCGCTGGCGGGCGGCGGACGGACCACCGGCGACGGCGTACTGCACGCCGGCGACACCGCCGTGCCGTCCGAGCTACCGGTCATCACCGACGGCACCGACCACTGGGTCTACCGGCACAGCGAGGACGACGACACGTACGGCTGGCGCGAGTACGACCCGGTCGGCAACACGCACGGCCGCCGCGCCCTGCCCCGGTTCCTGGCGGACCTCCCGGTCGACGGCAGCCAGCTGCGGGAGCCGGCCAGCTGGCTGCGCCCGGCCCTGTCCGACCGGGCCACCCCGGCCGCGGTCCCGGTGGACGGTCTGCTCGGCTGGCGGGTGGTCACCCTGCCGGACGGCTCGGTACGCGGCGACGACCTCGCCGGCCGTACGGTCACCGTGGCCGCGGGGCAGGAGCCGATCGCGGCGCTGGTGCTGCCCGGCGACGACCGGCCGCGGGCCGTGCTCCAGGGGTTCGTCCTGCTCGACCCGGACGGGGTGGCGTCGGCGGTCCCCGGACCGCCGGCCAGCCGCGACTACCACCCCGACGCCCTGCCGCTGCCGCCGCAGGCGTTCCTCGGCCACCTGCTGCCCCGGGACCCGGCCGGCTCCACCACCCTGCGCCGGATGGACCGGGAGACCGCCGCCGCACTGCTCAAGGTCGCGGTCGACGAGCGGCGCGCCGCCCTGGCGGAAGAGGCCGCGCGGGCCGCGGCCCGCGCGGCGACGCGATCCGGGTCGACCGCCGCCACGCAGGCGATCACCGGTCTGCCCGTCGCCGTCCCGGCTTCCGCGGTCGGCACCGGCGGCGGCGCCGCACCGGCCACCGACGGGGACGACACCGACGCGCTGGTGGAGCTGGTCCGCTCGACGCTGCCGGCGATCGGCCACGACGCCCTGCTCGCCGGGGTGGCCGGGGCGCTGCGGCTGGCCGCCCGGGTGCGTACCGACCTGGACGCGGTGACCGAGCGTCTCACCAGGTCGTTGGCCGCGCCCGTCGCCGTGACACCGCCGGCCGCCGCGGCCGGACCCACCGACAGGCAGCTCAGCGCGGCGCTGGACGGGCTGCGCGGCTCGGTCCACGGGGCGGGCACCGCGACCTCGACCTTCACCCAGTTCCAGGCGTTCGCCATCCAGTGCTCCGCCACCGGGGTCGATCCCGCCGTACGGCTGCACCTGGACGGGCCGTCGCTGCCGTCCACCCTGAACTGGTGGTCGCTGCTCGGCGGCGTCGCCGCCGTCGCCTACCGGGCCGTCGCGGCGGTCACCCCCGACGAGCACCGGGAGACGCTGGCCGCCCTGCTCACGGAGCTGGACGGGCTCGACCTGAGCGCGGCGGCCGAGCCGGGGCGGTGGCGCCGGTGCAGGCTGCACCTGCTGGACGACGACCTGAAGAACCCCGACGGCTCGCGCCGCTACCCCCGGCCGGGCATCCTGCCGCTGCCCGACGGGGCGTTCCTCGCCGTGCTCAACTCCAGCGGCACGGCCACCGGCTACTACTTCGACGCGCTGCACCACGACCCGGCCGGCGTCTTCGCCGTGCCCGAGCCGTACACGGTGCACTCCTCGGAGCCGGTCGGTGACGAACGGCCGACCGGCTGGCTGGCCGGCTTCCGCGCCGAGTGGGCCACGCGCGGTCCGCTGCCCTGGCGGCCGGAGGCGGCCGAGCGGTTCGCCGAGCTGACCGGCGTCACCCCCACCGCCGCGAAGCTCGTGCTGGCCGGCCTGCCGTACGCGGACTCGGCCGGCACCGTCCCGACCGAGCTGCGCAAGGCGCTCGGGATCAGGCAGGTCGGCGAGGTCAAGCTGGCCTTCGGGGTGCTGCGGGAGGCCCGGCCGGCACTGCGGCGGGCCGTGGTCTCGGCGCTGCTGCCGGCCGACCCGGCCCGGCTGTGGACCGACGGGCCGGACGTGGCCGCCGCCGCGGCGGTGTGGAACGCCGCTCTGGGTCGCCGGGTGGTCGTGCCCGAACAGCTGCTCGCCGAGGCGACCCGCGCGATCCGCACCGGCTGGGCGCCCGCGAAGGCCCTGCCGGCGCTGCTCGACCCGGCCCGCTCGGCCGAGCTGAGCACCGACCTGGCCTTCGAGGTCAGGGGCGACCGGGTCCGGCCGGTCGACAACCGGACGACGGGCTTCACCGGCCACGTGCTGCGCTCCACGGTCGCCCTGGCGGCCTGGGTCGCCCACCACACGCCGGCCGGTGACCCGTGCCGGGCCGCGCTGCCGGCCGCGCTCGCCGCGATCCGGGACCGGCTGGCCAACCCCCACCTCCTGCTCGACCTCGAGCAGTACGTCTCCCTGCCCGAGTTCCGCCAGGTGGCGGGCACCCCGTCCGAGACGGGCCCGGGCTGGGAACGCTACGGCGCCATCGTGCTGTCCACCCACGACAGCCAACCGTCGCCCGCGCTGCGGCCGAACCTGCTCGACGCCGACGGCACGGACCCGTACCTGCCGGCGCTGCGCGGGGACGCGGCCAAGCCGTACCCGGTGGAGGTGGCGCTGCGGCTGGTGCGCGACCCGCGCTTCGTCGCGCTGCTCGCCGACGCGGGGGAGCCCGACGGTGGCGAGCGCGCGGCGGACGGGACCTGGTGGCCGCAGGACCCGACGCGGTCGGTGCCCGACCTGGTCCCCGAGGTCGCCGGGGAGCACGGCCTGGGCGCCGACGCGGCGGCGGCGTACCTGATGCTGCTGGCCATGCCCGACCCGACCGACCGCAACACGGCGAAGTGGACGGGCTGGAAGCCGGCCCGGCTGAAGGCGGCCCGCGCCGAACTGGCCGGCACCGACCTGGTCGTCGAGGCCAGCCGGTCCCGGGCCGGCCGGTCGCTGTTCCTGCCCGGCCCGTGGCTGGAACGCGGCGGCGGGCAGGCACCGATCGAGGGCTGGAAGGTGGCCCTGTTCGACCTCGCCCCCGACGGCACGGCCGCGCTCGGGGTGACCGTGCCCTTCGAACCGGCCGCCGCGCTCTACCGGCGGGCCTGGCAACGCCTCCGCGACGGCGACCGGCCCCGCTTCGACAACCTGCCCGGCCGCGGCGCTCCCCGCTGACCCGTACCCGAAAGGGCGGTGGTGTCCGCGACGACCTGCCCGGACGTCGCGGCGCCGCCGCGCCGCCGACCCCTGTCCCGAAACACCCCCAAGAGGAAGATCGAGGAACACCCGTGACCGTGACGGAACACGTCCGCCCCTCCGAGGCGCCGGAGACCGCCGCCCAGGTCCTCTCCGCCGAGCAGCGGTACGCCGACGAGCTGGCCTTCCTGGCCGCGTACGACGACGGGGCCCGGCCGCCGGGCTGGGCGCTGACCCCGCGCGCCGTGGTCACCTTCATCCAGGGCAGCGACGGCGAGGCGTTGAAGCTGCCCGCCGAGCGGCGTACCGGCCCCGACGGCACCGAGCTGCCGGCCAGCATGACCATTGCGGCGAAGTTCGTCGGCGAGCGGAGCCTGGTCGAGCGGTGCGTGGTCACCCTGGCCGGCGAGCGGGGCCTGCTGCTGGTCGGCGAGCCCGGCACCGCGAAGTCCATGCTGTCGGAGCTGCTGGCCGCCGCGGTCTGCGGCACGAGCGCACTGACCGTGCAGGGCACCGCCGGCACCACCGAGGACGCCTTCCGCTACGGCTGGAACTACGCCCTGCTGCTCGCGCAGGGCCCGACCCCGCAGGCGCTGGTCGACTCGCCGGTGCTGACCGCGATGCGTACCGGCCGGGTGGTGCGGATCGAGGAGGTCACGCGCTGCCTGCCCGAGGTGCAGGACGCGCTGGTGTCCATCCTGTCCGACCGGCGGATGAACGTGCCGGAGCTGTCCGGCACCGAGGACGGCCTGATCCGCGCCCTGCCCGGGTTCACCGTGATCGCCACCGCCAACCTGCGCGACCGGGGTGTGTCGGAGATGTCCTCGGCGCTCAAGCGCCGGTTCAACTTCGAGACCATCCACCCGATCGCCGACGCCGACGTCGAGACCGACCTGGTCCGCCAGCAGGCCACCGCCGCCGTGCGGCGCGCCGGTGCGGCCTACACGGTGGACGACGCGGTGCTGGACGCCCTGGTCACCGTGTTCCGCGACCTGCGTTCCGGTCGCTCGGGCGAGGGCTGGGACGTGGAGCGGCCCGGCACGGTCATGTCCACCGCCGAGGCGGTGCAGGTGGCGGTGTCGCTCGGCCTGTCGGCCGCGTACCTGCCCGGCGGGGACGCGCTCGACCTGGTGCCCGGGCACCTGCTCGGCGTGGTGCGCAAGGACGACCAGAACGACCACGCCCGGCTGCTCGGCTACTGGGACGGCCCGGTCCGCCGCCGCGCCGAGGACGGCTCGGCGATGTGGCGCCGGCTCTGGGACCTGCGGGAGAGCCTGCGGTGACGACCCTCTCCCGTACGCCCGGCGCGGCCCCGCCGACCGCCGGACCGGTGGCCGTCGGCCCGACGTCGGCCGACCCGCGCGCCGTGGTCGACGCGCTCGCCGGTTCGCTCCGGCCGTACCTGATCGGGGTGCGGCACCACAGCCCGGCGCTGGCGGCGGCGGTCCCGGCGTTGCTGGACGCCGCCGGGGCCGAGGTGGTCTGCGTCGAGCTGCCGGCCGACTTCCAGCGCTGGCTGCCGTACCTGTCCGACCCGGCCGCGCGGGCCCCGCTGGCCCTCGTCGGCAGCCACGGCACGGACGGCCCGATGGGCTTCTACCCGTTCGCCGACTTCTCCCCGGAGCTGGCCGCGCTGCGCTGGGCCCGGCAACGCGGCGTCGAGGTGCTCTGCTGCGACCTGCCGCTGGCCGACCGCGGCTGGACCGCCGACGGCACCGACCCGGCCACCGGCACCGACCCGGCCGCCGGTGGCGGGCCCGAGCCGGACGCCGGTGAGCCGGTGCCCGGCCTGCGTCGCTCCTACGCCGCCGCGCTCAGCGCCAGCGGCACCGGCCGCGACGGCGACGACCTGTGGGACCGGGTGGTGGAGGTGCGCGCCCCGGGCAGCGCGCCCGAAGCGCTGCGCCGGGCCGCGCTCGGCGTCGGCTGGGCGATGCGCACCGACAGCGCCAGCCACGGCGGCGTACCGGCCCGGGACCTGGCCCGCGAGCGGCACATGCGCCGGGTGCTGGCCGAGGCCGGCGCCGACGGCCGGCGGGTCGCCGCCGTCGTCGGCGCCTTCCACGCGCCGGCCCTGCTCGCCGCCGCGCCGGCCGCCGACGCCAGCGTGGCGTCCGTCCGGCCGGCCACCGCCGCGACCGATCCGGTCCGGTCCGTGACGACGCCGACCGGACCCGCCGCCACCGACGGCGGCGCGACGGCGGTCACCTCGCTGGTGCCGTACGCCTTCGACCTGCTCGACTCCCGGTCCGGCTACCCGGCCGGTATCCGCGACCCGCGCTGGCAGCAGTCCGTCTTCACCGCCGCCGGCGACCCGGAACGGATCCGGGCCGCCGCCGCCCGCGCGGTCACCGACCTGTGCCGGGAACTCCGCGCGGCCGGCCACACCGCCGGCACCGGTGAGGCCACCGAGACGGTACGGCTCGCCGACGACCTGGCCCGGCTGCGGGACCTGCCCGCCCCGGGCCGGGGCGAGGTGCTGGAGGCGGTGACCACCGTGCTCGGCCAGGGCGAACTGCTCGGCCGGGGCCGGGCGCTGGCCCGGGCGCTGGAGACCGTGCTGGTCGGCGCCGAGCGGGGCCGCGTCGCACCCGGTACGCCGCGCTCCGGGCTCGGCCCGGCGGTCGAGGCGGAACTCGCCACACTGCGGCTGCCCAGCCCGGACAACCCCAAGGCCCGCGAGGTGCGGCTGGACCCGCTGCGTACCGAGCTGGACGGGCGGCGGGAGATCCTGCTGCAACGCCTCCAGGTCTGCGGCGTCGGCTACGGCGAGGCGGTCGCGGTGTCCGGCACCGGCGACGGTGCCGCCCTGACCACCCGCTGGCAACTGGCCTGGACGCCGTCCGTGGCGGCCCGGCTGGACCTGGTGGGCGTACGCGGGGTGACCGCGGCGCTGGCCGCGGCCGGAACCCTGCGGGAACGGTTCCGCCGGGAGGCCGCCGACGGTGGCCCCACCGCCGCCCAGCTGCTCGTCGGCCTGCGCGACGCCGCCCGGTGCGACCTGCCGGAGCTGGTCACCGACCGGCTCGACCTGGCGGCCTCGGTGCTGCCGGGCACCGGCACGCTGCCCGAGCTGCTGGCCGCGCTGGACCTGCTGGAGGCGCTGCGCCGCGAACACCTGCCCGGCACCACCGCCGACGGCCGGGCCCGGGCGGCCGAGCTGGCCGTCGTGCTGCTGGACGCGGCGGTACGCGGACTGCCCGGCCTGGCCGGCAGCGACGCCCCGGCCGACGCCGCCGCGCTGGTCGACCTCGCGGTCCGCGCCGGCGAGGACCGGATCGGCCTGCGCCTGGACGAGGCCCTCGACCACCTGGCCCGCGCCGGCTCGCCGTTGATCCAGGGCGCCGCCCTGGCCGCCCGGGTGCTGCTCGATCTGACCGACCTGGAGACCCTGGGCACCCGGGTGGCCGGCTGGGTCGACGCGGCGACCGGACCGGACACCCGCCGGCACCTGCACCGGCTGCTCGGCGGTCTGCTCACCGCGGCGCACCCGCTGCTGCAGTCCGCCCCGGCCGCGCTGGACCCGCTGCTGGAGCGCGTCGAGCGGCTCCCCGACGCCGACTTCCTGGACCGGCTGCCGGCGCTGCGCGGCGGATTCGACGTGCTGACCCCGGCGGCCCGGGACCGGCTGCTGCACACCGTGACCGACCGGCTCGGCGACCGGCTCGATCTGAGCCTGTCCGCCCCGCCCGAGCTGCTGGCCCGCTGGGCCGCCGCCGACGCGGCCGGCCGGGCCGCCCTGCTCGCCCGCCACATCCCCGTCCCGGGCACACCGAGCGGCTGCACCGACGCCGACGCCGAGGCCGAGGCCGCGCCCGGGCCGGACACCTCCGAGGCGGGGCTCACCCCCACCGACCGGTGGCGGCTGCTGCTCGGCCGCCAACCCGACCGGTTGCCGGCCGACGCCCGTCGCTACGCCCGCGCCCTGGACGAGCTGTACGGGGCGGGTCAGGGTGAGGGCGCCACCGACCTCGGTCAGGCGGCCGGGGGCGGCCAGGAGGCGTCCTTCCCGACCGCCCGCGAGTGGGCCGACGAACTCGAGGCGCTGTTCGGCACCGCGGTCCGCGAGGAGGTCATCGCCCGGGCGGCCGAGGACGGCCGTACCGACGTGCTCACCGAGCTCGACCCCGCCGCGGTACGCCCGTCGATGGAGCTGCTGACCTCGGTGCTGTCGCTGGCCGGCGGGCTGCCCGAGGGGCAGCTGGCCAAGCTGCGTCCACTGGTGCGGCGGCTGGTCGAGGAGCTGACGAAGCAGTTGGCCACCCAGGTCCGCCCGGCGCTGACGGGGCTGACCAACCCGCGTCCGTCCCGCCGCCCCGGCGGCCGGATCAACCTCGCCCGTACGCTGCGGGCGAACCTGGCGCACACCCAGCGCCTCGGCGACGGCCGGACGGTGGTGGTGCCGCAGCGCCCCGTCTTCAACAGCCGCACCCGCAAGGAGGCCGACTGGCGGCTGGTGCTGGTGGTCGACGTGTCCGGCTCGATGGAGGCGTCGGTGGTGTGGTCGGCGTTGACCGCCGCCGTGCTGGCCGGGGTGCCCGCCCTGTCCACCCACTTCCTTGCCTTCTCCACCGAGGTGGTCGACCTGACCGACCGGGTCGACGACCCGCTGTCGCTGCTGCTGGAGGTGCGCGTCGGCGGTGGTACGCACATCGCCGCCGGGCTGGCCGCCGCCCGCTCGCTGGTGACCGTGCCGAGCCGCACCATCGTCGCCGTGGTCAGCGACTTCGAGGAGGGCTACCCGCTGGCCGGGCTGCTCGGCGAGGTCCGCACGCTGGTCAGTTCCGGCGTGCACGTGCTCGGCTGCGCCGCGCTGAACGACAGGGGAGCGCCCTGCTACTCGGTGCCGGTCGCCCAGCAGCTCGTCGCGGCCGGAATGCCGGTCGCCGCCCTCAGTCCGCTCGAACTCGCCCGCTGGGTGGGCGACCGCATCCGCGGAGGATCACGTTGACGCAACGCACCGCCACCGCCGTGGACACCGACCGGCTGCCGGCGGTGCTGCCGGCCGTCGCCGCCGCGGCGGTGGCGGCCCTGCCGTCCCGGCTGCACAAGCGGCTGGACGCCGCCATCGAGCGGCTGGCCGGCGTACCGGTCGGTCACCTCGACGGGGGCGTGTCGGTCGACTGCGGACCGGAGGCGCTGGTCACCCTGACGCCCGGACCGGCAGGCGCGGTCACCGCCCCGGAGCAGGCGCGGTGCAGTTGCCTGCTGTCGCCCCGCTGCCTGCACCGCACCGCCGTCCTGCTGGTCTGCCCGGTCGCCGATCCGGGCAGCCACCCCGGTCCGGCGGCCACCGCCGCCGCGTCCCCGACGCCGGACCGCGCCGACGCGGCGTCCGGCCGCACCGGGCGTACCAGGAAGTCGGCTGGCGCGGCACCGACGAAGGCGCAACGGGCCGCCGCCGACGCGCTGTGGCGGGCGGGCGCGGCGGTGCTCTCGGCCGGCGTGCCGGCCGCCGGGGCGGTGCCGCAGGCCGAACTGCTGCGGGCCGCCCACGGCGCCCGGCTCGCCGGCCTGCCGCGGGCCGAGAGCGCCGCGCTGCGCACGGTGCGTGGCCTGCGCGCACAGCGGGGACGACAGAACGGCCACCGGCTGGCCGAGCTCGTCGAGGTGCTGCACGACCTGCTGTACGTCGCGGGCCGGCTGGCCGCCGGCGATCCCGACCCGGCGCTGGTCGGCGTCCTGCGGCGGGCCTACCAGCCGGACGGCACGCTGGAGGTGCACGGTGTCTGCCGGGAGCCGGTGATCAGTGCGACCGGGTACGCCGGGGTGGTCACCCACCTGCTCGCCGCCGACGGCCGTCAGCTCTCCTTCGGCGACGTGAAACCGGGCGGGCCGGACCGGGCCCGGGACTGCGCCCGGGCGGTCACCGAGATGGGCGCGGTCTCGGTCAACCACGCGGTGCTGTCCCGTGGCGGCCTGCGGATCACCGGCACCACAGTCTCCCCGGACGGCCGGCTCGGCGCCGGCAAGGGCGTGCGGGCCACCCCGCTCGCCGGCACCGACTGGGCCACCGGAACGTTGGCGGAACTGTTCGCCCGTCCGCTCGCCGAGGTGGTGACCGCCCAGCTCGCCATCGAGGACCCGGAGGACCCCGGCCGGGCGGGCACCGCGCTCGTCGGCGGCGACCTGGTGGTGGTGGGCGCCGTCGGCGACCAGGTGCTGGCCCGTGAGCTGGCCCCCGCCCCCGACGCCGCAGCGGAGCGCGCGCCGGTGCCGGACGGGCCGCTGATCCGGCTGATGCCCGTCGACGCACACCCGGCGCTGGCCCACGTGGCCAACCTGCGGCGGCTCGCCTCCCGGCCCGGCCTGCGGGTGCGGGTGGTCGGCCGGCTGGACCCGGACCGGGCCAGCACGCTGCGTCCGCTCGCGGTCGGCCCGGTGCCCGGTGCGGCCGCGACGCTCCGGCTGCCGCCGGACTGGCACGGCCGGGCGGACCTCGGCTACGACGAGATCCAGGGCGGGCACCTGCCGCCGCGCGACCCGGCCGCGACGACCGGAGCGGTGCTCGCCGTCGGCGCCGACGCGGTCGCGGAGTCCCCGCTGTGGCGGGTCCGCCGGCTGGTGGAGCTGGCCGTCGCGGGCGGCCGTCGCGCCGTCGCCGAGGCGGCCCGCGGCGACGGCGCCGGCCCGGCCGGTCCGCTGCGCCGCGCCGGCTTCACCACCGCCGCCGCGCTGGCCGCCGCGCTCGCCGACGAGTCCGACCGGCGCGGTCGGGACGCGTTCGGTCGGCTCACCGATCCGGACCCGGACCGGTACGCCTGGGCCTGGCTCGCGGCGACCGTCCACCTCGCCGCCGCCGAGCGGGAGTTGATCCGGTCCTCCTGGACCGCGCCCGCCGTCGGCTGACGCGCCGACGCCGACCACGACCGGCGCCCGCCCGGGGGTTTCGGGCGGGCGCCGGTCGTCCCGCCTTGTCGTCGACGCCTCCCGCACGCGCGGGCGCACCCGAAGGCGAGGTAGCGGCTCGCCGGATCGCCGTGCTAATTCGTATTAGCATCTTGACGCCGCGAAGAGGGCGCGCGCAGACTCATCGATCAACGAGCCCGATCGCGACGGGCGCGCACACCGTTCGGCCGCTCGGCGAGGTGGGGTGTCACCCGACCCGTCGCGGCCGCCCCGCTTCCCCTGCCCCCGTCGGCTCGGCCCACGAACGGAGGGAACGCGATGACGCGTACCCCTGAAGGATCCTTCTCCCGACGCGCGCTGCTGCGCGGCGCGGCGGCCGCCGGGGTGGCGACCGCGACCGCCGGCGCCGGTCTCGCCGCGACGCCCACGCCGGCATTGGCCGGCCCGGCCGGCTTTCCCAGCTACCGGTACGTGCGCGACGCGTTCGACCGACCGTTGCGCTACAACCCCACCGGCGAGTTCATCTTCCCGTGCGTGCGCGGCGTCTACGACAAGATCAGCGGCTATCTCGGCCGCTACTACCTCTACTACGCGCCGCACGACGCGCCCGGCGGAATCTGCCTCGCCTACGCCGACCGCCTCGAGGGCCCCTACACCGAGTACGCCGGCAACCCCGTCGTCGACCGGGTGCTGCCGACCACGACGGTGAGCCACGTGTCCTCGCCGCACGTCGTGTGGGACGCGCCGACGCGGCAGTTCTACCTGTACTTCCACGGCGAGAACCACACGACCCGGGTCGCCCGTTCGACCGACGGCGTCCACTTCACCAACGAGACGCCGATCCTGTCGACGAATCTGGTGCCCAACACGACGGAGACCTCGTACGCGCGGGTCTTCGAGCACCCGGTGGCCGGCAAGGGAAACCGTTACGTGATGGTGTTCATGGGCGCCCACACGGTCCGGCCCGGCACCCGGAAGATCTTCTGGGGCTGGTCGCCGAACGGCTGGAGCGGCTGGCAGTTCGCCCCGAACCCGTTGGTGTCACCGTCGGGCGACGGGCTCACCGACATCTCCGCGCCGCACCTGCTGAAGCGCAACGGCACCGCGTATCTCGCGTATCACGGCAGCAGCGGCAACATGTACCTGACCGAGATCGGCAACAACTTCGACCGCGAGGTCCACCTCGGCGTGTTCCACCGGCCGATCGCCTCGGACAACGGTCGGGTGGCGTCGCCGACGTTCGGCACCGACGGCGGCGTGGAATACCTGCTGTACGAGGCCGGGCCCCGCCTCGACGCCAGGATCTGCGTGGCGCGCGCGGTCTGACCCGCACCGCCCGGCTCCGCCGACTCCGTCGCCGATCGTCGGACCCGTCGGCGGCGCCTCGTCGAGCGGCTCGACGGCCCGGACGGCGCGGAGCAGACCTTCGTGCGGAAAGCGGTACGGTGCCCGAGGAGCGGACAACCGGCCCCTTTCACTCCTGGGAGCACAGATGCCCGAAGGCTGGCAGTGGGATCAGACGCTGTTCCGTGGCAGTGCCGCCTACTACGACCAGGGCCGGCTGCCCTATGCGCCCGGATACGCGGCGCGGCTCGCCGGTGAACTCGGCCAGCACGGTCAGGGCCGGCTGCTGGACGTCGGCTGTGGGCCGGGCACGGTGACGTCGGCGCTGGCACCCCACTTCGCCGAGGCCGTCGGCGTCGACCCGGATCCGGACATGCTCGTCGAGGCGCGCCGTCGCGCGGAGGGTCTCGGTGTGCGTAACGCGAGCTGGACGCAGGCGCGCGCCGAGGACCTTCCGGCCGGCCTCGGGGTGTTCCGGGTGGTGCTCTTCGCCCAGTCCTTCCACTGGACCGACCGCGAGCGCGTCGCCGCCACCGCCTTCGAGATGATCGAGCCGAACGGCTTCTTCGTGCACATGAGCGACCTCAAGGAGCCGGCGGCCGACCTGTTGCCGCTGCCGCACCCGGCGCCGCCGTTCGAGGGGATCGCCGCGCTGGTGCGCACGTACCTCGGTGCGGTGCGCCGCGCCGGGCAGGGCGTGCTGCGGCACGGCACGCAGAGCGGGGAACGCGCGATCATCGAGGGCGCCGGGTTCGAGGGGTACCAGCGGCTGGTCGTGCCCTCCGGCGCGGTGGTCGAGCGCAGCGCGGACGACATCGTGGCGTGGGTGTTCTCCCGGTCGGACTCCGCGCCTCACCTGTACGGCGAGCGCATCGGCGAGTTCGAGCGCGACCTGCGCGCGCTGCTGCGCGAGGTCTCGCCCGACGGCGTGTTCGCCGAGCAGTTACCGGACACGGAGATCTGGTACTGGCGCAAGCCGCTGGAGTGATCGCCCGGTCGTCCCAGGCCACGGACCCGGCCCGGAACGGCGTCGGGGGATGGTGCGGAATCGCCTCGGTGATACACCTATTTGAGGGTTGACCACGGATCCATCGCCAGAACCGCGCAGAACTCTCAACCGCGATGTTCAACGATACGGTTGAGGTCATGACCCTCGCTGTCCAGGACACCGCCCACGTCGTCGACGCCGCCAACGTCATGAGGCTGCTGCCGACGCGGCCACGGCTGCTCGCCCTGGGCGAGCCCACCCACGGCGAGCACGTCCTGCTCGACCTGCGCAACGAGCTCTTCCGGCAACTCGTCGAGCGGGAGGGCTACCGCACGATCGCGATCGAGAGTGACTGCGTGACGGGCCTGGTCGTGGACGACTACGTCACCTCGGGCGCCGGAAGCCTCGACGAGGCCATGGCGCGCGGCTTCAGCCACGGGTGGGGCGCCTTCCCGGCCAACCGCGAGCTGGTGCGCTGGATGCGCGCGTACAACGACGGGCGGCCCGCGGCCGAGCGGCTGCGGTTCGCCGGGTTCGACGGTCCGCTGGAGATCACCGGCGCCGCGAGCCCCCGGCGCGCCCTCTCGGCGCTGCACGCCTACCTCGCCGCCCGGGTCGACACCGGCCTGCTTCCCTGCACCGCGGACACGCTCGACCGCCTGCTCGGCGCCGACGACGGATGGACCAATCCCGCCGCCATGATGGACCCGGCCGAATCCGTGGGGCAGACGCCCGAGGCCAGGCAGCTGCGGCTGCTCGCCGACGACCTGGTGGCGCTGCTCGACGCGCAGACGCCGCAGCTGATCGCCGCGTCCTCGCGGGACGACTGGGACCGGGCGCGGCTGTACGGGCGCACCGCCGCCGGGCTGCTGCGCTACCACTTCTGGATGGCCGACACCTCGCCGAGCCGCCTGGCGCGGCTGCTCGGCGTGCGGGACTCGATGATGGCCGCCAACCTGCTCGCCGTCGCCGAGCGGGGCCCGGCGCTGGTCAACGCGCACAACGGCCACCTCCAGCGGCACCGCAGCAGGATGCGGATGGGAGGTCTGCCGCTGGAGTGGTGGAGCGCCGGCGCGATCGTCGACGCCCACCTGGGGGAGGCGTACGCCTTCCTGGCCACGGCCCTCGGCACGATCCGCCACCACGGCGTGGACGCCCCACCGCCGGACACCGTCGAAGGGCTGCTGTACGCGCTCCCGGACGACCGGTACGTCGTCGACGCCCGGCGACTGGCCGCCGCCCTCGGCGACGTGACGCCGCCCGCCCGCGTGTCCCCGTGGTTCGGCTACTCGCCGCTGGACCCGGCCCACCTGGGCAGCGCCGACGCGATCGTGTTCGTCAGGGACGCGCTCGCCGGATAGGCGTGCCTACCCGTTGCCGAGGGGGAAGCAGCCGGCGAACGGGTCGTGGTAGGTCCGCCAGGTCTCCTCGCCGTCGGCGAGTTCCGCGTCGGTGAGCAGGCAGCCGGTGAGGGTGCGGTGCAACGCGACGGGGTCGGCGTCGAGGCCGATGAAGACCAGGTGCTGGTGCCGGTCGCCGTAGTAGGGGTCCCACTCCAGGGCGGCGGCGAGCCGGCGCTGGTCGCAGACGTGCTCCCACCCGTCCTCGGGCAGGCTGACCAGCCAGTGTCCGAGCGATCCCAGCGCCAGGCCGCCGCCGGCGAACTCCCAGGCGATGACCGCGTCGGGCTGGCTGGCCAGCCAGAGGTGGCCCCGGGAGCGGATCATCTCGGCGTTGACGTCCTCCAGGACGTCGTGCAGCCGCTGTGGGTGGAACGGGCGGCGGGCGCGGAACACGGCGGAGACCACGCCGCAATCGGCCTCGGGTTCGTGCATGCCCAGCGCGAAGCCTTCCAGGCCCCGGGCGAGGACGCCGGGGGTCTCGGGGCGGTGCCGGTGGGTGTGGCGTAGCTGGCGGGTGAGCGCGTCCGCGTCGACGAGATCGCCGTCGACCCGGAAGTGGGTCGCCCACGGCGCCATCCGCTGGAGCAGGACGGCGATCCTGCTGGTGTCGAACTCCCCGTCCCGCGACCGCCCCCAGAGCAGCAGGGTGTCGGCGTACTCGATCTGCCGGGCCACGACGTCGGCGAGCGCGCGGTGGTCGTCCTCGGCGGCCTGGATGCCGAGCGCGGCGAGGTCGTCGGTGTTGGCCAGGCCGTCGAGCAGGTGCTCGGCGTCGAGGACGGTGACGTACGAGTCGACGCGGATCAGGTCGGTGAGCGGTGCGCCGTCGACGAGGTGGTGGGCGCAGGCGGCGGCGACGGCCTCGGGCTCCACCACCTCGGGCAGCATCAGCACCAGGTCGTGACCGGGGTTGTCCCGGGCGAGCCGGGCGAGGGTGGGCAGCACGTCCTCGCGCAGCGTGCAGGAGGCGCAGCCGTGCTCCAGCGCGACCTGCTCGTCCTCGACGATGCCGGTGCCGGTGCGGACCACCCGGCGGATCACGCCGCCGCGGATCCCGGTGAGGTCGTGCCGCACCAGCAGCAGCGACTCGTCGGCGGCGAGCAGCGTACGGGCGACGGCGAAGGTCGCCGCCGGCCAGAACCCGGACAGCACGGTGAGCGACGGGCGGGTGGCGGCGTCGGCTGCCACGACGTGGACCGGGGCCTGCGGGGACGACGACATCGCGTTCCTCTCGACGTATTTGAAAACGATTGTCATTCTAAGCAGGCGGAGGCTGCGAGCGCGAACCGTGGTCGGCGGGCACCCCCGGTGCGGATCCGCCCGAACGGCTGATGTAGAAATGAAAACCGTTGTCGTTAGCCTGACGACCGAGCGAGGAGCGATCACTGTGTCCAGACGTTGTGACGTCACCGGCGCGCAGCCGAGTTTCGGCAACGCCGTGTCCCACTCCCACCGGCGCACCCGCCGACGGTGGAACCCGAACCTGCAGAACCACCGCTACTGGCTGCCGTCGGAGCGACGGTGGGTCAGCCTGACCCTGACGGCGAAGGCGCTGCGGACCGTCGACCGCAGGGGCGTCGAGCGGGTGGTCGCCGAGCTGCGCGGCCGAGGGGTGAAACTCTGATGGCCCGGCAGACCGACGTGCGCCCGATCGTGCGGCTGCGCAGCACCGCCGGCACCGGCTACACGTACGTCACCCGCAAGAACCGCCGCAACGATCCGGACCGCCTCGTGCTGCGCAAGTACGACCCGGTCGTACGCCGGCACGTCGAGTTCCGCGAGGCGCGCTGATGGCCCGCCGGAGCCTCGGCCACCGGCAGGCCCGCCGCGAGATCCTCGTCGCCCGGCACGCCGAGGCGAGGGGCGAGCTGAAGCGGACGGTCAGCCACCCGGACACCGACCCGGAGGTACGCGCCGAGGCGGCGCGCCGACTCAGCCGTCTGCCCCGGGACTCCAGCCCCGTACGACTGCGCTCCCGCGACCAGATCGACGGCCGCCCGCGCGCAGTGCTGTCCCGGTTCGGGCTGTCCCGGGTGCGGTTCCGCGAGCTGGCCCTGCGCGGCGAGCTGCCCGGGGTGCGCAAGGCATCGTGGTGACGTCGCCGCGCCCCGCCCGAACGTAGGCAGCCCCCGCTGGCCGGCCGGCCAGCGGGGGCCGCGTCAGGAGGTCCACCCTCCGTCGGAGGTGATTGGTCGCGCCGTTGAGGCGGCGCTCACTCGCCCGGGCCGGGGGGTGCGGCGCCGTTGTCGACGAAGTCGAAGGTCAGGCCCTCGCCGGGGTCGCCCTCGCCCACCGGTTGGGCGGTGAGCCCCTCCCGGTCCGTGGCGCGCAGGTGGAGCCTTCCCTCGCCGCTGATGGTGTAGGTCGGGCGGCCCTCGCTCTTCTCCTTCGTCTTCTCGATGGTGAACAGTTGGCCGGCTCGGCGGGCGTCGCAGGCGGCGGCCACGACCGTCGCCGGGGCGCTGCCGTTGTCGCGCAGACCCATGCAGTCGGGCTCGGCGCCGTTGTGCGCCTTCGCGGTCCGGATCTGGTAACGGTTGCCGTTGGCGGGCAGCAACACGAACAGGCTCTTGTCCGTGTCGCCGTCGGTCAGGTTCAGTCGGCCCTTGGCGTCGACGGCCAGGATCGACTCGAACGACCCGACCGGCCGCAGCACGATCTGCCGTTCGCCCCGCAGGATGGGGTCCGCGTCGCCGGTCGCGCCGGCGGCGGGCGTCCGTGAGTCGGTCGTCGGCGTGGCACCGGTGGGCGAGGGCGTGTCCGCGGCCCCGCTGGTGGGTGCCGACGTCGACGGCGAGGCGGTGGGCTCGCCGGCCGTGGGCTCGGCGCTGGTGCAGGCTGGCATGGACGCGGCGACACCGACGGCCAGCGCGGCCGCGACGGCGGCGCGGCGGACGGCCGTGGAAGGGGACGACAGGTTCGGCATGGCCAACTCCTTAAGTGGATCTTCATGACCCTAATCGGCTGCCGCTTCCCGCGCAGAGGTCGTACCACAGCAGGGGATTTGGTGCTGTGCCGCTGCCGGGCGGCGCCGGCGCGAAGGAGCCGGGCCGGGCCGGTCACGACGGGCTGCCGGCCGGTGCGGCGGCGGAATACTCGGCTGCGGACGGCGCCGGCGTGCCCCTATGCTCCCGATCGACCCGGCGGCGGGGGTTCACCATCGGCGGTGGCCGATCGGCGATCGGAGATGGCCAGCCATGACATGTCAACTGTTCGCGATCAGCTTCGACGCGTACGAACCGCTGCCACTCGCGCGGTTCTGGTCGGGGGTCCTGGGCCGGGACCTGGCCGACGACCCGTACGACGGTGTCGCCCTCCTGCCCGGTGACGACACGGCATTCCGGATCCGCTTCCTGCCGACCCGGGAACCGAAGGTCGGCCAGAACCGGATGCACTTCGACCTGACGAGCGCGTCCCCGGGGGAGCAGCAGCGGACGGTGGACAGGGCGTTGGAGCTCGGCGCACGGCACATCGACGTCGGCCAGCGTCCGGAAGAGGGGCACGTGGTGCTCGCCGACCCCGAGGGCAACGAGTTCTGCGTCATCGAGCCGGGCAATGACTTCCTCGCCGGCTGCGGATTCGTCGGCGCGCTGGCCTGCGACGGCTCGCAGGAGGTCGGCTACTTCTGGAGCGAAGCACTCAGGTGGCCGCTGGTCTGGGACCAGGACCAGGAGACGGCGGTCCAGTCACCGCTCGGCGGTCCGAAGATCACCTGGGGCGGCCCGCCGCTGATGCCGAGGACCGGCAATCAACGGCTGCACTTCGACCTCGCGCCGCCCGCCGACGGCGATCTTCAAACGGAGGTCGACCGCCTGCTCTCCCTCGGGGCGACCCGGATCGACATCGGCCAGGGCGAGGTCGACCGGGCGGTGCTGGCCGATCCCGACGGCAACGAGTTCTGCGTGTTGCCGCCCCGGTAGCCGGCCGCGCGGAACCTGGCCGATGCCAGGCCGGTGGCCGAGGTGCTCGTCGCGCGCCTCTGACCGGGCGTCACCGGCTCGTACGTTCGATGCCGCGCCGGACGAGACCGCGGATGCCCGGCAGCGTGATCGCCCGCATCGTCACGTCGCCCATCCACACGTGGAACCGGCTGGGCGGCGCGTACTGGAGCATTCCCCGGCGGGCGAGTGCCTGTCGTCTGGTGACCTCCGGCCGCAGGCCAACCTCCCACTCGGCCAGGGCCGCCGGGATGTCGTCGTCGTGTCGACGCAGGGCTGCGCCGAGTTGCTCGGCGCCGGCGAGCGCGAGGGCCGCGCCGTGTCCGGCGAACAGGGTGACGCACCAGGCCGCGTCGCCGAGCAGCACGATCCGGCCGGTGCCCCAGCGCGGCATGACCACCTGGCTGACCGCGTCGAAGTAGGCGTCGGACGGGTCCTTGTCGAGCTGACGCAGCGCGTCCGGCACGCCCGCGCCCAGGTCGCCGAACGCCTCGGCGAGCGCGGCCCCCGGTCCGCGCCGCAGTTGCGCGGGAGGGTCCGGGCACCGGTACGTGAAGAACGCCGACGACCGTCGCGGGCCGAGGTCGACGATCGCCGCCGTGCGTCCCCGGCCGATGAACGTGGTGGCGGACGACTGCGGTACGTCCGTCACGGGACCGGCGAGCGGGAACGCGGCCACCACGTACGGCAGGTCGACCCGGAACCCCGAGCCGAACGCCGCCGTACGGGTCGCGGAGTGGACCCCGTCGGCCCCGACGAGCAGGTCGGCGTCCTGCGTGCTGCCGTCGCTGAGCGTGACCCGTACCCGGTCGGCGTCCTGGTCGACGGACGTGATCGTGGTGCCGAAGCGGAACCGGGTGCGGTCGCGCACCGCCTCGTACAGGGCGGTCTCCAGGTCGCCCCGGAACACCGTCATGGTCCGCTCGCCGAGGGCGGCCTCGGCGACGGCCGACGGCACGGTGAACTTGGGCCGCCCGTCGGCCCGGACCAGCACGGTGGTGAACAGACCCAGTTGCCGCGGGGACAGCGCGGGGAGCAGACCGAGGCGCTCGGCGGCGTCGTAGCCCGGCCCGAGCAGGTTCACCAGGTAGCCACCGCTGCGGCGGGCCGGGGCGCGCTCCACCACGACCGTGCGCCATCCGTCCCGCTCCAGACGCAGGGCCGTGGCCAGTCCGGCGATGCCGGCGCCGACGATCACCGCGTGCTTCATCCGTGCTCCTCGCCTCAAGAATGAGCATATGCTCAAACCAGTATGAGCGTTTGCTCATACTCGCGCAACGGCGGCCCCGCACGGCGCCTAGAATCCGGGCATGCCACGCGGAGTCGCCACCCAAGAGCCCCGGCAGCAGCTCTTCGCCGCCGTCGAGCGGGTGATCGCGCAGGACGGGCCCGGTCGCCTCACCGGCCGCGCCGTGACCCGCGAGGCGGGGGTCGCCACCGGGCTGCTGTACGCGCACTTCGCGAACTTCGACGACTTCCTGGTCGGTTACGCGGTCGACCGGACCTTCCAGATCGCCGGCGAGGTGGCCGCCCTGGCGGGGCGCGCGGGGACCGGCACGGTCGTCGGGAACCTCAGCGACGCCGTCCTGGCGGTGCCGGGGGGCGCGCTGCTGGCCCTGACCCGGCTGACGGCTCACCGGCCGGAACTGACGGCGGGCGTCGAAGCGGTGCTGGGCGCCGGGAACGCCGTGCTGCGGACGATCGAACGCGCGAGCGCCGACTACCTGGCCGCCGAACAGGAACTGGGGCGGGTGCCCGCCGGCGTCGACACGGAGGCGCTGGGCCTCGCGGTGGCCGGCCTGCTGCACCACGTCGCGCTCACCCGCGGCACCGGCCCGGCGGCGCACGTCCTGATCCGTCGCGCCGTGACCGCGCTGGTCGGTGGCTTCCCGGCCGTCGCGGCGCCCTGACCGGTGGCGTGGCATGCCGGTTGACGTCCACCGAGATGGGCCGTAGCCGCACGATTCGCACTCGCCGCCCGCTGGCCTCCGGGAGCGGGCGGCCGGTGGCGCTGCGTGGTCAGGGGCGTTCCCAGAAGTCGGGGCCGATGGGTTCCTGGTAGTCGGAAGTGGCTACGAAGAAGCCCTCGTCGTCGACCTCGATGGGGAGCTGGGGAAGGGGCCGGCTGGCGGGGCCGAAGATGGGTTTGGCGTTGTCGGTGATGAGGAACTGCGACTGGTGGCAGGGGCAGAGCAGCCGGTTGGTCTGCTGTTCGTAGAGGCTGGCGGGGCAGCCGGCGTGGGTGCAGATCTTGGAATAGGCGATGTAGTTGCCCCACATCCAGTCCTGCTTGCCGGCCTGTTCGTTGTTCTCGCGTGCCCGCAGGGCGTCCTGGGCCCGCAGGTGGATGAGCAGGGTGACCGAGTCGGCGTACTGGTTGCTGACGCCGTGCGGGATGCCGGGGAAGACGGTGACCTGCCCGCCGGGGAGCAGGTCGGCGGGGCGTACCGGCCGGCCGTCCTCGCGGACCAGCCGCACGCGGGTGACGGCGCCCTGGTCGTCTGCGGGGGCGAAGCCGGTGCGGAACAGCTGGTTGTCCTTGTGGGGGTCGGCGATGAGACCGCCGACAAGGGGCGCGGCGGCGACCGCGCCGAGGGGAACGAGGCCCGCGAGCAGCGAGACACCCAGCAGCGGGCGACGTTTCACACCGATCTCGTCGACCATGTAGAGCATGGTCTGTCCGGTGACGGCGCGTTCGTCGGCGGAGACCGCACCTTCGTGGCGGTCCTGGATGGACACCTCCTTGGGCAACAGCTTCTTGCCCCACACGAGGACCCCGAACCCAATGCCCAGCAGGGCGATGCCCATCGTCGTCCCGAGCAGCGGAGTGTAGTACTCCTCGATCTCGCCGAGGAGTTGGTAGCGCCACGGCCACCAGATGAACACGACCAGGAACGCGGTGGCGGCGAGTCCCGCGACGAGGAAGAACACCGCGACGGTACGGACCAGGCGGCGCTCGGCCTTGGAGCCGGCGGCGACCTGGGGCTCGTAGTGCACGATCTCGATGTCGTCACGCCGCGCGCCCTCGCGTACGACCTCGAAGCGGGACAACGACCGATCCGTGACGTCGACCGGCTCCCGGCTCTGTTGGGCGCGGTGTCCGGTCACGACTTGCCCGCGATCCAGAGGCTCGCGAACACCAGCACGACGATCCCGACCAGGAAGACCGCCAGCCCTTCGGTGGACGGACCGTAGCGGCCGAGGTTGAACCCGCCGGGATCGTTGTCGGTCTGGATCACCCGCTGGATGTAGGCGATCAGGTCGGCCTTCTGCTCGGGCGTCAGGGTGCTGTCGCCGAAGACCGGCATGTTCTGCGGGCCGCTGAGCATGGCGGCGTAGATGATCCGGTCGCTGGCGGGGTAGAGGCTGGGGGCGTACTTGCCGGAGGAGAGCGCCCCGCCACCGCCGCCGAAGGCATGGCACTGCGAGCAGTTGACCCGGAACAACTCGCCGCCGCGGGCCAGGTTGGCCTCGTCGACCAGGGCGTCGACGTTGTCCGGCACTACGGGCCCCACCCCGAGGGAGTCGATGTAGGCGGCGAGCTGGCGGACCTGCTCGTCGGTGTACAGCGGCGGTTTGCGCTGCGCCTGAGCCTCCTGGCGAGCCAGCGGCATCCGGCCGGTGCCGACCTGGAACTCGACCGAGGCGCCACCGACGTTGATCAGGCTGGGTCCGCGTCCCTCGACCCCTCCGGCGCTGCGACCGTGGCAGGTGATGCAGCCGACCTCGAACAACGCCTCGCCCTCGGCCGCCGCGGCGCTCGACCGTGGCTCCTCCTGGGCCTGGGCGGCCGGCGCGAACAGCGCGTAGGCACCCCCGGCCAGGACGAGTGCGGTAACCATCCGCGCGATGCCGGCGGCTCGCCGCCGGGCTCGGCTGAGGCGGACAGGTACCCCCGGTCGGGTGCACCCGGGGCGTGAGTCGTGCATGGCGTCCTCTGCTCTTCAGAGTCGTTCGATAAGCGGCCTTTGTGCCTATTCAAGGTATACGGCTTTGCGGCAGGTGTACCGAAGTTCGTCGCCCAGATTCGTCAAGGAGAGGCACCGCGCCGTCGGTGCCCCGCAGGTCAGCCCGCGTACCCCTCGGCTCCTCCGCGCGTGGAGACGAGCCGTCGGTTCGGCCGCGTGCGAGGCGCGCATCGCGGGTACGGCGCTGAGATGGTGCTGAAGAACCCCGCCGACCTGCTGCGTCTACTCGTCGTCGCGGCGATCGTCTATCCGGCGCTGGTGTTGATCCTGCGGCTGTCCGGCAAGCGGACCCTGTCCAAGCTCAACGCGTTCGACCTCGTGGTCACCGTGGCCCTGGGTTCCACCCTCGCCACGATCCTCCTGTCGCGTGACGTCTCCCTGGCGGAGGGCATCCTGGCGCTGCTGTTGCTGGTGGCGTTGCAGTACGTGGTCGCGCTGCTCGGCGTGCGCTGGCCGTCGTCACAACGGCTGATCAAGGCACGACCGACCATGCTGCTGCGTGACGGGCAGATGCGTCACGCCACCATGCGCCGCGCCCGGGTCGCCGAGAGCGAGATCCGGCAGGCCGCTCGCAGTCAGGGCGCCGGTGATCTCCACGGTCTCGCGGCGGTGGTGTTGGAGACCGACGGCAGTCTGAGCGTCATCCCTCGGTCACAGCTGGGCGACGGCAGCAGTCTCGCCGACGTCGTCGACCATGCCGGGTAGCGGGCGGGCCGCTCGGCAGGAGTGCGCCGAGGCCGCCGCTAGGGCGCCACGGCGCAGCGCTCCCAGCGGTGCCACCACTGTTCCTCCGTGGGCTCGTCGGCTGCGATCACCAACGAGGTGATGAGCTCGGCGGTCGTCTGCGGACAGGTGGCGACGGCCCGCACCAGGCGCCGGATCTCCTCGGTCCGGTGCCGCATGACATCGCCCACCAGTGTCTTGCCGGCCTCCGTGAGCGTGAGCAGGGCCACCCGCCGGTCCGTGGGCCGGTGGTGCCGGGCCACCAGGTCCCGGCGCACCAGACGGTCGCAGGTCCTCGTCGCGGTGGAGGGGTGCACGTGCAGCGCAGCCGCCAGATCCACGGTGCGCAGCGGGCCTCGGGAGGCCAGGACGACCAGGGTCCGGTACTGCGACAGGGTGACCTCGACATCGAGGGTCGCCAGCGTCCGGGCGGTGATTCCCACCAAGGCGCGACTGAGGGCCGAGAGCCCGTCGATCAGCTCCTCGCCGCCGAGAGTCGACCGGGTATCGCTTTCCGCGTAAAGTCCCACCCGGCAATGATTGCATGCATACACGCAAAACTTCGGGGTGGAACCGGTCATGCAGGCGAGAAACCACACGCGTCCCGCTGATCGGGCGACGAGCTGGGAGCGCCGGACGGCGCTCCCGCTGACAGTCCTGTCGGTGATCTTCCTCGTCGTCTACGCGGCACCGATCCTCCGACCCGACCTGGGGGCGCCCTGGCAGCGGACCTGCGAGGTCGCCACGGTCCTCATCTGGTTGACGTTCTGGGCCGACTTCCTGGTGCGCCTGAGGCTGACCGAGCACCGGCGGCGGTTCCTGCGGGGTCACCTGTTCGACCTGGCCGTACTGGTGCTGCCCGTCCTCCGGCCGCTGCGGGCGCTGCGACTGGTCACCGTGGTGCTGACGCTCAGCCGGAGGACGGAGACGTGGGCCCGCGGTCGGCTGGCGATCTATGTCGGCGTGACCACCATGCTGCTCGTACTGGTCTCCGCGCTGGCCGTGCTCGACGCCGAGCAGTCCGCCACGGACGCCAACATCGTCTCGTTCGACGACGCCCTCTGGTGGGCGGCGGTGACCATCACCACCGTCGGCTACGGGGACCACTATCCGGTCACCGACGCCGGACGGTTCGTGGCTCTGGGGCTCATGGTCGGGGGGATCGGCCTGATCGGTTTCGTCACGGGCTCGCTGGCCACCTGGATCGTGGAGCGGGTCTCCGACAAGGGGCAGGCGGCCGCGGCGACGAGCGAGGACATCGCCGTCCTCCGCGCCGAGATCGCGGCCCTGCGCGAGCAACTCGTCCCGCCGGCGTCACGGGCCGGCGACGAATCGCAGCGGCGGGGCGAGGCACCCCAACCCTCCCGCTGACCACGTTCGCGCGCGACGGTCGTGCGAGCGGTGCGCCATCGGCTGTCAGTGGCTGCTGCCGGCTGCCGGCGACATCCGACACACGATCGCCGCCCGGTGTGCGGGAAGCGCGACGGTCGCCAGGTCGCGCAGGACAGCGTCCAGCAGCCGCGCGACGCGCGGCTGCTGACCGGCGACCAGTCGGATGTCGTCGACGACCATGGCCAGTAGGAGGTCGTACCGGACCCCGTCCACCCGGACGCGTACGGTGCTGTCGTCGTCCCGGACGACGTGGACGGGGTCGGGGCGGGTGGCGAGTCGGCGCAGGAGGTCGTGCGCCTCCTGCACGGCGCGCACGGCGGTGGTCACGTCGTTGACGGCCGGGGACAGCGCGCGTTCGGCGATGTCGGCCAACTGTCGGAAGCCGAATCCGACGTCCTGGCCCGGGGTGCGCTCCATGCCGATGGTCACTCCCTGGCTGGCCTCGTCGTTCGGTACCGGGCGACCCGTTGCGCCGACCACCCGGTGGACGCGCACCAGCGGTGCCCCCTCGACGACGAAGTCACCCGGGGCGGGGACGACGGTGATGGCGCAGTCGTACTCGCGTGCCAGGCGAGAGAGCAGGGGGAGGTCGACGTTGCTGACCATCCCGGGGGCCGGGGCCGGCACGGTCTGCGTGACCTTGCCGTGCACCATCGCCGCCGGCTCGTCCGGCGCGGGTAGGCGGGCGATCGATCGCCGCGTCTGGGCGCCGATCGAGGCGATGATGTGCGACACCCTCATCACCGTGGTGATGTGGTGCAGGTAGTAGATGAAGATGCCAGTGCTGGCCAGGACGAGCGACATCGACACCGCGAGCGACAGTTCCGGGAACCGCTCCCCGTCCCGGGCTGGCAGCGCCGCGAGCACCACCATCGCGAACAGGAAGGTGGCGACGAACGTACCGAGCGTCGCCTGGATGATCCGATCCTGGAGGAACGTCCGGAGGACCCGCGGTGTGTACTGACTGCTGGCCAGTTGCAGGGCCACGACCGTGATGGAAAAGACCAGCGCGGTGAAGGAGATCATCGCCGTGATGATCGACGACAGCAGCGATCGGGCACCCGCGGGATTGCTGGGCAGGATCCCCTCGACGGGAAGGTCCAGCTGTAGCTCCAGCATCGAAAGGCCGCCGGCCACTGCCACCGCGCCCACGGCGAACACCCCCGGCACCAGCCAGAAGCTCTCCCGCACTTCGGCGAGCCGCGCGGACACGGTGCGGGGCCGGCTCACGACGACCAGTTCCTCGACGGCACACCCCCATCGTGACGTACGACGGACCGTGGCGCGCCCCGTCCGTCGACCCAGGCACGGGGGACGGTGCTTCCGGCACGCTGGTCGGCTCAGCGCTGGCCGGCCCGGAACCGGCGGGATCAGTCGCCGGTGCTCCGTCGCTGGGGACCGTGACCCGCACCTCTCGGGCGAGCAGTGCTGTGCGGCCGGGCCCGCCGCCTGCCCGGCCTGCGTCGCGGCCGGACCCGAGTCGACGCGACCGTCCGCGGCAGGTGCCCGCGTGAAGGGTGTGAAGCGGACACGAAGGGGGTAGCGCCGCAGGATGGACCCGCTTCACCTCAGCTACGCCCTGGTCGGTGTCCTGGGTGTGCTGCTGGCCTTCTGGTCCAGCTCCATCCGTCAGGCACCGGTCAGTGAGCCTCTGCTCGCGCTGCTGCTGGGCGTACTGGTCGGTCCGGTCCTCGGGCTGATCGACCTGCCCCACCGCCAGGCGTCCGTACTGACCCTGGAGGCGAGCCGCGTCCTGCTGGCCATCTCGCTGATGGCCGTCGCGCTGCGTTTTCCGCTGCCGGAGTACCGGTCGGTGATTCGCCCGATCGGTGTGCTCCTCGCCGTCGCGATGGCGGGTATGGCCGTGGTCAGCGCTGGTCTGGCCTGGCTCCTCCTCGGCCTTCCGGTGGCCCTGGCCGCGCTGCTGGGTGCCTGTCTGACGCCGACCGACCCGGTCCTCGCCTCCAGCGTCGTCTCGGGCGGGCCCGCCGAACGGCAGCTGCCGGCTCGGCTACGTCAGGTGATCAGTGGCGAGTCGGGTGCCAACGACGGGCTCGCCTTCGTGTTCGTCGTGCTCGCGCTGTCCGCCGTGACGTCCGGATCCTTCGCCGGGCAGCTCGGCACGGCGGTGTGGGGGGTGGTGGGGGCCGTGGTGGTCGGCCTGGCGGTCGGCTACGCCGCCGGCCGGGCCGTCATGACAGCCGAGGCCCGGGAGGACGTGGACGAGGGCTCCCTGCTGATCTTCACGGTCGTGCTCGGCATCGCGGCACTGGGGGTCGCCCGCGTGGTACGCACGGACGGCATCCTGGCGGTGTTCGCCGCCGGTCTGGCCTACAACGCGGTGATCGGCGACCGGTCACGTGCATCCGAGCAGAGGCTCGACGACGCGCTTACCCGCTATCTGGTGCTGCCGTTGTTCTTCCTGCTCGGCGTCGAGGTGCCGTGGCGTGACTGGGTCGATCTGGGCTGGCCCCTGGCGGCCTTCGTGGTCGCGGTACTGGTGTTGCGTCGCCTGCCGGTGGTGCTCGCGCTGAAGCGCGTACTGGGGATGCCCCGGCGAAGCGTGGTGTTCCTGGGCTGGTTCGGGCCGATCGGCGTGTCGGCGCTGTTCTATCTCACTCACAGCCAGGAGGAGGGAGCCCGGGATCCCCGGCTGTGGGCGGCCGGCAGCCTGGTGGTGGTCGCGAGCACTGTGGTGCACGGCGTCACCGCCACGCCGGGCCGTCGCTGGTACGCCCGCCGGTCGGCGACCGTCACCGACGGCCATCCGGGGCGGCGCCGGTAGCCGAGGACTGCGGCGGGTGGACGGTGATGTCCTGCGTCACCGACGCCACCCGGATGCCGTTCTCGGCGAAGCGGTCCAGCACCCGCCGGGTGACCTGGTCCTTGACCTGTCGTGCGGCGCGCACCGGCACCACGAACCGCGCCGACAGCTCGACCCAGTTGGGGGTGGCGCGGATGAAGACGCGGGGATCGACCTCCGCGTCGGCGACCGGGTAGCGGTGACGCATCTGCTCGATGGCGCCTCGCGCCTCGACCGTCGAGGAGACGTTCTCCGCCTCCTCACACAGGATGCGCTCCGCCAGATGCCAGTCCGCCTCGTAGGGGACGGGCAGGGTCAACTCCTCCCACAGATGGTCCAGCACCGTGCTGCTGTTGTAGACCGGTGCGCTGAACACGAAGCGGTTCGACAGCGAGACCACACGTCCCGTGTACTGGCGGCCGCGGATCCAGGATTCCGGGTCGGAGGAGGAGCCGCTCTCCAGGATGCGGGTACGCAGCGGGGTGATGTCCAGGACGTCGCCGCGGACCCCGCACATCTGTATCCGGTCACCGACGCGGAACTGCCGGCCGGTGAGGATGCTGACCCATCCGGCGAACGCGCCGATGACCTCCTGCATGGCCAGCGCGAGACCGGCGGCGAGCAGGCCGAAGACCACACCGACCCGGCCGGCGAACGGCCGCCACAGCAGTGCCAGCGCGAACAGCAACGCCACGACGGTCAGGTAGTGCACCGCCTTGCGCAGGTAGTAACGGTTGGTCGTGTCGTGTACCCGGAGGGTGGCCAGGCGGCCGGCCAGGGGGGCGAGCACGATGGCTAGCACGATCAGGACGACGCTGGTCACGAGGCGGCCGCCCACGCTGCTCGTGTCCCAGACAGCCTCCAGGAACCGGTCCATGCTGCTTGCCCATCGTCCTCGGTGGCGAACGGCGCACGCGCGTCCGTCGCGTCGCCTCCACCATAGGCAGCCGTCGGCGGCGAGATACCGGAATGCGCCTGGTAGGGGAGAGCCGGTGGTCCGCGGAAGTCACGGCACCGGCAGACCGGCGGTCGTCGGTGGCCACCGTACTAACGGGAAGGGTGACGGCGGTCGGAGAAGGTCGCGACGAGAATGACGGTGAGGCTGGCGCACCCCGCCTGGCCGATGACTCCGGGGAGGCCGGTGCTGCGGGCGTCGACGCCGCCCAGCACGGCGAGGACGGTGGCGAGCAGGGCGGCGGTGACGCCCAGGACCAGCGCCAACCATCGCGGTATCGCCTCACGTGCCGGGACCGCGAGGCGACCCAGTGCGCCGGCGACGAGACCGACGACGATGGCGCTGACAAGGGCACCGGATGTCATCCTGCTCCTCCGTGGGTATGGCGGTCGGAACCCGGCCCGCGCGTGGGCTCGGGCCGCGTCGAAAGGCTCATTGCCAGACCTTCAGATCCTGGGCCACGAGCGCCCGCCCACCTTCGAAGGCCCGGTACGGTTCCGGGGATCCGAGGCGGTAGCGGACGGTGAGGTCGCCGTGGGAGAACCGGATGACGGTGCCCCGCACGGTCACGAGCTGCGGCGGAGCCGGCGCCGACGGACCCGTCGTCAGCACGAGCAGGGTGCCGCCGGTCAGATCCTCGTCGCGTACGACGAACGCGGTGTCGGTGATGATCCGGTCGACTGCGGCGGTCATGGTGAGCCGGTCGCCCACCTCCGCTCGCGCGACGGTGCCGGCTCGGGTGGTGGGCACCGGTTCGGGACTGGGCTGCGGGGCCGCCGGTGGGCTCGTGCAGCCCGTGGCGAGTAGGACCACCGCCGGAAGGGTCGCCAGCGCCGGACGCACCCGGCCATGCCGTCCACCCATCGCGGTCCCTCCTCTCCGTCGTGCCGCATGGACAAGAACTTCCCCCGCATGTGGCGGCATGACCGCAGGATGATGACGGTTGCATGACAATCCCCGCCATCGTCCGGAGGACTGCTGAGCAGGGGTTTTGGGCCACGAGCGCCGGGTACCGCCCAGCGTCGACGGAAACAACGGCGCGACCGGAGCGGAATCCCGCCCCGACCGCGTCGACGCCGTACGACGACCGGGGAGACGAACACATGCGACTCCTGCAGCAGCGCTACCGGCTCGACGAACCGGTCGGGCAGGGTGGCATGGCGGTGGTCTGGCGCGGTTTCGACCTGCGGCTTCAGCGCACGGTGGCGGTGAAGATGCTCTCCGCGGAGTTGCTGGACGACCCGGCGGCGCGTGGGCGGCTGCGCGGTGAGGCGCTCGCGGCGGCAAGACTCGACCATCCGCACGTCGCCGGCGTCTACGACTACGGCGAGCAGCGGCGTCTGGGCAGGGGGAGGGCACCGTTCCTCGTCATGGAGTTCGTCGACGGCGAGACCCTGGCCGCCTGTCTGCGCCGGTCGGGACGGATGCCCTGGCGCGAAGTCGCCCGGGTGGGCGCCGCCGTGGCGGACGCCCTCGCCGCCGCACACGCCCTCGGACTCGTCCACCGCGACGTCAAACCCGGCAACGTGATGCTCGGTTCCCGGGGGATCAAGGTCGTCGACTTCGGCATCGCCGCCGGTGTCGGCCAGGACCCCGCCGACGAGGGGGAACTGATCTGGGGCACGCCGGCATACCTGGCTCCGGAGCAGGCGGCCGGCGCCACGGCGGCGCCAGCCGGCGACATCTTCGCCCTGGGCCTGGTGCTGGCCGAGTGTGTCAGCGGGCTGAGTCCCGCCGAGCTGCGGCGCGGCCGGGGTGCTGCCGAGGTCCCGTCCGTTCCCGGACTGCCGGACGAGGTGGCCGACCTGGTGGGGCGTTGCCTGTCGTCGGAAGCGGGTCGCCGGCCGGAGGCCGCCCAGGTGGCGGTCGCCCTCCGGGGCGCCACCGGCGTGGAGGTGGTGTCGGTGCGGCCTGCGGCCGCGGTGTCCGACCCGCCGGCGGCCACCGGATGGACCCGTGAGCTCACCGGTGGTCCGAGGGCTCCGGCTCGCACCGCGGACACGCGGCCCGGGACCGTGCCGGTACCGGGCCCTGCACGTCTGCGCAGCCTCCGCTCCCGGGCCGCCGTCGGCGTACCGGCGGTCCTGCTCGCCGCGGTACTCGTCGGCCAACTGCCGGGCCTCACCGCGCTCGACGATGCCGCGGACAGCGACAACGGCAGCACCGATCCGCAGTCCGGCGGCTGCGCCGCCCGGTACACCGCCCACCAGATGGCGGACGGGAGCTTCCGTGCCGACCTGACCGTCACCAACATCGGGGGGCAGTGGCTGCGTGACTGGTCACTGGCGTTCGCGCTGCCTCCCGGCCACCGGGTGCTCACCACCGGCACGTCCTGGGAGCAGGACCGCCGCCGCGTGACCCTCGCCCCGGCGAGGCCGCTGGCCCCCGGCGCGACCCTGGCAGCGGCGCTGCGGGGGACGGTCGAGGCCGAACGCCTGAGGGCTCCGGTCGCGTTCTCCGTCAACGGCCTGCCGTGTGACCGGGTGGTCAGCCAGATCGCGTCGCCCGTCGTCGGGTCCGCTCCGCCACCCGCCTCCGCCCCTCCGGCAGGAAAGGGTCGGCCGGCCGGTGAGACTGCCTCCACGCCGTCCGCCGGCGCCGCGCCAGGGGAGCCCACGACTCCGCAGGACAGCGATCCGCTTCCGCTGGAGCCCGACCCGGGAGGTGACCCGCAGCCGCCCGCCAGCCCGCCGGCGACCGGGCACCCCCAGGACACCACCACGCCTCCACCGCCCGTCGATCCCTCGCCGAGCACGGAGCCGTCGCCGAGCACCGACCCGCCGCCGAGCACGGACCCGCCGCCGAGCACGGAGCCGTCGCCGAGCGCCGACCCGCCGCCGAGCAGCGCCTCGGCATCGCCGCCGCCAGGCGACGGCTCCGTCCCGGACCCCCGACCCAGCGACCCGCCCGGCACGCCGATCTCCGCCGATCCTTCCGCCACCGGGTCACCGGCGGGGGCGGACGAATCCGCGACCGGCTCACCGCGGATCGCCGTGTGACAGCCCCGCAGGGGCCTCGGCCGTGACGGATCGTCGGAGTGCCGTGCTCTTGCGCGCGTGCCGGAGGACCAGGCAACCGGACCTGCGGCGCCGCCCGACGGTCGGGGCCGACAGCGGAGCTAGCCGGTCCGCGTCCCGACGGGTAGCGTGACAGCCGCAGGGATTGTTGCATGCGTGCAGGTTTCGGTGAGGTCGAAGGTCCGGGCAGTCGGAAGGCGCACGTCCGGCGCAGTCGCGGCCGGAGCTGTTTGCTGCGCTTCCGGCCGCCCCCTCCTGAGCAACAGATCGGACTCCGACCGTGACCCCACACTCCGGTGCCCGTCGGTCGCGCTACCGCGACATGATGCCGACCCTGCGAGGCGTCAGGACAGGTGCGTCCCGATTCGTCCGTTCCCGATGGGCCAGGCGGACCGTGACCGTGGCCGCGCTCGTGGCCGTCACCGGCGTCGGCGTCACAGTCGGTGTCCTGCTGGGTGGCAGAGGCGAGAGCGACGTCGGCCCGTTCCGGGTCGCGTTCCACGTGACCCTCGCCGCGGACGGAGGCACCGAGGTGGCCGTGCCACCCCTGGGGTCGCTCTTCCTCGACAGTCACGAGGGGCCCGCTCAGCTGACCGCCCGCCTCGACTCGCTGGACCAACGACGGACCGAGGCGCTGATCAACGATCCCGCAGCTCTCGCCCGTGCCGGGGAGACCGCACCGCAGGACCTCCGTGACGCGCTGGTGCGTCTCGGGCTGCGTACGCTCGGGGTGGCGGTCCTGGCCTCGATGCTGCTCGCCGCCGTGACCTTCCGGTCCGTCCGCCGGGTCGCCTGGTCCGGCGGCCTGGCGCTGCTGATCACCGGCGGCACCCTCGGCACCGCCGCCGCGACGCTGCGACCGCAGGCGCTTGCGGAGCCGCGCTACGAGGGACTGCTGGCCAACGCCCCCGCGTTGATCGGTGACGCCCAGCGGATCGCCGACGACTACGGCCGCTACGCCGAGCAACTGCAACGGCTGGTGGGCAACGTCGGCAAGCTGTACGCCACCGTGTCCAGCCTGCCGATCTACCAGGCGTCCCCGGACACCACCAGGCTGCTGCACGTCTCGGACCTGCACCTCAATCCGGCCGCCTGGCCGGTGATCAAGACCGTCGTCGACCAGTACGACATCGACGCGGTGATCGACACCGGTGACATCACCGACTGGGGCAGCGAACCCGAGACCACCTACGTCTCCATGATCAGTCAGCTCGACGTGCCCTACGTCTACATCCGCGGCAACCACGACTCGCCCCGCACCGCTGCCGCGGTGGCGAGCCAGCCCAACGCGGTCGTGCTCGACAACTCCGTCACGGTCGTCGCGGGGCTGAGGATCGCGGGGATCGCCGATCCCCGTTTCACTCCCGACAAGCGGGAGGAGGCCTCCGGCCCCTGGGACGAGTCGCCGACGACGGTCGAGGGCGCCGGTGAACTCCTGGCCACCACTATCCGCGCCCTGGACGCCCCCGTGGATCTCGCACTGGTGCACGACCCCGCGTCCGCCCCCGCGCTCAACGGCCTCGCGCCCGTCGTGCTGGCCGGGCACACCCACCGCCGGGAGGTGACGGTGCTGCCACCGACCGGTGAGGTGACCACGCGACTGTCGGTGCAGGGTTCCACCGGTGGGGCAGGACTACGAGGCCTCGAAGGCGACGAGCCGACACCGCTTGCCATGTCGGTTCTCTATCTCGGCCCGGACCGCCAGCTCAAGGCGTACGACGACATCCGGGTCGGCGGCACCGGCACGGCACAGGTCAGCCTCGACCGCAAGGTGATCGAAGCTCCTCCGGTCAGCGCTCCCCCGACCTCCGGCGCGCCCACCCCGGTTGTTCGTCCCGCGAACCGGTAGACGCACCACCGTGGGCTTTCGTGGCCCGTGGTGGTGCGCGCGGATGTCGAGCCGGGCGACGGATTCGCTCATCGGTCCGCGTGGCTCCTAGCATCACAGCGTGCGTGTGAAGCCACTTGTCGCCCTGCTCGCCCTGACCGTCGCCGGGGCGGGCCTGCCCGCCTGCGGAAACTCCACGACCGGCGGCGACGCGGCGTCGGCCCCGGTGGCCGCGCCGGCGCCGTCCGGCCCCGTCGGGGCGTCCAGCCCCGGTAGCGCCCCGACAGCACGTTCCGGCCTCGGCGGGCCCTCCGCGAGCGCGACCCCCAGGCCCTCGACGAAGGGCGGGACGTTGAAGGCCGGCAACCCGAGGGGCGGCGCGGACGTGCCGGCGGAGGCGCGGGCCGTCGACACGTCGAAGCCGACGCGGACGGTCGGCGGCGGCACCGCCGCCAGCTGCACCTCGGCCGCGGTGGTGAAGGCGGTGGCGGCCGGCGGCGTCATCACCTTCGACTGCGGGCCGGACCCGGTGACGATCACGATGACGGCCACCGCCAAGGTCCGCAACGCCAACGGGCCGAGGGTGGTGCTGGACGGCGGCGGCAAGGTCACCCTCAGCGGCCAGGGGCGACGGCGGATCCTCTACATGAACACCTGTGACGAAGCGCAGGGTTGGACCACCTCGCACTGTCACAACCAGGACCACCCGCAGCTCACCGTGCAGAACCTGACCTTCGCCGACGGCAACTCCAGCGGCGAGCGGACCGAGGGCGGCGGCGGTGGGGCGATCTTCGTCCGGGGCGGCCGGTTCAAGGTGGTCAACTCGCGGTTCGTGCGCAACCGCTGCGACCGTACCGGCCCCGACCTGGGCGGCGCGGCCATCCGGGTGCTCAGCCAGCACGAGAACAGGCCCGTGTACGTGGTGGGCAGCACGTTCGACGGCGGCGTCTGCGCCAACGGCGGCGCGTTGAGCAGCATCGGCGTCAGCTGGGTGGTGCTGAACAGCGTCCTGACCGGCAACCGGGCGGTCGGCACCGGCGCCAACCCGGCCAGGGCCGGCACGCCGGGCGGCGGCAGCGGCGGGGCGATCTACTGCGACGGCAACGAGTTCAGCGTCCGGATCGCCGGCACGATCATCGAGGGCAACGAGGCGAACGAGGGCGGCGGGGCCGTCTTCTTCGTCAGCAACGACCGCACCGGCACCATGCGGATCGAGGACTCCACCCTGCGCCGCAACCCGAGCGACGGCTTCGAGACGCGCGGGTACCCCGGCATCTTCTTCCTGGGTGCCCGCAACCCGACGCTGACCGGCTCCACGCTGCGCTGACCCGCAGGACCGGCGGGTCCGGGATCCCGGGCCGCATCCTGCTGGCCGCGGCGACTGGTCGCTAGCGGTACAGGAGGCCGCAGGTCAGCAGCGCGCAGCCGAGCCAGCCGCTGAACGCCGCCAGGGTGCCCGCGACCGTCGCCGACCTGACCCGGCCGACGAGGAACCGGTGCACCAGCAGCGACATGGCGAGGCTGCCCAGCAGGGGCAGTACGCCGAGCCGAAGCAGGGTCCACACGTCCGGACCGGGACCGTGGCAGGCCAGTGTCCGCTCCGCGCACAGCTTCACCGGGCCGGGCCTCGGCGAGCCCAGCCCCAGGAACTCCGGGCCGAAGATCCAGGTCGCCGCCGCGACCGGCGCGAGCACGGCGAACGCGTACCAGCCGGCCAGCACGGCGAGACTCCGTCGGGCCACCGTCCACCGCATCCCGGGACGGTAGCAACAGGGAACCGGCTGCGGTGGCGCACCGGCTGTCCGTCGGGGCGGCGCCGGGGTCGGCGCCGCCCCGGCCGGTTAGGCGATCGTGCAGGTGACGCCGTTGAGGGTGAACGAGGAGGGTCGCCCCGTATCGCCGGTGTGGGTGGCCTGGAAGCCCACGCTGACCGACGCGCCGGGCGCGATGGTGGCGTTGTAGGAGACGTTGCGGGCGGTGACCGCGCCGCTGGTGGGGGCGTACGTCGCGTTCCAGCCGTTGGTGATGTTCTGCCCGGCGGGCAGCGGGAAGGCCAGCGACCAGCCGTCGACGGTCGCGGTGCCGGTGTTGGTGACGGTGACGGAGGCGGTCAGCCCGGCGTTCCACGCGTTGACGGTGTAGCCGACCCGGCAGCCGCCCGGCACGGGCGGCGGGGTGCTGGGCGGGGGAGTGCTGGGCGGCGGAGTCGTCGGGGGCGGGGTGGTCGGGGGCGGGGTCGTTGGGGGAGCGGTGGTGTCTAGGCCGAAGAAGCGGATCGCCTGCGCCGCGTCGACCGGCAGGTTGTGCGACACGCCCTGCATGCTGATCGCCTCGACCGGTGCCCGGTCGCCGCTGCCGCCGTAGCGGGTGCGGGTGTAGCCGGCCTGCGGGCTGTCGGTGTACGTCGGCGTCTGGCTCAGCCCGTGCACGTTGGTCCACTGCTTGATCTGCTCGCCGAAGTTCGGGTAGCGCAACACCTCGTCGTTCGTCCCGTGCCACGTCTGCATGCGCGGCCGCCGCCCGGTGTATCCCGGATAGGCGTTGCGGACCAGGTCTCCCCACTGCTGCGGGGTCCGGCTGACCTGGCCGTTGGCGCACTCGCTGTTCCACTCGGAGCCGTTGGTGGTGGCGAAGCAGCCGAAGGGGACCCCGGAGAACGCCGCGCCGGCGCTGAACACGTCGGGATAGAGCCCGAGCAGGACGTTGGTCATCATGGCGCCGGACGAGATGCCGGTGGCGAAGATCCGGTCGGGGTCGACGGCGTACCGCTGCCGGACGTGGTCGACCATCGACTTGATGCCCACCGGGTCGCTGCCGCCGTCGCGGCGCAGCGCCTGCGGGGAGGAGACGTCGAAGCACTGGCTGCTGCGGGTGACCGACGGGTAGACGACGATGTAGCCGTACCGGTCGGCCAGGGCCGCGTACTGGGTGTTGGCGTACATGGCGGGGCCTGTGCCGGTGCAGTAGTGCACCGCGACCAGCAGCCCCGGCCGGGGCGCGACGGCGTCCGGCACGTACAGGTACATGCGCAGGTTGCTCGGGTTGGGGCCGAAGTTCGTCACCTCGGTCAGGGTGGCGGCGGACGCCGGCGGGGCGAGCGCCACCGCCGCCAGCGCGGTCAGCGCGGCGGCGGCCAGGGCGGCGCCCAGCAGTCGGAGTCTGGCTCTCATCAACTGTTCCTCTCCTCAGACGGCGGACAGGGCGGGGTTCCGATCGAGGGCTGCCCGGCTACCCGATCACATCCGGCTCAGAAGCATCGACAAGTTTCCATGAATGTCGAGGGTCCCGCAAGCGCCGGTCGGGTCGTCACGGTGCCAGTCGCTTCTCGAACCAGTGGTGGGCGTAGGGCTCGGCGTTGTACGCCTCGATCTCCCGGTAGCCGGCCGCCCGGTACATCGCGATCGCCTCCGTGAGGTTGCGGTTGGTGTCCAGCCGGACGGCGGTCCAGCCCCGCTCGGCGGCGTGCCGCTCCAGCTCGCCCAGCAACCGCCGCCCGAGCCCGAGCCCGCGTACGGAGTCCGCCACCCAGACCCGCTTGATCTCGGCGGGAGCGCCAGGGTGCAGCTTCACCGCGCCGCAGCCGACCGGCTCGGCGTTGAGCGTGGCGAGCAGGAACACGCCCGCCGGGGGGACGAGCTCCTCGTCGCGGACCGGGTTGCTGCGGGCCGGGTCGAACCCGCCGTCGAAGCGCCGCGCCACCTCCCGGGCGTAGGCCCGTACGCACGCGCGGGCCCGCGGGTCGCCCGGCGGGCAGGGCCCGACGAGCACCATCGACGCGACGAGCAACCGCTGCACCTCGGCCATCGCCGCGACGAGCCGCTCGCGGTGCCGCCCGGTCAGCGGTGCGAGGATCGACCGGGCGAACTCGTCGGAGCGCGCGTCCAGCTCCGCCCACTCGGCGCGGCCGGCGTCGGTGAGCGTGGCGACCCGCACCCGGGCGTCCCCGCCGGCCTGCCCGGCCGGCCCGACGGTGACGAGCCCGGCGCCCTCCAGGGCGCGCAGGAGGCGGCTGAGGTGCCCCGAGTCCAGCCCGAGCCGGGACCGCAGCGCGGCGACCTCGGCGCCGGCGGGGCCGATCTCCCACAGCAGCCGGGCCTGCGCGAGAGGGCGGGCGCGCGCCATGTACTCGTCGTCGAGCGCCCCCACCCGCTGGGTCACCGTCCGGTTGAACCGCCGCACGGCGGCGATGAGCTCCGCTTCCATGAAGCCTGACTTTAGTCAGGTAACTGCGGTCCACGCCAACGCCCTTCCGGCGACGCGCACGATGGCCGCCGGCCCCGCTGTCGGCCGACGCGCCCGACGGCCGGGGCCGGAGTCGACCCGGCGGTCCCGGGGCGGCGCGGCGGGCGCCGCCCCGGGACCGTCCGGCGGCCGTGCTCAGGAGGCGGTGCAGGAGTAGACCTGCGGGCGGCTCCAGTTGCCGTTGGCCATCGTGGTGAACCCGAAGACGTTGCCGCTGCCGTTCGAGCGCATGGTCATGACGTTTCCGCTGCCGTCCCAGCTCGGCGTGCCGTTCCAGGTGGCGGAGACCTTCTGCGGGGGCGTCACCGCGACGACGACCGTCCAGTTGGTGGCGCCGCTGACCGTCACCTCGCTGTTGAACCGGTCACCCCACCGGGTGCCGTCGCGCAGGGTCGCGGTGCAGCTTCCGCCGCCCGGCGGCGGGGTGGTCGGGCCGGTCGTCGGCGGCGGCGTGGTCGGCGGGGGAGTGCCGTTGTTCAGGGCGGCGAGGACCGCGTCGTACGCGGGCTTGCGGTTGCCGCTGTTGTCGAACAGCAGCGGTGTGTCGGAGGCCCGCCAGGAGTCGCTGTCCCGGATGCCCCAGACGGTGATGCCGGTGCACCGGGCCACCGCGAGGCAGTCGTTGACCACGTTGCGATACGTGGTGGGCGAGGCCCCGGCGATGTCCAGCTCGGTGATCTGGACGTCGACGCCGAGCGCCGCGAAGCTGGACAGCGTGGTGCGGTAGTTGCCCGGGTAGGGCGAGCCGCTGTTGAAGTGCGACTGCAGGCCCACGCAGTCGATCGGCACGCCACGCTGCTTGAAGTCGCGGACCATGGCGTAGACGGCCTGGGTCTTGGCGTGGCTCCAGTCGTCGGTGTTGTAGTCGTTGTAGCAGAGCTTCGCGCCGGGGTCGGCGGTGCGTGCGGCGCGGAAGGCGGCTTCGATCCAGTCGTTGCCGGTGCGTTGCAGGTTGGAGTCGCGGCGGGCGCCGCTGGATCCGTCCGCGAACGCCTCGTTCACCACGTCCCACGAGTCGATCTTGCCGCGATAGTAGGTGGCGACCTGGGTGACGTGGTTGAGCATGGCGGAACGCAGGGCGCTGCCGGACATGTTCTGCATCCAGCCGGGCTGTTGTGAGTGCCAGGCCAGGGTGTGGCCGCGCACCTTCATGCCCCGGCTGCGGGCGTGGTTGACGATGCGGTCGGCGTTGGCGAAGGTGAACTGCCCCTGCTGCGGCTCGGTGGCGTCGATCTTCATCTCGTTCTCGGGCGTCACCGAGTTGAACTCGCGATTGAGGATCGTGACGTAGGTGTTGTCGCTGAGCTTGTTGGCGGCGACGGCGGCGCCGAAGTAGCGGCCGCGCTCCGCCGCCGACGCGCCCAGGGTCGTCCCGGCGCTCGCCGCGCCGGGCAGGACCGTGGCGCCGGTCGCCGCGAGCAGTCCCACGGCGGCGACGGCGAGGGCCGCGTGTAGGCGCGAGCGCGATCTCGGCCGGGTGTCCCGGTCGCACCTCTCGATCATTCCTGCTCCTTCCGGGGTCCGGACCGCACCGTCGGTGGCGGACCGGGGTGGTGGGGTGTGCCGAATCGGGCCGGTCGGCGGGCTGCGGCGCACGGGCCGCGAACCCACCGTCATCGACCCCGGTGGATGTGGAGTATGGCAGCGCGATACATGCACGAGCAAGAATTTCCGGAAAACTAACGATAGCTAAGGTGCCTCCTGTCGCGACATGCCCGCGCCAGATGGCAGGTCAGTGGAGTCGCAGAGACGAAGACGGACACCCGCACCGATCCTCGTGTGATCGGTGTGAGTGTCCGTCGACCGGATTTTTCGGAGTGCTTCCGTAACGCCTCGGGAAGGGTTTCCGGGCCGCTCCGCCCGGCCTTCAGGCGTCGCGCCTGGCCAGGCCGCCCATCTTCACCGCCGTGAACACCGCCGCCGCCAGCGCGACGTCGGAGAGCAGCATCAGGCCGATGGCGTACGACCCCTGCACGCCGTACACCCAGCCCATCACCAGCGGCGGGACGAACCCGCCCAGCCCACCGGCGGCGCCGACCAGGCCGGTGACCGCGCCCACCTGATCGGCCGGGGCGACCCTGCCGACGAGGGCGAAGACGGCCCCGCTGGATGCGCCGAGCAGCACCGCCATCCCGAGCAGCGCGACGGTCGCCACGGGCAGCAGGGCCGGCTCGAAGGCCTGCACCACCGCGAACGCGGCCACCCCCGCGAAGCACCAGACCAGGACGGGCACCGGGTGCAGCCGGTCGGAGAGCCAGCCGCCCAGCGGGCGGGCGAGGACGGCGAGGACCACGAACCCGGCGGTGCGCAACGCGCCGTCGGCGGCGTCCAGCCCGTAGGCGGTGCTCAGGTACGCGGGCAGGTACACGCTGAAGGCCACGAACCCACCGAAGCCGACCGCGTACAGGAAGCACAACTGCCACGTCACGGTCAGCCGGCCCACCGCGGCGAGGCGTGCCCACGCCGACCCGGTCGGCCGGACGCGCCCCGGCGCGTCGCGCAGCAGCAGGAACGACAGCACCGCGTAGCCCGCGAGGATCGCGGCCACCAGCAGGAACGGCGCCCGGGAGCCGTAGGCGTCGGCGAGCCGGACGGTGGTGAAGTTGGCGATCGCCGTGCCGCCCATGCCGATGCCGAACACGCCGATCGCGAACCCGCGCCGCGCGGGCGGGTACCAGCCGGAGACCAGCGGCACGCCGACGGCGAAGGCGGTGCCGCCGATGCCCAGGAAGAAACCCGTCACGATCAGCGCCGGATAGGAGGAGACCACGCTGAGGGTCAGCACCGGCACGATCGTGGCGAGCGTGACCAGCGGGAAGACCACCCGGGCGCCGTAGCGGTCGGTCAGGGCGCCGACCGGGATGCGGCCCAGCGACCCGACCATCACCGGTACGGCCACCAGCAGGGACTGCGCGGCGAAGCTGAGGTCGAGGCGGTCCTTGATACCCGGTCCCAGCGGGCCCAGCAGCGCCCAGCCCCAGAAGTTGACCAGGAAACCGAGGGTGGCCAGGACGAGCTGGGTGGTGGCGCCCGATCTGCCCGGCACCGGTCCGCCGCCAGCGCCGCGGGAGGCCGCACCCGGCGTGGAGGTCGCCTGCGTCGGCTGTCCGTCAGGGAGGATGCTCATGGCTGCTCTCCGTCGAATCGTCTGGTCCGGCCGTCACCGGCGCGAGCGGCTGCGCCCGGAGCGCGGGGTGGGCAGCTTCGGCGGGCCCTCCCAGCCGGGGCGACCCGGGCGCAACCCGGGCCGCTCGTCGCGGCTGCGGTAGACGACGTACGGGCGGGTGGCGTAGCCCACCGGCGCGCTGAACGCGTGCACCAGCCGGGTGAAGGGCCAGAACGCGAAGAGGGCGAACGCCGCCAGGATGTGGATCTGGAAGGCCACCGGCACGCCGGCCATGATCTCCGGGTCCGGGCTCAGGTAGAACAGCGACCGGAACCACGGGGAGATCGTCTCGCGGTAGTTGTAGCCCGGCCCCGACACGTTGGCGCGTACGGTCGCCCACAGGCCGAGCACGATCACGCCGGCGAGCACCACGTACATGGCCTTGTCGTTGCGGGTGGTGGCGGCGAAGACCGGGCCGGTGAGCCGCCGCCGCGCGATGAGGATGCCCAGGCCGATGAGGGTGCAGAAACCGGCCATCGTGCCGATGAACACGGCCATCAGGTGGTAGCCGTGCTCGGTGATGCCGACCGCCTCGGTCCACGACTCGGGGATCAGCAGGCCACCGACGTGTCCGATCAGGACCATCAGCACCCCGAAGTGGAACAGCGGGCTGCCCCACCGCAGGATCGTGCTCTCGTAGAGCTGCGAGGAGCGGGTGGTCCAGCCGAACTTGTCGTACCGGTGCCGCCAGATCAGCCCCCCGACCAGCACCACCAGGGACAGGTACGGGTACACGACCCACAGCAGCGTGTTCATCGGTGCCCCTCCTCGTTCGCGACTGCGGTACTCCGCTGCGCTGCGTTCCTCGCGCTCACCGGCGACCGCCCGGAGTCGTGGTGTCGACGAGCCCGAACGGCTCCAGGCCGACCTGCTCCACGGGCGGGCCGGTGCGGGCCAGCCGGGCGGCGGCGCTCAGCTCCGCCGGCCCGGCGGGCGGCAGCATCTCCCGCACGGCGGCCACCGCGTGCTGGTACGCCGACCTCTCCCGGCCCAGCGCCTCCACCAGCAGGTCCAGGCCGACCCGGTTGTCGCGCAGCAGCCGCCACCCGCCGTCGTCGGCGGCGGACAGGTCGAGCACCGCGGGCAGGAAGTCGGGCAGCTCGCCGTCGACCACCTCGAGGCCCGCCCGCTTGTACGCGGCGGTGAAGCCGACGAGGGCCTCGCCCCGCTTACGGGTGTCCCCGCAGGTGTAGTACGTCAGGTGCAGGCAACAGCGGCGGCGGAAGTCGAACAGCTCGACGTACGCCGAGCGGAGCTGGCCGGCCCCGGTGCCCTCGCGGTACGCGACCACCTCGCGCAGGGGCCCGGCGACCGCCGCCGGAAGTTCGTCGAGGGCGGCGCGCAGCACCGGCAGCGCCGCCATGACCTCCTCGTCGGGATAGCGCAGCAGCAGCGACGCGGCCCGCGCCGCCACCGCCCGCCAGACGGGCCCGCTCATCGTCCCTCCCCGTCCTGCTCGGCGTCTCGTGGCCGGGGCGGGAAGAGCCCTCTCGGGGTGCCCTTGCCGTCCCAGTTCAGCAGGTTCACCCGGCGCGGCTCGTCGCCGGGATCGGTGAAACCGTCCGCGGTCTGCCGGTCGCGCAGCATGTGGAAGGTCTCCACCTGCACGGGCACCGGCGTGCCCGACGACTCCCCGAAGGGACCCTGCCCGTACGGGCCGCCGCCGCCCATGCCCGGGCCGCCCTCGTAGTCGAGGCTGCACTCGGTGGCGATCTTCTCCAGCCGGTGCGCGTCCTCGGCGTGCGCCGCCGGGATGATGTAGCGCTGCTCGTACTTGGCGATGGCCAGCAGCCGGTACATCTCGTCCATCTGCTCACCGGTCATGCCCACGGCGGCGGCGATCGACTCGTCGGGCGCCTCGCCCAGGTTGATCCGGCGCTGGTACGAGCGCATCGCCGCGAGCCGGTTGAGCACGTCGCGCACCGGGGCGGGGTCGCCGGCGCTGAACAGCTCGGCGAGGTACTCCACCGGGATGCGCAGCGCGTCGATCGCGCCGAAGAGGTTGCCCGCGTCCTCCGCGTCGTGGCCGGTGTCGCGCAGCACGTCGGCCACCGGCGACAGCGGCGGGATGTACCAGACCATCGGCATGGTCCGGTACTCCGGATGCAGCGGCAGCGCCACCTCGTACTTCATGATCAGGTCCCAGATCGGGGAGCGCCGCGCGGCGTCGATCCAGTCGTCGGGGATGCCGGCGGCCCGCGCGGCCTCGACCACGGCCGGGTCGTGCGGGTCGAGGAAGACCGAACGCTGCGCGGCGTAGAGGTCGACCTCGTCCTTGACGGCCGCGGCCTCGGCGACCCGGTCGACGTCGTAGAGCATCAGCCCCAGGTAGCGCAGGCGGCCCACGCAGGTCTCGGAGCAGATGGTCGGCTGGCCGATCTCGATGCGCGGGAAGCAGAACGTGCACTTCTCGGCCTTGCCGGTGCGGTGGTTGAAGTAGACCTTCTTGTACGGGCAGCCCGTCACGCACATCCGCCACCCCCGGCACCGGTCCTGGTCGACCAGCACGATGCCGTCCTCGGCGCGCTTGTAGATCGCCCCCGAGGGGCAGGACGCCGCGCAGGACGGGTTGAGGCAGTGCTCGCAGATGCGCGGCAGGAAGAACATGAACGTCTTCTCGAACTCCTGCTTCACCTGGTCGGAGACCTTCGCCAGCACCGGGTCGCCGGCGGCGATCTCGTTGCCGCCGGCGAGCGAGTCGTCCCAGTTGGCGCTCCAGGTGATCTTCGTGTCCTGGCCGGTGAGCAGGGACTTCGGCCGGGCGACGGGCGTGTCGTCCCCCGCCGGCGCGGTGAGCAGGTGCTCGTAGTCGTACGTCCACGGCTCGTAGTAGTCCTGCATGGACGGCAGCTTCGGGTTGGCGAAGATGCCGAACATCTTCTTCACCCGCCCGCCGGAGCGCGGCTTCAGCTTGCCCGAGCGGGTGCGCACCCAGCCGCCCTGCCACCGCTGCTGGTCCTCGTACGTGCGCGGGTAGCCCTGGCCGGGCCGGGTCTCCACGTTGTTGAACCAGACGTACTCGACGCCGGACCGGTTGGTCCACGCCTGCTTGCACGTCACCGAGCAGGTGTGGCAGCCGATGCACTTGTCGAGGTTCATCACCATCGCCATCTGGGCCATCACGCGCATCAGTACTGCACCTCCTGCGAACGGCGGCGGATCACGGTGACCTCGTCGCGCTGGTTGCCGGTGGGCCCGAGATAGTTGAACGCGAACGACAACTGGGCGTACCCGCCGATGAGGTGGGTGGGCTTGACCAGCAGCCGGGTCAGGGAGTTGTGGATGCCGCCGCGCCGGCCGTTGACCTCGGCCTTCGGCACGTCGATCACCCGCTCCTGGGCGTGGTACATGTAGACCGTCCCCTCGGGCATCTTGTGGCTGACCACGGCCCGGCAGACAACAACGCCGTTGCGGTTGACCGCCTCGATCCACTCGTTGTCCCGTACGCCGATCTTCGCGGCGTCGGCCTCGCTCATCCACATCGTCGGCCCGCCGCGCGACAGCGTCAGCATCAGCAGGTTGTCCTGGTACTCCGAGTGGATCGACCACTTCGAGTGCGGGGTGAGGTACCGGACGGTGATCTCCAGCTCGCCGTTGCGGCCGAGCCTCGGCTCGCCGAAGAGGCGGTGCATGTCCAGCGGCGGGCGGAAGATCGGCAGCGCCTCGCCGGCCTCGTGCATCCAGTCGTGGTCGAGGAAGAAGTGCTGCCGCCCGGTCAGGGTGTGCCACGGCTTGAGCCGCTCGGTGTTGATGGTGAACGGCGAGTAGCGGCGACCGCCGTGCTCGCTGCCGGACCACTCCGGGCTCGTGATCACCGGCACCGGGCGGGACTGGGTGTCGGCGAAGGTGATCTGCTTGCCCTCGTGCTCGGCGGCCAGGTCCGCCAGGCGTACGCCGGTGCGCTTCTCCACGTCGCGGAAGCCGGCGGTGGCGACGCGGCCGTTGGTGGTGCCGGAGAGGGCGAGGATCGCCTCGCAGGCGTGCACGTCCGTCGCCAGCGACGGCCGCCCGTCGGCCACCCCGCCGCGCACCTCGCCGTTCCTGCGCCGCAGGTACGCGACCTCCGGCGTGACGTCGACCGCCACCCCCTTGCCGGACGTGCCGAGGGTGTCCATCAGCGGGCCGAGCGCGGCCAGCTTGTCCGCGACCGCGCCGTAGTCGCGTTCCACCACCAGCAGCTTCGGCATCGTGCGGCCGGGCACCGGCGTCTCACCCTCGGCCGCCCAGTCGCGCACCCGGCCGTGCGGGGTCGCCATCGCGTCCGGGGTGTCGTGCAGCAGCGGCGCCGCGACGAGATCCTTGCGTACGCCGAGGTGCCGCTGCGCCAGCGTCGAGAACGCGCGGGCGATGCCGTGGAAGGCGTCGAAGTCGGTGCGGGTCTGCCACGGCGGGTTGATCGCCGGGGTGAACGCGTGCACGAATGGGTGCATGTCGGTGCTGCTCAGGTCGTGCTTCTCGTACCAGGTGGCGGCCGGCAGCACGACGTCGGAGAAGAGCGTCGTGGAGGTCATCCGGAAGTCCAGCGACAGCAGCAGGTCGAGCTTGCCCTCCGGCGCCTCGTCCCGCCAGGTCACGTCCTTCGGCCGCAGCTCCTCCGGAGCCTCGTCGGCGCGCAGGTTGGCGTCGGTGCCCAGCAGGTGCCGCAGGAAGTACTCGTTGCCCTTCGCCGACGAGCCGAGCAGGTTGGCCCGCCACACGGTCAGCACCCGAGGCCAGTTCTCCGGCGCGTCCGGGTCGGTGCAGGCGAAGCGCAGCCGCCCCTCGCCGAGCTGCTCGGCCACCCAGCCGCCCGGGTCGTCGGGGCGGGCGGCCAGGGCCTCGTCGGCCAGGTCGAGCGGGCTGCGGTCGAAAGTGGGCATCGACGGCATCCAGCCCGAGCGCGCCGACTGGGCCAGCAGGTCCATGGTGTGCTTGCCGGCGAAGGCGCCCGTGCCGACGGGGGAGGAGACCACGTCGGCGGAGTAGGTGTCGTAGCGCCACTGGTCGGTGTGCACGTACCAGAAGGCGGTGCCGATCATCTGCCGTGGCGGGCGCACCCAGTCCAGGCCGAACGCGAGCTGCGCCCAGCCGGTCGCCGGGCGGCACTTCTCCTGCCCGACGTAGTGCGCCCAGCCGCCGCCGTTGACGCCCTGGCAGCCGGTGAGCGTCACCAGCGCCAGGATCGCCCGGTAGGTGGCGTCGGAGTGGAACCAGTGGTTGGTGCCGGCGCCGAGCAGGATCATCGACCGGCCGCCGGAGCGCTCCGCGTTGTCGGCGAACTCCCGCGCCACCCGGGCCACCTGCGCCGCCGGCACCCCGGTGACCGGCTCCTGCCACGCCGGCGTGTACGGCGACGCGACGTCGTCGTAGCCCGCCGGCCACTGCCCGGGCAGCCCGTCGCGGGCCACCCCGTACTGGGCCAGCAGCAGGTCGAACACGCTGGTCACGATGATCTCTTCGCTCGCGACTGCGGGGCTCGCAAGCTCGCTCCTCGCGCTCGCCGCCGTCCGCCGAATCCTCCGGGTCGGCACGCCGCGGCGCAGCACCTGCGGGGTGTCGGTGTCGAAGCGGGGCAGCTCCACCTCGACCGCCGCGCCGGCGCCCAGGCAGGTCAGTGCCGGCTCCAGGTCGCCCAGGTCGAGGTTCCACTGCCCGTCCTGCTCGCCCCAGCGGTGCCCGAGGCTGCCGCGCGGCACGGCGGGCGCGTCGGTGGCGGAGTCCCAGAGCACCGTCTTGAAGGCCGCCTCCTTCCCGGTCCCGCCCAGGTCCTCGGCCGTCAGGAACTTGCCCGGCCGGTACGCGCCGTCCGCGCCGGGCTCCAGCGTCACCAGGAACGGCAGGTCGGTGAAGCGGCGCACGTAGTCGACGAAGCGCGGGGTGCGCCGGTCGACGAAGAACTCCTTGAGGATCACGTGCCCCATCGCCATCGCCAGCGCGCCGTCGGTGCCCGGCTGGGCGGGCATCCACTCGTCGGCGAACTTCACGTTGTCGGCGAAGTCCGGGCTGACCACCACGACCTTCTGGCCCCGGTAGCGCGCCTCGGCCATCCAGTGCGCGTCGGGGGTGCGGGTCACCGGGACGTTGGAGCCCCACATGACGAAGTAGGAGGCGTCCCACCAGTCGCCGGACTCGGGCACGTCGGTCTGGTCGCCGAAGACCTGCGGGGAGGCCACCGGCAGGTCGGCGTACCAGTCGTAGAAGGACAGCATCGACCCGCCGAGCAGCGACACGAACCGGGCGCCGACGGCGTGCGACACCATCGACATCGCCGGGATCGGGGAGAAGCCGGCGACCCGGTCGGGGCCGTACTCGGCGATCGCGTGCACGTGCGCGGTGGCGACCATCTCCTGTGCCTCGTCCCAGCCGATGCGCACCAGGCCGCCCTTGCCGCGCGCCTTCTGGTAGCGGCGGCGGCGCTCCGGGTCGGCCTGGATGTCCGCCCACGCGGCGACCGGGTCACCGAGGCGGGCCTTGGCCTCGCGGTACATCTGCACCAGCACACCCCGGGCGTACGGGTAGCGCACCCGGGTGGGGGAGTAGGTGTACCAGGAGAAGGCGGCGCCCCGGGGACAGCCGCGCGGCTCGTACTCCGGCCGGTCCGGCCCGACGCTCGGGTAGTCGGTCTGCTGCTGCTCCCAGGTGATGATGCCGTCCTTGACGTACACCTTCCAGGAGCACGAGCCGGTGCAGTTGACGCCGTGCGTGGAGCGCACCACCTTGTCGTAGGACCAGCGGTCCCGGTAGAACGCGTCCGCCTCCCGGCCGCCGATCTGGTGCAGCGTCCGGCCGTCGGCGGACACCTCGGCCCGGCGCACCAGGCCGCCGACCGCCAGCAGCGCCCGCCCGGCTCCCTCGGTAGCTCGTGACATAAGGCCCATCCCTCCGGTAGATCACCGTGAGCCCCACATTTGCGGCGAATACGCCGAAGCGCAACCGGAGGCGGGGGCCCGGAGCCATCGTCGCGATCAGCCGCCCCGGGCAACCGGGCCGAAGGTCCCGAGATCATCAGGTGTTCCGGCCGTGTCCCGGTGGCGGTGCTTCGCGCCGTGCCGGTCGGCATTTCGGCCGCGCGCGGTGGTGCCGGCCTCCGACGCGACCTACCGCGCGGCGCCGGCCGTCGGGGTGATCCGGTCCCACGCCGGGATGGGCAGCGCGATCACCGCGGCCGGGAAGAGCCCGTGCTCCTCGTTGTCGATGTGCCGGTGCAGCCGGTCCAGGGCGGCCAGCACCGCCGGCCAGTCCGGCGCGCAGCGGTCGACGGCGCCGAGCACACCGTGGATGTCCTCGTGCTCGGCGCAGAGCTTCTCCACCGCGTCGGCCAGGCTGCCTTCCGCCCGCAGTTCGGCGAAGAGTCCCTCCTCCTCCGTGGCGGTGTGCGGGATCAGCAAAGCCAGCAGGGCGTTGAGCGCCGCCGGCGCGTCCGCGCCCCCGGCCCGTACCGCGTCGCGCAGCCGGCCGGCGGCGTTGGCGATCGCCTCGTGCTCGACCGAGAACCGGCCGATCAGAGGGAACTCGCGGCAGCCGCAGTAGTTGCACATGCTGATCATCTCCAGGATCCGGTGGCGTCCGGTCCCATCCTCGGCGCGGCCGCGGCACCGTCGGCAGGGCCGACCGGCCCGGTACGCCGGGACGACGGGCCCGCCCCGACCGCCGCCCGCCCCACCAGCGCGCCCCCGCTGCCGCTCGCCGCTCAGCACACGCCCGCCTGTCGCGGCCGTACTACCGCCCGCCCGCCGCCCGCCGCCCGCCTGTCGGCTGTCGGCTGTCGGTGGCCCGTCGGGTGACGGCGTGGCTGGCCGGCCGGTCGCCCGGCTATGGTGGGCCCATGCAGGATCGGCACGGCCTCCGCCGCGCCGGCAAGCGGGTCTCGCTGCCGGCGCTGCTGATGCTGACCGTGCTGGTCGTGGTCCTCTCCGCGGCGCGGGCCGTCGGGCTGTGCATCGTGTTCCGGCGTACGCGACGGGCCGTCCCCGGCTGCGTGCCCGCGTGGTCGGCCGACCGCGCTCCGCCCGGACTGACGTTCGCCGTCTGAAGCCCGTCCGCCTTCCCGCGTCCCACGACGCGGGCCCGTGGCTTGGAGCGCCATGCCCACCCTGCACCACGATCGATCCATCCTGCCCCGCTCCGTCGGCGACGGAGCCCGGGTCATGCCCGCCCCGCGACGGGGGTGGTGAGCATGCTGGCCCCCGGCGCGTACGCCCGCCTCGGCCTGCGCCATCCCGTCGCCCTCGACCTGGGCACCTCGACGGTGCGGCTGTGGACGCCGACGTCCGGCACGGTCGTCGCCGAGCCCGCCGTCGTCGCGTGGAACTCGGCCGGCGCCCAGGCCGTCGGGCGGGCCGCCATCGCGATGCGCGACACCGGTGACGTGAAACTGGCGTGGCCGGTGCGGCACGGCGTGGTGACCGACTTCTTCGCCTGCGTACACCTGCTGCGGGTGGTGGCCGCGGCCAGCGGACGGCCCGGCGACGACGTCTCCCCGGTCGTGGTCGGCGTGCCGGCCACCGCCACGCTGCGGCAGAAGGACCTCCTCGTCGCGGCGGTCCGCCACGCGTTCGGCGGGCGCGTCGCCACGGTGGAGGAACCGCTGGCCGCCGCCCTGGCCTGCCGGGCCGACCTCGACGGCGACGACGTGGTGGCCGTCGACATCGGACAGGGCCGCACCGAGATCGCCCACATCGCCGACCGCGCGGTCGAGGCGGCCGAGCGCGTCGACGTGCCCAACGCCCTCGACCAGGTGCCGCTGATCGCCGCCGCGGTACGACGCCTGGGGGCGCGGCCCGTGTGGCCGGGGCGCCGCCGGCTGCTGATCACCGGCGGCGGGGCCGTGCACCCCGAACTCGGCGCCCGACTGGCGGCGCTGACCGGTCGGGTCGTCACGATGCCCATCGATCCGCACCTGGCCACGCTCGTCGGCCTGCGCCTGCTGCTCACCGGCTGAGGCGGTGGGGCGACCGCACGGCCTGCGGTGCCGTGCGGTCGCCCCACCGCGCCGCCCCACCGCACCGCGCCGGGACCGAACCGTCCCGGCCCCTCCCCGCATCCCCTGGAGTTTCCGATGGACGTCGAACTGACCCCGCTGCCCGGCATCGGCACCCGCCGCATGTTCACCACCGCCGCCGGACTGCGCGTCGGGGTGGTGACCCACCACGCGGGCGGCCGGCGCGAGCTGGTCCACTCCGACGGCGAGGACCCCGACGCCACCCGCAGCATCACGCTGGAACGCGACGAGGCCGTCGTCCTGGCCGGACTGCTGGGTCTGCTCGACGCCCTCGACGTCACCGGCCCGGGAGCCGGAGTTCCGGCGACGACTACCCCAGCCGTCGGCGGGTAAGCCGCCCGACCGGCCGGGGGAGGAGCGGGTGCTGGTGGCGGTCCGGGAGGCCGGTGAGGCGTGCCGCCAGGACATGGGCTTCTCCGGCACCATCGTCGTGTCCCAGCTGCGGACCATCGCCAACGACCTGCTGCGCGCCAGGGGCGTCCCCCGCGACGAGGCGCGCCGGCTGGTCCGCCGGGCCGCCGCCGGACACCGGTGACGCTCAGCCCTGCTGTCGTAGGTAGGGGCCCAGAAGCTCCCGGGTGAGGGCGAGCACGGCGGCTTCCGGGGTGCCGTTCTCGATCATCTGTGAGGACGCGTAGACCACCGCCTGGACCAGCTCCGCCGCGGCGGCCGGGTCGCTCGCGCCGTGCTCGGCCAGGGCCGCCACCAGCGGCGTACGCAACTGGTCGTGCAGGACGCGACTCTCCTCGGCGAGGACGGCGCCCGGCACGCTGGCGGCGAGCCCGCGCATGACCGCGTGCTCGCCCTGCGCGACGAGCCGCAGGTTGGCCTCGACGTAGGCCAGCACCCGCCCGCCCGGGTCGGTGGCCCGGTCCATCTGCTGCGTGACGTACGCCGACCACTCCGGGAACATGTCGGCGATGACGGCGTTGAGCAGGTCCTCCCGCGACTTGAAGTACTGGTAGACGCTGGGGCGCGCCAGGCCTGTCCGCTTGCCCACCTCGGCCAGGCTCGGCGCCCGCGCCCCGCTCTCCGCGAGGATCTCCCGGGCCGCCGCCAGGATCGCCCGCCGCTGCCGGGCACGGTGCTCGGCCACCGTGGGCGCCTGGATCTTCGGCACGGAACCCCCCATCGTCACGGCACGGGCATCAGCCGCCCGTCGATCATCTCGTACACCGTCGTGCAGTGGCGCAGCACGTCGTGGTCGTGGGTGACCATGACGGTGGCGACGTCGTTCTCCTTGGTCTCGCGGGCGAGCAGCTCCACCACCTCGTGACTGCGGGCACGGTCGAGGGCGGCGGTCGGCTCGTCCACCAAGAGTAGTCGCGGCCGGTTGACCAGGGCACGGGCGATGCCGACACGCTGCCGTTCGCCACCCGAGAGCTGGTGCGGTCGACGGTTCGCCTTGTGGGCCATCCCGACCTCGTCGAGCAGGGCCGTCGCCTCGCGGGCCCGGGAGCCGTGACCGCCGAAGCGGGCCGGCAACCGCAGCTGGTCCACGGCGGTCAGCGCGGGAATGAGGTTGCTGGACTGGAACACGAAGCCGACGAACTCCCGGCGCAGGGCCGCCCGCGCCCGCGCGCTCGGCACGGTCATGTCCCGCCCGGCGAGCGTGACCGAACCCGACGTCGGGACGGTCAGCCCGCCGGCCACCGCGAGCAGGCTGGACTTGCCGGCCCCCGAGGGGCCGACGACCGCGACGAACTGCCCGGGGGCGACGGTCAGGTCGACGCCGTCCAGGGCCGGTACGGTGTCGTCGCCGTCGCCGAAGCGCAGGCTCACGCCGCGCATGACCAGTCCGGTGTCGGTCATCGGTTCGCTCCCAGTGCGGTCAGCGGATCCACCGCGGCGATCCGGACGATGGCCACGGCCGCTCCGGCCAGGCCGAGGACGAGCAGGAGGAGGGCGGCCACCGCGATCGCCGGCGCGCTGAGCGCGAACGGGATGCCGCTGCCGACCAGGCTGCCGGCGGCGGTGCCGACCGCGACGCCCGCGCCGACGGCGAGCAGCAGCAACGCGAGGGCCTGGGCCAGCCCGTCGCGCAGCAGGTATCCCGTCGGAGCGCCCATGGCCCGCAGCACGGCGATCTCCGCGCGGCGTTGGATGGTCCACACGGTGAAGAAGGCGCCGACCACCAGCGCGGAGATGGCGTAGAGGAACCATTCGATCAGGCGCAGGGTCGACGTCTCGGCGGTGTATCCGGGCGAGGCGCCGTACGCCTGGGTGCGGGACAGGCTCTCGGTGCCGGCGGCACGGTCACCGGCCGCCAGGTCGACCTCGGCGCCGTCGGCGGCCCGCACCGCCACGGCGGTGATCTCGTCGTAGGTGCCGCCCGGTACGGGTTCGCCGGGACGGACGCCGGCCTTGATCTCCTGCCAGATCCGCAGCGGCAGGTAGGCCACGTCGACGTGACCGAACGTGTGCTGCTCGGCCATGGCGCCCACCACCGTGAGCCGGGTGCCGATCCGGTCGACGGTGACCGTGTCGCCCACCCGCAGCCCGGCCTCGATCGCGGTACGGCTCACCACGATCCCGTCGGCGGCGTCCAGCCGGGCGCCCTCGGCCACGGGCGGGGAGAGGAACGAGTCGGTGGGTACGCCGAACAACGCGAGGTCGATCTCCACGCCCGAGTCGCTGCGGGCGTTGATCAGCGCGTTGCCGAAGGGCGCCGCGTCGGCGACCCGGGGCTGCGCCTTCCACGAGTCGACCGCGGAGACGTCGATGACGCTGCGGGAGAACGCCGAATCGTGCTGCACCCCGTCGGCGAAGGCGAAGGAGGTCGCCGGGATGCGCTGGAGCCCCGACACGCCGTCATTCACCAGGCCCGTGGAGAGCCCGGACAGCAGCACCACCAGCACCGCGATGAGCGCGACGACCGCCCCCATCAGGCCGAACCGGGCCTTGGCGAACCGCAGTTCGCGTACCGCTAGGAACATGCCCACCACCGGGGGCGCAATTTTACCGACTGCATGTCGGCATCGTACCAACATGCTGTCGGCATCTTTCCCCGGCGCCGTCGGTCAGGCCGGGCGGCGCCTGGCTACGCCGACCCGACGAACTGGCTGACGTGGTAGGCGGTGCTGCGGTTGTCGGACGTCCTGGTCCACTTCGAGACCATGAGGTGCAGGTCGTTGGCCCGTCGGCTGGACCACGGGTGGATGAAGCCGCCGTAGAGGCCGGGCTCCTGCCAGGAGGTGACCTGGACCTTCTCCGCCGTCCAGACCCGGTCCGGCCCGTCCGCCGTGCGGGTGACGACGCAGCCGGTGGCGCAGTTGAGGTACGACATCACCCAGGTACCGTCGGCCAGCCGTCGCACCGAGGGCTCGCCGAAACGGCCGGTCAGGATCGGCGTGCACGGGCGGCCCCAGCCCCAGTTGCTGCCGTTGAAGCCCCAGCCCTCGTACGACTCGGGGAAGAACAGCCGGTCCCAGCGGACCCGGCGCAGCATCATCGGCCCGTGCTGGCGGCCGGCGCGTACCGAGAAGACGTACACCCAGTCGCCGTCGCGCTGCATCGTCCACATCTGGAACGGGTCGGTGTTGGCGGCGTCGTTCCACCACTTCAGCGGCGTACGGATGAAGTCGTTGCCGTTGTCGCTGTAGGCCAGCCCGGCGTAGCGCGAGCGCCAGTGCGGCCCGGCCGGGCCGGCGGAGTGCCAGTTCTCGATGCTCATGTACGACACGAGCTGGCGGCCGGTCTCGGGGAAGGCGATGCCGTCGTTGGGGATGACGGTCACCTCCCACAGGCCGTCGATGCCGATCCCGTGGTGGCCGTTGTGCATCAGCTCCGGGGCCCGGCCGTTGCCGGCGACGCGGGCGGCGCTGTCGAAGACGATCCCGCCGGCGGCGCCGGGGTGCACGGCGGAGCGCAGCATCACCGGCGAGCGCCAGTCGTTGGGCACCGGCGGGCCCTCGGGCCACGGCGTGTCGAACGTGTCGCCGAACAGGTAGCCGATCGACCCGTTCTCCAGCACGTACGGGATGCCGAGGTCCGTGCCCGCGACCCGCCACCGGTGGTTGGTGTCGAGGTCGGCGCCCGTCAGGCGCTTCTTCCAGGAGGCGGCCCGGGCCACGCCGGGGGCGAGGACCGGCGCTACGGCCGTGGCCACGCCGGCGGCGGCGACCGTGCCGAGCAGGGAGCGGCGGGAGATCATGGTGACCATCCTCTTCGTGCGGGTTCCCGGAAGGCCGCGGACGCGGGAAGCGCACCGCTAGTTATCGATGTCGATGTAGGGCTGGAACCTACGGCCAGCCGCCCGGCAGGGTCAAGGACCTGCCCGCCCGGCGGCCCGTGGCGCGTCGGCGGGCGAGGGTCGCGACGCCGCCCGGGGTGGATTGGACGGGGCGGGCGCGGGCATGACAGGGTTCTGGTGGTGCGCACGGGTAAGGGGTAGGCGTCTGTGGTCGATCCGCGTACACGCTGGTCCTCCGGCGATCCGCAGGCGGTGCTCGACGGGTTCGAGCAGCTGCCCGGATTCGTGTGGATCTTCGAGGGTCCCGAGCTGCGGGTGGTGGCCGCGAACCCGGCCGTACGCGCCGCCGTCGGCAACCGCAGCGGCCTGCTCGGCGAGCCCTTCCGGTCGGCGGTGCCGGAACTCGCCGGCCAGCACATCTTCGAGCTGCTCGACCAGGCCCTGCACGGCGTCCGTTCGCACGGCTACGAGCAGCGCGTCCTGACCGACCGCAACGGCGACGGCAGGCTGACGGAGGCCTTCTACACGTTCGACATGGCGCCCTGGCGCAACCCCGACGGCTCGGTACGCGGGGTGATCGTGCAGGCCGTCGACGCGACCCCCGTGGTGGTCGCCCGGCAGGCCGCCGAGGCTGCCGCCGCCACCGCCGAGCGCCGCTACCGGCAGGCCGCCGGCCTGGTCCTGGAGCTGCAACGCAGCCTCCTGCCCGACATGCTGCCCGTCCTGCCGCACGTCCAGGTCGCCGCGCACTACCTCGTCGCGAGCAGCGACCTCGTCGCCGGCGGGGACTGGTTCGACGCCGTTCCCCTGCCCGACGGGCGGCTCGCGCTGACCGTCGGCGACGTCGTCGGGCACGGCGCCGCCGCCGCGGCCGCCATGGGCCAGCTGCGTACGGTCGCCCGGCAGGCGTTGCAGTCGGGCGGCGACCTGCCACAGGTGCTGGCCGTCCTGAACGACTTCGCGGCCCGCACCCACGCGACCCGGGCGGCCACCACCTGCCTCGCGATCCTCGACCCGGGCACGGGCACCCTCGAGGTGGCCAGTCACGCGCACCCCGCGCCCCTGGTCGTCGGCCCGAGCGGCGACGGCCGGTACCTGCCGCTGACGCCCGCCGGGCCGTTGGGCACCGGAGCCGATCCCGCCCCGGTCCACACCTGCCGGCTGCGGGCCGACGACGTCCTGCTGCTCTACACCGACGGCCTGATCGAACGACCCCGGCGAAACCTGCACGACGGCGCCCGCATCCTGGCCGACGCCGCGGCGGGGGCCCGGCGGGCGATCCTGCACGAGGCCACGACCGTCCCGCAGCGGCTGCCCGACCGGATCTGCACCCTGGTCACGGAACGTCTCGCCCTGGCCGGCGGCGGCTTCGGCGACGACACCACGCTCCTCGCCGCCCACCTCCTGCCGGCGCCCGTCGCGCCCCTGCACGTGACCCTGCCCGCCGAGACGGCGGCGCTGCGCCCGATGCGCCGGCACCTGGGCGACTGGCTGGCCCGGATCGGGGCCAGCGTCCCCGACGCCAGCGACCTCGTGCACGCTACGGGGGAGGCCGTCACCAACGCCGTCGACCACGCCTACCCGAGCGGTACGCCGGGAACGTTCACGCTGCACGGCACGCTGGACCACCAGGGCGTCGTGCACGTCAGCTGCGCCGACCAGGGACGGTGGCGCCCGCCGGGCGCCGACCCGGGCGGCCGCGGCCGCGGGCTGACGATGATCCGCGGACTCGTCGACCGGGCGGAGGTCCGCCACACCGAGACCGGCACCACCGTCAGCATGCACCGGCACATCGGCCAGCGGACCACGGTGAGCACCGTGGCCGCCGCCCAGGCCGCCGGACCCCACAAGCAGGCCACCGCCGCCGAGGAGTTCGTCGTCACCGTGGTCGAGACACCGACGGGCCGGGTGCTGCGGGTGCAGGGGCCGGTGGACCTGGCCACCGGCCCCGCGCTGCGTGCCGCGATCATGCAGGCCAGTCGCGGCGGCAGCCTGCCGCTGACCATCGACCTCACCCCCGTCACCCACCTGAGCAGCACCGGCGTGCGGATCCTGCACGAGGTCGACCGGATCATCGCGCACCTGCGTGTCACCGCCACCCCGCAGAGCCCGGCCCACGCCGTACTGGAGCTGACCGGGCTGCGCCACCTCCTGCCGCAGGCCGGCACGGACGCCACCCACGAGGGGGCACGCCCGTAGCCGGCGGGGGTGGCTCGCGCGGGATCGTCCCGGGAACAGGGACCGCGCCGGGCCCGGCGCGGAAAAATCCCGGGTGGGGTGTCCAATCGGCCGTCCCCCGTCCGTAGTGATGGCGTACGGCGTCGCCCGGAACGGCAGGGGCGACGCGACACGGAAGGGGAGTGGGATCGTGAAGTACATGTTGCTCATCAACGCGGGGGCGGTCGACGGGGACGGCGGCGCCGCCGGCTGCGAGGTCGGGGACTGGATGGCGTACGACAAGCAGGTGCGCGAGGCGGGGATCCTCGTCTCCGGCGAGTCGCTGGCCGACCTGGTCACCGCCACCACGGTCCGGGTCGGCCCGGACGGCAGGCGGACCGTCACGGACGGGCCGTTCGCCGAGACCCGCGAGATCCTCGGCGGTTTCTACGTGATCGACGTGCCGGACCTCGACGTCGCGCTCGACTGGGCGGCGCGCTGCCCCGGCGCGCGCGCGGGCGGCTCCGTCGTGGTCCGGCCGGTCGCCGACTTCGCGGGCTGAGCGCGGTGGGCGTGACGCCCGCCGGCAACGGGGGGACGGACGAGGCGCCGGCGGCGGTCGTGGAGGCCGTGTTCCGGGAGGAACGCGGCCGGCTGCTGGCGGCCCTCGTCCGCCGCTTCGGCGACCTCGACCTCGCCGAGGAGGTCACCTCCGAGGCCGTCGAGACGGCGTTGGCGCGGTGGCCGGTCGACGGCGTCCCGCCCCGGCCGGGCGCCTGGCTGATGACCACGGCGCGGCGCAGGGCCGTCGACCGGCTGCGTCGGGACCAGGCCCTCGCCGTACGGCTGGCCGTCCTCCAGGCGGAGGCGGACCGCGCGGACCCCGCCCCCGCCGTCGGGGCGGGTGACGAGCTGCCGGACGAGCGGCTCCAGCTCTTCTTCACCTGCGCCCATCCCGCGCTCGCCGCCGAGTACCGGGGGGCGCTGACCCTGCGCTACCTGGCCGGCCTGACCACGCCCGAGGTGGCCCGCGCCTTCCTGGTGCCGACGGAGACGATGGCCAAGCGGATCACCCGGGCGAAGAAGAAGATCCACGAGGCGCGGATCCCGTTCCGCGTTCCCGAGGCGGGCGAGCTGCCGCAACGGTTGCCGGGGGTGCTCCAGGCGGTGTACTCGATCTTCACCGAGGGCTACGCGGCCAGCGGGGGCCCTCGCCTGCAACGGCTCGACCTCGCCGAGGAGGCCGTCCGGCTGGCCCGGATCCTGCGCCGGCTGCTGCCCGCCCAGCGGGAGGTCGCCGGGCTGCTCGCGCTCATGCTGCTCGTCCACGCCCGCCGCGACGCCCGCACCGGCCCCGACGACGAGCTGGTGCTGCTCGACGAGCAGGACCGTGGCCGCTGGGACCGCCGGATGATCGCCGAGGGCCTCGCCCTGGTGCCCGTCGCGCTGACCGGCGGTCCGCCCGGCCCGTACGGGGTGCAGGCCGCGATCGCCGCCCTGCACGTCGAGGCGGCGGACCTCGCCACCACCGACTGGCCGCAGATCGTCGCGCTCTACGACGTGCTGCTCGCCCTCGCGCCGTCCCCGGTCGTCGCGCTCAACCGGGCCGCCGCCGTGGCGATGCGCGACGGCCCGGAGGCGGGCCTGGCGCTGCTGGACGAGTTGGCCGGCGAGCCGCTGCTGCGGGGCCACCACCCGTACCCGGCCGCCCGGGCCGACCTGCTGCACCGCCTCGGCCGGCACGCCGAGGCCGCCGAGGCGTACCGGGAGGCGCTCGCCCTGGCCGGCACCGAGCCGGAGCGGGCCCTGCTGCGCCGCAGGCTGGACGCGATCGGAGGGCCCGGCGCGTCGCCGGCGTGACGGCCGCCCGACCGGTTCCCGCGCCCCGGACGGGACAAGGCGGGCCCGTGAGGACCCGCCTTGCCACTGTTGGTGACCACCAGAGGACTTGAACCCCTCGACCACATCCGCGATCCGCAACCGTGCTGAATGGCAGTCACCGAGAGCGTAGGCCGGTCGGGGCCGGCCGCGCAGTCGCCCAGGCGACAGCTCAGCTGACGTTGCCCGAGTTCCGTACGCCGCTGCCGAGCAGGATCGGCCCGTGCGTCGAGACGTTGTCGGTGACCGACCACAGGTGCTTGCCCGGTGCGATCCACCAGGACGGGTCGCACATGATCCCGGGGTCGCAGTTCTGCGCCAGGTTGTCCCGGATCGTCAGGATCGGCCCGCCCACCCCGGACGCCCAGACGCCGAGCCCCGTGCCGGCGGCCACCGAGATCCGGTTGTCCGAGACGAACACGTGCCGCATGTTGCCGACCTTGATGCCGCGGATCGTGCTCGACGCACGCCACCAGGCCTTGTAGAGGTGGATGTCGTTGCCGGTGACGCGGATGGTGCGGCCCTGGATGGGCGACCCCGAGCGGTGCGACACCCCGATGTGCACGCCCTCGGCCACCTGGTCGAAGCGGCAGTCGGAGACCTCGACGTCCCCGACGGCGGTCCCGCCCCCGATCACCACCCCGCAGGCGCCCACCGACGTCTCGGCCGCCGCCGTCAGCGCCTGCCGGTACGCGGCGGCGTAGCGCTCCCCGAAGGCCGGCTCCAGCAGGATGCGGTCGGCGACGGCGCGCAGGTGCCGGGCGGCGGCGGAGGGCGTCTGCACCGGGCGGGGCGGCGGCGAGGCGGCGACGGCGGCCTCCCACGCGCCCTGGCTCAACGCCGAGTCGAAGCGCAGGCTCGCGCCGGGCGCGGGCAGGGCCACCTCGCGGCGGTCGCGGGCGATGTCGTCGGCCCGCCGCACGTCCAGCCCGCCGCCGACCAGGTAGTCGCGCAGCGTCTGGCGGCCCTCGTCGGTGTCGAAGATCCGTCCGGCGCTCTCGCCGAGGCGCCCCTTGAGCGACGTGAGCTGCCGCTTGTAGGTCGGCAGCCGGCCGGGGTCCTGGGTGGCCAGCTCCACCAGGCGCAGCACGTACGCCCCGGCGGCCTCCCCGCCGCGCAGGTCCTCGGCCGTGGGCGGGTGCAGCGTGGTCAGCGTCCGCCACTCGCTCTCCGGGACGATGGAGTTCGTCCGTACGCCCCACTGCCCGACCCGCACGACGGTGTTCCACTCGCCGCGCTCCAGCCGGTCGTGACGGTCGAGGGCGAGCCGGCCCACGAGCTGGCCGGCCAGCTGGCCGCGGAACTTCTCGTCCTTGACCAGCTCGGCCAGGGTGAGCGAGGCCGGCCGGGGCGGGCAGGAGAAGCGGCAGCGGGTGACGATCGCGTGGTCGGGGTTGACCAGCAGCACGCCCTGCTGCCCGTGGCCGATGCGGAAGTCCGAGTCGAGCACCCGGACCCGGCCGGGTGGGGTGTTGTGGTCGTTGCGCACGGTCAGGCAGGTGCTCTGCGGTGACGCGCCGGGCACCCCGGTGAGCTGGACGTGCTCGACGGTGACCTCGGCGCAGTTGACGGCGGTGACCGGGCCGAGGCGGTGCGAGGCGGACGCCGGGCCGGGGGTCTCCACCGCCAGGTGGGCCACCGACACGGTGCCGCAGTCGACGAACATCAGCGCGTGCTCGTGGCCCTGGACCCGTACGCGGCTGGCGGGGCCGCTGCCGAGCAGCCGGATGTTGGCCCGCCCGGACAAGGTGACGGGGGTGGTGCTGGTGTACAGGCCGGGGGCGAAGCAGATCAGCACGTCGCCAGCGGGCAGGGTGCTCAGCGCCTGCACCCAGTCCATGCCCGGCCGGACGGTCACCGTCGCCCAGCCGCCCGTGGTGGCGGCGGCGAGCTGGTCGATGGCGGCCTGCACCGTGGTCGAGCCGGCCAGCGCCGGGTGCCCGGTCGGGTCGTACGACACCCGGTCGGCGCGCGACAGGCTGGCGGTGAAGGTCAGCGGCAGGCCGGTGGGCTGTCCGGCCTCGTCGAGCAGGACGGCGGTGACCTCCTGGGTGGCGGTGGCGGAGTCGAGCTGCCAGGCGCAGCGGGCCCGCCCGTCGGCGCCCGTCTCGACGGTGACGGTGGCGGCGGTGGTGGACCCGGAGGTCACCCGGCCCTGGCCGACGGTGACGCCGAACCTGACCCGGGCCTTGGCGACGGGCCGGCCGCCGACGGCGACGCCGGCCACCAGGTCGTGGCCGAGCGGCACCAGGGTCGCCGGGCTGGCCGGCACCGGCACGGCCTCCTGGCCGTCGCCGCCGAGCAGACTCAGGGCGAGCTGACCGGTCAGCGGGGCGAAGACCGGCCGGCAGTCGCGCAGGACGCTCCACTGGCTGCCGTCGTACGCGACGACGCCCAGGCGACCGTGGGAGCGGCGCGGCCCGTGCGGGGTCTGCGGCACGGGCGTGGTGCCGACCCGCGGCCACTCCACGTCGTGCACCGCCGCGCGGGCGGGGAACGACCACCAGTCGCCGGTGCGGTAGCCGCCCGAGGCCGCGAAGCGGATCTTGATGCCGAGTTCCAGGTCGAGTTCGGCCCCGCCGGCCGGCACGGCGCCCCGCCCGTCCCAGCGGCGCACCCTCGGCCGGCTCGGGAAGGCGGCCCGGTCGAGGCTGCCGGTGGCGGTGGCGGGCCGGATCACGATCCGGTCGCCCTCGACCCGGTCGACCTGCACCAGGGTTCCGGGCACGCCGTTCTGCTCCCGGCCGTCGTCGGTCAGCTCCACCCAGGAGCCGTTGGCGAAGCCGGCGCTGCCGTCGCGGCCGGGGACCTTCACGGTCAGCACGTCGACGTCGATGCTCTCCCACGTCGCCACCGTCGCGGCGTTGTCGCGCGACCACACATACGTAGCGGTGCCCGGGGCACCCCCGGAGAGGATCTCCACCCGGTAGTACTGGTTGTCCAGCCCCGTGTACGGCGAGCCGGTCGGGATGACGCAGTCGCCCCCGGCGGCGCCGGTGGGATCGGCGCGTACGGCGAGGGTGCCGGTGGAGGCGGCGGTCAGCTCGGCCCAGCCGGGCGGGGTGTCCGCGCAGCCGACCGGCGTGCCCGGCGGCCCGGCCTGCGCCAGCCGCACCTGCCAGACGGTACGCAGCCGGGTGGCCGTGTCCGGCCCGCCGAGGGCGACCTCGCGCAGGGTCGGGTCCTCGATGGCCGTCACGTGCTGCGGCCACACCTGCAACCACGCCACGTACACCCCGGCGGGCACCGGGGCGCCGGCAGGCAGCCAGGTGCCGTCGAGGCGGCGCACGAACGGGCCGGCCGCCGGCAGGTCGGGCTGGCCGAAGACGGAGACCTGCGCGTCGTTCTCGCAGAGCACCCCGTCGAGGTAGTAGCGGCCGGCCGACAGGGTGAGGTCGGCCCCGCCGGTGAGCGCGAACGCCCCGCCGGCCAGCGGCGCGCCGGCCGCGCCGACCACGTCGGTCAGCGCCGTGGCGCGCAGGTGCGCCTGGATGTCCTGCTGCTCGTTCCAGTCGGCGTCCAGGTCCACCCGGCCCTGCTGCTTGCGTACGCTCGTCGCGTGCCGCCGCTGGTCGAACGTGGCGCGGCTGATGTCGCCCTTCATGGTGTGGTTCCTCCGGTCGGCAGGACGGGCAGGGCAGCGGCCACCCGCCCCAGCGGCAGGTACTCCGCCAGCGCGAGGGCGAGGTTGTTGAGGCGTTGCGGCGTCAGCGCGCGCCGGAACGCCCCCATCTCGGCGCCGGACTCCGCGCCGGTGTGCAGCTCGGCGGCGGCGGTGCCGGCGAGCCGGCCGTAGGTGGCGTCGCCGTAGCGGGTGCTGGCGTACGCCGGCCCGACGCGGGTGGCCACGTCGGGGTCGCCGGGGTGGGCCTGCTGGGCCAGGTCCGGCTGGCAGCGGTAGCGGCGTGGGGTGACCGACCCGGGCCGCAGGTAGCTGAAGCGGACGTGGCCCTGCTGGCGCCGGGCCACGCTGACCGGCTGGTCGAACAGGCAGTCCGTGGCGGTCAGCACCCGCACGTCGGTGGTGCCGAGGACGGTCACCCCGGTCAGGTCGGCCTCGGCGTCCGGGGCGGCGATCCCACCGTGGACGAGCGTGTCGACCACGGTGACGGGACCGTCGCCGGCGGCCAGCGCGCCGGTGACGCAGCGGTGCACCGCCACCCGCGTGCGGTCGTTGCCGGCGGCGACGGTGAGGCCGGTCGCCGCCGGCCCGACGGTGCAGTGCCGCAGCTCGATCCGGCCCAGGCCGGTCTCGCCGGCGGCGGGCGCGGCGACGCTCACCGCCCCGGAGACCAACAGGCCGTCGAGGAGAAGTTCGCCGGGGCGCTCGCCGGCGCCGGTGCCCGTGACCGACAGGCCGCCGAGCAGGCAGGGCCGGACGCCGACCGGGTCCAGGTCGGCCTGCCGGCGTGGCCGGTCCGGCGGTTGGGGCCACCGGGCGGCGAGGAGGCTCAGCCGGCTGCCCTGCCCGACCCGCACCAGGAGGTCCTCCGGGTAGCGGTGGCTGTCGGTGAGCACGATCCGGCCGGCCGTGCCCGGGTGGTCGGCCTGCCAGTCGTGCCAGGCCGTCACGGCCTCGGCGATCGAGGCGACGACCTCGCCGGGGCGCGGCGGCTCGGTCACGCTCACCGCGAGCTGCCAGTCCACCGGCCCGTCGGCCGCGCCCAGGTCGCCCTGGCGGGGGTACGGGCCGGCGCCCACGTCGGCGCCGAAGGCGTACCACCAGGAGACCGCCAGCCGGTGCACGGGCCGCCCGGGCGCGACCGTGACCCGGCCGCGTACCGGGTCGACGCGCACCAGGCTGCCGGTCGGCCGCTCCCATCCGGCCAGGTCGCAGATCCGCAGCTGCTCCAGGGGTACGGGCCGCAGCTCGTCGCCGGGCGCCGGCTGGATCCACACGACGAAGGAGGGGTCGTCCTCGCGGAACCAGCGCAGCTCCTGCGGGGCGGGCGGGGCGGCGGAGGCGAGCGCGGCCAGCTCGTCGCGCAGCGGGCGGCGGCGCAGCGGGCCGGGCACGTTGGCCTCGTCGGCGCGGTGGTCGATGTCCGGCTCGGTGACCGTGGGCCCGGTGAGCTGCCGGTCCACCCCGACCGGGTCGATCCACCACCGCCCGTCCGGCGGGTCGGCGACCGGCGCGGCGCTGGCCCGGTCCAGCCGGTACGACGGCAGCGGCCACACGTACATGCCGATGTTCGGGATGTTGGGGCGGCCCTGGCCGGCGTCCATGGCCCGCACGTCCACCGTCCGGCAGACCGGCTCGAACGGGCCGCCGACCAGTTCGAGGGGCCCCGCGTCACGGACCGCCGCGGTGGCCGGCGCGGTGCGCACGTGGTTGACGTGCTGGGTGACGACCAGCCGTTCGAAGAACTCGACGGCGGCGGTGCTCCAGCCGGTGTTCGCCCGGGTCAGCTCCTCCAGCGCGGCGGTGGTGCCCTTGCGCCGCCGGAACCGGATGGTGTCGGCCACCCGGGCCCGGTCGGAGAACCCGGTGCCGTCGGCCAGCGGGTGCAGCCGGCCCGCGCCCACCAGCTCACCGAGGTAGGGCACGACCCACTCGGCGCAGGTCTCGACGAACCAGTCGTCGGCGAGCTGGTCGACGTCGGCGGCGAGCAGGACGGCCTGCTCCGCCATCACCTCCACCAGCGCGCGCAGCACGCCGCCGGCCGCCTCGTCCTGGCTGCGCAGGGCGGCCGGCAGCAGCGCCCAGATCTCCTCGGCCCTCACGATGCCTCCAGCAGGGTGACGTCACCGGCGTCCGCGGTGAGCAGGTCGGCGGGGAGCAGCAGGTCGCCGGTGCGGCGCGCCGGCGCGGCGGCGATGACCTCGGCCCGGCCGGCGGGCTGCCCGGCCTCGTGCAGCAGCTCCAGCACCACCGCCGCGACCCCGGGGACCGCGTGCAGCAGGGCCTGCACCTCGCTGGCGCGTACGGGCTGGGCGTAGTCGCGGGCGTCGAAGCTGAGGCCGGCGACCAGCGCCGCCCGGGCGGCTGCGGCGACGGCGGCGAAGCGGTGCCCGGGCGCGACGAGCAGCCGGGCCGTCACCGCGACCCGGCGGCGGCGGTGGCCGAGGATGCGTACCGGCACGGCGGGCTGGCGGGCGGCGTCGAGGGCGCGCAGCAGGTCGCCGCGCACCGGCGCGCTCTCCGGGACCGGCGCGCCGTCGGGCCCGGCCACGGTGAGCAGGACGATCTGCCGCTGCCCGTCCCAGACCAGGTCGGCGCGGGCCTTGCCGATGCCGGCGAAGGCGCGGGCGAAGTCGGCGTGGTCGTGCAGGGAGACGACCCGCCCCAGGGTGCGTACGGCCAGCGGGGCGTTGCGGCGCGCCCGGTCCACGCCCTCCGGGTCGTCGGCGCCGGCGGCGGGCACCGGGTTGGTGACCTCCATCAGGCCCAGCGGCCGCGACAGCGGGATGGTCAGCCGTCCCGGCGCCAGGTCGGCCAGCCGGCCGATCCCGGACCGGTAGGTGGCCACCACGTTGTCGCGCCCGGTGGGCAGCCGCGCCCCGGTGCGACCGTCGCCGAAGGTGACGGTGACGGTGCCGTCGTCGGCCCGGCGCACCGTGTAGACCCGGGCCGTGGCGGGCTGACCGAGCAGCGCCGGCACCTCCTGCCAGCGCACCCCGTCGACCCAGACCGCCAGGGTGGTGCGCGACCCGCTGGCGGTCGCGGCGGGCACGTGCGTCAGCGGCGCGTGCCGCAGGGTGAACCGTTGGAACGCCTGCCGGGCGTCACCACCGCCGAGCACCTCGGCCCGGCTCTCCCCGTGGGTCGCCTCCGCCACGTTGCCCAGGACGCGGACGCTGTCGCGCCGGTAGGTGTGCGCCACGTTCGCCTCGAGGTCCACCGTGGCGGCGTCGCGGACCCGCTGGACGACGACCACCTCGCAGACCGCCGCGCCCGCCGGGTCGACGCCGGTGAGCACCAGCCGCCGGCCGGGCTCCAGCCCGGGCGCCGGGCGGGCCAGCTCCAGCGTCGCCACCCGGGCCAGGGGCGCGGTGCGCGGCACCGGGGCCAGGGGGAGCAGCCGGCTGTCGCCCAGCACCGTCGTCGAGCGGCGGGAGAAGGTGTGCGAGTCGCCGCCGGTGACGGTGACACGGGTGGTGCGGGCGGCGATGCCGAAGTCCGCCACCGGCAGGTCCGCCACCGCGTCCACCCGGCGTAGTTGCGGCGTCCCGCCGGTCTCCAGCACCAGCCACGAGCCGGCGACGACGGACGGGTACGACTGGTCCAGGTGCAGCTCGCGTACGGCCGCCGCGAACGGGGCGTCCACCCAGCTGTCCGCGCGGTTCGCGTACGCGCCGGGCAGCACCTGGTTCGTGCCCGGGTTCAGCTCGCCCACCCGCAGCGCAACGGGCAGCGCCGACCACGGCTGGGCCTGGTGGCCGAACAACGCGGCCCGCTGCGCCAGCAGGTGCACCTGCACCCCGGGCACCTGGTGGCGCAGCTCCGCGCCGAGGGCCCGCGCGCCCACCGGCGCGTCCAGCCCGACGACCGTGTACGCGGGCACCACCTCGCCGCCGTCGAGCGCGGTGGCCGCCTGCGGCAGCACCGCCGTGACGGCCCGCACCCGGCGCACGTCGAACCAGTCGGGGCCGAGCACCAGCAGCGCGTTGCCGGGAACGAGCACCGTACCGGTGCCGGCGAGGTGGAGCGTGTCGTCGCCGGGGCGGGGGTCGCGGGGCTCGGTGACCCGTAGCCCGACGGCGTTCAGCTCGGGGCGGGCGAGCAGCGGCTCGACCGTCTCGAACACCTGGGGCAGCTCGCCGGGGCCCGGGACGCTCTGCGCCTGGCTGCCGGCGGGGATCGGCACGCCGTCCGGCGCTCCCGGGGTGGCCGTGACGGTGAAGGAGAGCCAGGTGGCGGCGGCGACGCCAGGGCGCAGCTCGTAGCCGATGGCGCGGGCCAGCATCAGCACCGAGCCGCGTTCGGTGGCGGTGCCGAGGAAGCCCTCGTTGGCGATCCGCTCCTGGTAGAACGCGAGTACGTCGAGGGCACCCGCCCAGGCGTGCAGCAGGGCGACGGCCGGGTCGTCGGCCTCGCGGGTGGTCAGCCCCGCCAGCTCCGGCCGGGCGCCGAGGCGGGTCAGCATGTCGGCGGCGAAGTCCGCCTGCCGGCCCAGCCGGTAGTCGATACCGCCGCGTCCCGGCGGGTTGGGCCCCCGGCCCGCTCGTGTCGTCACAGCCCACCCACCAGGTCGAGGTGCAGCATGCCGTGCTCCGGCACGCTGGGGTCGTTGTCGAGGCGGATCACCTCGGTGTCGCCGGTGCGCAGCACCCGGTCGGCCAGCTCGCCGCCGGGTGCCACGCCCACCGGGTGCAGCTCGGTGACCCGGACGTCGGTGACGCCCGGGACCGGCACCGCGGCGGCCAGCAGCTGGCTGACGTAGAGCGGGGTACCGAAGCTGAACCGGTCGGGGTGGAAGAACCCCCGACGCCCCCCGGGCAGGTCCCGGTCGGAGAACAGCTCCAGCAGGGCCCGACGCACGTCGGAGCGGAACGCCCCCGGCGCCACGCACACCCACAGGCGCAGCTGCACCGGCAGGTCCACCGGGTCGCGCAGTTGCAGGTCGTACCCGGCCACCCGGAACCGGTCGAGGCGGCCGGCGAGCCGCCGGGCCAGCCCCGGCTCGCCGGCCAGCCGTTGGCCGCCCAGCAGGTCGAGGGTGAGGAACACCGTCCACCAGGAGCCGGTCCAGCGAATCCGGGCGGTGGCGCCGGCCACCTCGGGCAGCCGCAGCGCCGCGGCCACCCAGTCGCCGGTGGTGACGGCGCGTTCCTGGGTGGCGAAGGCGACGGGCGCGTGCTGGCGCGCGTGCTCGACGTCCTCCGGGTCGGTGCCGCCGACGGCGGGCAGCGGGTTGGTCACGCCGAGGACGCCGGAACGGTCGGTGACCAGCGTGGTCAGCGCGTCGTGGCCGAGGTTGCCGGCGGCGCCGCCACCGCGCCACCAGGTCGCCTCGAACACCGTGCCGGCCGGCGGTCGGCGGCCCGACACGTCGTCGCCGAAGCGCAGCGCCACGCGGCCGTCGCGTTCGCGCTCCGCCACGAAGCCCTGGTCGAACCGGTCGGCGTTGAGCAGGTCCCGGCGGGGCCGCCAGCTTCCCTCGGTGGTCTCCAACCGGATCAGCGGCAGCGCGGCGCGCGGGTCCTGGTCGAGGGCCTGGGCCGCCGGCATGTCCGTCGGGAACGGGGCCGCCGCCGCCACCGGCTCGGCGGTGAGCACCGGCCGCCACCGCGCCTCGGCGGCGGGCGGCAGGTGTCCGCGTACGGCGATGGCGTGCTGGACGGCCACCACGTTGCCGCGGGCGACGGCGCAGGTGACGAGCTGGCCGGTGCCCGGGCCGGCGACGGAGGCGGTGACGGTGAGCGGGAACGTCAGCCGGTCGGCGGCGCCCCACTCCACCTCCAGCACCGGCAGCCCCTCCACCGGATCGGTGCCCGGGCGCACCGCGACGAGCCGGACGACCTGCCGGTGCGCCGGGTCCGCGTCGGCGTGCCGCCCGGTGGCGGGGGAGAGCACCTCCTCCAGCAGCAGCAGGTCACCGGCGGCCAGCCCGGTTGCCGGCAGGTCGACCAGGGTGGCCCGGGTCGCGCCGGCCGGCAGGTGGCAGTCGCTGCCGCCCCAGACGTGCAGGGCGATCTCGTTGCGGGCGGAGCGGGGGGCGAGCGCGGTCAGCGTCTCGAAGCCGGTGGCGCCGTCGGCCAGCAGCGCCGCCGCGTCGGCGGGCGGCAGGGCCGGGGTGGCCCGGTCGGCGGCCAGCACCGGGGTGCCGGCCGGCACACCCCGAACCTCGGCGTCGGAGCCGGCGGCGACCCGCACGCTCAGCCAGGCGCGGGCGGCGCAGCCGTCGTGCACCGTGTAGTCGAGCAGCCGGGCGTGCCGGCGCACCGAGATCCGGCTGCGGGCGGTGCCGAGGTACGCCTCGGTGCCCGCGGCGTCCTGCCGGTAGGAGAGCCGGTCGGCGACGTGCGCCAGCGCCTCCACCACGGTGATCAGCGGGTCGGCCGGGTTGCGTTCGGTCCAGCCGGGCAGGGCCGCGAGCCGGTCGAGCAGCAGCCGCCGGAAACCGGCGTAGTCCTTGGCCAGGTAGTCGACCGGCGCGGGCGCGGCCGGGGGCGCGGGAACGACCGGCGCGGCGGGCGCCGGGTCCAGGTCGCTGGGGCAGTTCGCCTTGAAGGAGAAGGTGGCCGCCGCCAGCACCGGGTCGAAGCCCGGCGGCACCCGCTCGTCCACCGCCGAACGCACCAACCGCAGGGTGTACGGGGAGAAGTCGCCGGCCCGGTCCACCCGTACGGTGAGCACCGTGCCGGAGGCGGCGACGGTGAGCACCCGCACGCCGGTGATCCGTACGCCCCCGTCGACGACCACATTGCCGGCGACCAGCGCCGCCCCGCCCGGCACGCCGCCCGGCTGGCCGGGCAGCGGGTGCAGGAACCCGACCCGCAGCAGCTTCTGGTCGGCCGCGTCCACCTCGACGAAGTCCACGCCGTTGAACGCGCTGCCGGGGCGGGCGACCTCGGCCCGGCGCTCGTCGTCGCTGCACCGCACGCTCATCCGGTCCCCCTCGAGATCCGTACCTCCGCCGGGCGGCCGGTGGCGCGCAGCCGGTAGCCGACGTGCACCCGTACGGCCGCCTCGGCCAGGTCGACGCGGACCTCGTCGACCTCGATCAGCTCACCGAGCCACCGTTGCAGCGCGCTGCGGGCCTGCAACTCGGCGGCGCCCACCACCGCCTCGTCGACGGGGGCGAAGAGCAGTTGGCCGAGCCCGGCGCCGAAGTCCGGCCGGTTGACCCGCTCGCCGGGCGCGGTGAACAGCACCGCCTCCACCAGGTCGGCGACGTGCCGCTCGGGGCCGGCCAGCCCCGAGCGGCCCCGGTTGTCGGGGCGCCACGGAAAGGCCGGGTACGTCACGACGCCACCGCCCGGATCTGGAACCCGCTCGCCGTGGGCGGGCCCTGCGGCACGCCCTCGGCGCTGACGCCCAGCCCGATGCTGGTGGCGAGCATCGCCGGCTGGCCGTTGACCAGCACCCGGGCGGCCGGGGCGGTCCACTGGATCCGGACGCACGGCTGGGGCTTGGTGCCGGCGCCGACCGGCACCTGGAAGGTGCAGCCGGCGACCGGGTACGCGTCGGCGGCGGTGAGCACCGGCAGCCCGTCGACGAGCACCCGGGAGTTGGCGGTCTGCGCGGTGACCGGCCCGGCGTGCGGGCAGGAGACGACGGCTCCGACGTGCAGCGGCGGGCCCGGCATCACGTCACCGTCAGCGCGGTCTGGTTGACGGCCACGGTCGGCCCGATGAGGGTGACCGAGGCGCCCTTGCCGTTGGAGATGACGATCCCGGTGTCGTTGATCGAGATCATCGCCCCGGTCAGCGTCTTGAGCAGGATGCCGCCGGCCGGGCCGGGCGCGTCGGAGATCATCAGGGTGGCCTGGCCGGGGGTCTGCAACACGATCGGCGGGGTGGGCGGCGGCGCCGAGGCCACCAGCGCGGGGATCTCCGCCTTCGAGCCGTACCAGCAGCCCGTCCAGATCGGATGGTCGGCGTCGCCCTGCTCGAACTCCACCCACACGCCGGTGCCGGGCAGCGGCACCGTGAACACGCCGGCCTGGATCCCGGCGAGCGGGAAGCAGGGCATCGCCCAGGTCGACGGGGGCAGGGTGACGTCGGGGACGGTCACCTGGATGCGTCCCTGCTGCAACGGGTCGATGTGGTTGACCACCGTGCCGCGATACTTGCCGTAGTACCTGGTCGTCATGGCTGGGCCCTCCCGGATATGGAGACGTGGGCGTTGCGGCCGAGGGAGAAGCGCTGCTTGACCTCGCCCGCCTTGACGGTGGTCGTCACGCTCTTCACCACGTACTCGCCGTCGTAGGCGCGGCCGGCGCCGCGCACCCCGACCAGCCGCCGGCACTGCAACAGCCGGCCGTAGCGCAGCACGTCCAGCGAGCCGGAGCCGGTGATGACGTTGGCCGACTGGGCGGCGCGGGCCAGGCCCCGGGCGAGGGTCTGCACCACGTCCATCCGGGCGGTGGCGTCGTCGGTGCCGGCCGGGTCCGACCGGCCGACGTTCATCCGCCGGTACGACAGCGGGACGGGGATCCTGCGGCCCAGCGGCGGGTTCAGCGGGGTGACGTCCGGCACCGGCAGCGGGATCGGCACCCGCACCTGCTCGGGGAAGGCGGTGAGCAGGTGGAGGGTCTTCTGCACCCCGTCGAACGAGAACGACAGCGACTCCACGTTGGAGCCGGCGTCGGCGTTGACGGTCAGCGCCGGCTGGGGCTGGCCCGCACGGACCTCCGGCCCCCAGTAGGCGACGTTCATGCCGGGGGTGGGGCCCGGCTCGACGTAGAAGGTGTAGCCCACCTCGTCGGCCAGCTGCGACACGTACGCGAAGGTGGTGCCGCGTACCGCCGGGATCCGCTGGATCGGGTTCGGCGCGAAGACCAGCACGCTGGGCACCAGCATCGGCACCACCCCGTACGCGGCGAACGGGGCGAGCAGGGTCAGCACCCGGGCCTCCGCCGGCATCGGCATCGGCAGGTCCGACAGGTCGATCAGGTCCATCATCTGGCTCACGTCGACGCCGGTGAGGGTGAGCGTGGAGGCGCCGGCGTCGTTGCTGCGGGCCACGTCGTGACGGGTGACGACGCCGTCGGAGAGCACCTGCGGTCGGCCGTCGAGGTGCAGCACCAGCAGCACCCGCGTCGGCGGGTCGAGGCTGCCGTCGGCGAGCATCCGTTCGGCCAGCGAGCCCCGCCCGAGGGCGAAGCGGAGCTGGAACCCGGAGCGCTGCCCGGCGTTCTGGGTCACCTGCGCCTCCTGCAACGCCTCCACCAGCTCGTACGGGGCGGGGCCGAAGGTCAGCGGCCCGATCAGCAGTTGCAGGCGTACGCCCCTAGGCATCGCCGCCTCCCGGGAAGCCCTCGGGCAGCGCCACCCGCACCACCCGGCCCGGCTGTTCCAGCTCGGCCGGGTCGAAGGCGCCGTTGGCGTCGCAGAGCTGCCAGAAGGCCGTCGGGTCGCCGAGGGTACGGGCGGCCAGCAGGTCGACCCGGTCGCCGTCGGCGACCCGCTCCCAGCCGGCCGTGGCCAGCCGCTCGGCGGGCGGCACGAACCGGCGGCGCAGGTGGACCAGCTCCGCACCGGTGTCGGGGTCGACGGTCGTCGTGGTGCCGACGCCGGCGTACCGGCTCTCCGGGGGGATCGCCCCCGGCGACGGCTCGCCGACGCCGCCGGTGCCGGTCGCGGCGAAGAGGGTCTCCGCGACGCGGCTGTGGGCGGCCACCAGGGCCGGGTCGGTGTCGCCGGGCCCGGTCACGGCAGCCGGTCGATTCCGAGGTCGCCCAGCCGGCCGCCGCGGGCCCGGCCGGCGAGCTGTTCGAGCTGCTGGTGGGCGGCCATGGCGAGCCCGCCGGCCCGCCCGGCGGTGCCCACGTCGTTGACGGTCAGCACCCGCAGGCCCAGCCGGATCTTCGCGCGGATCGGGTTCAGCATGGGATCGAACGCCTCCTCCGTGATGGTCAGTTCGGTGATGCGTACCGGCCAGAGCCGGCGCCGTCCGAAGGCCAGCAGCACCAGCGGGGCCGGTGGGGGTACGACCTCCAGGGTCCCGGCGGCCAGCAGCGCCGCGGCGTCCTGCACGGCGGCCAGGCTGGGGTAGGCCAGCGACTCCAGGGCGGCCAGCTGTGCGGTCAGGCCGAGTTCGGCGGTGTCGCGCTCGGCGAGCTGGTCGGCGGCGTCGAGTTCGGCCTCCAGCGTGAGGGTCTGTACGGGCGGACCGGTGATCCGCAGCGCCTCGCCCTTCGCGCCGCCCTCCGCACCGCCGGTCTTGAGCTGGAAGCCCCGGGTCAGCGCGTCCGGGTTGTACTGGAGGGTGATCACGCGGCGGGTCCGGCCGCTGTCCGGGTCGAGGACGACCAGGCCGGCGCGGAGCAGGCGGGGGCTGAGCGGACTGGTCACGGGGTGCCTCCTGGAGCGGTACGCCGCCAGCGGATGCGCTCGGCGACGGCGCGGTCGATCCGTCCGGTCAGCAGCTGCGGGCTGAGCCCGTCGAAGGTGAGCCGGGCGTCGGTGAGGTGGGTGATCCGGATCTGGCCGCTGGAGACGCCGACGGAGCCGAAGAGCAGGTTCAGCCGGGCGACGGTGGCGCTCTCCAGCGCGATCGGGCGCAGCGCGCCGGGGCGCCCGGCCCCGCCCGCGGCCCGTCGCAGCCCGCCGCCGACGGTCAGGTGCATCAGCGCGTCGGGGGCGAGCACGATTTCGTTGCCGGTGCCGAGCGGCAGGGTGATCTCGCGGGGGTTGCGCACCGAGAGGTCCACGTCGACGTTGCGGATGGCCAGCCGGCCGGGCGGCTCGGTCGACGGCTCGTCGTCGCCGACGTCGGCGATGGTGTGCAGCAGGTCGTCGCGGGACTCGGGGGTCGGTTGGAGCAGCCGGTTCAGCCGGACCAGGTGCTCGGTGCGGGCCTGCTGCACCTCCCCGGTGGTGAGCTGCCAGCGCAGCACGTCGACGTCGCTGTCCGGCGGCGGCGCCCCCTCCGGGCCCACGGTGGGCACGTGCACCCGGTAGACCAGGGCGTCGCCCTCGACGACGAACCGACCCGGGGTCCACCACGGCAGCGCCCCGGTGAGCCGCCGGTAGTCCACGGTGCCGTCGCGCAGGGACAGCCGGACCTCCCACACGCGGGTGCCGTAGAGGAAGCCGTCGTGGGCGACGTCGAAGTCGACGTGCCCGTCGAGGCTGTCGATCACCTCGCTCAGGTTGTAGGTGTGCAGGATCCGCAGCAGCCCGTCCCACTGCGTCGCCATGGCGGCCCGCCGCTGGGCGCTGGTGGTGCGGGCCGGCGCGGCCGGGGCGGCGCCGCCGAGGAGGGTGGCGAGGTCGAGGCTGAACGTCGCGTCGCGGATGTCCAGCGAGGGCAGCTCGCCGGAGCCGGTGTCCAGGTCGTGGGTGAGGTCGCCGAGCAGGCCCCGCTCGACGAAGATGTGCAGGCCGAGACCGGTGTCGGTGAAGGTGAGGCCGGTGATCTCCCCACCGCGTACCGCGATGCGGCGCCCGGGCGCGGGACCGCCGGGGGTGGCCGGGTCCTGGGTGTAGCCGATCGAGGTGAAGCGCAGCCCGTACTCGGGCCGGCCGGCCGGCGCGCCGAGCAGCCGCAGCTCCCGCCCGGACTCGGCGGTGATCTGCGCGCGGATCGCGGTGAGGGCGGGCTCGCGCAGGTTGACCCGCAGGGCCCCCAGGTCGAGGAAGTCGACGGTGAGCCCGGTGGCGGCGAGGTCGGCGCTGCCGCGCGACAGGAACGTGCCGATGTCGAAGCCGACCCGGGGCGCGCTGATCGCGCCGATGTCCAGGCCGCCGAGGACGCGCATGCCGGCGGCGGTGCCGGTGGCCTCGACCACGAACCCCTCCTGGCCGGCGCCGGGGCGCAGCCGCAGCTCCCCGAGGACGGCCTCGCGGTCGGCGTCGAGGCGGATGGTGACGCCGTCGCGTAGGTCGACCAGCAGGCCGCTGGCGCGGGTCTCCTGCACCACCACCTCGCGCAGCAGCAGCCGCCGGAACCGGCCGCCCGGGGTGCCGGCCGGGTGCAGGTCGATGCGTGCCCGCGCGGTGATGCCGGTGAAGGTGAGCGCGCCCTCCCCGGGGGCGATGCGCAGGCCGAGCGACTCGCCCTGCCAGTTGAGGGCGTCCACCGCGACCGTCGCCAGGCGTAGCCCGGGGGAGCCGTCCGGGCCGATCTCGATCCGGTCCGGCGCGACGCGGATCAGGCCGGTGTCCAGGCCCTGGATGCCGACGTGCTGCTCGTGTTCGCCGGGGCGCGGGCCCACGCCGAGGTGGCCCTCGCCGCCGACGACCCTGGCCTCGACCCGGCCGCCCCGGCCGAAGCCCAGCGTGAGCTGCGCGGCCGACAGCGCGCCGTCGACGTGCAGGGCCGCGTCGATCTGGCCGGCGATCTCGACCCGGGTCGCCCCGGTGCGCAGCCGCCCGGCCACCAGCCCGGCCGCCCTGCTCCAGCGCAGCCCGCGCAGGTCCACGTCGAGGATCTCCAGCGGCGGCAGGTCCGGCTCGCCCGCCGGCACCGGGGTGGCCCGGCCGAGCCCGATGTCGAGCACCCCGCTGCGGTAGCGCAGGTCGCGGCCGGTGACCCGGTCGATGTGCAGCCGCTCGACGAACAGCTCGGCGGTGGCGGGGACGAGGCGCCCTGCGGCGTCACGGTGTTCGGGGGTGCTGTCCCAGCGGCCGGTGACGGTGAGCCCGTCGAGCACCGTCGGCCCGCGCGAGGTGATCCGCCCGTCGCCCGCCCGCCAGTCGATCGCCGACAACTCGATCCGGGACGGGCCGATGTCCTCGAACCGCAGCCCGCCGCCCTGCTCGGTGACGATGCGCCCGCTCACCCCGGCCCGGCGTACGGTGACCCGGCCGTCGGGCGTACGCAGGGTGGTGTCGGTGAGGGTGAGCCCGTCGAGGCGGGTGGCGACGGCGTCCGTGGGGTCGCTGACCACCCGTCCGGTGGCCGGGTCGACCTGGTGCGCGCCGGCGCGGATGAGGTCGACGGTGACCGCCGCCGCCCCCGGGCCGGTGGGCTGCCCGCCCACCGTGCCGGTGATCGTGGTCGCCGGCCCCTGCAGGGCGCGGGAGAGCACGGCGAAGCGCAGCTGGTCGAGCTGGCCGACGGTGAGCCGCCCGGAGTAGGTCGCCTCCGCGCCGGAGAGGTCGACGTCGAGGTCGCGCAGCCGGACGCCGACCAGCGCCCCGGAGACCGCCTCCACGGAGTAGCCGGGCGCCGGCTCGGTGACGTCCATGCCGACCTGGTCAGCGTCGATGCGGTCGATGACCATGCTGCGTACCAGCGCGCCGCGGGTCTGCCGGCCCGAGCCCGTAGCGGCCGTGCGGATCAGCACGTCGAGGCTCATCCGCCCGATCCGGGTGCTGCCGCGCGAGTAGAGGCTGCGCCCCGGCGAGCGCAGGATGACCCCGGTCAGCTCGGTCTGCTCCACCACCAGGTCGGGCATGCTCAGGTCGTCGCCGCGCGGCACCACCCGGCCGTGGACGGCCTCGCCGGGCTGCCCGTCGCCCCGGGCCGGCGCGGTGAACGCGATCCGGCGGGCCTCCAGGCCGGGCCCGCTCGCCCCGGTCACGGCGAGGTCGCCGACGCCGACGCCGAGGGCGGTCCGCCGGGTGGGCAGGCCCTGCTCGGCGGCCGCGCCGGCCAACTCGGGCGGCAGCAGCCCGCCGCCGTCGGTGTCGAGGTCGGCGCGCAGCCGCAGCCGACGCGCCTCGACCCGCTCCACCGCGTACGCGCCGGCGCGCACGTCGGTGGCGGTGGCCTCGGCGAGCCGCACGCTCACCCCGAGGGTGGCGGGGTCGAGCGAGGCGCCGAACCCGGCGAGGGCGAGCCCGCCGACGGAGACGCCGAAGTACCGGCGGGCCGCCTCGCGCAGCCGTTGCAGCTCCTGCTCCTCGGCGCGGGTGCGGTGCCCCGGCACGTGGCGGTCGGCGGCGTCGACCGGCTCGGCGGGACGCGCCTGAAGCTCCCGGATCCGCGCCAGGCCGGTCAGCCAGCGGGTCAGCTCGGCACGCCGCTGCGCGTGGCGGGGCTCGTCGGGCAGCGCGGCCAGTTGCTCGCGTACCTGCTCGGGGGTGGGCAGTTCGGCGGCGGTCAGCCGCAGGGCGGGCGCGCCGTCGGCGCCGGGCAGCAGGCGTACGCCGGCGGCCTCGACCGAGGCGGTGGCGGCGCGGGCCGTGGTGGTGAGGTCCGGCGGGGTCCGCTGGGCGCGGAACCGGTCGATCAGCTCGTCGTCGGGCAGGTGCTGCCCGACGCGGGAGGGCAGCGACGCCTCGGCGTGTACGGGGTCGATCTCCACGCCGGCGGCCTCGACGCGGCCGGTCAGCCCGGTGACCCGGATGCCGCCGATGTCGAGGGTGCCGCCGGCGCTCGACCGCAGCCGGTCCGACAGCTCGATCATGCGGCGGCGTTCGGCCTCGCTGAGCGAGTCGGCGTGCCAGCGGTGCCGGCCCTCCAGGCGTTGCAGCTCCCGCTCCAGCGGCTCCAGCTCGGTGACCTGCCGGCGTACGGCGGCGAGCCGCTCGCGCAGCGCGGGCTGCGCGGCGGTGCCGGCGCGGCCGAGCCGTTCCTCGATCGAGCGCTGTTCGGCGCGCAGCCGGGCGGGCAGGCTGGTGCCCACGCCGAGCAGCGTCCGGCCGATCTCGACCCGGCCGATCTGCTGCATGCCGGCGAAGGAGAGCCCCTCGGCGGTGGCGCTGGCGAAGCTGACCTGCAACGAGCGCAGCATGCCGGCGGCGTCCCCGACGCGCTCGCCCACCGCGCGGGGCGGCCGGAAGACGCCGTCGGTGATCAGACCGATCGTGGCATTCGCCAGCGGGCTGAAGATCTCCCCGGCGGTGTACGAGGCGACCTGCCGGGCCAGGAACGGCGCGCCGGCCGTGTACGGGGCGATCAACGCGTCGCTGATCTTGGAGAGGAAGGGCAGCCCGCCGTAGAACGAGATGACGTTGTGCAGCAGGTGGATCAGCGGATTGATCAGCGGGATGCCGATCCAGCCGCGCCGCGACGGCTCGTCCAGGTCCTCCGTGCCGGTGGCCCCCGCGCGGAAGAACAGGCGCGACAGCCCGAACCGGGTCAGCCCGAGCATCCCGCCGGGCAGCGACTCGCTGGCGAAGACCACGTCGGCGGCGCTGACGCCGCCCACCCCGGCCTGCGCGCCGACCGGCCGCTCGTAGCCCCGGTCGGAGAAGGACGCCACCACGTCCAGGTCGGTCAGGGTGACCCGGCCGGTGCGCAGGGAGCTCCCGGTGAACACCCGGTTCACCCCGCTGAGCTCCAGCCGGGGCAGCCGCACCCGTACGACGCCCTGCCGGGCGTCGACCGACAGCGACAGCTCGTTGGACCGCTCGCCCGGGGCGCGGTCGCGCAGTCGCGCCCCGCCGACGTCGCCGCTGACCCACTGCAACTCGTGCAGGTCGAAGTCGCGGACCGTCACCTCCTCGGTGAACAGGCTCAGGCCGGTCCGGCTGAGGAAGAGCAGCTTCAGGCCGACGGCGACCAGCCGGCCCAGCTCGCCGAAGACGCGGGGCAGGCCGCCCGAGTCGAGCCGCTCGGGGACGAACGACGGCCGGTTGCGCTCGTGGTAAAGGCGCAGCTGCTCGACGAGGGACGCCAGCGCCGGCACCCGGTCGGCCCGCACCTCCCGCGACCGCAGGAACACCCAGCGGCGGTCGTCCAGCGCGTACAGCTGGATGATCAGCGCGCGCAGCTCGGTGGCCTGCGCGGCGCTCCAGAGCCGGTCGTCGCGCAGCCGGTCGCGCAGCGCGTCGCGGGTCTCCAGCCGGCGCGGCCCGGAGATGGCGGTGGTGGCCAGCGACGCGCGCATCTCGGGGGTCATCGCCGACTGCATCCGGGCCCAGCGGTCCGGGTCCTCGGCGGCGAGCCGGCTCTGCTCGGCGGCCGGCAGGTTGCGCACGAGGTGGAAGGCGAGCCACGCCTCGCGGGGATTGACCCCCCAGTCGAGCAGCCCGATGTCGAGCAGGTGGCGGGCCTGCCGGGCGAGCTGGGCGGGATCGCGGCGGGCGAACAGGTCCAGCAGCTCCGAGCGCCAGCTCTCGTGGGTGAGGTACGCGTCGGGCAGCGCCTCGACGATCCGGTCGAGGTCCCGCAGCGCGTCGAGCCGGCGTACGACCGAGGTGAGCGTCTCCCGGCCCGGTCCGGCGGGTCGGGCCGGCGCCACGGCGGTGCCCCGGTCCAGCCCGATCAGCCGGCGGACCAGCTCCACCGAGTTGTGCCCGTCCACCCCGGCCCGCACCTGCTGGTGGATCTCGGCGACGATCCGGTCCGCGTCGGCCCGGCCGCCACCGCGCCGGGCCGGGTCGAGCGGCTCGGCGAGGCTGCCGAGCCCGGCGTACCGCCCGCCCAGGACGTCCTCGGCCGGGATGTTCTCCTCCAGCCGGGCGAACCAGCGGCCCTGCTCCAGCCGCACCCACCGGTCCTGGGCGGCCAGCGGCAGGCTGCGCAGCAGCAGGTACGCGAAGCGGGCCTCGTGGTCGCGGATCGCCCAGTCGAAGACCCCGTACGACAGCAGGCCCTCGACGCGGGTGAGGTTCTGGTGTTCCTCCCGGGCGGCCAGCACGACGAGCAGCCGCGGGCCGAGGGGAGCGCCCACCCGCTTCTCCTCCCACGGCAGCTGCTCCAGCAGGGCGTCGATGCGCCCGGCCTCGTCGAGCCGGCGGACCACGTGGCGCAGGCGGGGACCCGGCTCGGGCGGGCCGGCGGTGGCGCTGCCGACCGGGCCCCCGGCGGTGGCCGTGCCGGCCGTGCCTCCGGCGGTGGGCGGGGCCGGCGCCAGCCCGGCCAGCAGCGCCAGCGCCTGGCTGCCCTGTCGCTGGCCGATCAGCCGCTCCACGTGGCGGAGCTGCTCACGCAGGCCGGTGTCCTCGTCCAGCCGGCCGGCCTCGGCGTCGGTCCCGCGCAGCGCCGTGATCTGCTCGCGCAGGGCGTCGGCGTCGCTGCCCCGCTCCGGCAGTTGCGTCAGCAGGCTCCGGAAGTGCCTCCCGCGGTCGCCGGTGAGCAGTTCCCGCAGGACGCTGGTGCGCAGGGCCCGCAGCACGTCCCGCGCGGTGCGCCGCTCGAGGGGACCGAGCCCTTCGGTGCTCAGCCCGCGCACGTTGCCGGCCTCCAGCAGGCGCAGCAGGTAGGGCGTCTGGCCGCCGAGCGCGGCGAGGGCGGCACCCGGGTAGAGCCGGTGGTGGCCGTCGTCGAGGTTGCGGCCCAGGTCGCTGCGCCGTGGCGACGGCAGGCTGTGCACCAGGCTCCGGGCGACGAGGAAGGGCAGCGTGTCCAGCACCCGCAGGCAGCCGCGCACGTCGTCGCCGGAGACCCACAGGCCGTCGAGCAGGTCGATGATCCGGGCCCGCTCGGCCCGGTAGCGGCGCTCGACCAGCTCGCTGAGCTGCGCCTCCAGCGGTCCGGTGCCGGTTTCCGCGTCGGGGGCCGGCGCGGGGCGGGCAGCGGTGGCGACGGCGCCGGTGTCGGCGGCGACCGCGTCGGCCGGCAGCCGGGCCGTCGGCGTCCAGAGCGCCCGCCCGGCCGCGGCCGCCTCGGCCAGCGCCCGTGCCTCGGCCTCCGGGTCGGTCACGCTCGTCGTCGTCGTCGACGCCGGCGCCGTGCTGGCCGCACTGCGCGCCGAGGGCCTGGCCGGGTACGCGCCCGGGGCGGCGGCGGCCTGCGCGAGGTGGCCGAGTTCGTGGGCGAGCAGGGCCCGCCCGGCGGCGCGCGTCGGGTCGTAGCCGGGGGCCAGGTGCAGCGCGCCGTCGGCGAGGAGCCCCTTCGCGCCGTGGTTGGCGGCCCGCCGTCCGGCCTCGCCGAGGTGCACCCGTACGGCGTCGGGCCGCAGGCCCAGCGCGGGGGCGTACCGCTCGACCAGGGCCCGGGTCAGCCCGGCCAGCTCGGCGTTCCGCTCGCCGGTCGGGGACTGCGGCCGGACGGCCGCCTCGCGCTCGCTCACCGGTCCACCTCCCGGCAGGCGGGCCGGCCCAACTGCGCCCAGATCGCCTCGGCCAGCGCTTGCGGCAGGTCCGTTCCCGGTGGCGCCGGCAGCGGGCCGGGCGGGGGAGAGGCGGGCGGCAGGCCGCGCTCGGCGAGCAGCCGGGCCAGCCGTACGCGCACCGCGTCGCCGAGCGCGGCGGGATCGGGCGCCTCGACCCCGGTGAGGACGAGTTCGCGGACGTCGACCTCGATGTTCATGACCACAGCCCCGGGTCGGCGGGCCGGTCGTGCTTGGCGTACTCGGCGGCCACGGCGTCGAGCACGTGCCGCATCCGGACGGGGGTGTGCTCCCCGGCGGCGACGAGCGCGGCCCGCAGGGCGACGGTGTGGATGTCGCCACCGGTCAGGTCCAGGCCGGCGAGCCGGTGCAGGTCGAGGCCCTCGGTGGCGACCTGCGGCGGGAAGGCACGCCGCCACAGGTCGGCCCGCTCGGCCGGGCCGGGATGCCCGAAGGGCACCAGCACCCGCAGCCGACGCAGGAACGCGGGGTCGATGGCGGTACGCATGTTCGTCGTCAGCACCGCCACGCCCCGGTACTGCTCCATGCGTTGCAGCAGGTACGACACCTCGATGTTGGCGTACCGGTCGTGGCTGTCCTTCACCTCGGACCGGCGGCCGAACAGCGCGTCGGCCTCGTCGAAGAGCAGCACGGTGCCGCCGCGTTCGGCGGCGTCGAAGACGCGACGGAGCTGCTTCTCGGTCTCGCCGATCCACTTGCTGACGACGGTGGCCAGGTCGACGCGGTGCAGGTCCAGGCCGAGCGCGCTGGCGAGGACCTCGGCGGCCAGGGTCTTGCCGGTGCCGCTCGGACCGGCGAAGAGGGCGGTGACCCCGAGCCCCCGCCCGGTACGCCGCCCGAAGCCTCGCTCGGCGAGCAGCGCGCGGCCGGCCGCGGCGGCGGTGAGCTGCCGCAGCTGGGCCAGGGCCGGGGCGGGCAGCACCAGGTCGTCCCAGCCGGCCTTCACGGCGATCCGTTCGGCCACCCCGTCGAGGTCCCGGCGGATCCGCTCGCGGACCAGGTCCCGGGCGAGCGCCGCCGGGTCGGTGGCGGGGCGGGCGGCGGTGGCGAGGATCTCGTGGTGGCCCAGGTCGAACTCGCGGGCCAGCGCGGCGGCGGGGCGTGCGGGCAGCAGCGCTCGCCACAGCGCCCGCTGCTCCTCGCGGGTGGGCCGGTCCACGTCGGGCCCGGCGGCTACCCCGTCGAGCGTGACGGCGCGCGGCACGGAGACGACGACGTCGCCGATGAGTCGCCCCAGCAGGTGCGCCACGACGCCCGTCTGCTCGGGCGGTTCGTCGCCGGTGAGCTCCACGACCAGCACGGGGTCGGCGAGCACCACCTCGCGGTTCCACAGCCGGGCCAGGGCGTCCCGGTCGGTGACGGCGCCGGGCAGGTCGGCCGCCGCCAGCCGGTGGGCGCGGCGGCCCACCGTCGCCGCCGCGGCGGCGACGACGTCCGTGCGGTCGGCCCGGTCCGGCCCGGTGACCCGCAGGGCCCGGCGGCCGGCCTGCCAGGCGGCGCAGAGGTCCGCCGCGGCCCGCCGCCGACTGCCCGGCAGGCCCGCCGGTGGTCCGGGCAGCTCGGTGACGTACGGCCGCAGCCGCTCGTCGAGCCGCCCGGCGCCGCGCGCCTCGTGCAGGATCCGCTCGTCGACGCGCAGCGGGGCGTGCGGCAGCGGTCCGTCACCGAGTTCGACCAGGCGGGCGGCGCGCAGCGGACGGTCGGGGGCGAGGGCGTCCCAGTGCCCGCCGGGCAGGGCGTCCAGGCACCAGGCGAAGGTGGGCGGGCGGTCCAGCAGGCCGAGTTCCCCCGTGACGGCGGCGACCAGCACGTCGCGTTCGAAGCCGGTGAGCCCGAACCCGGCCGCGATCCGGTCGAGGTGCCCGCCGTCCGGGCGGCCGGCCTGGGCGGGCTCGCCCTTGAGCAGCAGCCGGATCCGTTCCACCTCGGCGGCCAGCCCGTCGTCGGCCCGTTCGGCGACGGCGGGGGCGGGCCAGCGGGCGGCGGCGCGGGCGGCGGGCATCACAGCACCACGGAGGGGCCGGTGTACCGTCCGGAGGGGTCGGTGCTCAGCGGGCTGTCCACCCCGTCCACCCGCAGCCGCGCCAGGTACGCCCCGGCGGGCAGGTCGCGGAAGGCGAAGCGGACCCGGTCGGTGGCGCTGGCGCCGCCGGCGACGCCGTTGCCGGGCGGCGCGGGCAGGATCGTGCCGGCCGTCCCGGTCAGGGAGAGGGTGACCTGCTGCGTCGCCTCCACCTGCGGCTGCACGGTGACCGTGACCGTGCCGGTACGCAGCACCACCGAGTCCACGGTGCGGCTGGAGTCGACGACCACGTCGGCGGGAGCGACGGTGATCGTCGGCCGGTAGGTGACCGGCACGGCGTCGGAGCTGAGCGCCGCCCGGGGCGCGGGCGGGTCGCCCAGGTCGACGGAGTGGGTGACGACCAGTCCCCGCAGGCCGGCGGCGACGGGCCGGTCGAAGGCCGACAGGGGCACCCGCAGCTCGGTGGCCGACGCGGTGGTAGGGCTGGCGGTGGCCGTACCGACGCGGATGCGGGTGTCCGGGCCGGTCAGGTTGCGGCCGGTCACGACGAGGGTCGCGGCGGCGGTGACCGGGGTGCCGGTCGGCCCGTCGGCGCGTACGGCGTCGACCTCGGGGCCGCGCACGTCGACCGTGCCGGCCGTGACCGACCGCACCGGCAGGGGCTCGCGGGCTCCCCGCAGCGGGTCGATCAGCACCACCGAGACGTCGAGGAAGACGCTGCTGCGGTAGGGCGCGCTGAACGCCGACCAGAGCCGGAAGCTCTCCTCGCCGCCGGGGCTGTTGGCGACGCTGATCCGCAGCTGCTCCACCTGCTCGGCGAGGCGGGACTCGGCCACCGGCGCGGGCAGGGTCGCGTCCGGTGGGTCGGGCGCGAGGGACCGGCGGATCGCCGCGCGGGTCAGCACCGGCGTCTCGTGCAGCATCGCCAGCAGGTGCCCGAGGAGGATCTCGCCGGTCAGCGGGTCGTGGCCGTAGACGCTGGCCACGTAGTGCAGGTCGACGCCGAGCGGGACGGCGGCGACGTCGTCACCGGCGCCGTTGCGCGGCGGCGGACCGAGGTTGGCCCAGGTCGGGTTGCGGGTGACCCGGCTGAGGAACAGGTTGACCTGGTTGCCCTCCTGGTTGCCCACGCTCACCCGGTCCGGCGGGCCGGCGGTGACCGACACCCCGCCGACGGCCGACGACGCGCCGGTGGCCCGCAGGTACGCCATGAGCTGGGCGCGCAGCACGGCGGTGACGGCGGCGAGGGCGTACGCGGTGCTCATCGTGACCGTCCCTCCGCCTCGCGCAGGTAGGCCTCCAGTTCGGGGGCCGGTCCCGGGGCCACGGCGGGCGCCGGCGCGACCGGGGTGACCGGTGCGGGGGCGGCGGGCGCGGTGTGCCGCCCGGGGGCGAGCCGCACGTCGATGCGGCCGATGTGCAGGTGCACGGTGGGGCGTTCGGGCGCCCGGGCGGCGGCGCGGGTCACCGCCACGGCGCGCGCGGGCGGCGACTGCGGCGCGCGTGACGCGGGCACCGCGACCGTGGACACCGCGACCGTGGGCGCCGCGACCGGGGGAGTCGGTACGGCCGCGGGGAGGGCGGGCGGCGCGGGAACGGCCGGCGCGGCGGGCGACGACGGCGCGGCGGGCGGTGGGACCTGGTGGCGTGGTGCGGGGGGCGGCGGGTTCGGGGCGTCCCGCTCCGCCGCGTGCCGCACCGCGTCCGCCGGTACCGGCGGCCGGGTCGCGGGCGTGCCCGGCCGGTCGGGGGCCGGCGCGGTCGGCGCGACCGGCGCGGGCGGCGGCGTGCGCGGTGCGGCGGCCGGCGTGGCCGACCGGTCGCCGCCGGGGGCTGTCGGGGCCGCCGGAGCGGTCACCGGCGGGGACGCGGCGGGCGAGCCGGGTGGGGCCGCGCCCGACGCGCCCGCCACGGCGGGACGCGCCGCCGGCCGGTACGGCGTGGGGGTCGGCCGCTCCACGTCGTACGCCTCGACGTCGACGCCCGCCTGCGGCTGCTCCGGTTCGAACCGGCCGAGGGTGCGGGGCCGCAGCCGGGGCGCGGCGTCGACGGCGAGGGCGGCCAGCGCCGCCAGGTAGCCGGTCACGGGACCAGCTCCAGGTAGGCGGCGCGGCGGTGCGGCCCGAGGCCGAGCACCTGCGCCTCCGACCAGCCGTACGCGCGGGCCAGCCGGTGCACCTCGCCGAGCAGCCGCCGGACCCGGGCGTCGGCGGCCTGCCACGCCCAGGCGGGCACGTCGAGCAGCGCCTCGGTCGTGGTGCCGCAGCCCGGGCAGGTCAGGGTGACCGCGACGACCCCGAGCGGGTCGCGCTCGGCCATCACGGCCGACACCTCCGGCAGGGCGGCGGCGGGATCGTCCAGCGGCGGATCGGCGGCGAGCAGGCACGCCCGCAGCAGCCACCGCTCGGCCGCCGCCGCGTCCCCGGCCCGCGCCGCCGCCATCAGGTCGGCGGGGGTGGGCAGCCGCAGGGTCAGCCGGTGCCCCCGCCAGTCGAGCGTGAACGCCCCGGTGCCGACGCGCCGCGCGCCGCCGCGTGCGGAGTCGGCGGTCGGGTCCGACGCGGCGGCCAGCAGGTCGGCCACGGCGAAGCCGACCTCGAGCCGTTGCGGGCAGGCCGGGCAGTCGAGGGTGGCCTCCACCCGGCCGCCGGTCCAGGACCGGGCCGTACGCAGCAGCAGGGCCGCCACCTCGCCCACCGGCAGCCGGTCGGCGTCCTCGCGGCCCAGCAGCAGCAGGGGGCGCCGCGGCGCCGGCTGCCCGAGCGCGCGGTCCCAGGCGGAGACCAGCTCCACCTCGGTCGGCGGCGGCCCGGCGGTCACGAGGCGAGCCGGGGTTCGGCCGGCTCGGTGACCGCCTCGTCGCGTTCCCAGCCCTCGTTCTCCAGCTTGATGTGCTCGATCGCCACCGCGTTGGCGTTGGCGTCCAGCTCCGGCAGCGCCTGGTACTCCGACACCCAGCAGCGGAACAGCCGGTACGACTGGGCGACCTGCCCGGCCTCGTTGAGCAGCTCGATGGTGATGTCGCGCCGGAAGTCGGCCAGCGACGCCTCCGAGCCGAGGCCGGCGTGCAGCGCCCAGATCCGCCCGGCCCACTGGGCGAACTCGGCGTCGTGGGTCAGGCCGCGCTCCAGGGTGACGGCCTCGAACTCCGTACGCCCGGGGGACTTGCGGCTGGTCGACGGGTCGCCGCCGTCGCGGTGCTTGACCACCTCGGTGGTCCGCTTCAGCGCGCTGACCTTGCTGACCCCGGCCACGTAGCGGCCGTCCCACTTCACCCGGAACTTGAAGTTCTTGTACGGGTCGAAGCGCGTCGGATTGACCGCGAACTGCACCATGACTCACACCTCTCAGGACGGGCTCTGGCCGGCGAGCTGCTGGATCCGCACGATCACGAATTCGGCGGGTTTGAGGGGGGCGAACCCGACGACGACGTTCACCACGCCCCGGTCCCGGTCGTCGCCGGTGGTGGTCTCCGCGTCGCACCGCACCAGGTACGCCTCGCGCGGGGTACGCCCGGCGAACGCGCCCTTGCGGAACAGGTCCTGCATGAACGACGTCAGGTTCAGCCGCAGCTGGGCCCAGAGCGGCTCGTCGTTGGGCTCGAAGACGGCCCACTGGGTGCCCCGGAAGACGCTCTCCTCGATGTAGAGCGCGAGCCGGCGCACCGGCGTGTACTTCCACTGGCTGGCCAGCACGTCCGCGCCGGCGGTGGTGCGGGCCCCCCAGTTGACGGTGCCGACGACCGGGAACGTCCGCAGGCAGTTGAGCCCGAGCGGGTTGAGCACGCCGTTCTCGGCGTCGGTGAGCGGGTGGACCAGGTTGGTCACCCCGCGCAGCTGCGCCTCCGTGCCGGCCGGGGCCTTCCACACGCCGCGCTCGGTGTCCTGGCGGGCGTACAGGCCGGCTAGGGTGCCGCCGGGGGCGACCGTACGGGGCCGGAACCCGTCGGTCGGGTCGGGGATCCGCAGCCGGGGGAAGTGCGCCACGGCGTTGGGTCCCTTGACGCCGAGCTGGTTGATCCAGTCCAGCGCGCGGTCGGGGTCGTCCACCCCGGGCGGCGGGTCGACCAGCAGCATCGCCCGACGCCGGGCGCACAGCTCGTACGCGGCGGCCCAGACCGCGTCCGGGTCCACCCCGGTGTCGACGGCCCCCGGGTCGCCGGGCTTGGCGCGGGTCGCGTCGGGGATGCAGAGCAGGTTGAACAGGTCGGTCCTGAGCAGGGCGTAGATGCCGGTGTAGGCGGCCTCGGAGCCGATCAGCGCGGCGGCGCCGGGCAGAAGCGTGCCGTCCGAGCCGGTGACCAGGTCGCCCTGGCCGAGCCGCTTGGCGCCGACGGGGGTGTACCGGCCGACGTTCGTGGTGGCGCCGCCCAGGCCGAGCAGGGCCGCGCCGTCGGCCACGTCGCCGGAGGCGGTCGCGCCCGTGACGGTGAAGGCCGCGTCGACGGCCGCCGGGGCCACCAGCGGGTCCACGTCGCCGAGGACGCGCAGCCCGCCGTCGGCGGTGGGCAGCACCCGCACCCGCAGCCCGGCGGCCCCGTCGGCGGCCCCGAGCGCGGTGTTGATCTTCCGTTGCAGCAGCGCGGCCACGCCGGCGGGCGAGGACGGCAGCCGCTCGCCCTTCTCCAGCGCCGTCACGGTCACGGCGGCGACGGCCGGGACGGTCTTGGTGGGGTCCGCCGGGTCCGGCTTGGTGGGCCGGTCCGGCTGCACGGTGAGCCGGTAGTTCTTCGCGGCGTCCACCGTCGGCGCGCCGATGGCCGCGCCGAGGGTGCCGCTGGGCACCGGCCGGCCCGCGCCGCTCGCCCCGGCCCGGGCCCGCACGAGCGAGGAGCCACGGTCGGGGTCGTTGAGCGCGGCGACGGCGTACGCGGCGCTCGCCGGGTCGGACGACAGCCCGGTGAAGCGCTCGCTCGCGCCGGTCGCCGGGTCCTGGACGCTGAGGTTGAACGTCTTCGGGTCGGCCGCGTCGTCGTGGTCGACGTCGATCAGCAGCGCGCTGCCCCAGCTGCCGGTGCTCGCGGCGTCCAGCACCAGCGCCGACTTCGGACCGGCGCCCACCTTGTCGAGCAGGGTGACCGAGGCGGGGCGGGCGTCGGCGCGGGGCACCCGTACGACGAGCGCGGCGGAGCCGCCGTTGCGGAAGAACTGCTGCACGGCCAGGCTGAGTTCGGAGTCGCGGTCGACGCCGCCGAAGCGGCGCTCGAACTCGCCGAAGCTGTTCACCCGGACGGCGCGGTGCTCCGGGCCGGTGCGGACGTATCCGACGAAGGCGGCCACCCCGGTCGCCACGCCGATGACGGGTCGGACGCCGCTCGGGGCTTCCTCGATGTAGACGCCGGGATAGCTCGGAGTCACGGGCATGACTACCTCGTCTCGGAGTGGAAAGTCGGCTGCCCACACCCTCCGCCCGCAGGTCAGCGCCCTCTAGCGGGGACCCGACCGGGTTGCGACGCGAACCCGACACCTCGCACCGATGCGGTTACCGTCCGTGAACTGATCGGCCAGCGGGCCGCCGCTGAACGTCCCGGTCCGCGCGCCGTTCGGCCAGCACGGCGGGCCGGTCACCGGGCGGCGAGGGCCAGCACGCCCCGGTCCAGGACGATCCGTCCCGCCCCGTCGCCGACGCGGAAGAGCATGCCGTACGGGCGCCGCCAGGCGTGCACCGTCAGGGTGTCGCCAGCGTGCAGCGGCGCGTTGAAGCGGGCCCGGACGTGCCGTACGCGGGTCGGGTCGTCGCCGACGAGGGGCAGCAGGAGCCGGCCGGCGAAGCCGAAGGTGCACAGGCCGTGCAGGATCGGGCGGGGCAGCCCGGCGCGACCGGCGACGACCGGATCGGAGTGCAGCGGGTTGCGGTCGCCGCTGAGCCGGTAGAGCAGCGCCTGGTCCGGGCGGACGGCGGCGACGATCCGGTGCGCGGGCGGGCCGGTCGGCGCGCGCCAGGGGGTGGCCCGGGCGCGGCTGCCGCCGAAGCCGCCGGCGCCGATGACGAACATGGACCGGCGTACGACGGCCACCGTCGTGCCCGCCGGGTCGCGCAGCCGGGAGACCTGCTGGACCAGCGCGCCGCTGCCCTGGTCGTGCAGCGCGGTCACGGTGGCGGTGGTGTGCACCTGCCCGGCCGGCGGCAGCGGGCGGAACAGGGTGAGCGCCTCCTCCGCGTGCCGGACGGCGGTGGGGTCGCCCAGGGGCGGCGGGTCGGCGGCGAGGACGCTGGCGAAGGTCGGCAGCACCCGCTGCGGGTGGCCGGTCGAGTTCTCGGTGGTGAAGCGGAGTTCCGTGGCCGGGTCGCGCTGCCCCGCCCCGACCCCGAGGGCGTAGAGGATCGTCTCGGTGGAGGTCCAGGCCCGACGCGACGACGTACGCAGGCCGACGAGCGCCGGCAGCGGGCCGCCTCTTCCCGGTGTGCTCATCGGCGCGCCCCCGCCCGACCGCCCCCGCGCGCCTCGCGCTTCGCCGCCCGGCCGCGGTTCGGTCGTCCGCCGGCGGCACCTCGACCGCCTGGGCCATACGCGCGACTACGCAGAGTGGTCGACGTCATCGCCCCCGCGGCGGGTGCCGGCTCGGGGCGACCGGCATCGGCCCGTTTGTCCAGCGTGTTCATCGGACTCCCGGTTTGTGGCCGCAGATTCGATCCGCCGACCGTCGATCGCCGACGGCTACTGTCTGTTGCAGGAAGGTGAGGTCGAATCTCTTGACTGTGCCCACCGCCCAGCAGTAGCGTCCCATATTAAGCAACGGTAACCATAATATGAGCCGCTAGGTATCTGGGGTAGCCATGAGAATGCGAGCATTGCGAGCTGCGGTAGCAGCCCTGCTGGTGACCGCCGCCGTTGCGGCATGCGCGGAGAACCAGACCCCGACCGAGTCCGGTGGCGGCGAGGCGGCCCCTTCGGTGGCGGTCAACTTCGGTGTGGGCGTCGACCCGGCGTACTCCCCGATCTACCTCGCCGACCAGGAGAAGCTGTTCCAGGCCAACGGCCTGAACGTCACCGTCACCCAGTTCCAGGAGGGCACCGGTGGCCTCGACGCGATCCTGGCCAAGCAGGGCCAGGTCACCGCGAGCACCGAGTCGAGCCTGCTCAACCGGGCCACCCGGGGCGACATCAAGGGCCTGGCCGTCTTCTCGCAGTCGCCCAGCTTCATCAAGCTCGTGGCGCGCTCCGGCGTCGCCGACGTGGCCGGCATCAAGAAGTACGGCGTCGTCCCCGGCACGGTCAACGAGTACGCCACCAACAAGGTCCTCGCGGCGCGCGGCATCAGCCGGGAGTCCGTCGAGTTCGTCAACGCCTCGCCCGCCGAGATGCCGGCCCTGCTGCAACGCGGCGACGTGGACGGCTACATCATGTGGGAGCCGTGGCCCTCGCGCGGCGTCGCCAACGGCGGCAAGGTCCTGCTGACCAGCGGCGACATCGGCTACGTCTACAACCTGGTGATCGGCGTCGACGGCGCCTGGTACGAGGCCAACAAGGAGACCGCCAAGAAGGTCGTGCAGACCATCGCCCAGGCGTGCGAGCAGCTCACCAAGGACCCCGCCAAGGCGGGCACGGTCACCGAGAAGGCCATCAAGGTGCCGGCGAAGGAAGCCCAGACGCTGCTCGAGGGCGTCCAGTGCCAGGTCCGCGACTTCACCGACGACGACCTCAAGCGCTACGGCGAGATCGCCCAGTTCCAGCAGGACAGCAAGATCGTCACCCAGAAGGCGGACCCGGCGACCGTCATGGTCAAGGGGGTGGCGTGACAGTCGACGGCACCGCCCCCGCCACCTCCGCCGGGCTGCCCGCCAGCCGCGCCGGCTCCCCGATCCGCATCCGCGACGTCGACATCCGCTTCGGCGAGTTCGTGGCCGTCAGCGGCGCGAGCCTTGACATCGGTGCCGGTGAGCTCGTCTGCCTGCTCGGCCCGAGCGGCTGCGGCAAGTCCACGCTGCTCAACGCGGTCGCCGGGTTCGTCCGCCCGGCGGCCGGCGAGGTGACCTGCGGCGGCGAGCCGGTGACCGGGCCGGACGTGTCGCGGGGCGTGGTCTTCCAGAGCGCCGAGGCGCTGTTCCCCTGGCTGACCGTACGCCAGAACGTCGCCTTCGGACCGCAGATGCGCGGCGTGCCGAAGGCCCGGCGCGACGCGGTCGTCGACCGCTACCTGGCGATGGTCGGCCTCGCACACAGCGCCGAGCGGTTCCCCGAACAGCTCTCCGGCGGCATGCGCCAACGGGCCCAGCTGGCCCGGGTCCTGGCCAACGACCCCTCGGTCGTGCTGATGGACGAGCCGTTCGGCGCCCTGGACGCCCAGACCCGGCTGGTGATGCAGGTCGAACTCGACCGGATCTGGCGCGAGACCGGCGCCACGATCGTCTTCGTCACCCACGACATCGGCGAGGCCATCCTGCTCGGCGACCGGATCGTCACGATGACCGCGGGGCCGTCGGCGGCGATCAAGAAGGACTACCGCTGCGACCTGCCCCGGCCCCGCGACCTGACCGACCCGGCCTGCGCGGCGCTCTTCCGCGAGCTGCGCGAGGACATCGGCGCCGAGGTGGCCCGGACGCTGCGCGCCCAGGGGCTCGACGACGGCCACGACGGCCGACCCGGCGGCGGCCGGGCCGAGCGGACGGAGGGACGATGACCGTCGAGGCACCCACGGTCCCCGACCGCACCAGGGCGGCGGCGCCGACCGGCCCCCGCCGCAACCGCTGGCCCCGGCTGACCCGCATCGGGCTGTCGGTCCTGTCGGTGCTGCTCGGCGTGCTGATCTGGGACCTGGTCAGCCGCAACTACACCGCCTTCTTCCTGCCCTCGCCACGGCTCACCCTCGACGGCGCGGTCGAACTCGTCCGCGACGGAACCCTGTGGGACTCGGTCAGCGCGTCCTCGACCCGCATCCTCACCGGCTGGCTGCTCGGCGTGCTCGTCGGCGTACCGATGGGTCTGCTGATGGGCTGCATCCCCTGGCTGCGGCTGATGCTCGACCCGTACATCCAATTCTTCCGCTTCGTGCCGCCGATCGCCTTCGTCACCCTGGCGATCATCTGGCTCGGGCCGGGGGAGGCGTCGAAGGTGGCGCTGATCTTCTACACCACCGTCTTCATCGTCGCCCTCAACACCCTGGCCGGGGTGCTGTCGGTCAACGAGATCCGGATGCGCGCGGCCCGCGCCCTCGGCGCCGGCCCCGTACGCAGCCTGGTCTCGGTCGTGCTGCCGTCGACGGTGCCGCACGTGGTCACCGGGGCCCGGCTGGCGATGGGCAACTCGTTCCTGACGATCGTCTCCGCCGAGATCGTCGCCGCCCAGAGCGGCCTTGGCTCGCTGATCTGGACGGCCCGCAACTACGCCAAGACCGAGTGGGTCTTCGTGGGCATCATCGCCCTGGGCCTGCTCGGCTACCTCTTCGACTGGATCCTGCGGCTGGTCACGGGACGGACCCTGCGCCGCTACGGCGTGACGTTCTAGTCGCCGACGCCATCCACCCCTACCCGAAAGGCTCGCCATGCTCTGCATCGGCGTCGACATCGGTGGCACCTTCACCGACGTCATCGTCTACGAGCCGGCCACCGCCCGGCTCGCCGAGGCCAAGACCCTCTCCACCCCGCACGACCCCGCGGCGGCGATCTTCGAGGGCCTCGCCAAGCTCGGCGTCAGCCTGGACACCGTCGACCGGTTCGTGCACGGCACCACCCGGGTCACCAACGCGCTGCTCGAAGGCTCCGGCGAGCCGGTGGCCGTACTGGCGACCGAGGGCTTCCGGGACGTGCTGGAGATGGGCCTCGGGCACCGGCCCCGCCTCTACAGCGTCAAGGAGAGCGCCCGGCCGCCGCTCGTCGCGCGCCGGCACCGGCACGTGCTGCGCGAGCGCATCGCCGCCGACGGCAGCGTCGTACGGCCGCTTGACGCCGACGAGCTGGACGAGGCACTCGACCGGGTGGCCGCCGCCGGGCCCCGGGCGGTGGCGGTCTGCCTGCTGCACTCGTACCGCAATCCCGCGCACGAGCGGGCCGCGGCGCGGCGGCTGGCGGAGCGGCACCCCGGCCTGGTCTGCACCGTCTCCTCCGACGTGGTGCCGGAGCAGGGCGAGTACGAGCGCTTCGCCACCACCGTGCTCAACGCGAGCGTGCGGGCGACCGTCGCCGACTACCTGCGCGGGCTCGGTGACGCCCTCGCCGACGGCGGATACGCCCACCCCCTGTCGATCATGACGAGCAGCGGCGGTGTCGTCTCCACCGACGAGGCCGGGCGGCTGCCGATCAACCTGGCCCTCTCCGGGCCCGCCGGCGGGGTCGCCGCCAGCGTCCACCTGGCCTCGCTCGCCGGCTATCCGAACGTCATCACCTGCGACATCGGCGGCACCAGCACGGACGTCTGCCTGATCAAGAACGGCACCCCGTTGATGACCAACGACGGGAAGATCGCCGGCTACCCGAACCGCACCTTCCAGGTCGAGATCAACACCATCGGCGCAGGCGGCGGCTCGATCGCCTGGCGCGACCTGGGCGGGGAACTGCGCGTCGGGCCGCGCAGCGCCGGCTCCACCCCCGGCCCGGCCGCCTACGGCCGGGGCGGCACCGAGCCGACCACCACCGACGCGCACCTGCTCGTCGGCCACCTCGACCCGAGCGATCGCCTGGGCGGGGAGGTGCCCCTGGACCCCGACGCCGCCCGCGCCGCCCTGGCCGGGCTGGCCGGCACGTTCGGCCTCGACGAGCTGGAGCTGGCGCGCGGCATCCTGACGCTCGCCACGGTCAAGATGACCAGCGCCATCAAGGAGATCTCCGTGGCGTGCGGACACGACCCGCGCGACTTCGTGCTGATGCCCTTCGGCGGCGCCGGCCCGATGCACGCCACCGACCTCGCCGATGAACTCGGCATCCGCCGGGTCCTCGTACCGCCGGTGCCGGGCAACTTCTCCGCGCTCGGCTTCGTCACCGCCCAGGCCCGCCACGACTACGTGCGTACCGTCCTGGTGCCGGCCGACGACGACGGCCTGGCTGCCGCCCGGGCGGCCCTGGCCGACCTGCGCGACGGCGCCCTGGCCCAGCTCAAGGCCGAGGACGGCGTCGAGCCGGACCAGGTCAGCTTCGGCCTCTCGGTCGGCATGCGGTTCCGGGGACAGAGCTTCGACCTCGCCGTCGCCCTGCCCGAGCTGCCGGCCACGGCCGACGAGCTGGTGGCGGCCTTCCACGCCGCCTACGCCGAGCGCTACGCCTACACCCGCTCCGACCACCCCGCCGAGATCGTCAACTGCCGGCTCACCGCGTTCGGGCCCCGCCCGGCCGTGCGCTTCGCCGCCCCGGCCGGCGGCCCGGCGCAGCCCGGCACGACCCGCCTCTACCGCACGGGCGGCTGGGTCGAGGCCAGTGTGTGGCGCCGCGCCGACCTGGGCCCCGACTCCGTCGTGGCCGGCCCCGCCGTCGTACGGGAGAACGGCAGCACCACCGTCGTCGGCGGCGGCTGGAGCGCCACGGTCGACGACCACGGAAACCTGCTGCTGACCAAGGAGTGACCCGTGATCCCGCCAGCGCTCGACCTCACCGTGCTGGAGCGCGCCGCCCGGCAGCCGGACCGCGCCCTGTACGTCTTCGACGACCCGGACCGGCCCGTGACGACGGGGGAGTTCGCCGACCTCGCCGGCCGGGCGGCGGCCGTCCTGGCGGCCCAGGGCGTCGGCCGTGGCGACCGGATCGCGGTCTGGGCCGAGAACGGGCTGGCCTGGCTGGTGCTGCTGGCCGCCGCGGCCTGGCGGGGCGCCGCCCTGACCACCCTGCACCCCGGCCTCACCGGACCCGAGCTGACCTCGGCGCTGGCCCGCGCCCGACCACGGCGGCTCTTCGCCGCCGAGCGGGTCCGCGACCGGCCCGGCCCGCCCACCGTCACCCGGGCCCTGGCGGGGCTGCCGCCGGGCGAGCGCCCGGACGGCTGGCACGTCCTCGGCGCGGACCTGGGCGCGGCGGCGCTGGCGGGGCTGCCCGGCTGGGGCGACCCGGTCCCGCCGCCCGTCGGCGACCCGGACGCCGCCTGCAACATCCAGTTCACCTCCGGCTCCACCGGCCCGGCCAAGATGGTGTCGCTGAGCGCGGCCAACCTGCTGACCAACGCGGCCTGGACGGCCGAGGCGGCCCGGCTGCGCCCCGACGACCGGATCGCCTCGCCGCTGCCCCTGGCCCACGCGGCGGGGCTCGGCAGCGGGGCGATGCTGGCGCTGGTGACCGGCGCGCTGTGGGTCTCCACCCGCCGGTTCCGCACCGAGCCGGTGCTCGACCAGATCGAGCGGCACGCGTGCACGGTGGTGCAGGCCGTACCCACCATGGCGTCGATGCTCGCCGACCGCGTGGAGCGGGACCCCGGGCGCTGGGACCTGTCGTCCCTGCGGGTCGGATTCCTCGGCGGCGCCGCCTGCGCCCCGGCGCTGCTCACCCGCACCCGCCGGGTCCTCGGGCTGGACCGGGTGGCGGTCGTCTACGGCCAGACCGAGGCCGGCCCGACGATCAGCCTGGACCCCGGCGACGGGAGCTGCGGGGCGCCCGGTGACACCGTCGGACGCGTCCTGCCGGCGCTGGAGGCCACCGTGGTGGATCCCGCCACCCGTGCCCCGGTGCCCGCCGGGCAGGTCGGTGAGCTGCTGGTACGCGGAGAATCGGTCACCCGCGGCTACGCCGACGACCCGTTCACCACCGCCGCCGCGATCACCAGCGACGGCTGGCTGCGCACCGGCGACCTTGGCGCGCTGACCGGCGACCGGGTCCTCACCCTGGCCGGCCGGATCAAGGAACTGATCATCCGTGGCGGCGAGAACGTGCACCCCGCCGAGGTCGAGGCCGTGCTCGCCGACGACCCGGCCGTGGCCCGGGTGTGCGTCCTCGGCGTGCCGTCGCCGCGCTGGGGGGAGGAGGTCGCGGCCCTGGTCGTGACCGTCCCCGGTGGGCGCTGCGACGTCGACCGGCTCACCCGGGCCGCCACGGAACGGCTGGCCCGGCACAAGGTGCCGACCCTGATCCGTACGGTCGCCGACCTGCCGCTGCTGCCGTCGGGGAAGGTCGACCGGCGGGCCGCGCGGGACCTGCTCGTCGCTCCGGGGGAGGAACGCTGATGCAGCTCGGCTCGTGTTTCCTGGACTCGCTGACCGTCACCAGCTTCTTCGGCAACGCCGAGATGCGCGGGGTCTTCAACGACCGGCAGCTCATGCAGTCGTGGCTCGACGTCGAGGCCGCCCTCGCCCGGGGCCAGGCGAAACTGGGCGTCATCCCGTCCGCCGCCGCGCAGGCCATCACCGAGGCCGCCCGCGTCGAGCGGCTCGACACGGCGGTGCTCGCCGCCGACGCCGCCGACACCGTGCACCCCCTCGTGCCGCTGGTGCGCGCGCTCACCGCCGCCTGCCCCGGCGACGCCGGCCGCTACGTCCACCTCGGCGCCACCACCCAGGACGTGATGGACACCGGCTTCGTCCTGCGGGCCCGCGACGGACTGGACATCGTGCAGCGGCAGGTCGACGAGCTGGTCCGCGCGCTGCGCCGGCTGGCGCTGCGCCACCGCGCCACCCCGATGGCCGCCCGCACCCACGGGCAGCAGGCGCTGCCGACCACCTTCGGCCTGCGCTGCGCGGTGTGGCAGGACGAGCTGCAACGCCACCGCGTCCGGCTGCGGCAACTGCGCCAGCGGCTGCTCGTGACGAGCATGGGCGGGGCGGCCGGCACGATGGCCGGCTACGGCGCCCAGGCGTTCGCGCTGGAGCAGGCCGTCGCCGCCGACCTGGGGCTCGGCGTCGCCGCCACCCCGTGGCACGCCACCCAGGACCGCTTCGCGGAGTGCCTGATGGTCTTCGGCCTCGTCGCGGCCAGCGCCGAGAAGCTGGCCCGGGAGGTCTACTTCCTCGGCCGCACCGAGGTCGGCGAGGCGTACGAGTCGCAGCGGTCCACCCAGGTCGGCAGCAGCACGATGCCCCACAAGCGCAACCCGATCCGCTGCGAGGCGGTGATCGCCGCCGCCGGCACCCTGCGGGCCCAGGTGCCTCTGGCGTTGCAGACCATGGTCGCCCAGGACGACCGGGACATGGGCGTCGGGATGACGCTGTGGAAGCTGCTGCCGGAGTGCTTCATCCTGCTGGGCGGCGCGTTGCAGCGGCTGGTCGACGTCTTCGGCGACCTCGGCGTCAACCCCGACCGGATGCGCGCCAACCTCGACCTCACCGGCGGGCTCGTGCTCTCCGAGGCGGTGATGCTGCGCCTGGCCGGCCCGCTCGGCCGGGAGCAGGCCCACCACCTGGTCATGCGGATCGTCCGCGACAGCCTGGAGCAGGGCCGCCCGTTCGCCGAGGCGCTGCGCGCCGACCCCGAGGTGGCCGCCGCCCTGCCCACGGCGGAACTCGCCGGCCTGCTGGACCCGCTGTCGTACGTCGGCCACGCCGCCGCGCTGGTCGACCGCGCCCTACTGAACTCGGAGTCCCCATGACCGACGCACACCGCGCCGAGGAGTCCGTGCTGCTGCACCGCGACGGCCGACTCGCCCGGGTGACGCTGAACCGGCCCGCCCGGCGCAACAGCTTCGACCTGGCGATGCTCGCCCGCTTCGAGGACGTGCTGCACGAGCTGTCGCGCGACGACGGGACCGAGGTCGTCCTGCTCACCGGTGCGGGCACCGCGTTCTGCGCCGGCACCGACCTGCACGAGCTGGCGACCCTCGACGCCCGGGCCACGATGTCCGTCCAGCGCCGCACCGCCGAGCTGGTCGAACGCTGGTACCGGCTGGAGCAGAGCACCGTCGCGGCGTTGAACGGCCCGGCCATCGGCTCCGGGGCGGTGCTCGGCCTGGCCAGCGACCTGCGGGTGGCCGCCGACACCTGCTTCGCGACCTTCCCGGAGGTGGGCTTCGGCATCCCGCTGACCTGGAGCGGCATGGCGATCCTCGCCGACCTCGTCGGCGCCGACCTGGCCAAGCGCTGGCTGCTGCTGGGCGACCGGATCCCCGCCGACGAGCTGCGCGACCTGCGGCTGGTGACCGAGGTGGTGGAGCCGGGGCGGCTCGCCGCCGCCGCGACCGGGCTCGCCGAGCGGCTGCTGGCCACCTCCGCCGTCGGGCGGTCGATGACCAAACGGGCGGCCCGCCTGGCCGGGCCCCGGTTCGAGGCCGCCGCCAACGACTCCTACCTCGGCGCGCTGAGCGTCGCGCTGCGCCCCGCCGGCGACTACCTCGCCCGGGATCCCCGGTGAGGGCCGGCGAGGCGATCGCCGACGCCATCGTGGCGCACGGGGTCGACACCATCTTCGGGCTGCTCGGCGACGCCAACATGTTCCTGGTGGCGGACCTGGTCCAGCGCCACGGCGTCCGCTTCGTGGCGGCCCGCAACGAGAACGCCGCGGTGATGATGGCCGACGGCTGGGCCCGCGCCACCGGCCGGTGCGGCGTCGTCACCGTGACCCAGGGCCCCGGCCTGGCGGTCGCCGGTGCCGCGCTGACCATCGCCCGGCAGGCCGGCACGCCGCTGGTCCTGATCGCCGGCGACACCCCGCCCGGCGACCCGCTGCACGTGCAGAGCTTCCCGCAGCAGCCGTTCGCGCTGGCCACCGCCGGGGCGTTCGTGCCCGTGGTGGCGCCGGCCACCGCCGCCCGCGACGTCGGCCTGGCGTTCCGCGCCGCCGCCGAACGGCCCGGCCCGGTCGTCCTCGACGTCCCCATCGACCTCCAGGACGAGCCGGTGCCCGCCGGGGCCGTGCCCGCGCCGGCCGTCGTCGCGTACCGGCCCGCGTCGCCGGCGCCGACCGACGCGGCGGTCGCCGAGCTGGTCGGCCTGCTGGCCGCCGCCCGCCGCCCGGTGCTGCTGGCCGGGCGGGGCGCCGAGGCGGCGGCCGACGACGTACGCCGGCTCGCCGACTGGTGCGGCGCGGTGCTCGCCACCACCGTGCTGGCCGCCGGGCTCTTCGCCGGCCACCCGTACCACCTGGGGGTGGCCGGGGGACTGGCCCGCCCGCTGACCCGGCGGGTGCTGGCCGAGGCGGACCTGGTGGTCACCCTCGGGGCGGGACTCAACCGGTGGACGGCCGACCACGGCGCGCTCTTCCCCGGGGCGCGGGTGGTCGCGGTCGACGTCGACGCGCGGGCGCTGGGCGCGCGGTGGCCCGTCGACCTGGGGATCGTCGGGGACGCGGCGGTCACCGCGCGGGCCGTGACGGCCCGGCTCGACCCGCTCGAGCGCCCGCAGTGGCGCAGTCCCGCCCTGGCCGCGCAGATCGCCGTGGCCGACCCGTTCGACGGCATCGCGTTCGTCGAGGGCGCGGCGGGCATCGACCCCCGGGCGTTCATGCGGATCTGCGCCCGGCGGCTGCCCGCCCGGCGCACCACCGTGGTGGGCGTGGGGCAGTTCGGGGGCTGGCCGAACCTGCTGCTCGACTCGTCCGCCGTGGACCGCGCGTTCATCGCGCCCTGGGAGTTCGGCAGCATCGGCGTCGGCCTGCCGTACGCCGTCGGGGCCGGGGTGGGCCGACCGGACCGGCCGGTGGTCGCCTTCGAGGGCGACGGCAGCCTGCTCACCGGCCTCGGTGAGCTGGACACGCTGGCCCGGGTCGGTGCGCCGGTACTGCTGGTGGTCCTCGACGACGGCGGCTACGGCGCGGAGGTGCGCAAGTTCGCCCCGCGCGGGGTCGACCCGGCGCTGGCCCGGTTCCCGGCCCGGGACCTGGCGGCGGTGGCCCGGTCCCTGGGCGTACCGGCCTGGACGGTCACCGACGAGGCGGGCGCCGAGGCGGCCCTCGACGCGGCGCTGCCGGTGACCGGGCCGGCGGTGCTGCACGTGCGGGTCCTGCCCGAGGTCACCCAGGAGCGGTTCTGAGGGCGTACGCCCCACCGCGCCGCCGCCGGCACCTGACGCGGTGCCGGCGCGACGGCGGGGGCCCGTGGTGACCGGTTCGTGGGTGGCGCGCTCAGTCGCCCCACCGGTCGCCGAAGCCGTGGCCGAGCTGGCGGGACAGCTCGGCGGCGGTACGGCAGGCGGCGTCGGCCAGCTCCCGGGTGCGGGTGTCGTCCAGGCGGAAGATCGGCCCGGAGATGCTGATCGCGGCGGCCACCCGGTCGTGCCGGTCGCGTACGGGGGCGGCCACCACCCGCAGCCCGTGCTCGCTCTCCTGGTCGTTGAGCGCCCAGCCCTGCCGCCGCACGGTGGCCATGTGCGCCACGAAGGTGTCCAGGTCGGTGATGGTGTTGCTGGTCATCGCCGTGAACGGCACGGTGGCGAGCAGGGCGCGCAGGGCGTCGTCGTCGTGGTCGACGAGCAGGGCCTTGCCGGCCGCGCTGCACCACAGGGGGATGCGCCGGCCGAGGCGGGAGACGAGCTGCACGTTGCGGGTGCCCTGCACGACGTAGAGCGAGATGGCGTCGGAGCCCTCCAGGACGGCGAGGTTGACGCTCTCGCCCTCCCGCTCGGCGAGCTGGTGCAGCAGGGGCCGGGCCAGCGCGTGCAGGTCGATCCCGGCGAGGAAGCGGGCGCCCAGCTCGAAGACCGCGACGCCGAGGCGGTAGGTGCCGTTCTCCTCGTTGCGTTGCAGGAAGCCGGCGTCGGCCAGCGCGCGGAACAGCCGGCTGGCCGTGGACTTGTGCAGGCCCAGTTCGCGGCTGACGTCGCTGACCTTGCGCTCGACGGCGTCACCCCGGAAGGCCAGCAGGACGCCCAGGGCGCGGTCCAGCGCCTGGGTGCCCGACTCGCGGGGGGCGGCGCCCTCGTCGGGCGTCGGGTCAGTGGCGTACGACATCTTGCTTCCCTGCCTTTCCGGCTGCTAGGTTTCATAATATAACTCTAGGACCACATGATGGTCCAATGCACGGTGGTCCACTCGCCCCGACCAGTCCAGGTCCCCTCCGGCGGAAGACACGGACCGACACCGGAATCAGTGAGGCATCCGCATGACCGTGAATCCGATCGACCTGGAAGTCGTCACCGAGAGTCTCATCTCGATCGTCCGCGAGATGCGGCAGACGATCTTCCGTACCGCGCACTCGCCGGTGATCGCCGACGCCCAGGACTTCTCCTGCGCGCTGTTCGACCCCTCCGGGCAGATGGTCGCCCAGGGCCGCGACATGCCGGGACACGTCATCGCCATGCCCGCCTCGGTGGCCGAGATCTTCGCCGACTTCGCCGCCGAGATGCGCCCCGGCGACCTCTACATCGTCAACGACCCGTACCGGGGCGGCAGCCACCTCAACGACGTCACCCTGATCAGCCCGGTCTTCGTCGACGGGCAGATGTTCCTCTTCCCCTGCGTCCGGATGCACTGGGCCGACATCGGCGGCATGACCCCGGGCAGCGTGTCCGGCCAGGCCACCGAGATCCTCCAGGAGGGGCTGCGGATACCGCCGATCAGGCTGATCGAGGCGGGCCGACCCAACCGGGCCGCCTTCGACATCCTCTTCGCCAACGTCCGGATGGCCGAGGAGCGCCGCGGCGACCTCGAGTCCAGCATCGCCGCCTGCCACACGGCGCAGCGCCGGCTGCGGGAACTCGTCGACCGCTGGGGCACCGGGCTGATCCGCGACTGCGTCGCGGCCAACATGGACCGCACCGAGCAGCGGCTGCGCGACATGATCCGGTCGCTGCCCGACGGCACCTACCGCTACGAGGACTACCTCGACCTCTACACCGACGGCGACTACGACGCCGCGATCGTGCGCTGCCGGCTGACCGTCGACGGCGACGAGATCGAAGCCGACTTCCGGGGCTCCTCCACCCAGGTCGCCGCCGTGGTCAACTCGTCGCGGGCGATGACCGTCGCCGGGGTGTTCATCGCGGTCAAGTCCGCCCTCGACCCCGGCGGCCTGGTCAACCACGGCGCGTTCCGGCCCCTGCGGGTGCTCACCGAGCCCGGCACGGTGGTGCACGTCAGCTACCCGGCCCCGGCCAACGCCCACAGCGAGGTCCGCAAGCGGGTCATCTCCGCGGTGATGGCCGCGTTGAGCCAGGTGGCGCCCGACCTCATCGCCGCCGACCAGTTCGGCACCACCTTCCAGAACCTCATCGGCGGCGTGGACGAGCACACCGGTCAGCCCTACCTCTACTACGACTACCCGGCCGGCGGCAACGGCGGGTTCCTCGAATCCGACGGCCCCAGCGCGATGAACCCGGTCGACCTCGGCGACATCTCCACCATCCAGTCCGTCGAACGGCTGGAGACCGAGATCCCGATCCTGGTCGAGGCGTGCGAACTGCGCGCCGGCTCCTGCGGAGACGGTACCCACCGGGGCGGCCTCGGCAGCCGACGGGAGACCCGGCTGCTGGCCAGCGGCGGGTCGTACTCGGTGCAGACCGACCGCACCACCGTCCCCCCGTACGGGCTGCGCCACGGCGGCCCCGGCGCCCCGACGGTCACCCACCTGCGCCGCGCCGACGGCCGACGGGTCGACTTCGACACCCCCGGCAAGATCGCCGGCTTCCCCATGCGGGCCGGGGACGTGCTGATCATGGAGTCCGCCGGAGGCGGCGGCTGGGGCGACCCCCTGGACCGGGCGCCCGACGCCGTCGCCGAGGACGTCCGCCAGGACTACCTGACCGGCGACGAGGCCCGCCAGCGCTACGGCGTGGTCCTCGACGACGCCGGCGAGGCCGACCCCGCCGCCACCGCCGAACTGCGCCAGCGGCTGCGGGACGAGCGGAACTGGCTGCGCCTCGCCACCACCGACCGGCCCGCCTACACCGGGCGGCGCGGCCAACGCCGGCTGGCCTACGTCGCACCCGGCAGCGGCCTGGCCGAGGAGAGCCTCGTCGAGCTGCACGGCGTACACCCGGCGCCCCTGCGGGCCTGGCTGCGCCACGACGCCGCGCTCGCCGCCGACGAGATCGCCCTCGACGACGACGGGATGCAGATCCTCGGCGCCACCGCCGCGCACCGCGCGTACGTGCGCGTCCTCGCGGGGGAGGGACGGTCGTGAGCCGGGTCTTCCGGGTGCCGGTGGCGACCACCAACCCCCGCGCCGTTCGCGGCACCGGCGCCGGCAGCGCCCCGGCCCCGCAGGCCGCGCCCGCCCGGGCCGGCATCGTCGCCGGCTGCCTCAGCCCGCATCCGCCCCACCTGATCTACGCCGAGAACCCGCCGCAGAACGAACCCCGTTCCACCGGCGGCTGGGAGACGCTGCGCTGGGCCTACGAGCGGCTGCGCCGGCGCATCCAGGAGGTGCACCGACCCGACGTGCTGATCGTGCACGCCCCGCACTGGATCACGATGGTCGGCCACCACGTCAACTGCGTGCCCAACCCGCGCGGCATCTCCGTCGAGCCGATCTTCCCGCACCTCTTCCGGTACCGGTACGACTTCCGTACCGACGTCGAACTCGGCGAGGCCATCGTCGAGGAGGCCAGCGGCCTCGGCCTGGTCACCCGCGCGATGCGCGACCCCCGGGTACGCGTCGACTACGCCACCATCGGCGCGCTGCACCTGGTCAACCCCGCCTGGGACATCCCCGTGGTCTCCCTGTCGGCGAACAACAACCCGTACTTCTACTCCGACGCGTCCCTGGAGGAGATGGAGGTGCTCGGCGAGGCCACCCGCCGCGCCGTCGAGGCCACCGGCCGCCGCGCCGTGCTGCTCGCCTCCAACTCCCTGTCGCACCTGCACTGGCACGAGGAGCCGGAGCTGCCGGAGGACATGGAACGCGAACACCCGTACAACAACCACCAGTACCGGTGGGACATGAAGCTGCTCGAAGCGATCCGCCGGGGGCCGACCGCCCCGCTGCGGGAACTCATCACCGAACACATCGAGGCCACCGCGTCGGAGACGAAGGCCGGCAGCCTCACCTGGCTGCTCGCCGCGATGGGCTGGCCCAAGGTCGCCGGTGACGTGCTCGGCTACGGCACGATCATCGGCACCGGAAACGCCGTCGTCGAGTGGCTGCCCGAGGGGAGCCCCCATGGCTGACCGGACCGGAATCGTCGCCGGCGCACTCCTGCCCGGCATGCCCCACCTGCTGGCGAAGGAACCCGCACCGAGCTGGAAGGCGCTTGCCTCGGCCGCGCGCGACGTGGGCGAACGGCTGCGCCGGCTGGAGCCCGACGTCGTCCTGCTGCTGTCCACCCAGTGGTTCACCGTCCTCGGCCACCAGTTCCAGTGCGACCCCAACCCGCGCGGCGAACACGTCGACGAGAACTGGTACGCCTACGACTACGGCCTGCTCCGCTACGACCTGCGCTTCGACGTGGAGTTCAGCGAGCGGTGGGCCGACCGGGTGCGGGCCGACGGCAAGCAGGCGCGCCGCACCCGCTACGAGGGATTCCCGATCGACGCCGGCACCATCGTCACCTCGGCGCTGCTCGACCCGGAGCGCAAGCTGCGCTGGGCGCAGGTCTCCTGCAACCTGTACGCCGACGCCGACACCCTCGCCGACGTCGGCCGGGCCGGTGCCGCCGCCGCCCGTGACGCCGGAGTACGCGCCGCCGTCGTCGTGGTGAGCGGCCTGTCCTCCGGACTGATCCAGCAGTGGATCGAACCGGGCCAGGACCACATCGGCACACCCGCGCACGAGCAGTGGAACACCCGCGTACTCGACCTGCTCACCGCCGGCAAGGTCGACGAGGCGCTCGCGATCCGCGAGGACTACGCCCGGCAGGCCCAGGCGGACAGCCAGTTCCGGGCCCTCGCGTTCGCCGCCGGCACCGGAGCCGCCAGCGGCCCGGCGCAACTGCACTCGTACGGCCCGATCTGGGGCACCGGCGCCGCCGTCCTGTCCTGGAACCTGCCCGAGCGTCCCTGACCGAAGCCGACCCGCAACCAGAGCAAGGAGCAGACATGCGAAACGTGGCCGTGGGCTTCGTCGAAGCCGAGGGTTTCACCCCCATCTTCGACGCCGTCGACGCGATGGTGAAGGCCACCGAGGTCGAGGTGACGAAGGTCGTACGCCTCGGCGGCGGCATCGTCGCGGTCGCCGTGCGCGGCGACCTCGCCACCGTCGAGGAGGCGGTGGACATCGGCGAGGAGACCGCCCGGACGCGCAGCCGCTCGGTGCGCTCGATCGTCTTCGCCAGCCCCTGCGACGCGGTGAGCGCGCTGGCCGCCGAGCCTGACCTCGTCGGCAACTGACAACCGGGTAAGGAGAATCAGACATGTCCTCCGACATCGCGATCGGAATCGTCGAGACACGCGGCCTGGTGGCGCTCTCGGCGGGGATCGAAGCCATGATCAAGACCGCCGACGTCCGCTGCGTGGCCGTGGAGCGGGTCACCAGCGGCTACCTCGCGGTCGCCGTCCGGGGCACCCTCGCCGCCGTACGCCAGGCCGTCTCCGCCGGAGAGGCCGCCATCCGCGCCCACGGCGAACTGCGCAGCTCCCAGGTCTACCCGAAGCCCCACCCGACCACGGCGGCCCTGCTGGACGCGCCCGAACCGGCCCGCATCCGCGAGGTCATCGCCGGCCTGCGGGGAGAAACCGATGGTGCTCGGTGAGGTCGTCGGCAAGGTGTGGGCCGACCGCATCCTGCCGGCGTTGCAGGGCAGGCGGCTCGTCCTGGTCCGGCCGCGCGGCGACGGGCCCGACCTCGTCGCCGTCGACCCCCTGAACGTCGGCGTCGGCACCACCGTCCTGGTCGTCACCGACGAGGCCGCCGCGGCCGTGACCGGCCAACCCACCGTGGACGCCGCCGTGGTCGCGCTCGTCGCCGAGCCCGGCAGCGAGCGGACCGAACCCCGCACCTGAACCGGAAGGGACACCCGACGATGCCCGAGTCATCCTGGCCGACGAGCCTGCGCGACGGCCGCCCCGGCGCCGACCCGCCGACCCTGCGCAACTTCGTCGGTGGTGAGTTCGTCGAGGGTGGGCGGCGGTTCGTCAAGTGCAGTCCGGTGACGGGTGAGCCGGTGTTCGAGGTGGCCGAGGCGGATCGGGCGTGTGTGGACGATGCGGTGGCGGCGGCACGGGCGGCGCTGCGGGGGCCGTGGGGTCGGATGGGGGAGCGCGAACGGGCCGAGGTGTTGCGTCGGGTGGCCGACGAGTTGGAGCGTCGTTTCGACGATCTGGTGACCGCCGAGGTGGCGGATACGGGTAAGTCGATCTCGCAGGCGCGCACCCTGGACATTCCGCGTGGTGCGGCGAACTTCCGGGCGTTCGCGGAGATCGTGGCGACGGCGCCGACGGAGTCGTTCACGACGGTCACGCCGTCGGGTGGGCGGGCGCTGAACTACGCCGTGCGTAAGCCGGTCGGGGTGGTGGCGGTGATCGTGCCGTGGAACCTGCCGCTGCTGCTGCTCACCTGGAAGGTCGCTCCGGCGTTGGCGTGCGGTAATGCCGTGATCGTGAAGCCCAGTGAGGAGACGCCGGCGTCGGCGACGCTGTTGGCGGAGGTGATGGCCGCCGCCGGGGTGCCGGAGGGTGTGTTCAACCTGGTGCACGGCTTCGGTCCGGATTCGGCGGGGGAGTTCCTGACTCGTCATCCGGACGTCGACGCGATCACGTTCACCGGCGAGTCGTCGACCGGCAGCGCCATCATGCGAGCCGCTGCCGATGGGGTGCGGCCGGTGTCGTTCGAGTTGGGTGGCAAGAACGCGGGTCTGGTCTTCGCGGACGCGGATCTGGATGCGGCGGTGGCGGGTTCGGTGCGGTCGAGTTTCACCAATGGTGGGCAGGTGTGTCTGTGCACGGAGCGGATCTATGTGCAGCGGCCGGTGTTCGAGGAGTTCACGGCGCGGTTGGCTGAGCGGGCTGCCGCGCTGTCGTTCGGGTGGCCCGCGGACGAGGCGACGGTGAACATGCCGTTGATCTCTCATCAGCATCGCGACAAGGTGCTGGGCTATTACGACCTGGCCCGTGGTGAGGGTGCGCAGGTGCTGGCCGGTGGTGGTGTGCCGGCGTTCGGTGATGCGCGTGATGGTGGTGCGTATGTGCAGCCGACGGTGTTGACGGGGCTTGCTGCGGATGCGCGGACCAATCGTGAGGAGATTTTCGGGCCGGTGGTGCATGTGGCGCCGTTCGATGATGAGGACGAGGCGTTCGCGTTGGCCAACGGTACGGAGTACGGGTTGGCGGCGGCGGTGTGGACGCGGGATGTGGGGCGGGCGCATCGGGCCGGTATGGGGTTGGATGCGGGGATCGTGTGGGTGAACACGTGGTTCCTGCGGGATCTGCGGACGGCGTTCGGTGGGGTGAAGGCGTCGGGTATCGGGCGTGAGGGCGGCGTGCACTCCCTCGATTTCTATTCCGAGCTGACCAACGTCTGCGTGGACCTGACATGACCGCCATCGAGTTGGCGGCCGGCGAGCTGCTCCAGGCACGGGAGTCCGGCACGCCCTGCCCGCCGCTGCGCGGGCGGCTCCTGCCGGAGGGCGACGTCGACACGGCGTACCTCGTGCAGCAGCTCCAGGTCCGGCGGTGGCTGGACGCCGGTCATCGGCGGGTGGGTGCGAAGGTCGGGTTGACGTCGCGGGCGGTGCAGGAGAGCTTCGGTGTGTTCCAGCCGGACTTCGGGGTGCTGCTGGATGACATGGCGGTGCCGGACGGCGCGGAGGTGCCGATGGGCCGGCTGTTGCAGCCTCGGGTGGAGGCGGAGGTCGCGTTCGTGCTCGGCGCGGACCTGCCCGACGAGCGGATCACCAGCGCGGACGTGATCCGGGCGGTGGATCACGTGTTGCCGGCGATCGAGATCGTGGATTCTCGGGTGGCGGGTTGGGACATCTCGATCGTGGACACGGTGGCGGACAACGCCTCCAGCGGCCTGTTCGTGCTCGGTACGACGCCGCGTCGGCTGGCGGACGTGGATCTGCGGTTGTGCGGGATGGTCCTGGAGCACGCCGGTGAGCCGGTGTCGGTGGGGGAGGGCGCGGCCTGCCTGGGCAACCCGTTGCACGCGGTGCAGTGGTTGGCGCAGACGATGGCCCGCTCGGGTGACCCGCTGCGCGCGGGCGACGTGGTGCTGTCCGGGGCGCTCGGCCCGATGGTGCCGGTGACGCCCGGTGCGGCGTACGAGGCGCGCATCTCGGGGCTGGGTTTGGTGCGTACCTGCTTCTGGGGGGAGGCGTCGTGAGTGCGGTGGCGGTCTTCGCGGTGGTGCATGCGCGGTATGGCCCGGCGACCGTCGCGGTCTTCGGTGAGGGGGAGGCGTCGTGAGTGTTGGTGTGGCGGTAATCGGGTCGGGCAACATCGGCACCGATCTGATGATCAAGGTATTGCGGTTGTCGGAGTCGTTGCGGATGGTGGCGATGGGGGGCATCGACCCCGACTCTGACGGCCTGGCGCGGGCCCGGCGGTTGGGTGTGGCGACGACCGCCGAGGGTGTCGACGGCCTCGTCGGGATGCCGGAGTTCGCCGAGGTGGAGTTGGTGTTCGATGCCACGTCGGCGGGCGCGCATCGGCGTAACGACGCGGTGTTGGCGGCGCATGGTCGGCTGGTGGTGGACCTGACGCCGGCGGCGGTCGGTCCGTACGTGGTGCCGCCGGTGAACCTGGACGAGCACCTGCACCAGCGCAACGTGAACATGGTGACGTGTGGTGGGCAGGCGACCGTGCCGATCGTCGCGGCCGTCGGTCGGGTCACGCCGGTGGTGTACGGCGAGATCGTCGCCTCCATCGCTTCCAAGTCGGCGGGGCCGGGGACGCGGGCGAACATCGACGAGTTCACGGAGACCACGGCGCGGGCGATCGAGGTGGTCGGCGGCGCGCAGCGCGGTAAGGCGATCATCGTGTTGAACCCGGCGGATCCGCCGCTGTTGATGCGCGACACCGTGTACTGCCTGTGCGAGGACGCCGACGCCGACCGGGCGGCGATCGCCGCATCGGTGGCGCAGATGGTGGCGGCGGTGCAGGAGTACGTGCCGGGGTACCGCCTGAAGCAGGACGTGCAGTTCGACCGCGTCGATGCGTACGTGCCGTCGTTGGGTCGGCGCCTGAGCGGGTTGCAGGTGTCGGTGTTCCTGGAGGTCTCCGGCGCGGGCCATTATCTGCCGGCGTACGCGGGGAACCTGGACATCATGACGTCGGCGGCGCTGCGAACGGCGGAGCGGCTGGTCGGGCTGCGATCGGCAGCGACCGGTCATGAGAGCGCGGGCCGCGACGGCGCTGATGACGACAGCGCGGACCACCCCAGCACTGACGGCGACAGCGCGGGCCATGACGGCCCTGGTGGCGATGGCGTGGGTCGGGACGTCGTGGAGGTGGCCCGGTGACTGATCTGTACATCCAGGACGTGACGTTGCGCGATGGCATGCACGCCGTCGCCCACCGCTACACGGTCGAGCAGGTCCGCACCATCGCTGCGGCGTTGGACGCGGCGGGGGTGGCGGCGATCGAGGTCGCGCATGGTGACGGGCTGGCCGGGTCGAGTGTGAACTATGGCCATGGTGCGGCCAGTGATGCCGACTGGATTGCGGCGGCGGCGGAGGTGATGACGAACGCGAAGCTGACGACGTTGCTGCTGCCGGGGATCGGCACGATCGCCGATTTGAAGGCGGCGAAGGCGCTCGGGGTGACGAGTGTGCGGATCGCGACGCACTGCACGGAGGCGGACATCTCGGCGCAGCACATTGCGTGGGCGCGGGAGAACGGCATGGACGTGTCCGGGTTCCTGATGTTGTCGCACATGAACGACCCGGCTGGTCTGGCGGGGCAGGCGAAGTTGATGGAGTCGTACGGGGCGCACTGCGTCTACGTCACCGACTCCGGCGGCCGGCTCCTCATGTCCGACGTCGCGCAGCGGGTGGACGCCTACCGGCAGGTGCTGGAGCCGACCACGCAGATCGGTATCCACGCCCACCACAACCTGTCCCTCGGTGTCGCCAACAGCGTCGTCGCGGTCGAGCACGGACGCATCCTCGGCGACGGGCCACTCGGGTCGGCGCACGGGCGCACGGTCCGCGTCGACGCGTCGCTGGCCGGGCAGGGCGCCGGGGCGGGTAACGCGCCGCTGGAGGTGTTCGTCGCGGTCGCGGAGTTGCACGGGTGGGAGCACGGGTGTGACGTGTTCGCCCTGATGGACACGGCCGACGACATCGTGCGGCCGTTGCAGGACCGGCCCGTGCAGGTCGACCGGGAGACCCTCTCCCTCGGCTACGCGGGGGTGTATTCGAGTTTCCTGCGGCACGCCGAACGCGCCTCGGACAAGTACGGGGTGGACGTGCGCTCGATCCTGGTCGAGTTGGGTCGCCGCCGCATGGTCGGCGGGCAGGAAGACATGATCGTGGACGTGGCACTGGACCTCGCCGGCAAGGAGACATCATGATCGGCCCGGATACCGCCGGTATCGCCGAACGCCTCGGCATGGCGGCGGACACCGCCACCGCCATCCCGCAGTTGGCCGCCGAGACCGGCTTGGACGTGGATGCGGCGTATGCGGTGCAGACCGCGCTGATCCAGCGTCGCCTCGACCGGGGCGAACGCCTCGTCGGGCTGAAGATGGGCCTGACCAGCAAGGCGAAGATGGCGCAGGTCGGCGTGGACGAGGTCATCTGGGGCCGCCTCACCGACACCATGCGCATCCCCGACGGCGGCACCCTCGATCCCACCAGGTTCATCCACCCCCGCGTCGAACCGGAGGTGGCGTTCCTGCTCGACCGCCTCCCGGAGCCGGGCGAGCCGGTGGGCGACTTCACCGACGCCGTGCGCGCCGTCGCCCCCGCAATCGAGGTGATCGACTCCCGGTACGCGAACTTCAGCTTCTCCCTGCCCGACGTGATCGCCGACAACACCTCCGCCGCCGCCTTCGTCATCGGGCCCTGGTCGCCGGTGCCCGACGGCCTCGACAACCTGGGCGTGCTGCTGGAGATCGACGGACGCGTCGCGCAAGTCGGCTCCACCGCCGCGATCCTCGGCGACCCCCGCCGCGCCCTCGACGAAGGTATCCGCCTCGCCGGCCGCCACGGCGTACGCCTACGCGAGGGCTGGGTGTTCCTCGCCGGCGCCGCCACCGCCGCCGTTCCCCTCAAACCCGGCGCCCACGTCCGCGCCGTCGTCGAACACCTCGGCACCACCACCCTGCGAGCCACCGCATGACCGCGAGCCAGGGCACGACCGCGAACCAGGGCACGACAGCAGGCCGCAGCGCGACCGCTGGCCACGGCGGGAGCACGCAGGCGCACGTCGTCGCCGGCAAGGCCACACCCCGCGGCGCGTTCCCGCACGTCAAGGTCGCCGGCGGATTCGTCTTCGTCTCCGGCACCTCCAGCCGCCGACCGGACAACACCTTCGCCGGCGTGCAGGTCGACGAGTTCGGCACCACCAACCTCGACATCCGCGCACAAACCAGAGCCGTCATCGACAACATCGCCGACCTGCTGCGGACAGTCGGCGCCGACCTGAACGACCTCGTGCAGGTCACCACCTACCTCGTCACCATGAACGACTTCGGCGGCTACAACCAGGTCTGGGCCGAATACTTCGACGCCACCGGCCCCACCCGCACCACCGTCGCCGTGCACCAGCTACCCCACCCGCACCTGCTCATCGAGATCCAGGCCGTGGCCGCACTCCCCCTGACCTGACGCCGTTCAGCGTGAGTTTCGAGGGTTGACGCGTAGGCGCGCCCGTCGGACCCAGTTCGACGGCGGCGTAGCGCCTTTTGGGTCAGCGGGCGATGAGCAGCAGCAGGCTGCGACCACGCAGCAGGTAGTTGGTGCCCTGACCGCCGAGCAGCGTCTCCGACCCGGGTACGGCGACCTGGTCGGCGCCCTCGGCCCAGGTGGCGGTGTCGGTGACCCGGTACCAGTTCTTTCCGGCTCCCGGGGATGGCAGAGTGAAATTCACGTCCCCGGACCAGCCGTTGTAGCCGACGTAGATCGCCGGGGCCGGGTCGCCGAGCTCGGTGCCGTCGATCCGCCAGCCCAGCGCATGGTTGTTGGCGTTGCCCCAGTACGCGCCGTCCGGGCTGGTGCCGGCCGGGGTAAACCAGGCCAGCTGGGCAAGCCCGTTGCCGTTGGTGTCGGCGGCGGAGTAGAAGTTCGCCGGCCGTAGCGCCGGGTGCGCGTGGCGGAAGGCGGCCAGCCGGGAGGCGAAGGTGCGGAAGGTGCTCTGCTCGGCGGTCGGACTCCAGCCCAGCCAGTTCGCCGACGAGTCCAGGTTGTACGGGTTGTTGTTGCAGCGGATGCCGCGCAGCACCTCGTCGCCGCCGGTGACCATCGGGGTGCCGGCCGACAGCATCAGGAAGGCGTGCCCGTTGCGGGCGGCCCGGCGCTGGTCGGCGGCGATCCCGCCGTGGTCCCAGGAGATGTTGTCGTCGCTGCCGCCGTCCGACGGCCCGTACGGCCACGCCTGGTTGTTGTTCTTGCTGTTGCAGGCGTACAGGTCGGCCAGGGTGAACCCGTCGTGGGCAACCATGAAGTTCACCGAGTTCCACGGCCGCCGGCCGTCGTCGCCGTAGAGGTCGGAGGAGCCGGCGAATCGGTCGGCGAGTTGGCCTGGGGTGACGGGGCTGACGCCGAGCTTGTTCTGGTCGCGGCGCAGCGTGTCCCGGTACTGCCCGTTCCACTCCGACCAGCCGGCGGGGAAGTTGCCCACCTGGTAGGTCCCGGCGCCGATGGCCCACGGCTCGGCGATCCAGTCGACGCCGGTGCCCCCGCCGCCCGGTCGGGGCGGCATCTCCCGGGTGATCCGGTTGAGTGCGGTGTTCGGGTCGGTGCGGCTGTAGGAGAAGCAGCCGTGCTGGCAGGTGTTGCCGAGCACCGAGGCGAGGTCGTGCCGGAAGCCGTCGACCCCGAGCGTGTTCTTCCAGTACGCCAGCGAGTCGACGATCAGGTCCTGGGCGACCGGATTGTAGGTGTTGTAGTTGCCGCCGACGCCGGTGTTGTCCCAGGAGGACTGCCGGTCGGCGGTGAGCGAGTAGTAGGTGGGGTTGTCCAGCCCACGCCAGGAGACGATGTCGTAGACGTTCGACCCACCGGAGCTGTAGACACCGCCCTCGCCGGTGTGGTTGTAGACCACGTCGAGGAGCACCTTGATCCCGGCGTCGTGGAACGCCTTCACCATCTGCTGGAACTCCCGGGTCGGCCCGCCCGGCGAGCGGTCGTAGGCGTACCGGCGGTCCGGGGCGAAGTAGTTCAGGGTCATGTAACCCCAGTAGTTGTCGCCCGCGGTGCCGGTCGGGTCGACGTCGATGGTGTCGTTCTGGGTCTCCTGCAACGGCAGGAACTCCACCGCGGTCACCCCGAGCGAGGCCAGGTACGCGGCCTTCATCCCCGCCCCCCGGTAGGTGCCCCGGTAGGCGGCCGGCACCGACGGGTCGTTGCGGGTCAACCCGCGCAGGTGCACCTCGTAGACGAGGTCGTCCTTCAGGGCGCGGCCCGGCTTGGTGCCGAAGGCGGGCGTGGTGGTCGGTAGGACGACCCCCTTCGCCGCGTGCGGGCCGCTGTCGACGTTGCGGTGCGTCGGGCCGGAGGCGTACACCGTCGAGGTGGTCATGCCGGGCCGCAGCGGGTCGTGGCTGATCTCTCGGGCGTACGGGTCGAGCAGGAGCTTATTGGGGTTGAACCGGTTGCCGGTGGCGTCCACGTCGGTGACGAACCCGACCGAGGAACCCTTCGTCCAGCCCGTGCGGTACGGCCAGTTCGGTCCCCAGGCCCGGTAGCCGTAGTAGACGGTGCCGGTGATGCCCGCGCTGCGCAGGGCGGCGACGTCGACGGTGACGCTGAACGTGCCGGCGCTGTCCCTGGTGAGCAGATAGCTGGCGTTCTCCTGGGTGCCGGTGGGCGCGGCGTAGAGGTTGACCGTCATCCGGGTGGCCGCGGACGAGTGGACCCGGAAGGTGATCCGCGACCCGGCACTGTCGTAGCGGGCGCCGAGGGTGCGGGAGTCGATCCCGGCGACGGCCGGTGCGGGCGCGGTGACCAGGGGCGCGGCGACGCTGGCCAGGGCGGCGCAGAGTAGGGCGGCGAGGGCGGCTCGGGCACGCGAGGCTTGCGCTACGGGCATGGTCATCTCCGGACGGGACGCGAAACCGGGGTGCTTGCAAGTTCCTGCAAGATTTACGAAAAGGTAACAGCCGATTTCACGCTCGTAAAGAGTGCTATCGATCTCCGACCGTCCCGCTGGGCGACGAGGCGTACGTTCTCTTCGGTCCCAAGGCGGGCGCCTGCCGATCTGAGTCAGCAGCGCGTCACAGGTCGCCGGCGGGCCGCAGTGTCACCACCGACCGCTGCGCACGGGTCATCTCCACGATCTGGACCCTGCCTGGGCCGAGCCGGCGGACCGCCTCCGGCAGGCGGACGTCGTGGGTGAAGACCAGTACCTGCCGCCGCACGGCCAACGCGGCGAGCACCCGGGCCAGGCCGTCCACCTTGGCCGAGTCCATGCCCCGCACCGGGTCGTCGGCGACGACGAACCGGAACGGGCTCTCCGGCGCCCACCCGCGCGGCGCGACCCGTTGGCTGGCCTCGGTGAGCCGACTCAGCTCGGTGGCGGTGAGGAACGGCCGGTACCGCTCCAGCGGGCGGGCCAGCCTCAGCTGGGCCAGGCTCCAGTGCCGTCCCCGCTCGCTGGCGACGGTGACCTCCGCGTCGGCCAACGTCGCACCGAGCGGCCAGGACCGGGTCACCGTCACCGGCTTCGCCTCCCCGTCGACGTGCAGCTGCGCCACGATCCAGCACGGGTCGGGGGAGTGCAGGTTGCGCCATCCCGTACGCCAGTCGATGTGGCGTTCCGCCCAGCGGGCGCTGTCGCCGGTCAGCGCCAGCTCGACGGCCTCCGCGAAGCTCGACTTGCCCGAGCCGTTGCGCCCGATTACCAGCGTGATGCCGGGGCTGGGGTCGATCCGCAGAGTGCGTTCCGGGCCGACGGCGCGGAACCCAGCGACGGTGATCGAGGAGAGCCAGATGGTGTGGTCGGGCGGCTGACGGGGGACCGGCATGCTCGTCTCCGGATGTGTGCGGCTGGTCTGGGTCAGCGGGATGGATGGTCAGGGGGTGTGGCTCGGCAGGCGGAAGGTCGCCAATGTGCCGGTCTGCCGGAGGATCAGGCCGGGGCCGACCCAGGAAGGGAACGCCTCCGTGTACGAGTCGACGCTGTGCTGGCCATCGAGAACCACGATCATCTCCCGGGGTGAGAAGTCAGCCGGTGTGGTCAGGTGGCGACGGTGGCGTGCCAGTCGCGGAGGAACGCGTCGACCAGGGCGTGCGCGCGGGGGCGTACGTCGAAGGACTCGCCGAGCCGGCGGCGGGCCATGTGGGACAGGCCGTCGGCGGCCTCGTTGAGCGCGTGGCCGCTGTGGCCCTTGACGTGCGCGAAGGACAGATGCGGCCGCTGGCGCACCAGCTCGGCGAGCCGGACCAGGGTGGGCTGGGCCGAGCACCGGCGCGGGCGCAGGCTGTAGCCGGCCGGCATGGCGTTGACCTCGCCCGCCTGCCAGCGGTGCAGGTACCGCAGGGCGGCCAGGCTGTCCAGCAGCACGGTCATGCCGGCGGGCACCTCGTCGTACGCGGACAGCAGGAATTCGACCGCCCGCAGCTCGTTGATCAGCACGCGCGACGGGCCGGTCGGGTCCAGCCGGCCGGTGCCCCGGCTGCGCAGGCCCCAGTGACCGTCGCTGACGACGTACGCGATGCCGCCGGCACGACCCCTTCCAGCTGGCGTCGGTCGCGGCGACGAGCGGCGCGGACGTCCCCGCCCAGCGACCGACCCGACCGCGACCGCGCTGCTGGTCCGGCAGCGACCGGCAGGTCGACCCGTGCCGGGCGGCCTGCTGCTCCGCCGTGTCGAGCAGCTGCCGGGCCGAGGCGAGTTCGTCGTAGTGCGCGGCGGTGAGTGCCAGCCGCACGGCGTCGCCGATGCGCTGGCAGTCCTCGCAGCGGGTGACGCGGGCGTAGGCGCGCAGCGCGACGGCGCGCTCGTGCAGGGGTGTGGGGAGCAGGTCCAGGGCGCGCAGGAACTCATCGGGACGCACGACGCCTCCTGACGTCTCGTAGCGGGGAGGGGCGAGAGCGACGCGGTCTGCCCGCCCTCGCCGCTGTGGCGCTGATGTCGTGAACGGATCAGGCGGGCGTGATGGTCCAGTTGCCGTCCGCCGTCACCTGGACGAGGGCGGGCGCTTCCAGCGGACGGACGCCCGAGTAGCCGCCGATCTCGTTGATCAGCAGACCGCCCTCCCCGGTCTCCATCGAGTAGGCGTGGATGACGAAGTTCCCACTGCCCCTGGTGTGGGTGATCTTCGCGGCGGTGGCGGCACCGCCGAGCACCAGCACGTCGTCACCCTTGCCTGCGGCCTTGCCGGTGGGTGCCTTCGTGGCCAGCTGGGCCACGCTGCCGATCGTCAACGTCCAGGATCCGGAGGCCTCCACCTCGAACTGGGTGGTCAGCGAGCCGTCCTCGAGGTTGATCCAACGCTTGCCGCTGTAGGAGCCGATCTCGTTGACCAGCAGTCCGTCCCCGTCGCTCTTGAGGACCGTGTTGCTGGAGCACTTGCAGGTGAACTTGACGACCGACAGGTCGGTCAGCTCGCCTACGCGCACGATGTCGTCGCCGCGTCCCTTGACCACCTTGGGCTTGGGGGTCGGCGGGGCCGTGGTCGGCTCGGGGGCGGTGGTGGTGGGAGCGGCCGTGGTCGGAACCGCCGTGGTTGGGGCGGCGGTGGTGGGAGCAGCCGTGCTCGGTGCGACGCTGCTCGGAGTGGTTGACGGGAGGCTGCTGGCGCTGGTGGCCGGTTCGTCCTCGTCGCCAGCGACCGCACCGATGACCGCACCACCGCAGCACAGCGCGACGACGAGGGCCACGCCACCGACGGCCCAGGCTCGGGCGTTCGAGCGCCTGGGCGGGGCGGGCATCCCGGCGATGGTGTAGCCCGACGAACCGGGCGGGCCAGGCGGTGGTACCGCCGCGCCGGCCGGGGGAGGCGGAAGCTGCGCGGCCGGGTGCGGCGGGCCAGCGGACACCGGCGGGACGGCGGGCCGCTCGGCGGGCATCGGAATGGTCGGATCGGTCACGACAGTGCTCCTCTGTGAACTGACGCGGTGGTGGGCTGACGCCCGGGAGGCAACGGGGCGGGCGGGACCGCCCGCCCCGACGAGACGGCGGGTGGTCAGCTCAGGGAGACGGTGACGCCGCCCGAGAACGGCGAGTCGTGCAGCTCGAGCTTGGTGAGCTTGACGTTCTTCGGGATGTCGAAGACGACGACGCCGGTGACCTGGTTGCCGGGGTTGATGTCGTTGAGGAACGTCTCGGCGTTCTTGTTGGCGTAGATGGCGGCGCCGGTGTCGGAGGAGTACTCGGTGCCGTCGGCCGCGTATGCCTTCTGGCTGCTGCCGTCGAACATCTGGGCTTCCTTGCCGATGTTCTTGACGTTGATCGTGACCAGGCAGAACTGGCCCTGCGCCTTCTCGCCGAGCACGCTGTCGCCGACCTTCGCGACGCCGCACTTGGACGACTTCACCGTGAACTCGAACTTCCCGTCGCGGGCCGGCTGGCCGATCTTCGCGGTCTTCGCCGCCTTCTCCTCGCCCTTGGCGGCACTGTCGCTGCCCGAGCTGGTCGCGGTGTCGGTGTCGGTGGTACCAGCGCCGCATCCCAGCGCGACGACGGCGGTGGCGAGCAGGGCGAAGGTCGTGGTCTTGCGCATCGTTGTCCTCCAACTGTGAATGTGGCGGGGTCAATAAGAGCATCGTCCGACAACTCTGTCAACAAACAAGGTGAGCCTTGACGGGTGTGCGAGACTTTCTACGTGAAGACACCGACCGTGACCGCCGCAGAGATCGCCCGGCTCGCCGGGGTCGGACGCGCCGCGGTCAGCAACTGGCGAAAACGGCACCCCGACTTCCCGGCCCCGGTGGGCGGCACCACGGCCAGCCCGGAGTTCGACCTCATCGAGGTCGAGCAGTGGCTACGCGGCCAGGGCAAGCTCCCGCAGCTGTCCCGCGCCGACCGGCTCTGGCAACACCTCGCCGCCCCGAAGGAGACCCCCGCCGCCGCGCTGGCCGCCGTCGGCGCCCTGCTGCTCGCCCGCCACCGTGACGACCGCCCGGCACCCGGACCCGCCGACGCCCATCTCGCCGCCCTGCTACCCGACGTTGACGCCCTCGCCGACGAACTCGGCCCCCAGGCCGCCTTCGATGAGCTGTGGCGGCGCTTCTCCGCCCCCGGCCCGGGCCGGCCCTACGCCACCCCCGACGAGCTCGCCGACCTGATGGTCGGCCTCGCCGGCGTCGGCGGCTCCGTCCTCGACCCGGCCGCCGGCACCGGCGCCCTCCTGCGGGCCGCCGCCCGCGCCGGCTGCACCTCGGCGTACGGGCAGGAACTCGATCCCGACCTCGCCCGACTCGCCGGGCTGTCGCTCGCCCTGCGCGAGGTGCCCGGCGAGGTGTGCCCGGGGGACTCGCTGCGCGCCGACGCGTTCTCCGGCCGCACCGTCGACGCGGTCGTCTGCCACCCGCCGTTCGGCGCCACCAACTGGGGCGACGCGGAACTCGGCTACGACCCCCGCTGGGAGTACGGCGTCCCACCCCGCACCGAACCCGAGCTGGCCTGGGTGCAGCACGCCCTGGCGCACCTGCGGCCCGGCGGGCATGCCGTACTGCTCATGCCGCCGACCGTGGCCGGACGGCGTGCCGGCCGGCGGATCCGGGCCGAGCTGCTGCGCCGAGGAGCGCTGCGCGCCGTCATCGCGCTGCCCAGCGGCGCGGCCGCGCCACACGGCGTACCTCTGCACCTGTGGGTGCTGCGGCGACCCGCCGCCGACGCGCCCGCACCGGCGCGGGCGCTGCTGGTCGACGCCGCCGAGGGCGACCTCGCGGAGCTGTCCGCGCGGGTGCTCACCGCCTGGCGGGCCTTCGCCGCCGCGCCCGAGGCCGAGGCCGACGAGGCCGGGTTCGCCCGCGCGGTGCCGGTCATCGAGCTGCTCGACGAGGACGTCGACCTCACCCCCGCGCGCCGGCAACCCGCCGTCGGGGTCGAGCGGACCGGCGAGCACCTGGTACGCACCAGGGACCGGCTCGCCGCGATCGTCGGCGACCTGCCCGCGCTGATGCCCCAGGTCACGCCCACACCTGACGGGGCAGCACCGCTCACGACGTCGGTCGCCGAGCTGATCCGCAGCGGCGCACTCCACCTGCTCGGCCCGGTCCGGGTCTCCACCTCGACCCCGGTGACCAGCTCGGCGCCGGTGCTCACCGTGCCCGACGTGCTGGCCGGCGTCGACGCCACCGGACAGGTCGACGAGCGGCTCGGCCAGGAGATCCCGCTCGCCGTCGGGGACGTGGTGGTGCCGATGATCGCCCGTACGCTCACCGCCCGCGTCATCACCGCCGAAGGTGCGCTGCTGGGGCGCAACCTGCACCTGCTACGCCCCAACCCGGCCGCCCTCGATCCGTGGTTCCTCGCCGGGCAACTGCGGACGTCGGCCAACGAGAAGCAGGCGTCGAGCCTGTCGGGGACGCTGCGGTTCGACATCCGACGGGCGCAGGTGCGGCGGCTGCCGTTGGATGAGCAGCGGGCGCACGGGGAGGCGTTCCGGCGGCTGAACGCGTTCGAGTCGGCGATCCGACAGGCGGCGTCGCTGGGGGCTGAACTCGTCCAGCTCACCGCCGACGGCCTGGCCCAGGGCAGTGTCCGTCCGCACGGTGGATGAAGCTTGCGGTGCGGAAGAACCGCCGTTCGGCGGCTGGCATCGTGCTCGTCCATCGTTGTACGGTCGTGCGTCCGCCGGGCGTGGGGCCGGCGGCGGGCGCATCGGTGCAGGTGGGTGCCACCACGTGGGGGGTCTGATGGCGCTGGAGAGAGTCGGCGGGTACGAAGTGGTGCGGCCGCTCGGATCGGGCGGGATGGGCACGGTGTACTTCGCCGTCTCGCCCACCGCCGACCGGGTCGCGCTCAAGGTGATCAAGAAGGAGCTGTTGTCGGACCCGACGATCCGCGAGCGGTTCGCCGGCGAGGTGGGCAGCCTGAAACTGGTGTTCGGGTCCCGGGTGGCCCGCTTGGAGGACGCCGACCCCACCGGTGATCCGGCATGGCTGGCGGTCGAGTACGTGCCCGGTGCCACGTTGCGCCAGCATGTCGACGCGAAGGGACCGCTGTCGCTGCCGATGGCCGCGATGGTGGGGGCGATGCTCGCCGACGGCTTGACCAAGGTGCACCAGGCCGGGCTCCTGCACCGTGACCTCAAACCGCAGAACATCATCCTCGGCCCGGACGGCCCCAAGCTGATCGACTTCGGCCTGGCGGTGCTGATGGACCGCGAGCATTACGTGACCGACGCCGGTGTGCTGGTCGGCACGCCCGCCTACATGTCCCCTGAGCAGGTTCGCGGGGAGCGGGATCTGACAGCGGCGGTCGACATCTACGGGTTGGCGGCCACTCTGGTCTTCGCGCTCACCGGTCACGGGCTCTATCCGCCGACCAACTCCTGGAACCTGCTGCTGCGGATCACCGAGCCGACCGATCTGCCCGATCTCTCCCGGGTGCCGGACGAGTTGGTGCAGTTGCTCGGCGCCATGCTGGCGCACGATCCGACGGCTCGGCCGGGGCTCGACGACGTCCGCGCCCGACTGCTTGCCGTCGCCACCGAGAGCGGCGGCAAGACCGCCCTCGACCTGCGCCGGGACGTCGCCGCCCTCACCTACGACGCGGGCACGGAACTGCTGGTCCCGCCGGACCTGGTCGATCCGCAGCAGGACCCGGAAGGGTTGCCGGTCGTCGACGAGGCGAGCACCGTGCAAGCACCCGAGACGGCGCCGACAACGGCCGACCCCGAGCGCCCGGCGCACCCACCCACCGACGTCAGCTGGCTGGTCGACAAGCTTCGCCGCCAGTACGCCCGCCGCTCGACCCTGTAGGAAGGCTCCACCCGATGACCACCTCCCAGGCCGCGACCTTCGCCCCGGGCTCCCGCATCGTCGTCCGCGACGAGGAGTGGCTGATCCGCAGCGTCAAGACCGGCACCGCCGACGGCACCATGATCAAGGCGGTCGGGGTGTCCGAGTTCGTGCAGGACGTCGAGGCGACCTTCTTCACCGCACTCGAGGACATCACGCCGCTGGTGCCCGAGGAGACGGAACTCGTCCAGGACACGTCGTCGCGGTTCCGGCAGAGCCGGCTGTTCCTGGAGGCCGTGCTGCGGCGTACTCCGCTGCCGCGTACCGAGAAGGGCCTGGCCCTGGCCGACCGGTTCCTGCTCGACCCGCTGACCTACCAGCAGCGCCCCGTCGAGCTGGCGCTGTCCGGCCTGCGGCCGCGGATCCTGCTCGCCGACGTGGTCGGCCTGGGCAAGACCCTGGAGATCGGGCTGATCCTCGCCGAGCTGATCCGCCGGGGCCGGGGTGACCGCATCCTGGTGGTCTCGCCGCAGCAGGTGCTGGAACAGTTCCAGCGCGAGCTGTGGACCCGCTTCGCGATCCCGCTGGTGCGGCTGGACTCGACGGGCATCCAGCGCATCCAGCAGGAGATCCCCGCCGGGCGGAACCCGTTCACCTACTTCAAGCGGGCCATCATCTCGGTCGACACGCTCAAGGACGCCGGCCAGTTCGGCCACCACCTGGACGCCACCACCTGGGACGCCGTCGTCATCGACGAGTCGCACAACCTCATTAACCGGGGCACCCAGCGCAACGAGCTGGCCCGCCGCCTGGCCGCGAAGACCGACGCGCTGCTGCTGGCCAGCGCCACCCCGCACAACGGTGACAAGGAGTCCTTCGCGCAGCTGATCTCGCTGCTCGACCCGGCGGCCATCGCCAACGAGAAGGACTACCAGGCCAAGGACATCGCGCACCTCTACCTTCGCCGCACCAAGATCAGCCCGGAGGTGCGCGACCAGATCGGCGACCGCTGGGCCGAGCGCGGCCCGTCACAGGCGGTGCACTGCGCGGCCGGCCCGGTCGAGGAGCAGATCTTCGACGAGCTGACCGACGTGTGGCTGGCCGGCAAGTGGACCGACGAGGCGATCACCGGGCAGCACCGGCTCTTCCCGTACACGCTGTTGAAGTCCTTCCTCTCCTCCCATCGGGCGCTGCACGAGACGGTGACCAACCGGCGCAAGAAGGCCACCGGCACCGAGCGGGCGGCGCTGGACCGGCTCGCGGAGCTGACCTCCGCGATGACCGACCGGGACTCCAGCAAGCTCAATGGGCTGGTCGACGAGCTGAAGAAGATCGGCGTCGGGAAGAACAGCGACATCCGGGCGGTGGTCTTCTCCGAGCGGGTCCCCACCATCAAGTGGCTCGCCGAGGTGGTCCCCGGGATGCTGGGCCTGAAGCCGAACCAGATCCGGGTGCTGCACGGCGGGGTGGCCGACAAGGACGAGCAGACCATCCTCCAGGAGTTCGAGTTGGCCGGCAGCGACGTCCGGTTGCTCTTCACCGGTGACGTCGCCTCCGAGGGTGTCAACCTGCACCAGCAGTGCCACCACCTGATCCACTACGACATCCCGTGGAGCCTGATCCGGATCGAGCAGCGCAACGGCCGCGTCGACCGCTACGGGCAGAAGCACCAGCCGCAGTTCCGCGCGCTCATCCTCACCTCGGAACGTGAGGACGCCAAGGACGACCGGACGGTCGCCGAGAAGCTGCTCGACCGGGAGGAGACCGCCCACCGCAGCCTCGGCAGCGTCGAGGCGGCGACCGGCCTCTACGACGCCAAGGCCGAGGAGGACCGGCTGGTCCGTGACCTGCTCGCCGGCAAGACGGTGGAGGAGTCGTACGCGGAGGCCCACGAGGAGATCGACGTCATGGCCGACCTTTTCGGCGACGTCGGCACCGCACCAGTCACCGCGGACGTGCCTCAGGCGCGAGTGCCGAAGCTCTTCGACTCCACCCGCGACTTCGTCGACGCCGCCCTGTACGAGATCTACGAGGACCGGCCCGAGGATCACATCGACCTGCGCCGGGAGGACGAGCTGCTGACCTTCCTCGCCCCCGACGACCTGGTGCACCGGCTCACCGACCTGCCCCGCTCCTACCTGCGCGCCCACCGCGAGGGTGAGGACCTGCGACTGAAGGTCACCTTCGACCGGCCGCTCGCGCAACGCAAGCTTGACCAGGCCCGGCAGAGCAAAACCCCGATGTGGCCGGAGATCGCCTTCCTCAGCGACGTACACCCGATGGTCGACTGGCTGGTCGACAAGGTGCTGATCCGGCTCGGTCGCCAGCAGGCGCCGGTGCTCACCGCCGACGTGACCGCGCCGACGTTCCTGATCCAGGGCGTCTACGCCAACCGTCTCGGCCAGCCCACGGTCGTGCAGTGGATGGCCGTCACCGGCCTGCCCGCGTCACCGACCATCCGGCCCATGGACGAGGTGCTGCGGGAGGCCAACGTCGGCCCGGCCATGGTCAACCGCGCCGAGACCATCGCGATCGCTCCGCTGAAGGAGCTGCTGCCGGCGGCCGTCGACGTGGCCCGGCGGTACCTCGAAGGCGAACGCGACGCCTGGGCCGAGGCCAACGCCGAGCCGCTGTGCCGCTACCGCGAGCAGTTGACGACCTTCCAGCAGGCCAGCCTGCTCGACGAGCTGCCCGGCCCGCACCGGGAGAAGCGACGCCAACGCGTCGACGCCACCGTCGCCGAGCAGCACGACCTGCTCGACCGCCTGGAAACCGCCGGCGACCCGCTGCTGCGGGTCCTCGCCGTCCTCGTACCGTCGCAGGAGAGTGCCGCATGAGTTTCGAGTCGCTGACCAACCGCGGCGAGTACCTCTCCGCCCACTACCTCGCCGAGATCCTGCCCACCACCCTCAAGGGCGGCCTGCTCAAGCAGTGGGCCGAGCGGGAGAAGAGCGGCGAGCAGACGCCGCGCACCCGGTTGCGCCGGATGCGCCGGCCCTTCTTCGACGCCAAGACCGAGCTGACCGACGTCGACTTCTTTGACCCGGAGCGGCTGCGCAAGCACCACCGGGACGTGCTGGAGGCGCTCGGCTTCGACCCCCAGCCACAGACCGTCACCGTCGAGCGGACCGGCCAGGAGTACGAGGTCCGCGTCGCCCACGCCGAACTGGAGGCCGCGCACGGCATCGTCGCGCTGGACTGTGGTTGGGCGGTCGACACCGAGGCGGCCCAGGACCCGGACGGCGCCGGTCGCCTGCTCGACCCGCTCACCCTGTCGAGCACCGAGACAATCGAGACGGGCGCCAAGCTCGCGTCCCTGCTGTTCGCCGCCGACAGCCCGAAGCCCCGCTACGTGCTGATCCTCAGCGGTGGCGTGGTCACCCTCGCCGACCGCACCGTCTGGGGCGAGGGCCGCTACCTGGCCGTCAGCTTGGACACCGCGTACGCCCGCAACGACGACAAGGAACTCGACGTCGTCGCCGCCCTCTTCGGCGCCGACTCGCTGCGCCCACCCGCCGAGGGTGGCACCGAACCTCTCGCTGACCTGGTCGCCGGCTCCCGCCAGCACGCCGTCGGGGTGTCCAGTGAACTCCGCGAGGGACTGAAGGTCTCCGTCGAACTCATCGCCAACGAGGTCCTCGACCAGATCCGGCGGGCCGGCTACCAGCCGCAGCAGGTGATGGCCCTGGACGAGCTGGCCAAGGAACTCGGCCGGGAGGCCCTGCGCTACCTGTACCGGATCCTGTTCCTGCTCTACGCCGAGGCGCGTCCCGAACTCGGCGTGCTGCCGGTCAACGACCCCCAGTACGTCGAGGGCTACAGCCTCGCCCGCCTCGGTGACCTGGTGTCCCGGCGGATGGCCCCCTCTGCCGAGGGCAGCTACCACCTGTACGAATCGCTGGACCTGCTGTTCCGCATGGTCAACGACGGGCACCGGCCGCGTGGCGGCGCGGCGGTCGACGAGAAGGCCAGCGAGGGGGAGGGGCTGCGCTTCGAGCCCATGAAGTCGGACCTGTTCCTGCCGGAGAAGACCAAGCTCATCGGCCGGCTCATCCCCGAGCCGGACGCCGACGACATGGACGACGCCGACGCGCCGAAAATCGACACCCGGCTGCGCAACAAGGTCCTCTACGAGGTGCTGCGCCGGCTCATGCTCACCAAGGGCGGCAAGAAGCGCCGTGGCGGCTTCATCTCGTACGCCCAGCTCGGCATCAACCAGCTCGGCGCGGTCTACGAGGGCCTGATGTCGTACACCGGTTTCGTCGCCACCGAGCAGCTCTACGAGGTCGCCAAGAACGGTGACCCGAAGGACGGCTCGTGGATGATCCCGGCCTCCAAGGCCGACGAGTACGACGACAACGTCTTCGTCTACAAGGAGGACCCGTACACCGGCGTCCGCAGCCGGGTCAGCTACCAGCCCGGCCAGTTCGTCTACCGGCTCGCCGGCCGGGACCGGCAGACCAGCGCCTCCTACTACACCCCACAGTCGCTGACCGAGGTGACCGTCCAGCTCGCCCTCAAGTACCGCCTCGACCAGGACGGCACGGTCACCCCGGCCCGGGAGCTGCTGGACTGGACGATCTGCGAGCCGGCGCTCGGCTCCGGCGCGTTCCTCAACGAGGCGATCAACCAGGTCGCCGCCGAATACCTGCGCCGCCGCCAGAAGGAACGCGAGATCACCCTCGACCCGGAGCAGTACCACCTCGAACTCCAGCGGGTGAAGGCGTACATCGCCCTGCACAACAGCTACGGCGTCGACCTCAACCGCACCGCTGTCGAGCTGGCCGAGGTGTCGCTCTGGCTCAACGTCATGCACGCCGGCCTTCAGGCCCCCTGGTTCGGCCTGCACCTCCAGCGCGGCAATTCGCTCATCGGCTGCGGACGCATGACCTACGAGGCGAAGCAGCTCACGGACAAGTCGTGGCTGACCACCGCCCCGGCGGAGAAGCCTTTCCGGGACGGGCCGATCGACGAGGGCACCATCCACCACTTCCTGCTCCCGGCCGACGGGTGGGGCGCGGTCGCGGGGGAGAAGGAGGCCCGCGAGCTGGCGCCGGCCGAGACCGCCAGGCTCAAGGCATGGCGTACGGCGATGAAGCGCGCCCCCTCCGCCAAGGGCAAGAACTCACAGGTCAAGCGGTTGCAGGCGCTGGCGGGGCGGGTGGAGTTCCTATGGGGGCTGGTGCAGCAGCGGCTCGCCATCTCCGAGCGGGAGATCCGCCGCGACATCCGGGTCTGGGGCGCAGACGACCTGCCTCCGGTCACCGAGGCGGTGCCCCGGGACGAGATCCTCGCCGACCTGACCGCGCCCGGCACGCCGTACTGGCGGCTCAAGACGCTGATGGACGTCTGGTGCGCGCTGTGGTTCTGGCCGCTGGACAAGGTCGGCCTGCTCGACGGCTCCGACCCGGCGTATCCGGCCGCGCCTGTCCAGGTCTCCCACGTCAAGGACGAGCCAGCGTACGAGGAACCGCCGGTCTACGAGACTGCGGACATCTTCGGCAACGTGCAGCCGCAGCAGATGAAGATGCCGACGAAGGCGACCGGCACCCGGCGGATGACGGTGGCGGAACAGCTTCGCCAGCAGGTGCCGCTGTCCAACCTGGACGACTGGCTGACCTTCGCCGAAGCACTCATCGGCCGCAGCGACGTGGACGAGGACACCGAGCGGTTCTACGGCAGGAAGCTGACCAGCCTGAGCGAGATGAGTGAGTTTGAGCGGAAACTGGAAGGCGTTAGTGGCGTCGACTCGCTTGGAACCCTCAACGACCGTTTCCCCTGGCTACTCACCGTCCACCAGATCGCTAATCAGCAAGCTTTCTTCCATTGGGAGCTAAATTTCGGTCTGGCCTTTGCAAAAGGTGGCTTCGATATCCAGGTTGGTAATCCACCATGGGTGCAACCCGTCTGGGACGAGGACGCGCTCCTTGCCGAGGAGGACGCCTGGTTCGCGATCGTCGGCAAGCCGGACCTTACCGCGAAGCGTGAGCGTCGATGGAACCTGCTCCGCCGAGGCAAGTCTCATGATCTATTCAAGCAAGAACGAGCGATAGTATCAGGTATTGCCAACTATCTAACCGCGTCAGCTAACTACCCCGTGCTTGCTGGTAGTCAGCCCGATTTCTATCGAGCTTTCATGGTGAGAGCCTGGAAAAGTATCGGCTCCGGAAAGGGGGTCGCTGGACTTATTCATCCTGACACACATTTCTCTGGTGTTCATTTTGGCCACCTCAGGTCCGTCGCCTATCGTCATCTACGCGCCCATGCGACTTTCATCAATGGGGGCAATTGGGCTTTCCCTCGGCCAGTGGGTGATACCAAGCCCTTCGGAATGCACATCTATGGCCGCCAACGCCCTGCCGAATTTGTTCACGTTAGCCACCTTTACGGAGCGCAGGTACTCGCGCAATCATTCGATCATGACGGCGAAGGACCTCTGCCAGGTATTAAAAATGAGAAAAAATGGGACCTCCGTCCGCACAAGTTGAGGCTCTTTCAAGTCGACACTGAGGTTCTAGCTGGCTGGCGCGATCTCTCTGGCGACAAGGAAAGCCCTGCCGACGCTGCAGCGCTTCTCTACCCGCTGACCGCTGCTGAGCGACGACCGCTGTTGGCGTTGTCATCGGCCCGCCTCAGGGTGGGTATGCTTGACCCATTCGTTAGTTCAGGCTGGCATGAAAAGGGCGCGCAGACACGTGGACTGATCCGCTGGGAGTCGACCTCGCCGAATCAGCCTGATGAAGCGATATTGCAAGGACCGCATGTTGGAGTCGCTTTACCGCTCGCGAAAGAGGCGAGAGTTCCCTGCAAATCGCCTAACGATTGGGATCCTCTCGATCCGAAGACCGCTGCTCCCCTCTTTTCGGCGCGGACCAATTTCGTTCGTTCGTGTGATCGTCGGCGCTTTCAGGATTCGCAGGATTCTTGGCGCGGGCGTCGGTATTCAGAATATTACCGGCTGGCCTGGCGAAAAATGATCGCTTTCAATAGCGAGCGGAGCCTTTATGCCGCTCTGATTCCGCCGGGTCCCACTCACATCGATGGCCTTTATTCGATGGCGTTTCGGGAAAATGCTACGACCGCGCTCGCGGCTGGTTTTTGGGCGTCGCTGCCACTAGACTACTTGCTCCGAATAACTGGTAAGAAAAACCTGCATCCGTCCGACCTTCCGTTCATGCCGGCGGGGGAAAGCGATCATCCATTAGCTTCTGCGCTCCTGCTGCGCGCGTTACGCCTCAATTGTCTAAGCGCCAGCCACGCCGATCTCTGGGAGGAGCTCTTTGACGCGGCGTGGCCGCATGAAGAAGACTGGGCCGTCGAATGGCCTGGGATGGAGTCGCTCTCAAATGTCGATCCCGTGTGGAGTCGCTCGACTGGTCTTAGGTCTGAGCGGGAAAGGCGTGCTGCTCTCGTTGAAGTCGACGCCCTAGTGGCGGCGTGGTTGGGAATTCCCTCCGATGATCTAGTTGCCGTATATAGAACTCGTTATCCAGTCCTTGCTGAGCGGGAGGCGGTCACCTGGTTTGACGCCTCAGGCATGAAGATCTGTGGTGATAGCAGGTCGCGTGGTTTGAAACAAAATCGGGATGACTACGCCCAACTTGTGGCGTACTTAGATCATCCGCAGCGGAATCTAGTTCCGCAAGGCTATGCTGCGCCGTTCTATAAGGCGGATCGGGAAAGCGAGTACCGGCAGGCCCATGCCGCGTTCAGCAAACGGCTTCGAGATGCGACCAACGGAGGCTGGCGGTCGTCGTAGTCGGTTACACTTTGTAGCGAGAGCAGTTTCTTCCCGTAACGTGAAGCGGCGGTCTAGCCGTTGAGCGTAGTTGCGTGGCGGAACTGCTGGAACTGTTTAGCCAGAGGGCTGAGTTGGCGCGTGGGGGAGCGGGGTGGATCTTTGCACGATGGAAGCGCGTCCGGCAGGGTGCTGGCCGCGCCTCCGTCTGATGTGCAGTTCAGCGCGCAAACTTCGTTGACCGGACGAAGTCGGTCCAAGCGTTAACGGTGAAGGTTAGGGCGGGCCCAGCCGGGTCCTTGCTGTCGCGTATGGCGACTAGGCCGGGCAGGTTGTCGGCGACCTCCACGCAGTTGCCGCCGTTGTCGCCGCTGCGGGTGCTCTTGCGCCACTGGGCGCCGGTCAGCTCAGCCATGGTGGACCTCTCCGACGATCTTGGTAATCAGATGCCTCGATTGTTGCTCATCAAGGGCCAGTGACGTGAGGCTCGTCCAGACTTCTTCGTAGATTGCGAGTTCGTCCTTGCGGTCGAGGTAGAGCGCGCCGGTAAGCGACTCGCTGTAGATGACCGGTGGGTCGGGATCGACCCGGTTGCGGAGCGGGAAGTCCAACATGACGAAGGGGCCAGCGACCGCGCCGAAGTGGAGTCCGGCGCTGAGGGGCAGCACCCGGATCGAGACGTGGGGGAGCCTGCCGACGTCGAGCAGGTGTCGTAGCTGTTCGGCAATCGTGGCGGGACTACCGACGACCCGGAGGAGAACCGCCTCGGAGAGGACGACCTCGAACTGTGGTGCGGGTGGAAGGCGGCGTTCCAGGAGCGCCTGACGTTGCAGTCGAACCTCGACCAGCCGCTCCCGATCGTTCTGAGATATGCGCGAGCGGTGCTGGTACACGCCATGGGCGTAACCTCTGGTCTGGAGCAGCCCGGGTATCAGGGTGTCGTCGTACTCGCGAAGGCGGGAGGCGGCTGATTCCAGGCCGACGTAGAGTTCGAACCACTCCGGGATGGCGTCGCCGTACGAGTGCCACCAGCCCTTGGCCTTGGTCTCGTTGGCCAGGGCGGTGAGCGCGCCGGTCAGCTCGGCGGTCGCCCCGTACAGCTCGCACATGGCCTTGGCGTCGACGGCGCGGACCGCGCCGAGGCCGGTCTCGATGCGCCACATCTTCTGCCGGCTGCACTGCAACGCCTCCGCCGCGCCGTCGAGGGTCATCCGGGCCTCGGTGCGCAGCTCGCGCAGCGCCCGCCCGAGTTGCCGTCGCGGCACTGTCGATCCCATGTCGTCGGCCATCCGCCACCCCTCTCCGTGTTGCACGGTGTTACATCTCGACGCCATCGTTGAAACGTGGGACCGTTGCCGTTCGGCGATTCTCCGGCGGCTCCACTACATCAATAGCGATACGCGTCTGACCATACAAGACGGTCCCGACAACAGTCATATACGCGCAATTCCCATGCGACGATTGTCGGCGTACCAATGGGGGTCCTGCATGTTTCTTGGGGTGGTCGGAATTCGTCGCCGGCTCCGGCGGGTCGGCCGGAGCCGGCGGTCGGGGCGGGCAGTTGGGGTCAGCCGGCCAGTGGGCTGAAGCTGCGGCCGTCGAGCACGTTGATCAGCTCGTCGTCGCGGTGCACCTCGTAGCCGCGCCGCCGCAGCTCGGCCACCAGTTCCGCCTCATCGCTCAGCGGGATCTCCAGCAGGTCGCCGTTGAGCACGGTGGCCTGCTGCTTACCGAAGCGTGTGCGCAGATCCTTCGGCAGCAGCGTGAAGGCCCGTTCCGCCACCAACGGTGGCCAGTCTCCCTCCAGGACCGAACCCACCTCGTTGATGTTGAACGGTTCGTCGTCCGCGGGGTCCTCGTCGGGGTCGTAGTACTCCGGGTCGGCGGGGTTCGACACGTGGGTGGTCCGGATCCTCCGGGCCTCACCCCAGGTGCGGGCGGCGGCGATCGCCTTGATCTCGGCGGCCTCCTCGGCGGCGGTGTCCGCGTCGGCGAAGGCGAGGCAGTCGTGCATCTGCGCGTGGCCGTAGACCAGGCGCCGGGTGGTCGGGTGGTGCGTCGTCATGATCCAGATCCTGCCCGAGGCGGACGAAGGCATGATCAGGTGTTGGTGTGGGTCCCACCGACGGGACCGGGTCGTGTCATCGGCTGGACGGTCAGAGATGATCGCGAAGGGACGGGCCCGACCTACGGTCCGCGCCGACGATCGTGCCCGGTCGGGCCAGTCACCTCCGACTCCTCCGCCCCTAATGTGGTCCGGACAACACTCGCCGGCACCTGCATATCTCAGGCGCGGGACAGCGGCGCTGCCACGGCGCGGAGCCGTCGCCGAAACCGCGGGTGACGGGGGTCGACATGGGTGCCGGCGCGGAGCGGAAGCTCGTCACGGCCGTACGACAGGCACTGTCGCAGGGACCGATGCCGCAGGAGGATCTGCTCGTCGCGCTGCGGCAGGCCGGCGTACGCACCGACAGCAGCGGCCTCTACATCGCGTGCACGACGCACGGCCTCGCCGATCTGCGGGGCCACATCTGGGAACCACGCGGCTGGGCCGCCCCGGCGGTCGAGACCGGGACGGCCGCTCCGCAACCGAGCCCGCCCGCCCCGGCCGGCAACCGGCGCGCAGCCGCCGAGATCCGCCGGCTCGCCTCCTCCATCGGCGTCCCCATGGACGAGCCGACCCCGCCGGTCGGTCCCGTACCCGCCGCCTGGCCACGGATCGCCGAGCAAGCGACCCGGGCGCTGCACGAGGAACTCCGGGCCGTCACCGACCGGCGTACCCTCCAGGACGTACCCGTCAGCGGCGGTGTCGTGGTCGCGGAGACCACCTCCCGGAAGCTCATGCGGTTCGAGGCCGAGGGTGACCTCGGGGTGTCCGAAGGCGCCCAGGCGACGCTCGTCGTCGACGGCACGCCGATCGACGTCGAGGTGGTGTCGGTCTTCGGCAACGTGGTGACCCTGTCGGTGCCGCCCGGGGCGACCGTGCCGGAGGAGGCCGTACTGCGCTGCGACCTCTCCTGGTTGCTCTCCTCCCAGAGCAAGCGGCTCCGCGAGCTGACCAACGGTGGGCCGGGCTTCAACGCCGAGGCCGCCGCCGCCCTGCTGACCGCCAGCCGGGCCGCCGTGCCGGACGACCTGCCGACCGTCACGGCCGAGCACCTCAACCACGGCCAGCGGTACGCCGTCCAGCTCGCCCTCACCCCCGGTGTCACCTGGCTCTGGGGCCCGCCGGGGACGGGGAAGACCACCACCATCGGCACCCTCGTGGCGGAACTGTGCGTACGCGGGCTACGCGTTCTGCTCACCGCCCCGACCAACGCCGCCGTCGACATCGCGGTCAAGTCCGTCCTGAAGGAGATCCCCGAACTCGCCGGCGGCGGGCTGGTGCGGCTCGGCCAGCCCTCCGACACCGACCTCGTCGGGCGGTCCGACGGGCACGTCCTGATCGACGAGATCGCCGCCAAGCGTGGCGAGGTTCTGGCTCGGAGGCGGGTCCGTGAGGGGCAGGAGATTCGCGATCTGCGGCTGCGGCTCAAGGCTCTGCAACGGCGGCACGCGAACCTCACCGACGCCGATCAGGAGGAGCGGCTGACCCTGGAGCGTGGTCTGGCCGAGGCGACCGCCACGATTCGGGAACTCGATGAGGCACTGCACCAGGTCCGCCGGCAGGTGTGCCGCGAGGCCGAGGTTGTGGCGGCCACCTCGCACCAGGTGGTGCTGCGGACGCTCCGCGAACTCACCTTCGACGTGGTGATCCTCGACGAGGCGAGTATGACCACGACGGCGCTGGCGATGCTCGTGGCGGGCGCAGGCAGCGGACACACCATCGTCGCGGGCGACTTCCGGCAGTTGCCGCCGGTCGTCGTCGCCGACACGCCGGCCGCCCAGGAGTGGCTGCTGAAGAGCCCGTTCGAGAAGGCCGCGGTGGACCTCGCGGTCGGCGGGAGGACGACGCCGGGTCGACTCGCGGCGCTCACCGAGCAGTACCGCATGCGCAGCGACATCAACCACGTGGTGAGCGAGGCGTTCTATCCGGAGAGTCCACTGATCACCGGACCGAAGGTGTCCACCAGACCACGACCCAGCTGCGCGGACTGGGCCGACGGGGAACTTGTCCTGCTCGACACCTCGCAGCTGGGCGCACGGACCGCCCGTAAGCAGGGCATGTCCTCCCGGTACAACCTGATGCACGCGCAGCTCATCGCCGGGCTCGTCGCTGGCTCGGGCGGCGACGTGGCCAGCCTCGGTGTCATCTCACCCTTCGCCGCGCAGGCCGGTCTGCTGGAGTCACTGCTCCCGGAGGCAGAGCAGGTGGGCTGGGCCGCCTCGACGGTGCACCGGTTCCAGGGCGGGGAGCGGGACATCGTCGTCTACGACACGGTGGACACCGGCCGCGGCGTACGCCCGCTGCACCGCTGGTTCACCGAGGGCGAGGCCGGCGGCACGGGCGCCCGGCTGCTCAACGTGGCGGCCAGCCGCGCCCGCGACCACCTCGTGGTCGTCGCCGCCTTGGACCAACTGCACCGGCAGCGGACCGCCAGGGACGCGGTGCGGCGGTTCTTCGCGCGGCTGGTCGAGCGGGGGCGGATCCTCACGGCGGACGAGGCGCTCCACAACGCGTCGGTGACCCGCCGGGTGACCCACGACATCATCGAACTGCTGGTCGCCGACCTGGCGGACGCCAGATCGGTGGACATGTGGCTGCCCCGCGCACCACTGCTCGGCCTGAAACCGCTGATCCCCTCACTGAAGCTGATCGCCGAGCAGGACGTCGACACGGAGCCGGTGACGGTCTGGGTCGAACCGGACCCCGACGGATACCTCTCGGCGGAGGCGATGGAGGCCAGACGTGGGGGCGTGAACATCCGCCCGTGCACGCCGATCCTGGAATCCAGTGCCGTCATCGACGACGTGGTCTGGACCTCGACCGGTTCGCTGCTCGGCCCGGACCCCGGTGTCGTCCTCCGCACCCGGCACGCGGGGTTCGCCGACGCGGTGCGGCGGGCACAGCGGCGACGGCCCGGCATCGCACCGGGCAGCGGGCAGCTCGGCGACGACTGCGGACGCTGCGCCCGCATGCTTGTCCGCTTCGAGGTGGGCCGGCGTGGTCTGCCGACAGTCGGGTACGGCTGCATGCACTGCGACAGCTCGTCCGGTCGACGCTCTCGCCCTGTGACTCGTGACGGGGTCGACCTGGCCGGGCTCAGGAGTTTCTGAGGTCGAGACGGACAGCGCCGATTCGGGGCGTCGCGGCGTCGGCCGTCCGCGCGGTCCTCGCCGGGAGCATGGCGCTCCGGGCCGACCAGATCAATGGTCGCCCGAAACCGCTGCCCGTAGAGGTGACGGCCAATGTTCAGCTGGCGGCGCCTCGGCGGGCCGCCGCGATGCGCTGGCGTAGCCGTACCGCCCGAGCGTCAGGGAACGCGGACAGCAGGTCGACCGCCTCCTGCCGATGGCGCTCCGCCTCCTCGGTGTGCCCGGTCTCGGCCAGTGCAGTCGCCAGGTGGTCCAGGGCCAGCGCGAGCTGCCAGCCGTCACCGAGCTGCCGGTGGACCGCGGCGGCCCGCCGGTGGAAGGCAACCGACTCCTCCGGCCGCCCCAACCCCCGGTACGCCTCGCCGGTCTCGTCCAGCGCCATCGCCTCCCGGCTGCGGTCACCCAGCCGGCGTTGGACCGTGGCCGCCCGGTGCGCCGCCTCCAGCGCTGCGTCCGGCCGGCCCAGGACGCGCTGCACGCGGGCGTACTCGACCAGCCAGTGCGCCAACCACACCGGGCTACCATCCTCGGCGATGGCGAGCGCCGCCTCGATCGCGGCCAGCGCCTCGTCGGTACGGCCGAGCTCGCGCAGTGTCATGCTGAGGAAGAACAGCGAGTTGCCCTCCTGCCCCCGGTCGTCGATGGCCCGTTGCACCGCCAACGCCTGCTTCAGCAGCGGCACCGCCTCGGCCAGGTCACCCAACTCGTACCGGGTCTCCGCGAGATTGCTCAACAGCAGCGCCCGCCACCGCCGGTCATCGCGACGGGTGAAGATCGCCAGGCTCTCGCCGAAGTACCCGAGCGCATCGGCGAGCCGCCGATGCCGCAGGGCCAGCAGCCCCAGTGCGTTGATCGACACCCCCGTGCCATGCTCGTCGCCGATCTCCCGTCGGATCGCCAGGGCAGCCTGGTGGTGCTCCGCTGCCTTCACCAATTGGCGAGCCTGGAAGTGCGCCTTCCCGAGACTCTCCAGCGCCTCGGCTTCCGCCCGCCGATCGCCGAGCGACCGCGCCGCTGCCAGACCGATCCGGCCGGTGGCGAACCATGCGTCGAAGACGTTGCGGTGCATGAAGACGCTGCGCAGCAGGACCGCCAGGTGCCAGGCCACCCGGGGCGAGCCGGTCTCGGCGGCGGCGCGGGTGGCGGCGACGAGATTGTCCTGCTCGACCGTGAACCAGGCGTCGGCCTCGCCGGCGGTGACGAAAGTCAGCGGTGTGAGGTCGGGTGGTGGGTCCAGCGGGACCGTCCGGTAGAACGGCAGGGTACGGCCCAGCGCGGCGTCTGCCGTGTGCAGGTAGAAGCGGACGACCCGGCTCAGCGCCGCCCGGCGGCTCTCCTCACCTTCCAGATGCCTCGCCTGATCCACCGCGTACGCGCGCAACAGGTCGTGCAGTTGGTAGCGGCCTGGCGCACTCTCCTCCAGCAGGTGGGCGCGCACCAACGCGTCGAGTGGCTGCCGGACCTGCCCGACCGGCACGCCGGCGAGCGCGGCGGCGGCCGGCACGCCGACATCCGGGCCGGGATGCAGGCCGAGCAGCCGGAACAGCCGGGCCGCCGAGGCGTCCAGCGCCCGATAGGACCAGGCGAAGACCGTGCGTACGGCGTCGGCCTCCTCGCCCTCCTCTGCGGTGAGGGCGTCCCAGAGCGCCGACTCGTCCCGCAGGTCCTGGATCAGCTCGCTCAGCGGCATGAACGGTCGGCTTGCCGCCCGTTCGGCCGCGATGCGCAGCGCCAGCGGCAGCCGCGCGCACAGCCGGGCCAGTTCGGCCAACTCCTGCGGATCGTCGCCGGTGCGGTAGTCCGCGGTCACGTCCCGCAGCAGCGTCACCGCATCGTCCTCGGACAACATTCGCAGCGTCAGGCGGCGGCCACCGTCGCGGCTGACGAGACCGGACAGCATGCTCCGGCTGGTGACGATTACCAGGCAACTGCTTGTGCCCGGCAGCAGCGGACGTACCTGCCGGACGGTGGCGGCGTTGTCCAGCAGCACCAGGACCCGCCGGTCGGCCAGCCGGGAGCGGTACAGCGCAGCGCGATCCTCCAGATCGGCGGGGACTGCGGACGGCGGCACGCCGAGCGACCGCAGGAACCGGTCGAGCACCTGCTCCGGCCGGCTGGGCTGCCCCGGGTCGTAGCCTCGGAGGTTCGCGTGCAGCTGCCCGTCGGGAAACCGCTCGCGTACGGCGTGCGCCCACCGCAGAGCCAGCGCGGTCTTGCCCACGCCGGCCGTGCCGCAGATGACGATGAGGGTGGCGCGGACGGCCTCGTCGACGAGAAGGCGGTTCAGCGAGCCCAGCTCCTCGACCCGGTTGACGAAGCCGTGTACGTCACCGGGCAGCTGGCGGGGCGGCGGATGGGCGCGGGAGGGGCCTCCGGAGTGGAAGTGGACCCCGCCGTACACGTCGCGGGCCTGCACGAGGTCGGCGGATCCGGACACCGTGGACCGGTTGACCTGCTCCGGTTGGCGGTCGTCGTCGCTGCCGGCCATCGGTCAGTCCAGCTGCGGAGGCTCCAGTGGTGCCACCGCGCGCGCGAAGTACTCGTCCAGGGGTTCGCCATCGTGGTAGAGCGACTCGATGAACTCCTGACACCCGGCCACCACCGCCGGGTCGCGCCAGCGCCGGGCGGCTTCCAGCACGCCGTTGGCGTCGTAGACCGCCTCGTACATCACGTCGGTGCCGAGGGTGTATATCTCCGGCAGCGGCTCGTCCATCTCCGCTCCGGCGATCCGGTCCGGCCCCACGACCCGGGTCAGGCCGCCGTACACGTGCCGCAACCGCAGCACGTGCAGCTCCCACTGCAGGTACGGAGTAAGCGGCTCCTGGACCACGCGTACGCGCCGCGTGGCGAACCCGCTGTCGGCGATGCGGCGGTAGTAGTCCTCGAACTCGGGACGTCGCGCTTCCAGGATCCGCAGCGAGTCCTGCCACCGGCCGCCGGCGAACGCCTGCCAGCCCTCGTCGTTCGGCTCCTGGAACGTCTGCTGCCGTTCCAGCTTCCAGAACCCTGGCGGCCCGGTCTTCCAGAACCGCTGCTCGAAATCGGCCCAGTAGGCGTCGAGGGCCAGCAGTTCACCAGGGTCTCCGCCGAGGAGTTCACGCATCAGGGATGTCCACCTTCGCCGCGATCATGGTCGATCGAGGGATGATGATAAGCCGTTCGCCGGGGTCGACGGAGACTCCGTCGGGAAGCTGATCTCGGTAGCTGTCGGTCAGATCCTGCCCGATCACCGCCACATCGCCGTTGCTGAGCTCCCAGATGTCGGGGCAACTGCCGTCTCCGGAGGTGTTGCCCAGCTCGTGCGACGACTTGCCCCAACGGCGACTGAGCTGGGCGGAGGGGTCCGCTTCCCACCGGCGTGCGCTCACGACGACCTCCCGCGAAGTGGTGGCGTAGATGCGGATAGTAACATCGAGCTAGCTGGATCGATGCGAATCCGGTCGGATGCCGACCGTCGTGGCGAAACTGGAGGTGCGTAGTGGACGACCCGCTCATGCTCACGGCGGCGACGACGCTTGTCGCCTGGGCGACCACCAATCTCGCCGAGGGCGCCCGGTCGGCCGTGACCGACCTGACCGAGTTCCTCCGGCGTCGCTTTCGCGGCGAGGCCGCCGTGCAGGAACTGGTCGAAGTCGGCCGGCACCCACCCGCACCGGACACCGCTCGTCGTCTCGCCACCCTCCTTGAGCAGGAGGCGGAGCGCGACCCCGCCTTCGATGCGGAGTTCCGCGCCCGCTACGCCCAGGTCCGGGCCGTCGTCGCGAACCACGCGGGCGACGTGACGAACACCGTGTCCGGCGATGTCGCCGGACCCGTCGTGCAGGCCCGCGACGTCCACGGAGGCATCTCCTTCGGCAGCAGCCACACCTGACGGCGTGCGGCGCGACACCTGTCCATTACCGCCGAGTCACGCCACCGCCGGGGGTCGACGCCATCACCGCTCGTGGCGAGTCGGACGACGAGGACCGTTCGGTCGCGCCAGCCGACAGCACTCCCTCGTCGCGCCGGTCGATTGGCCAGTATTCGTGCGGTCTCGTTGACACCGTCTGCAATGGACGGTAGCAGTACGGGAGCGGCTTCCGTGCTGGCGCGGCCGAGCTGCATCCTGGGGGAGATCACTTGAAGGCGAACGAGACGACCGTCCGTAACCTACTGCAAGGTGAGAAGCAGTACGTCGTTCCGCTCTATCAGCGCCGCTACAGCTGGAAGCGAAGGGATCTCGCGCAGGTCTGGGCTGACGTCATGCGGGTGACGGAGGTGAATGACAACGTCACGCATTTCCTCGGCTCAGTGGTCCTCGCGCCTAGTCCGGCCAATACGCCGACCGGCGTGCAGAGCTGGCTCGTCGTCGACCGCCAACAGCGGCTGACTACACTCAGTATCCTTCTGTGTGCGATCCGGGATCATGTTCGGGAGTCTGATGCACAGCTGGCAGCCAAGATCGACGATATGTACCTATTCAACAAATATGCGTCGGGAATGGAGCGGTACACGCTCTTACCTACGAAGGCCGACCGAGCCGCGTGGCTGGCCCTCGTGGAAAGAGATCCTGGTGCCGGTGGTGAGGACCGGATCGGAGAGGCATATCGCTTTTTCCGAGCGGCGCTCGTTCAGGCCGATGATTCGGACGATGACCATGATCTGATTCGGATCGAACAGGCGGTAGCGGCGAGGCTAAGCCTCGTGGAAATCGCGGCGCATCCAGACGACAACGTTCACCGCATCTTCGAGTCCCTGAACTACACCGGTCAGCCGCTCACTCAGGCGGACCTGCTGCGCAACTACCTTTTCATGCGTCTACCCGCTCGAGGTGATCACGTATACGAACGGCACTGGCTGCCGCTTCAGGAGTTGCTTACGGATAAGCAGCTTGAGGAGCTGGTCTGGCTGGATCTGGTGCTCCGTGGCGACGATCGTGCCACTCAGGAGGCGATCTACCAATCGCAGCAGCTGCGACTCGGCCAATTGTCCGGTGAGGCTGCGATTGAAGAGTGGATCATCGATCTTCACCACAAGGCTCGCCTGTTCCGCAAGATTCTGGCGCCGGGCGAGGTCGCCGATCCGATCCTGCGGCGTGCCTTGGACCGGCTTGACCGGTGGGGTGCGGCCGTGGTTCACCCCATCGCACTCTACGTCCTGCTCGCGCACGAGGCGGGCCGCCTCAGTTCGGTCGAAGCCGCTGATGCGCTACGGGTCGTCGAGAGCTATCTGGTCCGTCGCATGATCGCGGGTATCGCCAGTGCAAATACCAACCGGATTCTGATGTCGCTCGTCAAGGACTTGGGAGAACAGGTCCCCTCCGCAAAGGCGATCACGCGGGCGCTGTCGGGGGTTCGGAAGAAGTTCCCCACCGACCAGTACATCCGGGACGCCGTGCTCGTGAACAGCTTCTACTGGCTAGGCCGCGGTCCGCAGCGCAGCTACGTGTTGCGCTGCATCGAGGAAGACTTCGAGCACAAGGAGCCTATCAACTTCGATACCGCGAAGGTCACCATCGAACACGTGTTGCCGCAGTCCCTGACGGACGAGTGGCGGGAGATGTTGGCTCCCGACCTGGAGGCCGACGAGACTGCGGAGGAACTACACAGCTCTCTGGTACACACTCTCGGGAATCTCAGCCTGACCGCGTACAACCCCAAGCTGGCCAACGATGGTTTCGAGGCCAAGAAGAAGATCCTTCGTGACAGCGGACTCGCGATGAACCGTGAGATCGCTGACTCGCCCCGGTGGGGGCGAACGGAGATCCTCGCGCGAGGCCGAGCCCTCGCGGACCGTGTCCTGCTCATCTGGCCGGGCCCCGACGAATCGGCCGCGGTGACCCCACCCAGTCCACGGTGGTCCCTCATGAACCAGGCACTCGCCAGCATCCCCGCTGGTCGCTGGACCAGCTACTCGGACATCGCCGAGGTGGTCGGCGTATTCCACCGCGCCGTCGCTGGACGCCTCGCCAGCGTGCAGGTGCCGAACGCCCATCGCGTTCTGAAGATCGACGGTGCGATCTCGGCAGACTTCCGCTGGGTCGACCCCCAACGCCGCGACGACCCACGGACGGTATTGGAGGCCGAGGGTGTGCGCTTCGACCATGCGGGTCGTGCGGCAGCGGACCAACGCATGACTGCCACCGAACTAGCACGTGAGGTCGGTCTCGACACCAGCGAAGACAGGGACGGGGAGGAGCCGGTAGCCGCATGAACAGCCTGCCCGCCAGGATCGGAGGGATCGACGCTTGCGGGCAGGAATGCGGAGACGTCCGCGCCAACTGCTCGCGGTGTCGCGAATCTGACTCATGCGTGCTCCAGGCCCTCGGGCAGCTCAGAGCCGGTCAGGGGGTGCAGTAGCATGCGGCGGTGATCCGCTCATGAGACCGACGATCGCCGCCGACACGCTGCGTCGGACCCTCACCCAGTACCTGACCACCACCTTCGGTCTGACCGAGGACGGCGTACGCCAGGGTCTGGAGGGTTTCCTCTCGCACCCGGAACAGGGCATCTTCCGTGGCCCGTACCTGCGGATCCGCACCCCTTTCCGCCCGGCGGCGGGGAATTGGCGCGCGAGCCTTGACTGGGCGCCGGCGGACTTCACGCCCTACCTGCACCAGGCGAACGCGTTCGCTCGGCTGTCGACCAGGGGCAAGGCGGCCGAGCCGACGCTGATCACCACCGGCACCGGCTCGGGCAAGACGGAGTCGTTCCTGATCCCGGTGCTCGACCACTGCCGGCGGCAGAAGCAGCAGGGGAAGGCCGGGATCAAGGCGATCCTGCTCTACCCGATGAACGCCCTCGCGACCGACCAGACGCAGCGGATCAACGAGCTGCTGTCCGACCCGGCGCTCAGCCAGGTGACCGCCGGTCTCTACATCGGCGACGTCGCGGCCATCGAGTACCCGCACGTCTTCACCAAGCGGTCGGAGATGCGCCGTACCCCTCCGGACATCCTGATCACCAACTACAAGATGCTGGACCTGCTGCTCCAGCGTGCCGACGACCTGCCGCTCTGGGAGGGCGCCGAGCCGGCGTACGTGGTGCTGGACGAGTTCCACACCTACGACGGCGCGCAGGGCACCGACGTGGCGATGCTGCTGCGCCGGCTCGCCGCCGCGCTCGACCTCGACGAGCCGGAACGGCCCCTCGGGCCGATCTGCCCGGTGGCAACCTCCGCCACGCTCGGTGAGGGCGGTGGCCGGGACGGTCGTACCGCGATCCGTGAGGTCGCCGAGCAGGTCTTCGGCATCCCCTTCGACCCGGGATCGCTGGTGGGGGAGGACCGGTACGAGGCCGGGGAGTTCATCGCCCGCCAGGACTTCAGCCTGCCGCTGCCTACCCCGGAGCAGCTCGCGGCCGTCGACGACCGCGACCCCGAGGCGATGATGGCCGAGGTCGCCGAGTTGGTCGTCGGCGAGCGCTGTCTCGACGCCCCGACGCGCCTTGGTGATCTGCTGCGTCAACATCCGTTGACGAAGGCGGTGCTCGACTCGCTCCAGGCCAGGCCGTGCACCCTCAACGAGATCATCGACGTGCTGCCCCGCAAGAACGCCACCGGCTGGGGCAGCGTGATGAAGACTCCGCCCGAGATCACGGCGAAGGCTCTCGCCCGGTTCGTCGGCCTGCTCTCCGTCGCGCAGAACCCGGAAGTTCCCGGCCGCCCGCTGCTCAACATCGAAACCCACCTGTGGGTACGCGCGGTCTCCCGCCTGCTGCGCGGCACCTCCCACCAGGCCGCATTCGGCTGGTACGGCGAAGCGCCGCGTGAACTGGACCCGTACGCCACCGACGCCGATGTGGTCGTGGCCGACAACCGCTACCCACGGTTGCCGGCCATCTACTGTCGGCACTGCGGCCGCTCCGGCTGGATGGCGTTGTCGCCGGAGAAGGACCCGCAGGAGCTGGAGACCGACCCCGACAAGATCTACCGAGCCAGCGTCGGTCGAGACAAGCGCCGGGTCCGCGCGTTGATCGCCGCGACCGGGGACGAGGTACGCCAGCGCTCCCGTGGCCTGCTGGTTCTGGAGTACGGCCGTCGGGTGCGCCCCTTCGACGAGCAGCGCGACCGCAAGCCCACCGACGACGCGATCGTCGTGCTCGGCGACGTTCTCGACATCGACGGTGCCGAGAAGGACCGCTGCCCGTCCTGCGAGTTGGACCACGGCATCCGCTTCCTCGGCGCCGGCCTGGCGACCCTCGCCTCGGTGGCGATCACGCAGCTCTTCACCGGTGGGGAGCTCGACGAGGCCGAGAAGAAGACGCTGCTCTTCAACGACTCGGTTCAGGACGCCGCACACCGCGCCGGATTCGTCGCCAACCGGTCCTACTCGTTCTCGCTGCGCTCCCTGCTCGCCAGCCGACTGACGTCGGGGGAGTCGATCGGGCTCGACGATCTTTTCGCCAAGATGATAGAGGCGGCGGCGCAGCCGGAGATCCTCTCCACCGTCGTGCCGCCGGACCTGCACGACCAGCCCGGTGTCGACAGCCTGCTCGCTGGTGAGCACAACGGCAGCCGGGAGACCTGGGAGCTGATCAGCGAGCGGCTCGTCTTCGCCACCGTGATGGAGACGGGGCTGCGTTCCCGCCAGGGCCGCACCCTGGAGTTGACCCGCAGCGTCGCCGTCGAGGTAGCCCTCGACGACCCCGCCGGAGCTGCCGCGATCTGCCGGGACGTCCATCTGACCGGGCCCGGCCACCTCGACGGAGCGCCGCCGGACGACGCCCGCTACCTTGCCTTCCTCCGCGGTTTGCTGGAACGGCTGCGTACCCGCGGTGCCGTTTACCACGAGTGGCTGGTGCCGTACCTGAGGCGCGGTGGCACCCGGTGGCAGGTCTGGGGCGGTCGCCCCGCCGGCATGCCCGCGTTCCCGAAAGGGCTGTCCGCGCCCACGTTCCTGCTCGCGACGCCGAAGTCCCGCTCGGAGTTCGACGTGATCACCGCGCGCGGCAACTGGTACCAGGACTGGACGTCGCGCTGTCTCGGCCTCGACCACGGCGAGGCGGCCGGCTTCCTCACCCGGCTGCTGCCGGCCCTTGCCGCCGCCGACGTGGTCGCCGCCGGTGACACCGAGGACGGCAACACGGTGTACGGGCTGATGCCCGGCCACCTACGGGTGACCCGGCTCGACGACGCGTCCGCTGCGGCGGCCGGAGTCGGCTGCGACACCTGCCACTGGCAGCAGACGGAGCATCCCGACCGAGTTGCCGACTGGATCGGCCAGCCGTGCCGCCAGTACCGCTGCCGAGGCCAACTGCAGGCCGTCCACGACGACACCGCTGCCGACGACTACTACCGGCGGCTCTACCTGGACAGCCCGGTGTTCCGGGTGGTCACCGGCGAACACACCGGCATGCTCACCCGCGCCCAGCGAGAAACGGTGGAGAAGCAGTTCCGCGACGGCGAGCGCTACACCGACCCGAACGTGCTCTCCTGTACGCCCACCCTGGAGATGGGCATCGACATCGGCGCCCTGTCGGCGGTGGTCCTGGCGTCGCTCCCGCATGGCCCGGCCAACTACGTTCAGCGGGCGGGTCGCGCCGGCCGCAAGAGCGGCAACGCGCTGGTGCTGACCCTGGTCGGGCGAACCGAGCGCGACCGCTACTACCTCACCGATCCGCGCGACATGATCGCCGGCCAGATCGTCCCGCCCGGCTGCTTCCTTTCCGCCGTGGAGATCCTGCGCCGCCAGTACCTCGCCCACCTGATTGATCTGGCCGCCCGTGGGCGCCTGGCCGGAGTGTTGCCGATGCCACGGCGGGCGCACGTGCTGTTCGGTCCGACCGGTTGGCTGACTGGCCTCGCCGAGGCTGGTCGTCGCGACGGTAGCCGGCTGGCGGAGGAGTTCCTGACCCTCTTCGGCGACAAGGTCCTGCGGGCCGCCGCCGATCAACTGCGTGAGTTCGCGGTGGACGGCATCGTGCACCGGGTCAAGGAAGCCGACGAGGTCTGGGAGTCTCGGCTGGCCGACCTGCGCCGTCGAATGCAGGAACTCGCCACCGCCCGGGGCACGCTGGTGCCCAGCGACCCGGACCACGCCCGCGAGATCAAGATGCTGAAGGCGGAGGAAGGTGCGGTCCGTCGCCGGCTGCGGGAGGTCAGCGGGGCTGCCGCCCACGGCACCCTGGTCGAGTTCGGTCTGCTGCCGAACTACGCGCTCATCGACAACCGGACCGACCTGGAAGCCACCCTGACCTGGGAGGACAAGGCCGACGGTGACCGGCGGTTCCACAGCGAACTCCGCGAGTACGCGCGCCCTGCCCGCCAGGCGCTCGTCGAGATCGCCCCCGGCAACAGCTACTACGTGCGCGGCTACAAACACGAGATCTCAGGGCTCGACGTCGGTCCGGCGGACCGTCCGGCGTACGAGCAGTGGCGGATCTGCGCCCAGTGCGGCTACGTCCGTACCCACCTGGCGAAGGAGGACACCAGCGCCTGCCCACGTTGTCTGGACCAGGGCATCGCCGATCACGGACGACTGTTCCAGGTCCTCCAGCCGACCCGGGTGCTCAGCCGTGACAAGCGCGACGACGCCCGCATCCGCGACGACAGCGACGATCGGGACCGGCGTTTCTACGCCACCACCGTCGCCGTGGACGTCGACCCGGCCAGGGTCGATTCGTCCTGGCGGCACGCCCATGACACCTTCGGTGTCGACTACAGCCGGCACGCGATGATCCGTCATTTCAACCTGGGTGCCCAACGCTACGACCGGGCGGCTGAACTCTTCGCCGGCGAGGAGGTGCGGATCAACCGGTTCCACACCTGCACCTCCTGCGGGGGCACCACCGTCGATGGCGTTCCCGCCGTGAGCCAACAACTCGCCGCGGAGACCTCCGGGTCGACCGTCGTCAAGGGCGCCGAGCACCACCGGCCGTGGTGTCCCTACCGGCGCTCGCCGGCCGCCCCGGACGCCCACGTCGACCTGATCCTGGCTCACGAACTGGAAACCGAGGCGCTGCGTATCCTGATCCCCGCCGCGACCGCCGTGGTGCAGGAGCGCGTCGCGTCGTTCGCCGCCGCCATCCGCCTCGGTATCGCCGCGCAGTACGGCGGCGACCCCGCGCACCTCCAGGCCGTGTCGGCCACCATGCCGGACGGGCAGAGCGACGGGACGCGCAACTTCGTAGTCGTCTTCGACACTCAGCCGCAGGGCACCGGCTATCTGCACCGCCTCGCCAAGCCGGAGGAGTTCCGCGCGATCCTGGAACTGGCACGGCAGCGGATCGCCGACTGCGTCTGCCGGCACGAAGGTAGGGCGGTGTGTCACCGCTGCCTCCTGCGGCATGCGCGTAACGAGCACTTCGCCCTGATGAGCCGCGACGAGGCGTTGGGCATGCTGGACAAGCTCCTCGACAACTGGGACGTCGAGGAGGGCACCCGTACGGACGAGATCTCGCTGATCCACCAGGTGGAGAGCGAGTTGGAGATGCGTTTCCTCACCAAGCTGCTGGCGCTTGGGGAGACACCCGGCTCGGGCCTGAGAATCGACCGGCGGACCGACCACGACGGTGCCCGCCTCGCCGACCTGCGGTTCGTCCGGGACAACGGTCAGGGCGTCACCCACTGGCAGATGAAGCTGCAGAACACCGTCAGAGGCACTCGTCCCGACGTCCACTTCAAGCGCCTCGACGCCCCGTCGCCCGAGGTGGCTGTATACCTCGACGGATTCAAGTACCACGCCTCGTCCCAGCACAACCGGCTCGCGGACGACGCGGAGAAGCGGGCCCGGCTGCGGGCGCACGGTTATCTGGTCTTCGCCGCCACCTGGGACGACGTCAAGACCTGGGGTAGCGCGGACGGCCTGGGGCAGTGGACCCCGTACGGCGGGGTCAGTAAGCAGGCTGCCCGGGAGAGATATCGGCAGTTCCTCCCCGGCGCCGACCCGGACGAGCTCGAGGAGACCATCTGGGTCAACCCGATCGAGCAGCTGATGCGATTCCTCGCGGATCCCGACCTCACCCGTTGGCAGCGTCGTGCGGAAGCAACCTTGGCAGGCATGCTCAGGCAGGCTCGGGACAATACCGCCACCGACTCCAGCGGGGTGGCAGAGCGGCTGTTGGCTGCACTGCGCGGAGAGCCCTTGCCCAGGCCGACTGCAGGAAAAATCATGATCGCCCGCGCTCGGGACCACGCCGACTGTCCGGTGGCTATGGTCGTCGACGGGCGAAGCAAGCCACTGCCGACGTGGTCGGCGCTGACCGTCCTGGACGACCTGCCGGCTGCCGTGGCCGATGCGGGCCACAAGGAACGCTGGGCCGCGTGGTTGGCCTGGGGCAACGTCATCCAGTTCCTCGGCAATGGTGGCGGTGACGCAGGTCAGCTCGCCGTGTCTACTCTCGACGCCTTCGAGCCGGCCTCGATGGCGGTCACCGAGGGCACCGGTCTTGTGCTGACTCAACGCGCACTGCCGCTCGACGAGGAGACGGCGACGTGGCTCGGCGTCGTGGCGCAGCCGGTGGCCGCCGACCCCGAGACGCTCGACAAGGAGTCGCCGTGGCGGGACGTCCTGCGTTACCTGGATCCGGCCGAAGACACTCTGGACCATCTCGTTCAGCAGCTCGCCCGGCAGGATCTGCCCGCACCGGTCGTCGGCTACGAGTTGGGCGACCAGGGCTGGCAGGCCGAGCTGGCCTGGCCCGACCGGCGGATCGCCATCGTGCTCACCGGCCCCTCCGACGATCCGGAGACGGAGGACCGCGACCGGGCGTACGCGGAGGCGGGCTGGCACGCCCGTACCGCTCAGCAATGGTCGGTTGACGAGTTGGCGGCGGAAATCAGGGCGACGAGCGGGGAGGAACGTCGATGAGCACCGGAGCAACCACCCTGCGGATGCTGGACCGCGCCGACAAGGAGGTCATGAAGCTCACCCGCGCCGACATCGGCGCGGTGTACGAGTTCATGCACAAGTTCCGGCACAACCCGGACAACCCGGGGCTCAACCTCAAGTCGCTCAACGGCGACTCCCGGCTGATGTCCGCGCGGGTGAACAAGGACTACCGTGCGCTGCTGCTGCACATCGCCGAACGCGACTACCTGCTCGTCGCGGTCAAGCACCGCGGCGAGGTGTACGACGACCTCACCCGCTACGCCTACCGGATCAACCGGATCACCGGTGGCATCGAGGTCGTCGACCTGGCGCCAGTCGGCGACAGCATCATCGGCCGGGTGGTCCCGCCCGAAGCCGAGCCGGAGCCCACGCAGAAGCCGCTCTTCGACACGTACACCGACGCGCAGCTCCTGGAGCTCGGCGTGTCCGAGCCGCTGTTGCCCCAGATCCGGAACCTCACCACCGAAGCCGAGCTGCTGGAACTGCTTGACCGGGCGCCGCAGCTCACCACCGACGTGCTCTTCGCGCTCTTCGACGGCACCCCGTACGACGAGGTGCTCCAGCAGGTCACCGACCCGGTCCGCGCCGACGAGCCGGTCGACCCGGAGGACTTCGAAGCCGCCGTGGAGCGGCCCGCCACCCAGGTGACCTCCGACGACGAGGCGCTGCAGGCGATGCTTGGCGAGGCATTCGAGCGGTGGCAGATCTTCCTCCACCCGACGCAGCGGAAGTTGGTGGAGAAGAAGTACAACGGCCCTGCTCGTGTCGGCGGAGGGCCCGGCACCGGAAAGACCATCGTTGCCCTGCACCGGGTGGCGCACCTCGCCCGGCAGCTACCCCCCGGGGCCGACAAGCCCATCCTGCTCACCACCTTCAATCGCAACCTCGCCGCCGATTTGCGGACCCGCCTGATGGCCCTCGGCGGCCAGGAGCTCGTGTCGCGGGTCGACATCGTCAACATCGACCGGCTCGCCAGCCGGGTTGTGGCCGAGGCGAAGGCAGGTGGCAGCCGGCGGGTCGTCGACGACAACAAGGTCCCCGAGCTGTGGGCCGAGTTCCTCGTCGAGACGGGCGAATCCGGCTGGGATGCGGAGTTCCTGTCCGCGGAGTGGACCCAGGTGATTCTCGGCCAGGTGCTCAACTCCCGCACCGACTACTTCAAGGCCCGCCGCCCCAACCGCGGTCGCAGCCTCAACCGAGTCGAACGGGACCAGATCTGGCAGCTGACCGAGCGGTTCACCACCTGGCTCGAGGGCCGTGGTCTCTGGACCTGGCGTCAGGTGGCCCAGCGGGCAGCACGCCTGGAGATGGACCGTGCGGCCGCCGCCGGCGCCACCGGAGAAACATCCGGCGGCTTCCACCGCCCGCGTTACCGCCACGTCGTCGTCGACGAGGCGCAGGATCTCAGCGCCGCCCACTGGAAGATGCTTCGTGCCATGGTCGCTCATGGCCCCGACGACATGTTCCTCACCGGGGACACCCACCAACGCATCTACGACAACCACGTCACGCTGAGCAGCCTCGGCGTCAACATCCGCGGTCGGTCCTCGCGTCTGACCTTGAGCTACCGCACCACCCGGCAGATCCTTGCCGACGCGTTGCAGATCATGACCGGTGAGGTCTACGACGACCTCGACGGTGGCGAGGAGGACCTGGCCGGCTACCGCTCGCTGCTGCGGGGCGGCCGGCCGACCTTTCGTGGGACGGCGACCTGGGCGCAGGAGCGGGACATGATCGTCGACCAGCTGGCGACATGGGGAAACCCGACGAACGGCTCGGTCGCGATCTGTGTGCCCACCAAGGAGTTGGCCGGCGACGTGATCGCGCGTCTGCAGGCGGAGGGCCTGCCGGCCGTGGAGATCGGACCGGACGGGCCGAGGCAGCCGGATGGCATCCACGTCGGGACGATGCACCGGTTCAAGGGGCTGGAGTACCAGCGCATGATCATCGCTGGTGTGTCGGATGGGCTTGTGCCGCGTCAGATGATCAGCCGTTACCGGGACAGCGACCCCAAGCGTTACCAGCGCGAGCGCCAACGGGACCGGTCGCTGCTCTTCGTCGCCGCGACCCGCCCCCGGGACGAGCTGGTCGTGTTCTGGCACGGGACGCCAAGCCCGTTCCTCACCAGCCGGCTGGTTCAGCGACAGCTGACGTGACTGCCCGGCCTCCGCTGTAGCGGGGGTCGGTATGACGTATTGGGGGCGACGTGCAGGCGCGGGACCGTATCGGTGACCGGTACGAGCTGACATACCCGATCGGACGCGGCGGAATGGGCCAGGTCTGGGCGGGCTACGACGAGCGGCTCGACCGGCCGGTGGCGGTCAAGTTCCTGCGTCAGATGGAGGTACCGGAGGGTGAACGCGTTACTGCCGTGAAGCGGTTCCGACGAGAGGCACGTGTCACGGCGCGGCTCGACCATCCCGGCGTACCCGTCATCCACGATCTGGGCGAGCACGGCGAAGACCTGTACATCGTCATGCAGCTCATCCGGGGCTGTGTGCTGGCCGACCACATCGCCGAGCAGGAGCAGCTCGCCGTGGGCGAGGCGGCTTCAATCGCCGCCCAGATCAGTTCCGTGCTCGCCACCGCTCACGCTGCCTCCTTGGTGCACCGCGACCTCAAACCGCAGAACCTGATGATCACGCCCTCGGGGGCGGTCAAGGTCTTGGACTTTGGTGTCGCCGCCCTACTCGGTCCTGCGGAGGCGTCCCGCTTGACCGCCACCGGTCACACGCTGGGGACGCCGGCCTACATCGCGCCGGAGCAAGCCGCAGGTGATGCCGTCGGTCCTGGTGCGGACCTGTACGCGCTCGGATGCATCCTCTTCGAGATGCTTGCCGGAAGCCCACCGTACGAAGCCACGAATGCGCCGGACCTGCTGCGCCGGCACCTCCGGTCCCCGATTCCCATCGTCAGCGAGTACCGGCCCGATGTGCCAGATGATCTGGCGCACCTGATCTACTGTCTGCTCGGCAAGAAGCCGACCGACCGCCCCACAACAGCAGTCGAGGTGGGACGGCTCCTCGCGCCGTTCCTCGACGACAGGCCAGCCGCTGTCGGTAGGGCGGGTCGAACGGATACTCCGGTTTCCATGTGGCCAGGCCCGATGCTGACGCCGAGCAGCCACCACGATTTGACGGCGTCGCACGACCGGGCACGGGAGTTGGCCGAAGAGGAACGCTTCATGCAGGCCGTCGAGGTCCTGGAGCGCATACTCATGTCGGCACGCGACACTCGCGGAGCGGACGACCCACAGGTTCTGGCGGTCCGGATCGACCTCGCCGATCTCCGTTTCCTCGCCGGGGACTATCGGATGGCTCGGGACGATTTCGAGGCACTGGCAAGCCATCTGGAGAAGTCAGGCGGCGATCAGAGTCTCGCTCAGCAGTGCCGCGAGCAGGCGCAGGCATGTCAGAGGGAGCTCGCCGAATAGCGATTTGCGCGCGACGCCGTACTTCAGCCGCAGTCCACGGGTGCGGCAGGTCCGCCCACCACTGCTGAAATGAAGGCCGACCACACGGCGGGCTGGTAGATGAGGACGGGACCGGCCTGGTCCTTCGAGTCGCGAACGGCGACGACGCCCGGCAGGTTGGTGGCGACCTCGACGCAGTTGCCACCGTTGCCGCCGCTGCGAGTGCTCTTGCGCCAGACGGCGCCGGTCAGGTCAGTCATGCCGCAACTCCCCGATGATCGTTTTGATCATGTCGGTCGATTGTGCCTCATCGAGGGCGAGCGAATCGAGGCTCTTCCAGACGGCCCGGTAGGCGGCCAACTCGTCGGGCTTGTCGAGGTAGAGCGCTCCGGTCAGGGACTCGCTGTAGGCGACTGACGGCTCCGGTGCAGCCCGACCACCTCTTGCGGCGGGGAAATCGAGGATGACAAAGGAGCCGGCGACCGCGCCGGAGTGCGGTCCGGCGGCGAAGGGCAGCACACGCACGCTGACGTTGGGCATGTTCGCGACTTCCAGGAGCTGACCGAGCTGCTCGATCATCACCTCGCGACCACCGACGGTGCGGCGGAGTACCGCCTCCGACAGGATCGCACCGAGCTGCGGTGGCTGGGGGAGCCGTCGAGTGAGCAGCCCTTGACGTTGCCGCCGCACCTCGACGGCCCGTTCGCGCTCCTCCTCGGTGAGCGAAGGGCGGTCGAGTCGGGCGAGTCCGAGGGCGTACTGGCGAGTCTGGAGCAGCCCGGGGATCAGCGTCTCCTCGTACTGCCTGAGATGGGCGGCGGCGGATTCCAGGCCGACGTACAGCTCGAACCAGCTCGGGACCGCGTCGCCGTACGCGTGCCACCAGCCCTTGGACTTCGTCTCGGTGGCGAGCCCGCGCATCGCCTCGGTCATCTCGGCGGACACCCCGTACAGCTCGCACATCGCCTTGACGTCGAGCACCCGGACCGGGCCCATGCCGCATTCGATCCGCCAGATCTTCTGCCGGCTGTATTCGAGGGCCTCGGCGGCGGCGTCGAGGGTCACGCCCGCCTCGGTGCGGTACTGGCGTAGCAGCCGGCCGAGTTGCCGGCGCGGCACGGTCGATCCGACATCCTCGGTCACCCAACACTCCCTGATTCCATCGCGCAACACTGCGTCACTCGGTCATGTAACAGCTATCGGTGGCAGGAAAGAAAGTCAATACCTCAGGGAAGAATTCTGGTGTGGAACGTTGCCTTGATGCTGCGCATCGTCACAGGATGACCACAGGCCCTGGTGTCATACCGCTGATCGAAGCTGCGGCGGCAGGGCGGGGTGGCCCGTGCGCGCGGGGAGGGCGGACGGGCCACCCCTTCCAGTCCACGAGGGAGAGGCAGGCAGCAGATGAGCGTCCGCAACCAGCGACCGGGAGCGACCTACCGCTCGTCGGCGTACACCAGTCTGCTGCCGTGGCAGGTGCGCGAGCGCCGCTTCAAGTCGGTCGGGCTCGGACGCCGCGGCCTGGAACCGGCCGACGTCTACGACTTCCTCGACCGCGTCGCCGGCGACATGGCCAACGTCTACGCCGCCCTGGCCGCCAGCCGCCGGGAGACCGCCGTCATCAAGGACGCGCTGCGCCGCTGGCAGTCCGAGCAGGCCCGCGCCCGCGCCGACCGGGCAAACCAGGCATGACCCAGCGGTACGTCGTCCACCTGCCCGTCGCCGCCACCGACCTGCCGGCCGCGCAGCGGCTGGCCCGAGTGATCAGTCGTTGGCTGCTGGTGCTGCCGCAGACTGACCCGGGGGAGATCACCGTTTCGGAAGAGGACAACCAGCACGTGCGTCACCGGGTCTTCTGTGATCTGCGGATGCCCGGCGGCCGGCGCTGCCTGCTCCGTGCCGACCACGACGGCGCCTGCTCCCGCCGCCTGCCCCGATGAGGGCGGACGAGCACTGGCTGCGGAGCCGGCGCTGTTGCCCAGTTGTAGCCAAGGATCCGCCGGCTCCGGTCCCTGCCGCGACTGGCTCTGTGAGTCCGCGTTCGTCCTACGAGCCAGCGGTGACCAGGCGTCCGGTCCGCCCGTCGAAGTACTCGACGGGGTGCCTACCTGAGAGTTCGGCGGCGAGACGCCGGGCCAGCTTGTGCCCGGCGGCGTAGAAGTCCGCCTCTTGATCTGCGTCGGGAAACCCGGACGAGACTGGATCATCCCGATCCAACGTAGCGTCGTACTTCTGTGCCCACTGCAATAGAGCCGTCGCCAGTTCACCCGAGATCGGCAGCTCGGCCGGATCGACGTTGTCGACTCCTGCGGATCCAGTCAGCCACGTCGGGTAACACTCGTAATCCGCCATGACCCGCACGGTCGAAGCGCTAGCGTCCAACTGGGTTCGCCCCCACGATGAATCCGTTGTTGCCGACAGAGACGGCGACCTTGTGCACCATACCGTCGAACATCACCTCGTAGATCGGGCGCGTCCGTTGCATCCCGACCACCTTGCCCTCGGTGACGGCGGCGAACACCAGATCCGAAATCTTCTCCTCCGGCACGCCGGCTTTCCCGAAATCGTCGGCGTGGCGCATGATGTGGGTTAGGCCAGCACGACCGTTTCCCGTCTCGAGGAACACGATCCGCCCGCTCGGATCTCGGCCGATGGCGACTATCTCTTCCGGATTGTGCTTCACGCCCTGCTGGCTCAGCTCGGCCAGCAGCTCTTGTCTCTGGGTGCGGCCACCTCGGGGACTTGGCGGGCCACTGCCTGTGCTCAACCGCCCCAGCGCCTGCTTCAGCTTCTCGATCAGGTCACCGAGCCGCCGGATCAGCGGCATTAGCCGTCGCAGACTCGCCAGCAGCCCACGCAGCAGCCGTGCGATCCGCGCCGCCCACGACGCCACCAACGTCGTCACCTGCTCCAGAACCAGCGGCGCGGCGAGCCCGCCGGTGACGACCAGTTCGCCCGCGTACACGATGAGCCGGGAGACGCAGGTGGCGATGGCGTCGCGGACCAGCAGCCGGACGGCGGCGACCAGGCCGGCGGCTCCTTCGGTGATGGCGGCGAGGGTGTCGGCGCCCTGGGCCAGCCCGCCGATGGCCTGCTGCTGCTCGGCGGCCCAGGCGCGGTAGGCGGGGCCAGCGCCGCCACCCCAGCTTGCGACGTCGGTGCGGACGGCGGCGGCCAGGTCGGCGGCCTCCCTGCGCAGCGACGCGGCGACGTTGCGCCAGGTCTGGGCGTGGGCGGTGATCTGCGCCGGGTCGCCCGCGAGCCAGTCGAGTGCCTCGCTGAGCGGCTTGACGTGCTCGATCAGCCAGGCGATGCCGTACTGGAGCAGCGCGCCGACCGGGTCGGAGACGAAGGCGAGGGCGTCCAGTCCGGCGCTGACCACGCCGAGGGTGCCGTCGATCCAGCTGCCGTTGCGGACGCCCTGGGCGATGAGTTCGATGTCTTCGCAGATCCAGATGCCGGCCCAGGCGCTGGGCGGGGTCTCGGCGGCCGTGGCGACGAGCGGGTTGGTGGTCACTCCTTGTGCCGTATCCGCTGCAGCGACTGCTCGGCCCGGGCGTCGGCGGCACGGTAGCGGTCGGCACCGGTCCGCAGTCTGTCGGCCGTGTTGCGCACCGAGCCGGCCGCGGTGCCGATGCCCTGGATCAGGGTCTGCTGGAGGCCGTCGAGCAGCACCGGCATGACCGCGCAGAGCTGCCCGTACGCCTCGGTGCCCAACCGGACGTGCTGGCCGGCCTGGCGGGCGGTGTCGAGACTGTCGGCGCGGCGGTCGAGGCGTGCGGCGTGGCGGATCAGGCCGTCGGGGTCGACCTGGATGCCGTCATCGCCGGGCATCCGGTGTGCCCCGGTCGGGATCCAGCCGGCGGCGGTACGACTCGACCAGCGCCGTTGCTGTCGGATCCTCGGCACCGAGGATGCCCGTGGTCGCCTCGGTGATCCTGGACAGGAGGTCGGCGTGGGCGGCTCGGGTGGTGTCCAGGATCTGCCGGGCGGTGTGCGCCGCGGAGTGTTGTCGGGTGCGTTCGTCCAGCCGCAGGTCGACCAGCAGGCCCGAGGAGTCGACGGTGACCTCGATCGTCCGGTCGGGGCTGGTCGCCGTGCCCCTCATCGCCTGCACCCGCGAGGCCAGCTCCTTGGCCCGAGCCGCCCGGTCCGCGATGGACGCTTCCCAGTCGTCGAGCCGGCGCGTTGCCTCGTCCAGCGCGGCTTCGTCCGCCCACATGCCTGACCCTCCCCAGGGCATCGACGCCGACCGGTCGGTGTCGCGGTCACGTTATCAACCGGTGGCGCTGCGTGGTGTGCCGCGACCACGACGGCGAGTGCTCCCGCTGCCTCCGCCGATGACGCTCCCACGGGACGGCTGTCGGCTTCTGTGAATCTGACGGTGCGGCTGGCTTTCCCGCACCGGTCCCCGGCGGCGGACGAGAGCCTGCTCTCGGGCTTGGACGAGGTGCTGGCCGTCGCCGGTCGTGCCCGGCCGCTGTCCCGGCGGCAACTGGGCGACCTGCGGCACCTGCGCCGGTGTGGCATCGGTGACGCGCCGGACGGGGAGTGCGTGGGGCGGGCGTACTCCGTCGATCGCGACGGCGGCCAGGCAGCCGGGAGGACCCGTCGCCTGAGCGCCGCGCTGCTCGTCGGCGCGCTGGACGGCCGTGAGGTGGGCTTCTCGCTCGACATGGCGATGGACGCTGGTGCTGCTTCCACCCGACGCTGCGTGCCCTGCTCGGCAGCGACGAGCTGGACGACCGCGTCCGTACCTGGCGAGGTGCCCTGCTGCGCAACTGGACGCACTGCAACGGCAGTGACACGGTGTGTTCCGAGGGCAACTAATTTGCTAGCATCAATATCCCGTCGGCGTGGAACGGAGTTTGCCGTGTACCGTCGTGCTCGTGCCCTGCTTGCTGCCCTAGTCGCCTCCCTTCTGGCTGTCGCGACGCTCGGTCTGGCCACCGCATCCCCGGCCGCCGCATTCGGTGGCGAGACCTTCGGTTGTCGCGTCGCGCCCGGCACGATCTTCACATGGGAGACCACCTGCCTGAACAGTAAGCCGGCCACCACGTACAACGTCGGATTCGCCGTGCTCAACACGTCCGGCAGCTACACCTACTCGTGGACGGTCACCGGCCCGTATGAGTATGTGATCACCGGCTGCACCACCACCTCATACGACTGCGCCGTTGCCGTGCGGGGTGGTTCCAACGATAGTGAGATCACCGCAACCGTCACGTACTCCCAGGGCGGGCAGAGCGCCACCCGCAGTGCGACTGCGATCATCCGCGGCTACTGCGGCTCGTACCTCTGCTGAGACCGCTACCGATGCGTCTGCTTACCAGCGGTATTTACGGCGATCTCGGCAAACAGGTTCAGCGGCTGGTAAGCGTCCACCGAAGGCGACGGTAGAAGCGTTCAAACGGTATCCATCATGTCGCCGCCAGGGTTGGTTTCCCTCCTGCGGTAAGGATCGGGCCACGGGCAGCCAGGCGTGGGCGGCCATCGCGAGCTGATGTGGGCGTAACGGGTTCCCCGGTCGCGGACCTGGTACTCGTCGAGACCAGCTTCAGTCTTGGCCTGTTGGAATCGGGAACGCGCCGACCAGCCGGGAGGCGACCTACCGGGACGGCAGCGGTGCGGCCGGGCGGACCGCGGTGAACTGGGAGTGCTCGTACCGGGTGGCAGAGAGCAGCAGCAGCCACTCGTCGCAGCCCTGCCACGGGTAGAGGTCGGCGGCGCCGCCGCGTACGGTCCGCGGCCCGTCACCGGCGCGTGGCCGCGCGTCCGCCGGTGCGTCCGCGAAGCCGGGGATCCACACGTCGGCGCAGATCTCGCCGGCCGAGCCCATCGCGGCCAGGCCGAAGGCGTTCTCGGCGGCGGCCGTGCGCTCCTCGTCGCCGAAGTCGTCGAGGATCTGGTCCTCGTCGGGTTTGTCGTCGCCGCGGAACGTCAGCGTGGTGGTGCCGGCGCGGGCCGCGTACTCCCACTCGGCCTCGCTGGGCAGCCGGAACGGCAGGGCATCGAGCAGGTCGTCCAGGTCGTCCTCGAGGCGGGCCGTGGTGGTGTCCTCGTCGGCGTAGAAGTCCTCGTAGTCGGGCAGCCAGTGCCGGACCTGCGCGACCGTCAGCGGGTGCCGGGCGATCAGGAACGGTTCGACCCGCACCTCCCGCACCGGCTGGGCGTCCGCTGCGCCGGCGAAGAAGGGCTCGAGGGTGTCCTCGACTTCTCCGCTGCGCTCGATGGCGCGTACGGCCTCCAGTTCCGCCTCGGACAGACCCATGCGGAACGTGCCGCCGGGCACCTCCCGGAACACCACACCCGACGCCGTGTGGTGCCAGGCCGGACGCCCGGCCACGATCTCCTCGGTCCACATGGCGCCGAACGCTAGCAGCCGAGAATCTGGTTATGGCGGTCTGATCCACCGAGCGGCGTTCCTGGTTTGGGTTGTCCTGGAGTGGCACACCTTGATACCGGAACCCCGCTTCTCGCTTCCCGATCAACGCACCCCTTGATCCGCAAGGCATTCGTCGTCCGAGGCCCGCTCACGAGGTGCCGTCGTCGCGTACGCGGGCCGGCGCCGGGCCGAGCAGCACGTCTACCAACAACGTCACGCCGTGGAGTGCGGCATCAACCGGCTTTTGACGAAGACCTACTAGACGACGCATAGTACCGACCGTATTATGTGGTGCATGATAGCGGCAGTAGGCGGCTCGGAAGCCGCTTCCGAGCGACAGGCCCAGCTACTGCGCGGCTGCCTGGACATGTGCTTGCTTGCGCTGCTTGCCGGCGAGCCGGCGCACGGCTACGAACTCGTCCGCCGACTCGACACCGCCGGATTCGGAACGGTGAGCTACGGCACCGTCTACCCGTTGATCACCCGATTGCAACGCTTGGGGCTCATCGTCAACGCGCTGCAGCCCAGTCCCAACGGCCCACCCCGCAAGGTCTATCGGCTCACCGATACCGGCCACGATCGGCTGCGCGCTTGGCGCGAGCAGTGGGTCCAGTTCGCTGGCGTCGTGAACGCAACCCTCGCCGTCCGTCCACCGAATCCAGGAGACGACCATGAGCACGTCGACGTCGGCCGTTGACAACCTCCTCGCCGCCGCAGACCGAGAGTGGCGCGCTCTCGGTATTCACCGTCGCGACCGGGTGACTCTCGCGGCCGACCTCCGCGCCGAGCTCGAGGCAGCAGCCGCCGACGGGCTCGATCCCGCAGAGCTTCTCGGCGCTGACCCTGTCGAGTTCGCCGTGCGAATCGCCGAGGAAGCCGGCGTGGAGCGCACCCCGCCGCGGTACGGCCAGGTACTCGGCGTTGCGACCGCGGGCGCGATGCTCTCCCTCGTCGTGGGCTACGTCGTGGTCATTAGCCTGCACCAGGCATTCGTGGCGGCATTCGACCTGCCGCGAAGCGTGCGCGTGCCGTTGTGGCTTGCCGCTGGCGTCTTCTACGGCGCCGTCGCAGCGGTTGTCATCGCCGGCGCCGTCCTCGCCGTACGCATCGCCCTACGAGACGCGCCCCACATCCGACACACTGCGGCGCGGATGACACTGCTGCTGCCACCCGCTATCGCAGCCGCGATCGCCGCTGCGGCCACCTTCGCCTGGTCGCTCAACTACCCGTTCACCCCACTGGCGATCGCGGCCGAGGCTGCGATTGTCCTCGCTGCCTTCCTTGCAGCAACGACGCTGGCCCGCCGCTGGTCTGTGACGGCGGCGCGGTGATCCGGCCAGCCCAACGGTCATGGCCCGAGCCACTCCTGCGCGTGACCCATCAAGAGGCCAGCAGGGCCTCCGCCACCGCGTCTACTGCTGTGTTCGGCTGCCCGGTGGCCGGCGCTGCGTGCTCCTCGCCGGCCGCGACGGCGGGCGCTCCCGTCGCCTGCGTCGTTGACGCTCGCTGACTGTCGGAAACCCGCCATTCCGGCGGTGCGGCTGCGATCGGTAGACGGCCTCGTGTGGCGGTGGCCGTTCGAGATCGCGCTGGTGAGAGTGGGTTGTCGTGGCGCGGAAACTCGGTGATCGTCGCTCGATCTGGACGTATCCCAGCTCTGGCGGTGGCGAGGTGCCACAACGTAACCTCATTGACCGCAACGGGGTGGACGTTAATCGAACCGCCCATTCCACAGGCGCCTCAATCGACGACGTCGCCCGTGTGTGGCGTCCACCGATCGATGATCTGGCGCAAGCTCCGCTCGGCTGGTCGAGCGGGGACTCATTTCGGACGTGACGACGCAGGGAGCTCAACGCATGGCGACGGATGCCCACGACGGACCGGTTCCGGAAGCAGCCGTACGTGGGCAGCGGGTGCTTGACCTCTTGGACAAGGCAATCGACCTCCAGGGCCCACTGGTACGCAAGAACATCGCCCGGGCCCGCCAGCGGAACCCAGAGGCGACACCGGCAGAGGTGATCCGCAATCTGGAGCGGATGTACGTGGGCGCCCTGACCGGCACGGGTGCCGCGGTTGGCGGAGCCGCAGCGGCGCCCGGCGTCGGCACGGGCGTCGCGCTGGCGCTGTCGGCCGGCGAGGCACTTTCATCGCTTCAGCTGAGCGCCCTCTTCGCGCTCTCGATCGCCGAGGTCCACGGAGTGCCCATCGACGAGATCGAGCGCCGTCGAACGATCGTGATGGGCATCATGCTCGGCGGGTCCGGCTCCGCCACCATCACCAAGGTCGCCGAGCGTACGGGGCAACACTGGGGACGTCAGGTGGTCGCCAAGGTGCCCGCCGAGACATTACGTCAGATCAACAAGATCCTGGGGAGACACTTCATCACGAAGTACGGGAGCAAGCAGGGGATCATCGTTCTCGGTCGAGCAGCACCGTTCGGTATCGGCGCGGTGATCGGTGGTGGCGCCAACGCTGCCCTCGCCACTCTGGCTGTACGGGCCGGGCGTCGCGCATTCGGCCCACCTCCGACGTCGTGGCCATGCTGACGCGCAGCACACCGCAGACATCTGAGCGTTCGCTCCGCACGAGCACGCACCCCTAGCCTCCCGACGCGGCAGCGGTGCGACCGGGCGCACTGTGGCGAACCTGCGTGTTCGTACGCGCGAGCAAGGCAGGCGCTGCTCGGTGGAGCGCTATCCGGGCGGTTGATCGGGCTGGATGCGCAGCGTCGTGATGGTCGTGGCGAGCATGACGTAGTGCCCGACCAGCATGCACAGCTCGATGCACTCGCGCTCGTCCAGGTGGACGCGCAGCGCCGTCCACGCCTCGTCGTCGAGGTCGCGGTGGCGTACCAGCCCGTCGACCGCGACCAGCACCGCGTGCTCACGGGCGGACCACCCGACGCCGATGTCGTCGCTGCTCACGCGCTCGATCTGCGCGTCGGTGACGCCGGCCCGCCGGGCGAGCCTCAGGTGGTGGTCGTGCTCGTAGCGGCAGGCGCACAGGTGCGCGACCCGCAGGATGACCAGTTCGGTCTCCCGGCGCGGCAGCACGCCGCCCGGCATCAGGCGGCGGGCGAAACGCAGCCAGCCGCGAAACAGCGGGCGGTGGCGGCCGAGGGTGAGGAACAGGTTCGGCGGGCCGGTGCCCGTGACCCGGCCGGCCGCCTGGCTGAACAGCCAACCGAACGTACCGACGTCCTGCCGGCCGCCGGGGCTTATGCGGGGCGCGGTCACGGTTGGCCATCCGGCTGCGGCGTGGTCAGCGGCGGACGCTCCGCCTGCGCGATGCGTAGCGCGTCGACCAGCCCGCGTTGGAATCTGCGGTCGAGCAGCGGCTGGACCGCCATGCGCAGCGGCAGCACGGGCCGCACCCAGCCGGGCGCGACGATCCGCCGGCTCCGGCGGGCGACGCCGCGCTCCAACGCGGCGACGCCGACCTCCAACGAGGCGACGCGGTGCAGCCGGCTGCCGTGCAGCAGCGCCGTCGCGGCCCTGGTGCCGAACCCGCGCGAGGTCATGTCGGTGTCCAGCTCGGCGAAGTACGCGACGCCGGCGCGGGCGCCCGAGGGCCGCAGTTCGACCCGCAGGGTGTTGCCGAGGGCCTCGACCGCGGCCTTGGAGGCGCTGTACGCACCGAGCAGCGGCGCGTGCACCGCTGCGGCCAGTGACGCGATCACCAGCGCGTAGCCGTTCGGGTGGCTGATGTGCGGGGCCGCGGCGCGCAGGGTGTAGTAGGTGCCGAGGACGTTGACGGCGTTCGTCCGCTCGAACACGTCCGGGTCGCCGCCGACCAGCGGCAGTTGGGCGGCAACCCCGGCGTTGGCCACGACGACGTCGAGCCCGCCGAGCCGGTCCACGGCCATCTCGACCGCAGCGTCGACCTGGGCTCGGGAGCGGACGTCGCAGCTGCTCCACGGGGCGTCGCCGCACGCCGCCGACACGTCGGCCAGCAGCTCGGGTTCCAACCCGACGACGGCGACCCTGGCGCCCCGCTGGTGCAACCGACGGGCCAGCGCGGCGCCGATCCCGCGGGCGCCACCGGTGACGAGGACGCGCCTGCCCGTCAGCGACCGGGAACCATCACTCATGGCGGAATTATAGATACTTCCCGATGGATGAACGCGCGAGGCGCGGAACCGCCCGCGCAGTGGCGTCGGCGTCGGTACTCGCCACTGGAGGTTCCGTGTCGCTCACCGCTCCGGTTCGGGGTCCTGCCGTACGGGCTCGTCGGCAGTGCGCCCGTGGCTGAGGAAGTACGCCCCGAAAGCGCCGGCGAGGGTGCCGAACACCACCACGGAATAGACGGCGAGCACCAGTTCGAGTATCTGCGCGAACGTGTCGGTGGCGCCGAGCGGCACACCGGTGATGGTGGTGAGCGCGGCAGCGTGCAGGGCCCGCCCGTGGGTCGGGTAGGAGCCGGTGAGCGTCAGCAACTGCCCGGCGGCCAGGATGACCGTCACCGTCACGACGGCGAGCCAGGCCAGCCGGTTGGTGAGCAGCCGGCCCGCCGAGCGGGAGCCGCGCACGGCGGCGGCGACCACTCCGGCTCCCCGGGCGGCGCGAAGCGCGATGGCCGCGCGGGCGAACCGCAGGAAGGGCACGACGAGGAAGATCACCTGCCACCAGTTCTGCCGCCAGAACTGTCGGGCGCGGTGCCGGGACAGCCAGGCACGCAGGGCGAACTCCGCCACGAACACGGCCCACAGGATCCAACCGGCGATCGTGAGGATGGTGCTGAGCGGCTCGTCGTGGGTGAACGCCTGCACGAGCACCAACAGCAGGAACAGGAGGCCGAGAATCCCCATCGGCTTGTCGAGCCGGTCGGTGAGATCGTCGAGACGGGAACCGTCCTCTCGACGGTTGTGCGCCCGGGCGGCACGTCCGCCCTCACGCTGGGGGCGGTCGCCGTCTCCGTCGGAGTGCCCGGCCGACACGCTCAGGCACCACCGGGGTGGGTCTCGGCAGCGGCGGGAGCGGGCCGGACCGCCCGCGATGCGTCCCGCCGGCGGCGGGCACCGTACCCTCGCCTCCCACTGGTCACGATCGTCTGCATGATCTGGCTCCTCGGGCCGGTGGTCGCGACGCGTTGTCGACAACCGACCGTAGGGGCTCTATCGCGCCCCGACCGCCCGTTTGCGTCAAGTGCCGAACCGTCGCGGCTGCCGCTCCCGGGCTGACGGCACATCACGCCCCAAATGATGTCTATCCCTCGATGCCGTTGGTAGGGTGCTGCGGTGCCTCCCCCTTCCACCGTCAGCGCGCCACCGGGCGAACGCCCCCTGACCTCCGAATCCACGCCCTCCACCGCCCGACAGGTGCGGCGCGCCCGCTTCAGCGAGTCCGGTCTCGCGTGGCTGATGCTGCTGCCCTCGGTGGGGGTCTTCGCCCTGTTCGTGTTCTGGCCGCTCGGGCGGACCCTGTACCTCTCCGTGCACGGCAACGACATCTTCGGCGCCGCGTCCGAGTACGTCGGCGCGGCGCACTACCGGGACATGCTGTCCGGGGAGTTCGGCGGGGTGCTGGCCACGACGGCGCTGTTCACTCTCTTCTCGGTGGTGCCGGCCGTGCTGGGCGCGCTGTTCGTGGTGCTGCTGCTGGAGGCGCGCATCCGGGGCGTACGGGCGCTGCGCACCGCGTTCGCGCTGCCGTTCGCGTTCTCGGTGGCGACCGCGTCGGTCATCTTCGCCGTCATCTACAACCCGGCGATCGGGGTGGCGAACGGCCTGCTCGGCTCCCTCGGCATCGACCGGGTCAACTGGCTCACCGACCCGTCGATCGCGCTGCCGGCCGTCTGCGCCGCGACGGTGTGGATGAACTTCGGCTACAACATCCTCGTGCTCTCCGCCGGGGTCTCGGCGATCTCGCCGGAGGTGGTCGAGGCGGCGCGGCTGGACGGCGCGACCGGGTGGCGGCTGGCGACGCGGATCACCGTGCCGCTGCTCTCCCCGCAGCTGTTCTTCCTCGTGGTGGTCTCCACGATCCACGCCCTGCAGAGCTTCGGGCAGATCCACATCCTGACCAAGGGCGGGCCGGACCAGGCCACGACGACCCTGGTCTACTCGATCTACGAGAAGGCGTTCGCCTTCGGCTCCTCCGACTTCGGCGCGGCCAGCGCGCAGGCCGTCGTGCTGCTGGTCATCATGCTCGGCTGCACGGCCGTCCAATTCGGCGTCCTCGAACGGCGGGTCCACTACCGATGAAAAAGCTCAACCTCGGGCGGATCGCCGTCTACGTCGTGCTCGGCCTGGCGGCGATCCCCGTGCTCTTCCCGGTCTACTACGGCTTCGTCGGCGCCGTGATGGGGCCCGGCGACCTGGCGACCTACCCGCCCGCGCTGGTGCCGAGCGCGCTGCACTGGCAGAACGTCACCGACGTGTTCAGCTCGGTGCCGCTCGGCCGCTTCTACGCCAACTCCGCCGTGCAGGCCGGCGTCATCACGGTCGCGCAGGTCGTCACCAGCATCTTCGCCGCGTACGCCTTCGCGTTCCTGCGCCTGCCGGCGAAGGCGGCGACGTTCAGCCTCTTCCTCGCCACCCTCATGGTGCCGTGGGAAGCGATCATCATCCCCAACTACCTGGCCATCTCCGACTGGGGCCTGACGCGCGGAGGGCTGACGTACCTCGGCCTGGTGCTGCCCTTCCTCGCCTCGGCGTTCGGCACGTTCCTGCTGCGGCAGGCGTTCCTTCAGTTCCCGACCGAGCTGCGCGACGCCGCAGTGATCGACGGGTGCGGCCACTGGCGCCTGCTGTGGCGGGTCATCGTGCCGCTGTCGAAGCCCTCCATCGCGGCGGTCGGGGTCTACGTCTTCCTCTCGGCGTGGAACCAGTACTTCTGGCCGCTGATCCTCATCCGCGACACCGAGTTCCAGACGCTGCAGATCGGCATCTCCCAGCTCAACGACGCCGAGGCGGCGCAGCCGGGTCTCGTCCTCGCCGGCGTCGCGTTGTCGCTGCTACCCACGCTGGCCGTCGTGATCTTCGGCCAGCGCTACATCGTCCGCGGGCTGACCGCCGGGGCGCTGCGTTGAACCATCGAGAAGGAGAACCCATGAGAAGACCTCGGCTCCGCCGTAGCGCGGCGGCGTTCGTCGCCGTCGTGGCCGCCGCCGCGCTCACCGCGTGCGGCGACTCCGGCTCCGGCACCGACGGCGGCAGTGGCGCGCTCGACGCGCCCGGCGCCGAGGTGCTGGAGAAGGCCACGGACAAGACCACGATCGAGTTCTGGCACGCGATGAAGGGGGCCAACGCCACCGCCGTCGACCAGCTCGTGGCCGACTTCAACGCCCAGAGCGGCGGCAAGGTCGAGGTCAAGGCGGTCTTCCAGGGAAGCTACGACGAGACGATCGCGAAGTACAAGGCGTCGGTGCAGCAGAAGAGCACGCCGGCGCTGGTGCAGATCTACGACATCGGCAGCCGCTTCATGGTCGACTCGAAGCAGGTCGTGCCGATGCACAAGTTCATCGAGAAGGACGGCTTCAACGCCGGCGACATCGAGCCCAACATCGCCAGTTACTACTCGGTCGACGGCAAGCTCTGGTCGATGCCGTTCAACTCCTCGACGCCCCTGCTGTACCTCAACAAGGAGGCGTTCGAGCGGGCCGGCCTCGACCCGACGAAGCCGCCGAAGGACCTCACCGAGATCGGCGAGCTGGCCAAGAAGCTCACCGTCAAGGACGCCAGCGGCAAGACGGTCCAGTACGGCTTCAACGCCGCCATCTACGGCTGGCTGGTGGAGCAGTTGCTCGCCACCGACGGCAAGGAGTACTGCGACAACGGCAACGGGCGCAAGGGCCTGGCCACGAAGGTGCAGTTCGACCAGGAGACGGCCGTACGCGTCGCGCAGTGGTGGACGGACCTGGTGAAGGGCGGCTACGCGACCAACACCGGCCGCAAGACCGACGACGCCCAGGCGGCCTTCAAGTCGGGCACCGTCGCCATGCACCTGGAGTCCACCAGCGTGCTGCGCGGTTACGTCGACGCCGCGAAGGGCAAGTTCACCGTGCTCACCGCCCCGTACCCGAAGGTGAGCGCCGCCTCGACGGGCGGACCGATCATCGGTGGCGCCTCGCTGTGGATCAACGGCGTCGGCCACAGCGACAAGGAGAAGCGGGCCGCCTGGGAGTTCGTGAAGTTCGCCTCCGGGCCCGTCGAGCAGGCCAAGTGGCACACCAGCACCGGGTACGTGCCGATCAACGCCAAGGCGCTCGACGAGCAGATCGACAAGGACTGGATGGCGAAGTTCCCCCAGTTCCGCACCGCCGTCGACCAGCTGCACGCGCTGCCGCCGTCGGTCGCGTCGGCCGGCTGCCTGCTGGGCGTGATGCCGCAGGCCCGCAAGGCCTCCGAGGACGGCCTCGAGGCGGCCATCGTCGGCAGCAAGCCGGCCGAGCAGGCCATGAAGGACGCGGCGGCGAGCGTGCAGGGCGCCATCGACAGCTACAACAAGTCGGTCGGCTGACCACCGCACCGCGCTGATCGTCGGGAAGGGCCAGTTCCGTCGGAACTGGCCCTTCCCGCTGCCCGCCCGCCGTCCCACGGGCGTCGGCCGGCCACCGAGTGCGCACCTCGTGGGGCGGGCGTGCGGGCGGTTCCTAGGGTGGGGCTCGTCCGTCGATCGAGGGAGAGAGCGTTGGCGCCGTCGTACCGCCCACCCCGTTGGAGCCTGGCAGGGGCGGCCCTGGGTCTGCTCGTCGGGCTCGCCGCCTGCACCGGCCCCCGGGCGGAGCCGCCCGAGCGGCCGGCGCCGCGCGTCGAGGTGACCCAGGAGAGCCTGCGCGGAAGAGAGGGACAAGCGGAACAGGAGGGCCGGCCGCCGGTCTGGTCGGTGACGGCCGGGCGGGTCGACCAGCCGCTGACGCAGCTCGGCCAGGTCGTCGTCGTGCCCGACGGGCGGGAGCTGCGCGCGGTGGACCGCTCCACGGGGCAGGACCGGTGGCGTCACCCGTTCCCGGTGAGCTACCGGTACGCGGTCGCGGGCGACCTGATCGTCGTCAGCGCCAACAACGGTGGGCCGCTGGAGGTGCTCGACGCGGCCACCGGCGCCACCCGCTGGCGGACGGAGGACACCCAGGACGTCGTCGTCCAGCAGCAGAACGTCTACCACCGCGCGTGCGTCGGCACCGGACGGTCCGCGACGTGTGTGGTCGTCGCCCGGGACGTGCGCGACGGTCGTCAACTGTGGAAGCTGCCCGCCGACCGGTTCGCCCGGGTGACCGACGAGGCGATCGGCGTCCGCGCGCCGCACGCCGCGCCCACAGGGCGGTACGTGGCGGTGCGGCTGGACGGGCGCACCTACACCACCGTCGCGGCCGCCACCGGCAAGGCCGGTGCCGGTCGGTTGCCGAGCCGCGCCTGGCACGGCTTCGTCGCCGGTGGCCTGCTGGTGACCACCGACCACGATCCGCCCCGCGGCGACCGGCGGTGCACGGTCGACATCGCCACCGTCGACGCGGCCACCGGTGCCGGAGGCTGGTCCGGCGAGGTCTTCAGCGGGCGTCGCGAGGACGGCGAGTGTGTCAAGCGGCTGGCGCACGACCGCAGCGGCCTGACCATGATCGGGGCCGGTACCCGGCTCGTCGCGGTCACCGCCGCCGGCCGGCCCCAGGCGGTGGACCTGCGGACCGGAAAGACGCAGTGGGAGGCCGCCACCCCCGGCGTACCGGTCGACGGGGACGACCGGTCGGTGCTGGTGCGGCGCACCGCCGACGGCGGCGAGCTGGCCCTGCTCGACGCGGCCACCGGCGCGACGCGGTGGAGCGCGCCGGATCCGGGGTTGGCTGGCACCTCGGCGAGCTGGCGGTCGAGCGTGACCCGACGCCTCGTGGCGGTCAGCGGCGCGGTCGAGCAGCGGCCGGTCGTGCTCGTCCACGACGTGTCGACCGGCCGCCAGCTGGGCCGGTATCCCGGTTGGCTCGCCGGCGCCGGGGACGACTGGGTGGCGGTCAGCCACTCCGGGGGACCGGACGGGATCGCCCTGGACCTGTACGCCTTCTGAACCGGTCCACCGGGAGCGGCGGTCGGCCGGCTGCCGCTCCCGGCTGGCCGAGCAGCGCCGCCCGCGCGACGCGGAGGCGATAGTCCCCGGCCCGCCCGGGCCGGGGACCACCAACGGATGCCGTCGCTGCGGCACGCCGCCCTCAGCGCAGGCGGGCCTCGATGGCCTCGATGACGCGCGGGCGCAGCTCCGCCGCGCGGATGACGGCGTCGACGGAACCGACCTCGACCGCGCGCTGGATGTTGTGCACCCGGTCGAACTCGGCGGCCACCTCGCCCAGCTTCTCCACGCGTACCGAGGAGCGCAGCTCGTCGAGCTCCGCCGTCAGCGCCGCGCGGTCGGTGCCGGAGGCGGCCGCGACGCGGGCCTCCAGCTCCCGCACGCGCGGGTCGGCGGCGGTACGGGCGTTGACGTCGCCGGAGAACACCACCGCGGCGGCGGGGGCGCCGCCGAGCACCGAGGCGAACGAGCCCTCCAGGGCGAGCACGGTCATGTTCGGGTTCAGCGCCTTGGAGAAGACCACGAACGCGCCCCCGTGGTAGCGGGAGATCACGCAGAACACGATGGGCCCGCGGAAGTTGACGATGGCCCGGCCGATCTCCGCGCCGTACTCCAGTTGCAGGTTGCGCATCGACTCCGGCGAGCCGTCGAAGCCGGACAGGTTCGCCAGCACCACCAGCGGCCGGTTGCCGCTGGCCGCGTTGATCGCCCGCGCGGCCTTCTTCGACGAGCGCGGGAACAGGGTGCCCGCGGTGTAGGTGTCCGGGCCGTCGGTGGGCGGGAAGCCGCGCCGCGGCACCGCCCGCGACTCGATGCCGATGAGGCACACCGGCATGCCGCCGAGGTGTACGTCCTGCACCGCCACGGTCTCCGCGTCGGCCATGCCCGCCCACCGTTCCAGCACCGGGCGGTCCTGGTCGGACAGCGCCCGCATCACGGTCCGGATGTCGAACGGCTTCTTGCGGTCCGGGTTGGCCCCGGCGGAGAAGATCTCGCCGACGGTGGTGAAGTCGCTGCCCGCCACGATGTGCGGGAAGTCGGAGATGTCACGGTCGACGGGGTCGCTCGTGCGTGCCCGCCGTGGCCGCTGCTCGCCGGGCACGACGTACGTGTGCTGGTAGTGGGCCATCAGCACGTCGCGCGCGGCGGCCAGGTTCGGCGCCCAGTACTGCGCCTGCCCGTTCGGGCCCATCACCCGGTCGTAGCCGCCGATGCCGAAGTTGTCCTCGGCCGACACCCCGCCGGAGAAGTCGAGCGACTGCTTGCCGGTGAGCACCATCGCCGAGTCCGGCGTCATCACCAGGATGCCCTTGGTGTGCATGAGCATCGTCGCCTCGGCGTTCCAGTACGGCTGCGCGCCGACGGTGATGCCCGCGACCACGATGTTGATCTCGCCGCCGTCCTGGGTGAACTCGACGATCCGCTTGAGCGCCGCGGCCACCCAGTCCATGTTCTCGGTGCCCGACTCCATGGAGATCCGGGCGCCCGCGGACAGCGCGTACCACTCCAGCGGCACCTGCATCCGCTCGGCCAGGTCCAGCGCGGCGATCACGCGGCGGCACTCCGGCTCCGACAGCGCGCCGAGCGCCTTCGTCGGGTCGCCGAGCAGCACGACCCGGGTGACGCCCTGCGGGTGCCGGCGGGTCGGGGTGCTCACCACACCGGCGACGATCGCCGCGCTGTTGCGCCCCTTCGGCCGGTCGACCGGCACCAGCGCGTGGTTCTCGTCGAGGTCGTGCTCGACGAAGGTGCCGAGCAGGTCGGTCAGCTCGTACGGGTACACCGCGTTGCGGCTGCTCGCGCGCAGCACCTTCTGCCGGTAGTCGTCGAGCGGCTCGACCGGCTCCTCCGACGGCTCGCCGACCGTCAGCTTCGTGCCGCCGGTGGCGTCGAACGCGATGCGTACGGCGATCTTCGTCAGCTCGCCGGTCCTGGCGTCGCGCTGCCGCGCGATGAACAGGATCTCCTCCAGCCCGGCGCCCGCGGTCGTCGGCAGCACGCGCTGGGCGATCATCTTCAGCTCGGCGCGGGTGAGGTCGCTCGGCGGCCAGACGTAGACGACGATCCGGTTGGTGCTGAAGCGCTTGCGCGACGGGCGCCGCGACTGCGCGCGGCGGATCGAGTCGAGACAGGTGGCGAGCACGTCCTCGGCCGTCGGCAGCGCCACCAGCCGGCCGTCGTGCTCGCGCAGCTCGGCCAGGTCGCGTACCTGCGCGAACGCGACGAGGCGGTCGTCCGACGGGTTCTCCCGCGCGACGCACTGGTAGAGGTAGACCTCCTCGTCCGACGACGGCAGCCGGGTGAGGTCGAACCTGCTCAGCCGCTCCATCTGCATGCGCTGCGCGATGTACGGGTGCAGGCCGCGGATCAGCCGCTCCTCGCTCATCCCCATGGTCGACGGGCGGAAGGTGAAGTGGTGGTGCATCACCGCGCCGCTGCGACCCGCGACGGTGGTGGTGAGCCGGCGGACCTGGTTCGGCAGCGGGTGCGCGTTGACGACCTCGTGCAGCGCCGCGGCCATCGCGTCGAAGTCCTCCGGCTGCCCCTCCCACGCCAGGTAGATGTCGACGTCGATGGCGTCGTGGCCGCTCGCCAGCTCCGTGAGTCCGCGCAGCGCGCTGCCCAGCGCCTCGAAGCGCACGGCCGAGGAGACCACGCACGAGTCGGCCCGCTCGGCCACCACGAACGTGCAGCCCTCGACCTTGCTGGTGCGTACGCCGGTGAGGCCCTTGTTGCCGTAGTAGCGCCGGGTCAGCACCTCCAGCATGACCGCGTTGTCCAGGTGGTCGCGGACGAGCCGCTGGCCGAGCAGCCGCACCAGCGGCTCGGTGGAGCGCACCATCTCGGCGATGCGCTCCGCCCGGTCCGGCGCGTCGGGGTGCGCGTCCAGGTGGCGCAGGTGCCGGCGGACGTCGGCGTAGACGCGGGCGCGGTTGCGGCGCAGCAGCGGCTGGGCGAACCAGGCGAACACGACGCCGCGCGCGAGGTCGGAGACCACCGGGAAGCGCACCTGCGTCGCGGCCACCAGCCGCTCCAGCGCGAGGCCGGCGGGCTCGCGCAGCGACTCGTCCGGCGGCGGCTCCCGCAGCCAGGCGCGCAGCAGGGTCGCGACGACCGTGGCGTCGGCGGACGCGCGTTGCAGGGCGAGGAAGATCCGGAAGACGGCGGCTTCCAGCTCGGGGGAGCGCTCCAGCTCGGTGACGCCGTAGTGCCCGAGGGCCTTGGCGAGCTTGGCCTGGAAGGTCTCCGGCAGGCCGGCCCGCTCGACGTCGAGGTACTGCAGGTAGGTGTGGAAGTACTCGCGGGCGCTGGGCACGTGGCCGCCGCCGTCCTCGCCCGTCGGCCGGTTGCGGCTCAGCTCGGTGAGGTCGGCGAACACCTCGATGAGGTCGAGCTCCTCGGCCAGCGGCCGGTGACCCGCCTCGGTGGCGCCCTGGCGCGCGGCGAGGTAGTCGTCGAGCAGCCGGCGCTCGTCGTGCGGGTCGACGTCGAAGCCCAGCAGCAGGCTGCGCAGGTCCTCCTGCCCGCGCGTGGCGCGCTCACGCGCCGGGACCGCCTCGGCGGCGACGGGCAGGTCCAGCTCGACGGACTCGGTCGAGGTCTCCGCGGCCTCGGCGTCGTCGCCGAGCGGCTCCAGCCGCAGCAGCGGCGCGCCCGCCTCGACCTGGGTGCCCACCGACACGACGCACTCCCGCAGCCGCGCCCGGAACGGCGCGCGCAGCACCGTCTCCATCTTCATGCTCTCCAGCACCAGCACGGGCGCGCCCGCCTCGACCTCGGCCCCGACCAGCAGCGGCGTCGCGACGACCAGCGCCGGCATCGGCGAGCGCAGCACGCCGCCCTCGTCGCGGCTGACCCGGTGCGCCACGCCGTCCACCTCGACCAGGTGGATCGGCCCGTGGGTGCCGATGAGCAGGCGGTAACGGGCGCCGTTGACGACGATCTGCCCGGAGTGCCGGTCGAAGCGGTCCAGCTCGACGTCGGCGGTGCGCACGGCGCCACCGGCCTCGATGCCGACGCGGAAGCGGTGCGCGCCGACCCGCGCGACGCGTACGCGGTAGCCGGCGCCGCGGAGCTTGAGGTCCAGCGGCCGGCCGCTCTCGTGCTGCACCTGCGGGCGCCCGCCGAACGCCGTCGACAGCAGCCGCTGACGCTCGACGCGTTCCTCCTCCTCGTACGCCTCGATGGCGGCCGCCGCCAGCGCGACGGCGGAGTGCCGGTGCGTGACGAGCCTGCCCTCGCCCCGGACGCGGTCGATCCAGCCGGTGTCCGCGCTGGCGTCGATCACCTCCGGCTGGTCGAGCAGGTCGAGCACGAAGCTCTTGTTCGTCGCGCCACCCTCGATGATCACCGTGGTCTGCGCCATCGCGCGGCGCAGCCGGCCGAGCGCCTCGTCGCGGTCGCGGCCGTACGCGATGATCTTCGCGATCATCGAGTCGAAGTCGGCGGGGATGGTGTCGCCCTCGCTGACGCCGGTGTCCACGCGGATGCCCGGGCCGGCCGGCAGGTCGAGGCGCGCGATGCGGCCGGGGGAGGGCGCGAAGTCGCGGTCGGGGTCCTCGGCGTTGAGCCGGGCCTCGATGGCGTGCCCGCGCTCCACCGGCGGGCCGCCTTCGAGCCGCCCGCCCGAGGCCACGTGCAGCTGCGCCTTGACCAGGTCGAAGCCGGTGGTGGACTCGGTGATCGGGTGCTCGACCTGGAGGCGGGTGTTGACCTCCAGGAACGCGAACAGCCGGTCGCCGGGGTGGTAGAGGAACTCCACGGTCGCCGCGCCCCGGTAGGCGACCGCGACGGCCAGCCGCTCGGCCGACGCCTTCAGCTCGGCCGTCTGCTCAGGACCGAGCACCGGCGACGCCGACTCCTCGATGACCTTCTGGTTGCGCCGCTGCACGGAGCAGTCGCGGACGCCGAGCGCCCACGCGGTGCCCTGGCCGTCGGCGATCACCTGGACCTCGACGTGGCGGGCGCCGGTGACCAGGCGCTCCAGGAAGACGACGCCGCTGCCGAACGCCCGGGCGGCCTCCTGGCTGGTGCGCTCGTAGGCGTCGGCGAGCTCCGCCTCGCTGGTGATGACGCGGATGCCGCGCCCGCCGCCGCCGGCGGTCGCCTTGAGCATCAGCGGGTAGCCGATCTCGGCGGCCGCCGCCAGGGCGGCGTCGAGGGTCTCGACCGCGCCGCGGCTCCACGGCGCGACCGGCACGCCGACCTCCTCGGCGATCAGCTTCGCGCCGATCTTGTCGCCGAGCTTGCGCATGGCCTCCGGGCTCGGCCCGACGAAGGTGACACCGACCTTCTCGCACAGCTCCGCGAACGCCGGGTCCTCGGCGACGAAGCCCCAGCCGACCCACGCGGCGTCGGCCCCGGTCTCGACCAGCGCGCGCTCCAGCACCTTCAGGTCGAGGTACGGGCGCGCGGACGCGGGACCGAGGTCGTAGGACAGGTCCGCCTCGCGGACGAAGGTGGCCGTACGGTCGACGTCGGTGTGCAGGGCTACGGTCTCGATCCGTGTCCCGGTCTCCGCGGCGATGTCCCGTACGGCGTGGATGAGCCGCATGGCGGCCTCACCGCGGTTGACGATGGCGACACGTTTGAACACTCGACCAAGCCCTCCTGTAGAAACCCATGATGTGCCATGCCGCCACGCCGCGGCATCTTCGGCAGTGTCCACCCTTGCATCCCGGGATCAGAACCCCAGGGGTCCGCCTCCCTTCGCGCGTGGCGCGATAGCACGTGCCTGACCAGCGGAAACGCTGCCTGGGGTCGGAGCTTCTTCCTGATGCGTGGCGGGATCTTCCATTTGCTGGGACGCCGGGCCGGCGGGCGTCCCCGGAACCCCTACCGCCGCGACGGGGGTCGACGCGGCACTGGGGTCGGTCACCGCGCCGTGTCGCACCGTGGTCGGGCGGGCTGTGAACTGCGTTACCTCGCCGCCGGACGGGAATGAGATCATCGGATCCGGATTTGCAGCCAGGTGTGACTCCTACACCGCTGACGGGCCGGCCGCGCGACGACCGGCCGGAGACGATCCGTTGACCGCCGCCGTCGACACCGGCGAGGCTCCGGCGGCCCGGCCGACGCCGGGCGAGCTGATGAGCCCCCGGCAACGCCTGCGGCTCGTCCTCGTCCTCGGGTCGCTGACCGCGGTGGGCCCGCTGACCATCGACATGTACCTGCCGGCGCTGCCGGCCATCGTCGCCGACTTCCAGACCACGTCGGCGGCGGTCCAACTGACCCTCACCGGCACCCTGGCGGGCCTCGCCATCGGCCAGTTGCTGATCGGCCCGCTGTCCGACGCCGTCGGCCGGCGCGCGCCGCTGATCGCCGGCGTCGCGCTGTACGTCGTGGCGTCACTGCTCTGCGCCGTCGCACCGAGCGTCGCCGTCCTCGGTGGCCTGCGGGTGGTGCAGGGCCTCGGCGTCGCCGCCGCCTCGGTGGTCGCCATGGCCGTGGTCCGCGACCTGTTCGACGGCGCGGCCTTCGCCAAGCTGCTGTCGCGGCTGCTGCTGGTCATGGGGGCGGCGCCGATCCTCGCCCCGACCCTCGGGGGCGGCCTGCTGCGCTGGACGGACTGGCGCGGCGTGTTCATCGCCCTGGCCGCCTTCGGCGTGGTGCTCGTCGTGGTCGCCGCGCTGGGCCTGCGCGAGACGCTGCCGGCCGAGCGCCGCCGGCGCGGCGGGGCCGTCGCGACGCTGTCCGTGTACGGCGCGCTGCTGCGCGACCGTACGTTCGTGGGCCTGGTCCTGGTCGCCGGGCTGGCCATGGCGGCGCTGTTCGCGTACGTGGCCGGGTCGTCGTTCGTCCTGCAACAGCAGTACGGCCTCAACGAGCAGCAGTTCGGGCTGGCCTTCGGAGCCGGTGCCGTCGGGCTGATCGCGGCCACCCAGTTCAACGTACGGCTGCTGCGCCGGCACTCGCCGCAGCGGATCCTGGTCGTCGCCCTGGGCGCGGGGAGCGTGGCCGGCCTGGCGCTGCTGGCCTTCGCCGTGACCGGGATCGGCGGGCTGCCCAGCCTGCTCGTGTCGCTGTGGGTGGTGCTCGCGGCGGCGGGCCTCGCGATGCCGAACGCGCCGGCCCTGGCCCTGTCCCGCCACGGCGAGGCGGCCGGCACGGCCTCCGCCCTGCTCGGCGCCGTGCAGTTCGGCGTCGGCGCGCTGGCCGCGCCCCTGGTGGGCGTGCTCGGCACCGGCGCGGTCGCCATGGCCGTCGTCGTCGCGGGCGGCATGCTGGCGGCGACGGCGGTCCTGCTCCTCGTGGTGCGCCCGGCCCGCCTCGCCGGCCTCGAACCGGAGGCGGGGGTCCTGGCGGCGCACTGAGGGCCTGCACGCCGCGGCGGCGCCACGCGTCGCTCCCGGAGCACGCGGCCGGCCGTGGCCGCCGGGTGCACCGGTCAGCGGCCGGCGCCGCCGAGTGACACGGCCCGCCGCGTCCGGCTCGGCGGGCCGCCCACCGTTGGCGCCGGCCCCTGCCGCGCCTGACTCGGCGGGCCGTCCACCGTCGAAGCGTGGCCCGGCGCCGAGGCTCACGCCGGCGATGGCCACGCGACGGGTCAGCGGGGCTGCTCGGCGAGCCCCCGGATGCCCTCGAGGGTGCCGGTCATGGCTTCGCGCAGGGCGGCCAGCCGGCGTTCGATGATCTCCTCCTCGTGCTCCGGGGCCTGGTCGATGACCAGGCTCAGCCCGGTGCGGGTGGGGCCGATGCGCACCGAGTGCGACAGCCGGCACCCGTCGCCCTCAGGGGTGAGGCGGTACTGCCAGGTGGCCCCCGGGCGCGTGAGGTCGGCGGGGCCACCGCCGAAACGGTTGTCCGGGTCGGTGACCACCCAGCCGAAGACCCGCGGCTGGTCGAACTGCACGACGTGCGAGATGGTGCGCCACTCGCCCAGCGCGGGATGCTGGTTGTGCCCCTCGAACCGGGCTCCGAGGGCCGGCCCCCGGGCGTCATCCAACCAGCTCACCCGCAGCAGCTCCGAACTGAACCGCGCGGGCAGTTCGATGTCCGTGACCAGCTCCCACACCCGGGCGGGATCGGCTGCCAGGTGGAGGTCGCATTCGACCGCCGGGCCGTCGACGTAGCGCACGGCATCCTCCTTCGTGTCCTTCACGGTGCTCCGACGCTCCGGCCGCACCCCGCCGTCGCAAGGCGGGCGGCAGCCGCACCGGACAAGGATGGCCCCTGCGGGCCGATCGCGCTGCCCCGCCGGGCGCCACCTGCGTTGACGCCGGCCGGCGGCCGGGTCATGGCGGCGACGCGAACGGGTATGCCGTCGCATGGCAACCGAGGTCGTCGTGGTCGGCGCCGGTTTCTCCGGGCTGGCCGCCGCGCTCACGCTCGCCCGCGCCGGCGTACGCACGCGGGTGCTGGAGGCGCGGGACCGGGTGGGCGGGCGGGTGCTCACCCGGTGGCTGGCCGACGGCACCCAGCTCGATCTGGGGGCCCAGTGGGTCGGCCCGACCCAGGAGCGGGTCAACGGGCTCCTCGCCCGGTACGGGATCGGCACCTTCGCGTCCGCCGCGTACGGCCCGTCGACCGTGCTGTTCCCCGACGGCCGGCACGCCGGGGCGCCTGAGGCCGCCGGCAGGGTCCTCGACCTGCTCGACGCGTACGCCGAGCGGGTCGACCCGGCCGCGCCGTGGGCGGCGGCGCAGGCCGCCGAGTGGGACCGTACGACGCTGGCCGGCTGGCTGCGCACGGCCGCGCCGGACCCGGCGACCGCCCGCTATCTCGGCCGGCTGCTCGCCGGCGGCCTGCTGGCCGCCGGGCCGGACGAGATCTCCCTGCTCCAGATGGCGTTCTACCTGCGCTCCGGCGGCGGCAGCCGGGCGCTGCTCGCGATGGCCGGCGGCGCGCAGCAGGACCGCGTCGTCGGCGGGCCGCCGGTGCTGGCCGAGGCGCTGGCCGCCGCCCTCGGCCCGGACGCCGTGCGGCTGGGCGCTGCGGTGCGGGCGATCGCGCAGGACCACGCCGGCGTGGTCGTGCACACCGACACCGACCGCGTCGAGGCGGACGCGGTGGTGGTCGCCGTGGCGCCGACGCTGGCCGGGCGCATCCGGTACGACCCGCCCCTGCCGGCCCTGCGCGACGCGCTCACCCAGCGGATGCCGATGGGCTCGGCGTTCAAGGTCCACGCGGTCTACCCGGAGCCGTTCTGGCGCGCGGACGGCCGCTCCGGTGTCGCCGTCTGCCTCGCCGGGCCGGTCACCGAGACGGTGGACAACGGCACCCCGGACTCCGCGCGCGGGGTGCTGACCGCGTTCAGCTACGGGCCGGAGGCGAACGCGCTGCGGCGGATGTCGCCGGGGGAGCGCAGGGCGGGCCTGCTGGACGCCCTGGCCGCCGTCGTCGGTCCGGCGGCCCGGCGGCCCGAGGAGTTCGTCGAGTACGACTGGTCGGCCGACGAGTGGACGCGGGGCTGCTTCTGCGGGGCGCCGACCCCCGGCTCCTGGTGCGGGTACGGGCCGGAGCTGCGCCGGCCGGTGGGGCGGGTGCACTGGGCCGGCACGGAGACCGCCACCCGGTGGGCCGGCTACCTGGACGGGGCGATCGAGGCCGGCGAGCGGGCGGCCGCCGAGATCCTGGCGGGCGCGGGCCGCTGAGCACCGGCGACCCGGCGCAGGGCGACGATGGCGGCGGGCACCGGGCCGACCGGTAAGCTCGGGCGGGCCGTGGCGTCGGACGACCGGTCCACGGGTGACGGCGCGGGCTGAGCGGGGTGACGTGGTGGTGACAGCCGACTGGCAGGCGGGCGGCGCCGATGCCGCCGGGCCGGTACTGGCGCTGGCGGCCATCGCGGGGCGGCAGAGCCTGCGCGAGGAGGTGGCGCACGCGCTGCGCGCCGCGATCGTGGCGGGTCAGATCAGGCCCGGCACCATCTACTCGGCGCCCACGCTGGCGACGCAGTTCGGGGTCTCCCCGACCCCCGTGCGCGAGGCGATCCTCGATCTGGCCAAGGAGGGCCTGATCACGATCGTCAAGAACAAGGGCTTCCGGATCAGGTCCCTGTCGGAGCGGGAACTCGACGAGATCACCCAGATCCGGGAGCTGCTGGAGATCCCGGTGGTGGCCGACCAGGTGGGCCGGCTCTCGGCGGAGCAGCTGCGCGAGCTGCGGGTGCTCGCGCAGGCCATCGTCAAGGCGGCGAGCCGGGGCGACGTGGTGGCGTACATCGAGGCGGACAGCGAGTTCCACCTGACCCTGCTGCGCGCGGGCGGCAACCTGCGGCTGGTGGAGACGGTCGCCGACCTGCGTAACCGCACCCGCCTGTACGGGCTCGACGCGCTGGTCAGGGACGGCCGGCTGGTCGACTCGGCGGACGAGCACGTCCAGCTCATGGACCTGTTCGCGGCGGGGGACCGGGACGGGGTCGTGAACCTGATGCGCGGTCACCTGCGGCACGTGCGCGGCATCTGGGCCGACCGGCCCGAGCGCTAGCCGGGGCGCCTCGCGCCGGTCCGGCACGCGGCCGGCCGGCGCGCCGACCACGGTCGCGGGTGCGGTCGTCGGTGCCGGGGAGAGGAACACCGTTCGGATCTGGTGGACGTCCCGACGACCGTGCTACGGTGCCATGTAACATTTTACTGGAGGTGGCGTGGAACAGATTCCGTGGCGGGGCGTCCTGGCGGCCGCCGCCCTGCCGTTCGACCCCCGTGACCTGAGCGTCGACCTCGACGCCTACGCGGCGCACGTCCGGTGGCTCGCCGACAACGGCTGCCGCGGGGTCGTCCCGAACGGCTCGCTGGGGGAGTACCAGGTGCTCAGCGCCGAGGAGCGCGAGGCCGTCGTGCGCACCGCGGTGCAGGCGGCCCCCGCCGGCTTCTCGGTGGTTCCCGGCGTGTCGGCGTACGGCGCGGACGAGGCGCGGCGCTGGGCGGAGCAGGCGGCCGAGGCGGGCTGCCAGGCCGTGATGCTGCTGCCGCCCACCGCGTACCGCGCCGACGAGGCGGCCGTGCTGGCCCACTACCGCGAGGTGGCCAGGGCCGGCCTGCCGATCGTGGCCTACAACAACCCGCTCGACACCCGCGTCGACATCACCCCTGCCCTGCTGCGCCGGCTCTTCGAGGAGGGGCTCGTGGTCGCGGTCAAGGAGTTCAGCGGCGACGTCCGCCGCGCGTACGAGATCGCCGAGCTCGCGCCCGGCCTCGACCTGCTGGCCGGCGCCGACGACGTGGCCCTCGAACTGCTGATGGCCGGGGCGGTCGGCTGGATCGGCGGCTACCAGAACGCCATCCCGGACAGTTGCGCCCGCCTCTACGAGGCTGCCGTCGCCGGGGACCCGGCGACCGCCGTGCCGCTGTACCGGACGCTGCACCCGCTGCTGCGCTGGGACTCCCGCTCGGAGTTCGTCCAGGCGATCAAGCTCTCCATGGACGTGGCCGGCCGGCCGGGCGGCCCCACCCGCCAGCCGCGCCAGCCCCTGCCCCCGGCCGTCGCCGCCGAGATCCGCAGGACCACCGAGCGGCTGCTCGCGGCGGGTCACCGCTGATGCGTACCAACCGCGTCATCCACGTGGTCGACTCGCACACGGAGGGGATGCCCACCCGGGTGGTGACCGGCGGGGTGCCGGTGATCCCCGGCGCCACCATGGCGCAGCGCCGCGAACACCTGATGACCCACCTCGACCACCTGCGCACCTTCCTGATGTGCGAGCCCCGGGGCCACTCGGCGATGTCGGGGGCGATCCTGCAACCGCCGACCCGGCCGGACGCCGACTTCGGCGTGATCTACATCGAGGTGTCCGGCTGCCTGCCGATGTGCGGGCACGGCACCATCGGCGTGGCGACCGTGCTCGTCGAGACCGGGATGGTCGAGGTCACCGAGCCGGTGACCACCGTACGCCTGGACACCCCCGCCGGACTGGTGGTGGCGTCGGTCGCGGTGGCCGACGGCCGCGCCACCGCCGTCACGATCCGCAACGTACCGTCCTTCGTCGCGGCGCTGGACGCCGTGGTCGACGTCCCCGGACTGGGCCGGGTCCGCTACGACCTGGCCTACGGCGGGAACTTCTACGCGGTGGTGGACCTCGCCGAGTTGGGCCTGACCCTCGACCGGGCCCACAAGCAGCGGCTGCTGGAGGCCGGACTGGCCATCATGGCGGCGGTCGACGCCACCGACCGGCCCGTGCATCCCGAGCAGCCGGAGATCTCCGGCTGCCACCACGTCTACCTGGCCGGCGAGGGCTCGGACGCCCGCCACTCCCGGCACGCCATGGTGATCCACCCGGGCTGGTTCGACCGGTCACCCTGCGGTACGGGCACGTCGGCGCGGATGGCGCAGCTGCACGCCCGGGGCCTGCTGCCGCTCGACCGCGACTTCGTCAACGAGTCCCTGCTCGGCACCCGGTTCGTCGGACGGCTGGTCGACACGACCACCGTCGCGGGCCGCCCGGCGGTGGTGCCGACGGTCACCGGGCGGGCCTGGCTGACCGGCACCGCCCAGTACTTCCTCGATCCCGACGACCCCTTCCCGGCAGGATTCCTGTGGTGACCGAAATGATCCGGAGCCGTTCTCCGCAGTGCCCCGGCGACGTGGTCGCCGAGCGCGCCGCGGTGTCCCCCGACGAGGTGCGCGCACTGGCCGCGCGCTCGCGTACCGCACAGGCCGGCTGGTGCCGGGAAGGGCCCGCCGGCCGCGCCTCGGCCCTGCGCGCGGCGGCGGACCGGCTGCGCGAGCGGGCCGACGCGGTCGCCGACCTCATCGTCCGCGAGGTCGGCAAGCCGGCGGGGGAGGCCCGCGCCGAGGTCGACCGCGGGGCGGCCATCCTGGACTACTACGCACAGGCCTGCTACGCCGCGACCGGTGACGTGCTGGCGCCCTCGCTGCCGGCGCACCAGCCCGGCCTGCTCTTCACCGAACGCCGCCCGCGCGGCGTCGCCGGGCTGGTCACGCCGTGGAACTTCCCGCTGGCCATCCCGCTGTGGAAGGCCGCGCCGGCGCTCGCCACCGGCAACGCCGTGCTGCTCAAGCCCTCCCCGGAAGCGCTCGCCTGCGGCGAGGCCGTGGCCGGGCTCTTCGAGGGGCTGCTGCCGAGCGGGCTGCTGCACGTCGTGCCGGGCGGACCGGCGACGGGCCAGGCGGTCGTCGAGGCGAGCGACGTCGTCTCGTTCACCGGGTCCGCGGCGGTCGGCGCGCAGGTCGCGGTCGCGGCCGCCCGCGCCGGACTGCCGGTCCAGGCGGAGATGGGCGGCCAGAACGCGGCCGTCGTGCTGCCCGACGCGGACCTCGGGCAGACCGCCGCGCTGCTGGCCAACGCCGCGATGGGGTACGCCGGACAGAAGTGCACCGCGACCCGGCGGATCGTCGTGGTGGGCGACGCCCGGGAGTTCACCGAGGCGCTGGTGGCCGCCGTGACGTCGCTGCGGTTCGGCGATCCGGCCGAGGCGAGCGTGGTCGCCGGCCCGGTGATCGACGCGGCGGCGCGTGAGCGGGTCCTCGACGCCGCCGGGGCCGCGCGGGCCAGCGGGGCGCGGCTGCTCACCGGCGGTACGGGCGGCCCGACCGCCGCCGACGACGGCTACTACGTCGCGCCGGTGCTGATCGACGGGCTCGACCCGGCACACCCCGTGGCCCGGGAGGAGACCTTCGGGCCGCTGGCGGCGATCCTGTCCGTGCCGGACCTGGCCGGCGCCGTCGACCTGGTCAACGACGTGCGGTACGGGCTCGTCACCTCGGTGCACGGCCACGACGTCGGCGCGCTGCTCGACGCCGCCCGGCGGATCGACACCGGCCTGATCCGGGTCAACGCGCCGACGACCGGGGTGGACTTCCACGCCCCGTTCGGCGGCGAGAAGGCCTCCAGCTACGGCCCGCGCGAACAGGGCACCGCCGCCCTGCACTTCTACACCTCGGTCCGCACCGTCACCTTCGCGGCGCCGCCGCGACCCCACTGACCCACGCCACCGACCCCTCCACGTCAAGGAGCCGCTGTGACCCGCGACCTGCGTACCGGCAGCCACGACCTGCCCGTCAGCCCCGCGCTCGAGGAGTTCATGCTGTCCGGCTGGGCGGACACCGAGCAGTACGACCTGCCGGTCGACGAGGTCGCCGGCTGGGCCGCGAGGCGGCGCGCGCGGCTGCACGAGCTGTTCGCCGGCCAGCGCCTGGTGGTCCCGGCCGGTGGCTACCAGCAGCGCTCCAACGACCAGAACTACCGCTTCCGGCCCCACTCGGCGTACACCTGGTTGACCGGCGACCAGTCCTCCGACGGCGTCCTGGTGGTCGAACCCGACGGGGACGCCACGCTGTTCCTGCGTCCCCGCTCGGGACGCAAGGACGGCGAGTTCTTCCGGGACCGGGTCTACGGCGAGCTGTGGGCCGGCCGGCGTCCCACCCTAGGCGAGAGCAGCCGCCGGCTGGCCCTGCCGACCCGCCACGTCGCCGAGCTGGCGCCGGCGTTGGCCGGGGCGCACACGCCGACGCGGGTGCTGCGCGGCGTCGACGCAGGTGTCGACGCGCTGCTCGGCGGCGGGGCCACCGCCGGCGACGCCGAGTTCGCCGCCGTGCTGGCCGAGCTGCGCCTGGTGAAGGATCCCTGGGAGATCGCCCAGCTGGAGCAGGCGGTGGCCACCACGACCCGCGGCTTCGAGGACGTGGTGCGGGCGCTGCCGATGGCGATGCGGACGTCCGAGCGGTACCTGGAGGGGGTGTTCTGGCAGCGCGCCCGGCTGGAGGGCAACGACGTCGGCTACCAGTCCATCGTGGCCGCCGGCGCGCACGCGGCGACCCTGCACTGGAACGACAACGACGGGCCGGTCCGCGACGGCGACCTGCTGCTGCTCGACGCCGGGGCGGAGACCCGGTCGCTGTACACCGCCGACATCACCCGGGTCCTGCCGGTCTCCGGCCGGTTCAGCCCGTTGCAGCGCGACCTGTACGAGCTGTGCCGGCGGGCCAACGACGCCGCGCTGGAGTGCCTGCGGCCGGGGGCGCACTTCCGGGCCTTCCACGAGGCCGCGATGACCGTGCTGGTGCACGGGCTGGCAGATCTCGGGGTGCTGCCCTGCACGCCGGAGCGGTCGTTGGCGCAGGACTGCGGCCTGCACCGCCGGTGGACCCTCTGCGGCTCGGGCCACATGCTCGGCCTGGACGTGCACGACTGCGCCGCCGCCCGCTCCGAGACCTACCTGGACGGCCGCCTCGCGGCCGGTCACGTGCTGACCGTGGAGCCGGGACTCTACTTCCAGCCGGACGACGAACTGATCCCCGCCGAGCTGCGCGGGCTGGGCATGCGCATCGAGGAGGACGTGCTGATCACCGACGACGGCTACCGCATGCTCTCCGCCGACCTGCCCCGTCACGCGGACGACGTCGAGGCGTGGATGCACCGCGTCGCCTCATGACCGCCGCCAGCCCGGACGTCGTCGTCATCGGGGCGGGCATGGTCGGCGTCGCCTGCGCCTACTACGCCGCCCGCGCCGGACTGGCCGTGACTGTGGTCGACCGGGGCGGGGTGGCCGCCGGCACCACCGGCGCCGGCGAGGGCAACATCCTCGTCTCCGACAAGCCGCCCGGGCCGGAGCTGGCGCTGGCCCGGCACTCCGTCGCCCTGTGGCGGGAACTCGGAGAGAGTCTCGGCGGGGAACACATCGAGCTGGAACACAAGGGCGGGCTGGTGGTGGCCGCCTCGCCGGCCGAACACGCCGCGTTGCGGGCGTTCGCCGCGAGCCAGCGCGCCGTCGGGGTCGAGGCGTACGAGGTGGCTGCCGAGGCGTTGCCCGGGTTCGAGCCGCACCTGGCCCGGGACCTCGCCGGCGGCGTGCACTATCCGCAGGACATGCAGGTGCAGCCGATGCTGGCCGCCGCCCACCTGCTGCGTGCCGCCGGGGTGCGGCTGCTGACCGGGACCAGGGTCGTCGGGGTGCGCCGCGACGCCACCGGAGCGGTCCGGGCCGTGGTGACCGACCGGGGCACGCTGCACACCGCGACGGTGGTCAACGCCGCCGGCGTCTGGGCCGGCGAGGTCGCCGCCCTGGCCGGGGTCGAGCTGCCGATCCTGCCCCGGCGCGGCTTCATCCTCGTCACCGAGGCGCTGCCGCCGCTGGTGCGGCACAAGGTGTACGCGGCCGGCTACGTCGCCAACGTCGGCCGCAGCTCCGGCGACCTGGAGGTCTCGCCTGTGGTGGAGGGCACCAGGGCGGGCACGATCCTGATCGGCTCCACCCGGGAACGGGTGGGGTTCGACCCGACGATCCCGCTGCCGGCGCTGCGCCGGCTGGCGGCGGGCGCGGTCCGGCTCTTCCCGGTCCTCGGCCGGGTGTCGGCGATCCGCGCCTACCGGGGGTTCCGGCCCTACAGCCCCGACCACCTGCCGATGATCGGCGCCGATCCCCGGGTGCCGGGCCTCTACCACGCCGCCGGCCACGAGGGCGCCGGGATCGGTCTCGCCCCGGCCACCGGGCACGCCGTCGCGGCACTGCTGACCGGGCGCCGCCCGGACATGGACCTACGACCATTCGCCCCGGAGCGCCATGACGTTCACCTTTGACGGCCGCCCCGTCCCCACCGACGGGCGGCGGACGATCGCCGCCGCACTGCTCGCCGCCGGCATCCGCTCGTGGCGGCGCACCCGGGTCGGCGACCGGCCCCGGGGGATCTTCTGCGGGATCGGGATCTGCTTCGACTGCCTGGTACGCGTCAACGGGACGCCGTCCCAGCGCGCCTGCCTGGTCGTCGCCCGTCCGGGGGACGTGGTCGAGACCCACGACGACGGCGGGCCGCGGCCGTGACCGCGTACGACGTGGTGGTGGTCGGCGCCGGGCCGGCCGGGCTGGCCGCGGCGGCCTCGGCGGCGCGGGCCGGCTGCCGGGTGGCGCTGCTCGACGCCGGGTCACGCCCGGGCGGGCAGTTCTGGCGGCACCGCGCCGACACCGACGGCGGCGAGCACCCCGACTGGTCGACGTTCGCCCGGCTGCGCGGGCAGCTCGGCCGGGTCGCGTACCGGGCCGACGCCGCCGTCTGGTTCGTGGAGTCCCCGGCGGGCCGCGCCGACCCGCAGTTCGCCGTGCACACCCGTGCGGGGGTGGTGCGCGGGCGCCGGCTGGTCGTCGCGACCGGCGCCCACGACCGGGTCGCGCCGTTCCCGGGCTGGGACCTGCCCGGCGTGGTCACCGCCGGCGGCGCCCAGGCCATGCTCAAGGGCCAGGGGGTGACCTTCGCGCGGCGGATCGTGGTGGCGGGGACGGGACCGTTCCTGCTGCCGGTCGCGACCGGCCTGGCCGCGGCGGGCGGCACCGTCGTCGGCGTCTACGAGGCGAACGACCCGGCGGGGTACGCCCGCCACCCGCGCGCGGTCGTCGGCGCGGCGGGCAAGCTCGCCGAGGCCGGCCGGTACGGCTGGCGGATGCTGCGGCACGCCGTGCCCTACCACCGCCGGACGGCGGTGGTGGCCGCGCACGGCACCGACCATGTGACCGGGGTGACCGTCGCCCGGCTCGGTCCCGGCGGCACCGTGCTGCCCGGCACCGGCACCCGGGTGGAGTGCGACGGCCTCGCGGTGGGCTTCGGGTTCACCCCGCAGCTGGAGCTGGCCGTGGCCCTGGGCTGCGCGACCCGGCTGGACCGCGACGGCAGCCTGGTGCTGGCCGCCGACGCGGCTCAGGCGACCTCGGTGCCGGGGGTGTACGCGGCCGGTGAGGTCACCGGCGTCGGCGGTGCCGGCCTGGCGCTGGTGGAGGGGCAGCTCGCCGGGGGCGCCGCCGCGCTCTCCCTCGGCCGTCCGCCGCCCTTCCCGGCCCGCCGGCTCGACCGGCTGTTGCGGGCCCGGCGCCGGCTGCGCCGGTTCGCGGCGGCGCTGCACGCGGTCCACCCCGTGCCGGCCGCCTGGCCGGACTGGTGCGCCGACGACACGCTCGTCTGCCGGTGCGAGGAGGTGCCCGTCGCGGCGGTCCGGCGGGCGGTGCGGGAGCTGTCCGCCACCGACGCCCGGGGCGCGAAGCTGCTGACCAGGGCCGGCATGGGCTGGTGCCAGGGTCGGGTCTGCGGCTACGCCACGGCCTGCCTGGTGGCCCGGGAGGTGGGCCGGGCGCCGGGCGTGGCCGACCTGGCCGGGTACGCGTCCCGTCCGCTGGCGCAGCCGGTCACGCTCGGCGAACTCGCCGCCGACGACTGAGCGCTGCGGGCCCGGGCCGCCGCCGATCCGCAAGGCCACGCGGGCGCGCCGGCCGCCAGCCGGTGGTGGCCGCCAGCGCTACGCGCGGGCGGCCACCACTGCCGGACGTGGCGCGGGTCGTCAGTACTCCGACTTCACGGTGACCCCGCTGAACGCCTGCCTGGCGTGCAGGCTGACGTAGTGGTAGCCGGGGGCCGGATTGTCGATCGTGATCGTCTCGCCGTTGCCGCTGGTGACCGACCGGTGGGTGTACGCGCTCGTGGTGGCCCAGCCGCTGGGGCTGTAGTACAGGTCCGCGTCGCCGGTGCCACCGGACGAGGTGATCGTCAGGCGGGCGGTGCCGGCGGGCACCTGGAGGTAGAGGTAGGAGAGGTTTCCGGTGGTGGCCTGGAGGTTGCTCCGCTGGCAGTTGCGGCCCAGCGTCCGCACGTCGCCGCCGGTGCACTCGGGCAGCGCGGCGGGATCGCCGGTGACCGTGACGTCGCGGGAGGTCCGGGCGGTGGCGCCCTTGTCGTCGGTGACGGTGAGGGTGACCGCGTACGTGCCGGCGGCGCGGTAGGTCTTGGTGGGGTTGGTCGCCGTCGAGGTGGTGCCGTCGCCGAAGGTCCAGGAGCGGGCGGCGATGCTGCCGTCGGCGTCGGTGGACCGGTCGGTGAAGGTGGCGTTGAGTCCGCTGGTGGTGGACGTGAACGCCGCGACCGGGGCCTGGTTTCCGGGCGGGTTGGTGCCGCCGCAGTTGCCGGCCGCGCAGGCGCCCAGCCAGGCGTACCAGTCGGTGTCGTAGCGGCTGCCGATGGTGCCGGTCAGCAGCGTGCGGGCGGCGTTCCAGTTGCCCGTGCGGTAGTGCCCGAGCAGCGTGGTGACGTCACCGCGGTGCGACTGGAGCATGTAGCGCACCGCCAGGTAGCCCCACCGGTAGACGCGGTTGGTGTCGTGGTTGTACGTGGTGTCGAAGAGCGTACGCAGGGAGTAGGTCTTCTTCCCGGCCTCGGTGATGGCGGCGCCGTAGGTCAGTTCCCGGTACGAGTACGACACGTACTCGGCGAAGCCCTCGATCCACCAGATGGTGGGGGTGGCGATGTTGGCGGTGAAGTCGCCGTACATGTTGAAGCGACCGTCGAGGTAGTGGGTGTACTCGTGGTTGAGGTTCCAGATCTCGAAGGTGGGCCGCAGCCACTCCGCCTCGTACGCGATGAAGCGCGCCTGGTTGCCGGCGGCCGCCGGGTCGCCTTCGAGGTACATGCCGCCGTTGTTCGTGTCGATGCCGAACATCGGCCCGCCGTACGTCTGGTAGTCGGTGCTGGAGTCGTAGACCACGACCTCGATGGTCGTGTTGCGGTCGTTGGCGACCGGGCCCGTGTCCGCCGCGATTGAGTGGAAGTAGGCGTCCTGGTTGCGCATGCTCGTGCATGCCCAGTCGAGTTGGGTGGAGGTCATCTGCTGGGCGCGGATGCGGATGGTGTTGCCGCAGGTGTAGGTGATCGGCAGGACCTCGGCCGCGAGCCGCCGCTGGAGGTCGCAGGTGCCGTAGTAGGCGCACTCGGCCTTGTCGTAGTGGTCGGTCATCTCGGCGACGCCGACCCAGAGGGCGGCGGTGGGGCCGGTGATCGCGCTCAGGTCGAGCAGGCCCCGGGCCAGGGGTCGCGTCTTCGACCGTAGGGCGGTGTGCTGGAGGAAACGGCCCAGTTCGCGGCCGGCGTTGGAGACGAGGTAGCCGCGGTCGGTGCCGAGCAGGGCCCGCTTGCCGGAGGCGAAGGTGTACAGGGTGTCCAGGACGCTCGGGTCGGCGCTGACCGTGCTGACGAACTCGGGCACCTGGTGGCCGCGGAACAGCACCGTGTAGACGTTGTTGACGGCGTTGAGCATCCACCACGACGAGTCGTACGAGCTGTTGTAGCTGGTCAGCAGCCGCTTCACCACGTACAGGTAGCGGGCGTTCTCCTCCGCGCTGTCGATGAGGGTGACCGCCTCGGCCAGCACCTCGCCGTTGGCGTCGCTGACGTTTCCGGAGCGGCTGTTGGCGAAGAACGTGTCCAGCCCGGCGCGGATGGCGGTGCGCAGGCCGGGGCCGTAGGAGCCCACCGTGGCGGGATGGTTCCACCGCACGTAGTAGCCGGCCCGCAGGTACAGCACGAGCTGGGCGGTGCCCGTGCGGTTGGTGCCGTCGTAGGCGGCGGCGTCGTCCCGCAGCCCGTACGCCACGCTGGTCATCTGCGCCTCGCGGAAGGCCTGGGCGGCGTCGCTGCCGGAGAGGCTGAACAGGGTGTTCACGCAGTCGGTCGTGGACGCCTTGATCTGCTGCACCAGGGCGCTGCCGGTCCGGCTGGTGAAGTCGCTGACCGCGCATGGCGCGGCGGCCGAGGCGCGCATCGACGGGGCGACGCGGCTTCGGGCGGCGTCGGGCCGGTCGTAGTCGCGGCGCAGCTCCTCCCGGGACGAGGGGAGCGGGGCTCGTTCGTTGACCGGCAGCGGCGACCGCCGGACGTGGGCGTCGGCGGCGCCGGAGCCGGTGCCGGCGTCGGTCGGGGCGGCGCCGGTCGGCCTGGGCGGCGGTGCCGCGTTCGCGGTGCCGGCGGAGGCCATCGGGGCCAGCCCCAGCCCCAGGGCCAGTGCCAGTGCCAGCGGGACGGCGGGCCAGCCGCGCCGGTGTCGTGGTCTCGAAGTTCTCACGGGTCGCCTCCTGGCGTTCGTGGTCCGGCCGGGCGGCCGGCGGGTGGTGGTGTGAGGTGGCTGCGCGCTGACGTCCGTCGATCAAGCGGGACTCGCGCTGCGGGTGGCCAGTACAATGGCACACATCACACATCGTGTAAAGAATCGCTGGTGGTCGATATGAGTGACGGTTCGGCGACCGTCCGCAGCCGTTGACACCCGCTCGGCCGGTCGCCTAGGGTCTGCGGGCGACCCACAACTACATAGACGCCGTTCGAACCCGCGCGGGAGAGATCCCGACCGTCCGTCGGGGCGCCGAAGGAGCAAACTCCCAAGAAACTCTCAGGCCCCGTTACCGCTCGGGTGAGGCGAACTCTGGAAAGCAGACGATCCGTCGTCTCACCCACGGTGCAAGCCGCCAACCGGCGGTGAAGCTCTCAGGTCGATGACAGAGCGGGAGGCAACCGACCGTACGACGCGACCGCGTCGGGACGAGGGAGGCCTCCGTGCAGCACAGTCCGACACCCCTGCTCCGCTCACCCCTGCACGCCGTGCGCGCCGAACTCGGCGCCCGGTTCACCGGCTGGTCCGCGCCGCTGCGCCACGGCAGCGAGACCGCCGGGCACCGCGCGGTACGCGAACGCGCCGGCCTCTTCGCTGGAGGTCGGTCCGGGTCGGTTGCGTCCGGCGCCCTCAGCCCCGCCGACGCGGTACGCGGCACTCCGCCGCCGCTCTACCGCCGCCCGCGCTGACGCGCACCGATTCATCCCCAGGAGTGAGCACCATGGACGTTCCCGCGCGTCTGCGCTACAGCAGGAACCACGAGTGGCTCGACGACACGACCGAACCGGCCGCCGTGGGCATCACCGCGTTCGCCGCCGCCGCCCTCGGCGACGTCATCCACGCCGAGCTGCCCGAACCGGGCACCCACCTGAGCGCGGGCGAGGTCTGCGGCGAGGTGGAGTCCACCAAGTCGGTGGCCGAGCTGTACCTGCCGGTGAGCGGCGAGATCGTCGCCACCAACGACGCGGTCGTCGCCGACCCGGACCTGATCGGCACGGACCCGTACGGGGCGGGCTGGCTGGTGCGGGTGCGCCTGACCGACGCGCCGGCGCTGATGACGGCCGACGAGTACCGCGCCTACCTGGCCGACGCCGACGCGGCGGCTGCGGGCCCCACGGCCCACCCGTGAACGTCCGCCGGGGACGCGTGCGCGCACCGCACCCCGGCGGCACCAACCCGCTCGCCGCCGTCCGGCGACGGCGTCGCGACCCGGCCCTCCGGAAAGGCGTTCCATGCCGAACAAGCTCCTGCTCCTGGCCGCGGAGAACGAGCGCATGCGCGCACTGGTCTCGCGGTCGTCCCTGACCCGGGGAATCGTCCGCCGGTTCGTCGCGGGCGAGGAGGATCGTGAGGTGGTCGCGGTGGCCCGCCAGCTCGCCGGGGTGGGCCTCCAGGTCACGATCGACCTCCTCGGCGAGGGGACCACGGCGCTCGCGCAGGCCGAGGCCACCCGCGACACGTACGTCGCGCTGCTGTGGTCATTGCACGCCGCGGACCTGGCCGCGACCGCCGAGGTCTCACTGAAGGTCTCGGCGCTCGGTGGGTCGCTGCCGGGTGACGGGTACGGGCACGCCCTGCGGCTCACGCGCGACGTCTGCGCCGCCGCCGCGGCCGTCGGGTCCGGCGTCACCATCGACATGGAGGACCACACGACCGTGGACGCGACCCTCGCCCTGCTCGGCGAGCTGCGGGCGGAGTTCCCGTGGGTCGGCGTCGCCCTCCAGGCGTGCCTGCGGCGTACGGCGGCCGACTGCCGGCGGCTCGCCCACGCGGGCAGCCGGGTGCGCCTGGTGAAGGGCGCCTACGCCGAGCCCGCCTCGGTGGCGTACGTCAGGAAACACCAGGTCGACGACGAGTTCCGGCGGTGCCTGCGCATCCTCATGGAGGGGCAGGGGTATCCGATGGTCGCCACCCACGACCCGAAGCTCATCGAGCACACCTTGCACCTGGCGCGGGTGGGCGGGCGCAGCGTCGAGGACTTCGAGTTCCAGATGCTGTACGGCATCCGCGAGAACGAGCAACTGCGACTGGCGTCGGGCGGGAACCGGATGCGGGTCTACCTGCCGTACGGCCGCGACTGGTACGCGTACTTCATGCGGCGACTCGCCGAGAAGCCCGCGAACCTGCTGCTGCTGGCCCGCTCGTTCACGCCCGGTTCCGCCAACTGAGCCGCCGGGTGCGGCCGACGCGACAGGAAGTGCAGCCATGATCAGTGTGTTCGATCTGTTCAGTGTCGGTATCGGGCCGTCCAGTTCCCACACGGTGGGGCCGATGCGGGCGGCCCGTACGTTCGTTGCGGGGTTGAAGGCCGACGGGTTGTTGGCCGGGACGGCTCGGGT